>JBBAWX010000005.1:0-36877 GCA_040396955.1 Roseiflexaceae bacterium
ATGGTCGCACTGAGGGCCACCGCGGCACCGTTGACCGCGTAAAACATGGCTTCTCGGCGGGTCCCCGTGCGCACCTCATCTTCGTCGATGACGTCGGCCATGATGACATCGCCCATCAAGATGAGACCAGCAACCGGGAAACCAAGGAACACGGCACACACAAGCGCCTGTATAAACGTGCTGGCATACAACAGCGGAATCACCGCAAAACCGATGGATGCATAGGCGATAAGCAACGTGGTACGGGGCCCAAACCGCATCGCAATCAGCTTTGCCCACACCGGCAAAAAGAGACCGGCGGCCACAAATGCCGTTGCCAGCACAATGGACGTGGTTGCCGGATCAGCGCCAATCGCATATTTAATGTAAAAAAACATCCCGGCCATAAGCGTATTGGTCGACACAAAGCGCATCATCTGCGCAATCATGACACTGATGAAGGCACGGTTGGCAATCGTGTAGCGCACAGCATGCCCAAAAGGCACCGTTGTCGGTTGAAATGTGGGCTGTTCGTACATGCCTCGCAGACCAATCATCAGTGCGCCCAAGGCCACCAGTGCAAACACGGCGCCCATGAGCGGGTACCCGATGAGCGTTGCCAGAATGGGTGGCAACGCCGCACCAGTAAATAACCCGGCGGTTTGAATCCAGTTCATGCGTACAGCCACCTCGACACGACTCGCATAGGTGGGAAACATCTCGGGCAACAGCGCTTGATGCCCTGCCATGGTCACCACCGTCCCAAGACCTTCGAAGACAATGATGCTCACCAAAAACCACAATGCGAGCGCATCAGCGTTTGATGTGGCATCAAATGGCGGATTCCAGATGGCGGCAAAGGAGAGTGCAAAGGGCAGTGCGCCAAATTTAATCAGCGGAATACGCCGCCCCCAACGCGACTGTAGTTGATCGGAATAGTGGCCAATAATCGGATTATTGATGGCGTTCCAGATGGCGTAGATGGTCATGATAATCGCAGCAGTGGCAGGGGAGAGTTGTTTGACGTCAGTATAAAAAAACAACACGGCCGCGTTATAGGCCTGATAGGGGATTGAACCACCCAGGTTGGCAATTGCATACAACCAACTCTCACGACGGGTAGGCATGCGGAGTTCTACTGTTGCCATGATTACTCCTTTGTATCAGAAACAACGACAGAGCCTGCAATGGTGCGCCACGCACGCTTCCAGGCATCACGCTCATCAGCGTCACCTTCGCGGCGAAAGCGATCGTCACGCTTGCGAATAAACTCGGCCAACTCGGCGTGGAGCAGACTCCAGGCTGCATGCTGGGCCTCAAGAATGGCGGTAGGGACATTGGTGTGTGCCACGATCCAACGGAGATGGGGGGCGCACAAGCCGGCGGAGGTGGCTAAAGCGCTGGTTAATTCGGGTTGATCGGCCCACGCAATCACGCCGGCGCACACGGCACGGTCGTAGCGACGTACATCGGCACACACCGGGCAGGGGCGAGGCTTTGGCATGCGGCTTCGGCGCCGCCAACGCGCCTGCGTGGTCGCCTGCAGATCGCGTTGCAAATTGGTCAAGACATCGAACGCCGTCACGGCCGCTGCCATGGCATCTCGGGCTTGTTGCAACAAATCGGAATGTCGCACACACAACCCACGCGCCGCCCGAATATCGGCACGGCGCATTTCATCGCCAGCACCCTCAGCACAGTACACCTGCAGTGTGCGAAGTTCGGCTTTGCTGACCAGCGCACAAATCGGACACTGCGGCAAGGCACACAACTCCACAAAATCCAAGAGAATCCGCCGATCTCGGTCGTGCACGGCAACCTCATGTCGTTTAAAGTGGATGTGTATAATATACCTGTATGGCACAAATTACACAAGTTGACCACATCCTGCACCTGCTCAGCGCCACATACGGTCTGCCGATTTGGCAGGCTGGTGACCCTGCACTCGATGAGCTCGTGATGACCATTTTGTCGCAAAACACAACCGACGCCAATAGTCATGCGGCCTATCAACGACTCCGTGCCCACTATGCCGACTGGCATGACGTCGCACATGCACCGTTTGCAGAACTCGTAGCAACTATTCGTGTGGCCGGATTAGCGCAATACAAAGCTGAACGCATCCAGACCGCATTACGCAGAGCCTATGCACACAGCGGTCGCTATACACTGGACTTTTTGGCGACACTGGACAGCGACGCCGCCATCACCTGGCTTACCGCACAACCAGGTATTGGCATCAAAACGGCCGCCTGTGTGCTCATGTTTGCGCTGGGTGCACCAATTTGCGCGGTGGATACTCACGTAGGGCGAGTCGCATACCGGCTCGGCTGGGTGCAGAGCCGCGATATCGCCAAGGCGCATGGGCAACTCAACCGACACCTACGCCCCGATCAGGCCTATGCCTGCCACGTCCTGCTCATCCAACACGGCAAACGCATCTGTCACGCACGTACGCCGCAATGCCACGCATGCCCGTTGCGAGCGTATTGCCCATCAGCCCAAGAAGACACCCGATGAACACACTGTTACAGCACCACACCGTCGCCACTATAGCAATCATCAGCATGGTCGTTGCACTGCTCAGCACGCTGTGGCATCACTGCAAGCATCAGCCGGTGGGAATCATCAGTCATCTGGCCACCGGGATTACAAGTTGGTCGATTGTGGCAGCCACGGTGTTGGGGGCACTTGGGGGCGGCACAGCCGCCCCGTTGCACCTGGTCTACGCCGTGCTAGCGTGTATTTGTGCTCTCTACGCCTACTGGTACGTCAGCCAAGTCGGCAAACGCACACCTGCCACGCTCCTCATCATCTTAGTGATTGAGCTATTGTTGGTATACCGACTCTTTCGCACCTAACCAACCGGTGGACACCAACAGGTATTCCATTGACAGACACCAGCATTCGTGATAGTCTAGGGGCATATTCATGATACGAGTGGTAAGGAAGGAGCACGTCGATGAGTGGAAACAACACGACAACCATGCGAATCGTGCTCAGCCTGCCTGTGTAAGTATCGTCACTCCGATGCCACATTGCCGCAGGCCACAGCCTGCGGTGTTCTTTTTTGAGACCGCCCGCAGCACGACGGGCGGCTTCTTTTGTACTTTGATCGACAACAACGACGAATGAGGAATCATGCAAGGTCGAATATTACGCGCCCAAAGTGGCTTTTATTGGGTCGAAACTGACGCTGGTGTGTTGGAATGTCGGCTCCGTGGGCGCCTCAAAAAAACCGAACTCAACAGCGAAATCGCCGTCATCGGTGATATGGTCGAGGTGGTAGCCACTGATCGCACCCACGGTGCGATTGAGCAGGTCTACCCACGGCAGACCCGACTCTCACGTGTGAAGGTGTTGTCAGGTGGACACAAAGAGGATCTCATCGTGGCCAATGTCGACTTGGCCTTGATTGTCGTGGCCCTCGCCGAACCAGAGTTCCACCCGCGCATGCTTGACCGCTACTTGGTCATCTGCGAGAACAACAATATTGAAGCGCGGATTATCGCCAGCAAAGCCGACTTGGTCGATGCGCAACAAGCCGAGGAACTCATGGCGCCGTACCGTGCCATCGGCTACATGGTGGAGCTCGTAAGTGCACGCACGGGACAAGGCATCGCAACGGTGCAATCGTGGCTCCCTGGGCACGTCAGCGTCGTCACGGGCAAATCGGGGGTAGGCAAGTCGTCGTTGCTCAACCGCGTGCAACCTGAATTGGCACTCGCAGTGGGTGATGTTTCTGGGGCAGTGAACAAAGGACGACATACGACGACGGTAGCCCAACTCATCCCATTACCCGACGGTGGGTACGTGGCCGACACGCCCGGTATTCGCGAGATTGGGTTGTGGCAGATCAGCGCCGATGATTTGGCATACGGCTTCCGCGAGTTCCAAGAATTCCTCGACGATTGCCGCTTCAGCGATTGTACGCACATCCACGAACCCGATTGTGCCGTTTTGGCGGCGGTTGCACAGGGCGCAATTAGCACACAACGACACGACAGCTACCGCCGATTACTGACTGGTGATCAATGACGAGGAGGCTTTGTCATGGACGAGCAACGACCAGTGGTCATACCAGGAAAAACCCTGTATTTGAGTCATTTCGTGGAGAGCGATGTGCCACTCCTGACTCAGTGGTTTAGCCAACTCGAAACCACTGCCTATGTGGGAATGACCGGTCGGTCATTTACACGGAGCCAAGAACAGGAATGGTTTACCCAGTACACGAGCTATCGTGCCGACACGCAGCATTTCGCAATGATTGCCCACGACAGTCAGCAACCAATCGGGAGTGTCAGCCTGATGGACATCCGCCGCCCACACAACCGTGCCGAGCTCGGCATCACCATTGGTGACCAACGCTACTGGGGGCGCGGATACGGGCGTGAAGCGATGCGTCTGATGTGCGATTATGGCTTCACCTTCCTCGAACTTCATGTCATCTACCTGTGGTACGTCAGTTTCAATGAGCGCGGGCGCCGAAGCTACGAGGCAGTCGGGTTCCGTGAAACAGGTCGAATTCCCGAGTCACGCGTTTTCAACGGGGCACGATATGACGACGTGCTGATGTCGTTCAAGCGCGCCGATGCTCCACCTTCCGCATTTAGGGGCGCATTTGGCCAACTGCCGATTTAACCGCACACCATGCCCACGCATACCTATGAGCCACCGAGTAGACTGGAATGGACGAGGACAATGGAAATCTACGACGCACGCTACTGTGAAGATATGGGTGACGGGCACATCCTCAAGTGGATAACACAACCTCACGAAATCGAAAGCTATGCGGCGCTGACGAGCAGAGTGTTTAAGGCGGATGCCCAAGCCCCCGACAACGCATTTATCGCGCAGCATAGCCGCGAGATTTGTGCCAGCAATCACCCTCTTGCCGACATTCCGCACTGCGCCATCGTGATTGGTCCCGACGAAAACGTCGTTGCCGGCGCAGTGCTACAACGCATGCCCATGGACTACGCAGGAATCCGCCTGCAGGTGGGACGGCCAGAGATTATCGCGACTGCGGAGAGTGCACGACGGCGCGGGTATGTGCGGGCGCTCCTCAAACTACTCCATGCCAAAAGTAGTGCCCGTGGTGACCATCTCCAAGGCATCACCGGCATCCCCTATTTTTATCAGCAATTCGGGTATCGCTATGCCATCGACTACGATGGGTATGCCACAGTCACATTTGCAGACGTTGGTGCACCCGCGCCACAATTTGCCATCACACTTGAGCGGGCTACTCCTGACGATTATGCCGATGTGGTGGCCTGGTACGACGCCGATCGCCTAAAACGCGGACTGTTAGCGACGACGCCCATCGACGCAAGTTACTTTCGTTACCTGATGGGGCATTCACAGTCGACACACAACTGGCGCATGTACTTGGTGCTCCATGGGCAACAACGCGTCGGGTATGTCATCATTGGGCGCGCCAACTGGGATCAACAACTCGTCGTCCACGGATGTGCGTTTCAACCCGGGTATGGTTGGGCACACATGTTTCCAGCCCTCATGCAGGCACTGGCTGAGATCCGTGGCGACATCGTGATTCGTGATACGCACGTCCACGAATTAACCGGGGTCCGTTTTATTCTTGACTCACAGCACCCGCTCTTCACACACCTCGAGTACGGCGTACCACACACCCGTGAACGTGAATACGCCTGGTACATCCGTGTGGCCGATGTCGCGTATTTACTCAACACCCTCAAACCGGTGCTCGAGCGTCGCCTGCGTCACAGCGCACTGGCAGGCTACAATGGCCAAAGCACATGGTCGTTTTATGGCGAAGGAGTGACTTTGCACTGGGAAGCCGGGACACTCACCAAGGTGGCGCAGACGCGTGTCCCCCGCAACGGCGAAGGGTGTGACGCCACCTTTCCACCACACCTCATCAACATGCTACTGTTTGGCCGCAAGTCGGTGCAAGAAATGAAAGCATGGCATCATGAGGTGTGGGCGACACCGACCTGCAAACAACTCCTCGACATCCTATTCCCGAAGGCACCATCATGGTTTCATTGGCTCAACTAACAACAACGATGGACACATACCCGCATCATCTCGGCGACGGATACCAACTGCGCTGGGGCACCCCAGCAGACGCAGAGGCCTATGCTCAACTCGCTACATCTGCGTTCTTCCTCAAAGAAGAAGGCGTTGCCAACCCGAATGTGGCAGGGTACGCCTACGACCTGTTGAGTGACCGGCATCCTCTCTGCCGCGCCAGTGACGTGGCGGTGGTGGTTGATGCCACACAGCGACTGGTGGCCGCGGCAGCATTAATGCGTCAGCCACTCGAATACCAGGGGCTCCCGATTGCCACAGGACGACCAGAATTGGTGTGTAGTCATGCCGATGTCCGCGACCGCGGCTTGATCCGCTACATTATGCATGCCCTCCACCATAAAAGTACGGTCCGCGGAGATGTGTTGCAGGCGATTACTGGTATCCCACATTACTACCATCAATTCGGATACACGTGGAGCGTCGATCACAAGGAGTTTGTGCGGATTGAGCTGGCCCAACTCCCACCACTCCCCGACGATGCGCCAGTAGTAACCATACGACAAGTCACCACGGATAATTTTGCCCAATTTGCGGCCATGTACGACGCTGACCGCCACCAGCGCGGGGTGCTCCTCACTGCGCCGTACACCATCGACTACTTCCAGCATCTCGTCGCACAGAGTCACTCGAGTGAAAGTTATCTCCCGTACCTTTGTACAAACCAACGAGGGCAAGCAATTGGATACGTGTTGATTGGTCGACGCAACTGGGGTGGCGTCGTCACGGTCACTGGGCTGGGGATCAACCACGATTCCCGATGGTTGGAGTGCGCCTTGCCCATACTGCATGCGCTACCAAGCATCATCCACACCCTCCCGAAGGTGCTCCATAGCCATCCAGAGGTCCATTCCGTTGACATTCAAGTCGATGGCATGCATCCCCTCATTACAATCTGTCAACAACTACGCATTCCACATCTGCGAAAAGCGCCGTTTCAGTGGTATATGCGCATGAGTGACCCCACTGCGTTCCTTGGTCAAATCCGTGGCATCCTCGAGCACCGTATCGCCACAAGTGCGTTCGCCGGATATAGCGGAGTACTACGCCTCTCGACGTACCGCGCCACATGTACACTGGAGTGGCGCAACGGACACCTCACCCGCATCACCCCCTTGTCGGCACCAGTCTCTGGTGAAAGCGACGTCGACGCCGCCTATCCACCAGAGTGTGTGGCTCAACAATTGCTTGGGTGGCGGAGCCTCGCCGAACTCCGCGAATGGCGCCCAGACGTGTGGGCGACGCCGACAGCAACACCACTTCTAGAAGTCTTGTTTCCCAAGCAACCGTCGTGGTTGTTGTGGATGAATTGAACCAGAGAGAATGCGCCATGCATGTGACAGACCCCGATTACCAACACGACCTCGGCAACGGATATTTGCTCCGATGGGGCACACCCGCCGATGCCGCTCACTACGGTGCATTGGCTGAGTCAGCCTTTTTTTTGAAAAAAGAGGGGGTAAACAACCCGAACGTGGCCGGGTACGCCCATGACCTACTCAGCGATCACCATCCCCTCTGCCGAGCCCAAGATGTGGCCGTGGTCGTCGACAGCAATCATCGCCTTGTCGCCGCCGCCGCCCTGATGCGGCAACCATTGGCATACGGCGAAATTGCCATTCCTACTGGACGACCAGAATTGGTGTGTAGTGACGCCAATGTGCGCAATCGCGGGCTCATCCGGCACATCATGGCCGCATTGCACGCCAAAAGCGCTGCCCGTGGTGATCTATTGCAGGCTATTACTGGCATCCCCAATTACTACCACCAATTCGGGTACAGCTGGAGCATCGACTACAACGCCTTTCTCCGCATTGCCATCGCACAAATTCCCGCACTCCCCGCTGATGCACCTGTGGTGCGACTGCGCCGTGTTGGAGCCGACGAATACACCCAATGGCAACAACTCTATGCCGAAGATTGTCAACGGCGTGGTCTGCTCGTAACTGCCGCATGGTCGTACGAGTATTTCGTGCATGTGACGGAGCAAAGTCGCTCCAGTGAGAGCTACGTGCCGTATTTCCTGGTGGGAGCAGATCATCAGCCAATTGGGTATGTCCTGGTGTGCAAACGCGGTTGGGAGGGGAGCATCACACTCACCGGCTTTGGAGTCACTGCGAATCAGTCAATGCTCCAGCTCTGCATTCCCATGTTACATGCATGCAAGGAGTTGATTCCGATCATCCCCAAAGCGCTCGCGCTACACCCGGATACCCATAGCATCGAAGTGCAAGTCGATGGCGATCATCCGTTTCGCAAGATATGTGAGTACTTACGCATTCCCGCACACTACGATGCGCCGTATACGTGGTACTTGCGCATTCCCGACATCCGGGCGCTCCTGTGGCACCTGCGAGAGACCCTCGATGCCAGGCTCTCACAGAGTCCGCTCCGTGGGTATCACGGGCAATGTTACCTCTCGCTCTACCACAGTGGGCTCGTATTAACCTGGCATGACGGCAAGCTCACTGAAATCAAGCCCTGGAGCATCCCGGCCTACGGCGAACACGCTCAGGCCGCGTATCCACCCCAGGCAATTGCCCAACACATCTTCGGATGGCGGAGTTTACACGAGCTCCGCGATTGGTACCCGGATGTTTGGGCCACTCCCGAGACCGCTCTCCTCCTCGACATTCTCTTTCCCAAGCAACCATCGTGGTTGTTGTGGATGAACTGAAAGCCCACAAACACATGACTACCCTACCACACGAGCAACAGTACCGCCGCTCACTGGCCGACGGCTACACCCTGCGCTGGGGCGATGAGCACGACCACGACTCAATTGCAGACCTCTACGCCCGGGTATTTGGAGACGAGGTCGAAAGCGGGTTTAATCAGTATGTCGCCAATTACGGGCGACGGGTACTCAGTGCCGAGCACCCACTCGGCGGTGCTCGGGATGTCGCCATTGTCGTTGATGCCCATCAAAACGTCGTATCGGCGGCGCTATTGATGCGCATGCCCATCGAATACGCCGGAGTACCGCTCGCCGGTGGCAGACCTGAAATTGTGGCCACTGACCCACGCATGCGCAACCGTGGCTACATCCGCGACATATTCGCACTGCTCCATGCCCGTAGCGAAGCTCGCGGTGATGTGGTGCAGGGCATCACCGGCATTCCGTACTACTATCGGCAGTTTGGCTATGAATACGCGATTACCCTGGGGGGTGGACGCATGTATCCGTTCCAAGCAATTCCAGAGCTCGGCTCAGGGGCATCCGAGCCATTCGACATTCGACCAGCCACCAACGCCGACATCATGCAGTTGTTGATGCTCTATGAGCGTGAACGCATGCGTCAATCCGACCATCTCCCGATGCTCGTCACTTCAAAAATCGACGCCGCCTACCTGCGCTACGCCATCGCCCCAACCACTGCCCACGAACCGTGGGTGCCCATGGTCATCACCCGCCCGCACAACGGCGAAGTTGTCGGTACCTTTTGGACGAACCGCGTGCGGAACACCGAACACATTGGAGTCTGGTCACTCAGCACCGAGCCACACGTCAGCCTCCATAGCGTCTTCCCCTGCGTGGTGCGCTATCTTCGCCATGCGGCCCGTGAAACAATACCAACCGTCGATGGCCGAACTCCAGTGGCACAGAGTATTTACTTCGGACTTGGTGTCGACCACCCGGTCTACCAAATCATTCATCAACAGATGCACCGCGTGAACCGCCCCTATGCCTGGTATCTGCGGGTGCCCGATCTCCCACGCCTCATCGGCCAGATTGCCGTGCCCCTGGAACGGCGCCTCGCTCAAAGTAGTTATGCGGGATTCACGGGCGAAATCACCGTTGATTTTTATCGGAGTGGATTAATACTGACGTTTGCCAACGGCAAAATACAGGCGCGCACCTGGCACAAACAACAAGAACCCCGGAGCGCCCAAGCGAGCTATCCACCAAATGTCATTTTGCAGCAACTGTTTGGCATGCACTCTATCAACGAGCTCAAACACAACCACGCCGATGTACGGTCACAGATTGAAACCGAAGACATTCTCAACGTGCTGTTTCCCAAGCAAGCGTCGTGGTTGGCACCACTCGACTAGGCCAGCCACAACTTCGCAGATGAGATGCGTTTGGGGCGGACCCGTCCATAAATCGAAACAACCAGCAAAAACGTACCCACTCTGCCCCAAATCATGGCACCCGTCAACAGGTACCATGCATTGATGGGCAGGGTGGTCACTGTGTGAGCAGGAATTTCGACGGTAGCAAAGCTGGCTATCGCCACATACAGAGCAGTACGAGCCTCGACCCCTAGCCACCACACCAGGAGAGCAGTTACCACGAGCACGACTACGACACCAGCCACGGCAATCCAGCCGGCACGACGCACCAGGATGGGGGCCACTCGTTGTCCCCACAGCATGACGGTGTTTTCTTGTGCCAAACGGGCACGCATGCCAGCGATGACAATGGCGAGCGTAATCGGCGAGACACCCCCGCCCATGGCACCTGGAGCACTTCCCACGAACATACTCAAGAACAACCAGAGTTGCGCGGTTGGTGCCAACGTGTGCGGCGTATCAAAGACCATCAACCCGGCAGTCCGTTGTGCGATGGCAGAATACACGGCCTGTGCAAATCGAGTGGGCATGGGGTCAGCGGCATGTGCGATGTTCCATTGTGGCGAAAGCAGATAGCCGGCAACCGATCCTCCAAGGAGCACTGTCAGGACCATCGCCGTCACAATGGTCTGTGGCAAAGTCCGCCGCCGTGTACTCACATCGACGATAAAGGGCAGCCCGAGGGCCCCTAGAAGCATGGCGACGGCCACCACACTCATCGACACCGCGTGTTGCACCATGGCATCAAAGGCGGGATCGCTTCCAGTCATCTGAAAACCGGCGTTCGTGAATGCATTGGTGGCATGAAAAAAAGCCAGAAACCAGAGGTAGTCGGAGGCAAAATTGAGTGAACGCCAATGCAACGCCAAGAGCAGTGCCACCCAGATTTCGATTATCAGCGCCATTCCAATTAAATTGAGCCAGGGAATATGGCGCCGTCGAAAAATGGGCACGCCGAGGCGTTGTAGTTGATGAAGCACGACCGCCATAAATCCGATACCACCGACGTGCATGAGCACCACCACCACGGCAAATCCAGCCACAGACAGGGTGTCAATGAGCACAAACGGCACTGTACCACTTGCAGTCAACGCCGATACGCTCAACAACCACGCCTCCGACCAACTCAATGGCCGGAGTGTGAATCCGAGTGGCGCCACAAACCCCGCACTCGCAATCAACGCCAACAAGACAAACGTGCCACACACAATGGCGGCACGTTTGAATGCTTGACGATGGTACGCAGGAATGTAGAGATGTGTGAGCACACGACGCGACACTCGGGTCACACGCTCAACCCATTGCGACGATCTCACCGCTTACCCACGCTGTTCTACAGGGACATACGACACATCGACCGGGCCAATGTACTCAGACTCAGGGCGATAAATACGGTTATCACTGTACTGCTCATAGACGTGTGCCGACCAACCAGCCACGCGACTGATGGCAAACAACGGCGTAAACATGTCGATTGGAATCCCCAGTGCATAGTAGACCGACGCTGAGTAAAAATCAACGTTCACCGGCAACGACTTGGCACCTTGTACCGTCTTGCGGATAATCTCCGAGATTTCGTACCACTTCCGCGGACCAATCGTCTCTGCCTGCTCACGCGACAAGCGCTGGAGCCAAGCCGCACGTGGGTCGTCAGCCTTGTAGACACGATGTCCAAAACCCATGATTTTCTTTTTGCCATCCATCATGCCACGCACAATCTGCTCGGCACGCTCCGGGTTGCCGATTTCAAGCAACATGCGCATCACCTGCTCGTTGGCGCCGCCATGGAGTGGGCCTTTGAGTGTGCCAATTGCCGACACAATCGCTGAGTGCAAATCAGACATGGATGAAGCGGTCACCCGCGCTGCAAACGTTGAAGCATTCAAACCGTGGTCAGCATGCAAAATCAGACATTTGTCGAGCACCGCCGCTGCTTTGGGGTCTGGCTCATCACCGTTCATCATGTAGAGAAAATTGGCAGCATGACTGAGGTCAGTGCGTGGCAAAATCGGCCACTGATTGTTGCGGATACGCTCCCAAGCCGCAATCACGGTGGGCATTGAGGCAGTCAAACGCAACGATTTATGTACATTGGCCTCAAGCGAATTATCGAGATCTTCGGGATCGTAGGGCGACAGCGCCGAAATCGCCGTGCGCAACACTTCCATGGTGGGAGTCTTTTTGGGCATTGCCATCATCAGCGAGAGGATTTCGTAGGGAATCTGCCGATTATTGATGAACTTCTGCTTGAAGCTCTCGAGCTGATGGGCCGTCGGCAAACGACCATACCACAACAATGCGGTGGTTTCTTCGAACGTGGAGTATTCAGCCAGCTCATCGATATCAATACCGCGGTAGAAGAGGCGGCCGTTGATACCATCGATCTGGCTAATCGCAGTTTGGGCTGCAATCACCCCTTCGAGTCCCTTGATCATATATACGTCTCCTCGTGTATCGCCCCAAGCTGAGCACATCAACACTGATGCGCAGAGTCTCCCTCTACCCACAACCAAGCGAGCATCAACACATCGTGCGGTTTTAGCTCAATTTGGCGCTTCCTCATAACTTGGCACGCTATATTCCGCCCGCCATTATACACCAAGTCGCGAAATGCGCGGTTTTAGATATGTGGACGAAGCTCCTTGATGTACTCCACCAACACATGAGTACGTTGTGCGGGCGCTGTTGCATCCATCAAATTAATCAGTTTACTCGCAACAATGGCGCCATCGGCACAACTCGCCACCGTCTGCACATGCTCCGGTGTACTGATGCCAAAACCGACGACCAACGGGAGATCGGTGTGCGACCGCACCCGTGCCAAAAATGCCGGCAACCCGTCCCACAACGAGGTACGCGCACCGGTTACTCCCGTCAAGGACACACAATAAATGAACCCACTTGCCACTTTGACAATGCTCGCGATGCGCGTATCAGGGGTGGTGGGTGCCACAAACATGATGAAATCAAGCCCCTGGGACTCGAGTACGGCTTGAAACTCAGCCGCCTCTTCTGGGGGAAGATCTGGCACGATGACGCCGTCGGCGCCTGCTGCCGCCGCGTCAGCGGCAAATCGCTGCAACCCGTACTGCAAAAAGGGATTGTAGTAGCCCATCATCACCAACGGCACGGTCACACCTGCTGCCCGCAACTGCTGTACGGACGCAATGGCAAATGCTACATTGACGCCATTGCGGAGCGCCTGCTCTGAGGCCTTTTGAATGGTGGCACCATCAGCAAGCGGATCAGAAAAAGGCACACCAATCTCGAACAAGTCGGCACCAGCCGCTTGCAATGCTGGCGCTAGCTCTAGCAATGAATCACGCTCAGGGTAGCCGACCATCAAATAGGGCATTAAAGCACCACGTTGTTCGGCGCGCAGTCGCGCAAACGTTTCGTGAATTCGTCCCACCGGTTACCTCATTCTGCTTTTATGTCTACTGTCTTTGCAAGGAGTTGGCGTGCATTCCAGAAGTATTCAATCCCAGAGGCGACGGTCCAAATCAGGCCGAGCGCCATGGGGATCTGCCACCATTGCGCCAACCACTCCAACCACCACGGAGCGTCAATGACTTGTAGTGCCAAAAAGACCATCAACCAAATCAAGCCGGTCACGGTCAAGGTGAGTTTTTGTTTGCCCCACACACCAGCAGGAATCACTACACCTTGCGAGGCTGCATACGAACGCAACCCGGAGACGGCAAATTCACGCACGATGATGAGCAGGCCAACCCAGCTCGGCAACGCGTCAATCTCAATAAGCGGCAATAATGCGCCAGCGACGAATATTTTGTCAGAAATCGTGTCAAGAAATATCCCCACGGGCGATACGACTTGCAACCGACGTGCCAACGCGCCATCAACGATGTCAGACATCGCCATGATGAAGAGCAGGAGCGCAGCCCAGAGCATAAACCAGGCATCGTTGCTCAAAATCCACACCGCCATCAGCGGCGTTACCACGATTCGAAACAATCCGAGCAAATTTGGTATTTGCCGTATATAACCCATATGATTTCACCCAATTCTACTGCAACGATGCCCCGCATTATAGCACGCTACTCAATGACCGTCACGGTCTCGACAATCAAACGATCATCACCAAGCACACCTCCGCTCTCCGATGTCACCTTGAGGCGATTGCCGTGCATATCGTATACCCCCACAATAATGGCGTATTTCCCCGCGGGCAAATCGGCCGGTAATGTGATGCTCCGCTCATCGTGGACCGGGTCATTGAGACGCCATGTCGTCGTCCGCCCCGCATCACCATACCCATAGAGCGGCGGGCCGTCTTGTTGGGCCACCGGTGGCTCATTGCAACGCTGACACAAATGCACGAAAACGCCATAATCTTGCCGCGGGACGGCCGTTGCCTCCCAATAGAGTTGGATGGGCACAGTGCCACGGGCACGGAACCCATTGCCCAGTGGACGCACCGTGACACCACGCAACTTGATTTGCTCACCAAATACGGCGTTAATGACTTTTTCTGGCTGTGGTACCACGTTGGTGCCATAAGCGCTCGGGTAGCTCTGACACATCAGTGATACCCCATATCGGTCAATACCACCGCACGGCCATGAACGCTGTGGATAGTGAAAATACAGCCAGACTCGCCCATATGGATTCACCCCGTCGATGGGGGGATCCACTTGATTGGCGTGGTCGGGTGCAATCAACAAGAAGGCACGATGCTTGCCCCGTGCGGCCTGATTCAACTCAGCTTCAAACAAACGGCGCTGGTATTCGATTTCCGCAGTGCGTTCGGGCGAAACACCGCGGAATCCATCACTAAAATGGGGAAACACGAGTGGTTTCGGCAACGGGTCGCGCGTGACTCGGGCGTAATACCAGTACAAGGGTTCTGCGTATGCCGGGTGCACCACCACCAGATCATCGCGCGTCACCCGCTGCGCAAATTCACTCACCACCTCACGCCATTGTTCTTTGACCGGGGTCCCCGAGTACATACCGCGTGTGGGCTCAAACAGATTGGCCAGATTAGCCAAAACAGTCAGCAACAGCAACATGCGTCCCACCCGCACATAGCGATAAATCTTGCCGCGAATCACAAGTCGATCAATGGCGTAGCGGGTCCCCCGCACCATTAGAATTACCCAAGCTGGCAACACCATGATTGCGTAGCGCGCATCAAAATACGGAGTCACGCCGTAACTGACAAGCACCACGAGAGCAGGCACACTCGCTAGCAGCAACAATTGGCGTGCGTGCGGGTCGTTTTCGCTACGCACACGCTGCCACGCATCATAGGTCCCCAATAGGAGCAAGCATGTACAGGGCGCAATCCACATCCAGACGGGCACACCCCAGAGCGTGTCGGCCCAACGCCGGTCTGCCAAAAACCGGGCCAACAAATCAAACAAGGAGGTGAACGGCGACTGCCAGGGAATACCACCGATTGCTTTCGCACGGATCGACAGGGCAATGCCGACCACTGCCACCAACCCCGAAAGTGCGGCAGCTCCCCAGAGAGCCTGCCGACGCCAATCGCGATACCGATACCCGGGAATAATGAAAAGTGCGAGCATCATCAAGAGACCCAGACGATGCACGAAGGGCAACGTCAAAACGAAAAACCACCACCAGCGCGAGCGATGTGACACGACCGTCAGCACGCTACTCCACAACAGCCACATGGCGTACACTTTGGCATCTTGTGCATACCAGATGACTACCGGTGCCGTGCTCATGATAAGCCAGGCAAAACCACGTTGGGGGTGGCGTGCAAAGGCCAGACTGACCATGGCACAAGCACCGGCACTCGCAAGCAATGACGGCAATCGCAACGCGATTTCGGAGTCACCAGCCACGCCAATCCACAGGTTGAGCATCAAATGATAGAGCGGATAGGCGGCGTCTTTACTCAAAAGCTCAAGTGCCAAGGTGCTCGTCGATTTTTGAGTGATTTCGGCCCACGTTGCGCCTTCGTCCAACCACAAGTTTTGTGTACCAAGGTGCCACGATTGGACAGCCAACGTGGCCACGTACGCCAACACAAACCAGCGAACCTGCTCCGATAGACCGTTCCAACCACTCTGGGCAACCACCTGCGACTGTAGCACCGAATGGCGCCACCATGGGATGAAGCGCTGGCGCAGATTGGCTACCAACCACCGATAGCCACGTTCGAGTGCTATGACAATATCGCGATCTTTCATGTGCGGAGCACCTCTGCATAGATATCAATCAACCGTCGGGTCATTGCATCCCAAGTCAGCTCCGTTGTAATACGCTGGCGCGCCTGCTCGCCGTAGTGCGCACGGAGCGCTGGATCGGTAAGGAGTACGATTAGCGCATCTGCCAACGACGCCACATCACCTTCGGGGACTAACCTGCCATGCACTCCATCAACGAGTACCTCGGGGATTCCTGCCACATCGGAGGCAACCACGGCACATCCTGCGGCCATGCCCTCGAGTAACGCATTGGGCAGGCCGTCCACATTCCCCGATTCATCGTGTACCGAAGGCACCACATAGACATCGGCACTTGCCAATAACGCGGCCACATCATCACGCAAGAGTTGCCCGGGCATTATCAACATCTCAGCAACTCCAAGTTTTTGCGCACACTCAGCATATGAATCACGCAAATCACCGTACCCAGCCAACACCAATCGCGCCTGCGGAAACAGCGTTTGAATGCGCGGAAGTGCTTCTATGAGTCGATGAAAGCCCTTTTTGTATACGAAACGACCCACTGCCACCAATAAGGGCACATCCGCTGCCACGCCAAAACGCTCTGCCACCCACGCACGGTTTCGCACAGTCGGAGCAAACTGCTCTACTGCAACCCCGTACGGCACGGTGCTCGTGGTGCTCGCCGTAGCACCGAGTGCCAATGCTCGCTGATGCAAATCACCACTACAAGCAGTAGCTGCCGCACTTTGTGCGAAAATCCAGCGTGCCACCGTGCGAAATGGTCGATTGCGCTCCGCCATACTGACATCGGAGCCGTGCATGCTCACGACTAGCGGCAAACCAAAAAGACGCGCACAAAGTGCTGCTGGCAACCCATTGGGAATCACCCAATGCGCATGGATTACATCTGGTTTGAACACACGTACCTGTTGCCACAAGGCAATGGTTGAGGCCGCAAGTCCAAACGGCGCAGCCAACATGGCCTGCCTCCGCAACCCGACGTCGGCATGCAACGCCTCTGCATACCCCCAGACTGCGAGTTGAGGGAATGGCGCATATCGGTATGTGTGTAATTCCACGCCCGCTTCAACGGGCGCATGCTGGAATTCACGGTGCCACGGCAAGACGACCCGCACTGCCACCCCATGCCGTACCACCCCGGCGGCAATTTCAGCAATGAACGGCGCCGTGGCATCACCAGCATACTTCGGATACGAGGTTGCCAACATCAATACTCGCACAGTTGTCCCTTATCGTATGGGGGCCACCCCAGCATAATCGGTCGGAAATTCGTAGACGACGCTTTGCATCGTGTACCGCCGCCCATCTTCGCGTACTTCGTACTCCACCGTTCGGTACAATTCTCGGAAACCGTAATCGGGGTTAGCGAGCATATCACCGATCATTGCCCGGGTCTGCTCGTTTGGTCGTTGTAACGCATCAAGCACCAAATACCGCACCTGATAATGCCGCGCAATCCGCAACAAGGTTTGTGCATCAGCATCTGCCGGGATCATGACCGCAGGGCGCTCTGCGTACCACTGCAATTGCCACGGCACCCGAGTCATCATCACTGCACTGAGCGGTGTATTGGCACGCAAAAAACGGTACATATCGAGATCAGCTGCGACACGATCACGCTCCACCTGCTGCCGCTCTTGGGCGTATTGCACCGCTGGAAGCATCGCTGCCCCAAGCAATACACACAGCAACACCAGAGCAGGCACCGCACTCCGCCCTGCATACCAGGTACGCATACGATCAAATACGCGCAAGGCACCAGCTGCGGCCAGCAACGCCATCCACGGTATCAGACCCACCCAGTAGCGAGGCTCGTTGGCATGCCAGTAGGTCACCATGAACAACAAATACGGAGTTGTCGCAAAGACGATGGTGCGCAAAAGCAACGTTACACTCGGGGTGCGCCATACCAACAACCCGACAATCATCATCCACAAGCCGACATCAGCGAGCATGCCAAGTGCGGCCGCATCACTCCCCCAGTCCTGCAGTGGCGGCGGGAAGCGTGTCAACGACGGCAACAGGTAGTCTTTGATGGCAATCAGCTGTCGATCTATTTTCAAGAGCAACGTGTCATAGCCCCACCGCAACACCCAACTTCGATCGGGAAGGTCTCCGGAGCCGAGACCACCGTCTGCGGCATACACACGATAGATGGCGTCCCAATCGGTGTATTCAAGCAACCAGGCATCGTACTGCTCAGTGGTATGCGCCGGGCTACCAAACAAGCGCATATTGCGTTCCACGTATGGCGACACAATGAGCAGTGCCACCAAGGCCCACACCACCACGGGCCACAACCGCTGCCCAAAGACCCAAAGCGTGCGCCCCACGTTCGTCATGCGTGTCCCGAGTGCGACCGGCAGTGATCGGTGTTCATACAAAAGCCATATCCCGAGACCGATGGCAATCATGCCCCCACTGCCGGGTTTTTGCCACAGCATTAGCCCAGTCCAGACCGCGGCCATGATCGCTCGCACGGCAGGATGCTGCCACCGTGACGGAAACGGTTCATCGGGGATGGGTGCACGCATACGCCAAACCGCATAAATGGCGCCCATTTGAAAAAACATAAATGCAAGATCGGTGGTGGTAAATACCAGTTGGCGATAGACGAATGTATTTATCACCGTCAATAGCATGGCAAATATACCAACCCGCACATCCCAGATGCGGCGTCCAACCACGACCGTAAGCACGGCGAGTGCCACCATGAATACCACGTTGGGCACACGTGCGGTCACATCACTGACCCCGGCAATCGCAAAGACCAAGGCCATCCACACCGGCTGCAGGAGCGGCCAGGTCTCTTGTGGTCTGGTCACGCCGTCACGGATGGTATAAAACTGTGAGATATAGTCGACCACCCAACCACGGCCCTGCACCAGATTACGGGCCACGATGGCGTTGTCAGCATAATCGGCATGACCAATGAACGGTGCCCGCACAATGACGATCGTCGCCAGTGTAGCGACAAGGAGAAGCAACGGAGTAGCCCAATACCAGGGATTGCGTATCCATGAGGCATTCAGCCACTCCACAATGCCGCGCATGGGACGCCACACACCAAGCAACATGAGTACAAAGCTCAGCACCGACCAGGTCATCCAGTATACGCCAGACGTGGCTGGCCAGAACGAAAGCGGAATCCACGCGAGCCCCCACCCCAACATGAGACTCACCACAATCGCCAACCCCAGACCCAACCCTCCGCCCCGTGCCATGCGCCGGGCAAAGCGGGCGCCATACCTTGCAATATCACGCCAGATCGCCACCACAAAGGCGACTCCACATACCAACAACACTGTAGGCACCACCGCAACCGTGTACACACGTTGGAATGCGATGGCAAGAGCCAACGCAAACATGCCAATGAGTGTCACCACCAACGAAAATACTTGACGACGACTATACATCAGCATGGTCAAGTAGATCAGCGTGCCAATTACTGCTAATTGCCCTACCACGATCCAGAGGGGCGTCGTCCAGGCAATCCAGTCATTTGGAGTCGCAACAGCAATACGCTCGACGCGCACCCCTTTGAGCCGCATATCGGTGTAGGTGTGTGTGGCCGTAAACACATCAGAAACCTGCAGTTGAATCTGTAACTGCCCGGTTTGGAGCACCTTTGCAGGCACTACTACATAGTAATCGTCAAATACCGTCGTGGGCGTAAAAATCCCAGTAGTTGCGCCATTCACCAGTAGATGCACGGTCGGCTGTGCTACATCGCTCCGGACCACGTCACTAGGCCATCCGCGCATGCGCACCATCAACGACACATCCGACGTGGTCTCAAATGCAGGTATGTGTACTGTGGCTTCCTGCCGTGTCCAGCGACTCCGCCCACTCGCCGCCTCAGGAGTCAGCTCGTCGGTATACCAATACGGTGCATCGGCTTCGGAGAGCCCGGCACTGCTCTGCAAAAACAGACGATCTCCCAACGATCCGACCGCGATATCAACTGCTGGTGGCGACTGATACGCCAACAGGGTAGCTAACAGCACAAATGCCAACAAAACGACATAGTGGGCATCAAATGCGCCATGCAACGGATGCGGCAAGGTTATTGGCTGTGAGCGGCGTAGCCGCAACTGGGATGTTCGTTGCGTCGTCACGGGGAGCACTCCACTTCGTAGCACATGTACTGTTCATAGTATACCGTATGCATCATCACCATAACAGACAAAACCAGGTGTTGTCATTGATTGACAACACCTGGTGTGATGTGTGTTACCGGTAACTAGGCGCGCTTTGCTTCTTCGACCAAGGCACGACGTAGTACCTTGCCAACCGTGGTTTTGGGCAATTCAGTGCGGAATTCAAAGACGCGTGGCACCTTGAAATCAGCCAAGTACTGCTTACAAAACGCCTTCAGCTCGTCTGCTGAAATGGTGTTGCCGTCGTGGGTAACAATGTACGCAGTCACGGTATCGTCGCCACGTTCTTTGTGCGGCACACCGACCACCGCCGCCTCACGAATCTGCGGGTGCATGTACAGGACCTCTTCGACGTCACGTGGCAACACTTTGAGACCGCCGACAATAATCATGTCTTTGAGGCGATCGACGATGTAGAAATATCCGTCATCGTCAGTTTTGGCGATATCGCCGGTGCGCAACCAACCATCGGCAGTAATGGTATTGGCCGTCTCTTCAGGACGCTCCCAGTACCCTTTCATGACCTGCGGCCCACGCACCCACAACTCACCACTAGCCTCGCTGCCAATTGGAATGTCTTGCATCGTCTCAAGGTCGACGATTTTGGCCTCGGTGTCGGGCAATGGCACACCAACCGAACCCTTCTTGGAGACGCCGTGCAACGGATTGGCGTGTGACACCGGTGACAATTCAGTCATACCGAAGCCCTCAATCAGGCGCCCACCCGTCAAGTCGTTGAACTTCGTCTGGATTTCGACCGGCAATGCGGCTGACCCACTCAGACACGCCTTAATGGAGCGCAAGTCGTAATCGGCGACCTTGGGGTGGTTGACGATACCGATGTACATGGCGGGGACGCCGGGATAGACCGTCGAACGCTCTTTCTGCATGATATTCATCACATTGTCGATGGGACGCGGATTGGGCACGATTTGCATCTCAGCACCAATGCTCACACCATAGACCATGGCCACGACTAACCCGTAGACATGGAAGAACGGAATGGCGCACATGAACTTCTCGACACCCCGCTCAGCACTCGTAAACCACGCATTAATCTGCGTGGCGTTGGTCACCAGATTGCGATGCGTCAACATGGCCGCCTTCGGCAAACCAGTCGTACCACCGGTATACTGCAACACGGCCACATCATCGGGTTGCACGTCAACCGCCGGCGCAACCGCTGAGTATTTTTGCAATAAGCGCTCAAAGAAGAAAATGTCGTGCTCGGGATGCACGTCGACCCAGGCTGCATCGCGCTTCTGCTTGGCTTTGACCAACTGCTTCGATGGGAACCCGAGCATATCAAACATGTGGCAGACAATCACACGTTTGACTGGCGTATCACTCTGGATTTCGCGGAGCCGTGGATAAAACAAATTGAGGATGATGATGGTCTCAGCACCCGAATCCACCAACTGGTGCTTCAATTCACGAGCCGTGTAGGTCGGGTTATTGTTGACAATAATTGCACCGATGCGCATGGCTCCAAAGAACGCAATCATGTAGTGCAATGAATTTGGCAACATCAAGGCCACCCGGTCACCCTTTTTGACACCCAGCTGTGAAAGCGCATTCGCAAACCGCTCAACCTGGTTCAACAACTGTTGGTAGGTGAGCTGTCCACCAATGGTCACCTTGCCCCCCAAGAGGTAGCTCAAGATGAGTTTGGCAGCCGTGTTGTGAGGGAATTGACGGGCAGTCTCAGCGAGTTGGGCATACAACGTGGTTGAGGGGTAGGTCAGGCTAGGGGGAACGACAGGCTCATACGAACGTAGCCATGGCTTATCCATGTCTCCTCCATCGGCTCTAGTGGCGTCTACGCCAATACATTTACATCATTCGATGTCTTCTTGCAACCATCCGCGCTCACGCGCCATGAACTTAATGGTTGCATCGTCGGGGGGATAGAGTCCAGCCTCTTGATAGGCATATGCCAGAAGGGCTGCACCGGCAATCACACCCATCACCAATCCAGCGGCAAATACAAACAGATTGACAATGGTGCGCATGTGACCCTCCTCTTATCATACGTGAAAACACCAGTTCTTGCAAAATGCCTGCCCAGCTTACGGCGGCATCAACTGGTAGATGATGCGCTGACTCGGCACCAGTGTGGTCGGATCCGTCTCAATCGTCACCAGATAATCACACGACTGACACAGGGGCACCTGCTGATTATACAGCCATGCGACTCCATCCGCACTGCGGTTGAGCTGCCCCAACCAACGCGCCTCATCTGCCTCAACCTGCCATACCATGGCGCTCTCCGCATCGCTGAGCGCCGACAAATCAGCCACCACGACCAACACACCTGGTTGACTGCCACGATACATGACTGCACGCGTAGCACGATTACTTACCCCCGCCAACACGACGCGCTCCACCGACTCATCGGCCAACAACGCCACAATTTCGGCGGATTGGGTGTAGGCTACCTCACGACGCTCCGTGCTGTCTTGGGCCAACATGGAGCGTTGCTCCATGCCACTCCACAACAACAGCGATGCCACAATGGAGCCCATTACCAAAAAAAACGCCCCCGTCATCCAACGCACCGATGAACGCCGTGCCCCCTCGCGTAGAGCAGCACGCAAATCTTGATCAAACCGCACATGGTTCATCAGGTGATGCTTGACAAGCACCCGCGGTCCATCACCACGCGGCGCAAATAGCTCGGCTTGTGTCTGCTCGACCTCCATCCGACATATGTCACACTCGGACACATGCGTCCGTACCATGTCGTACGTCGCCGGATCAAGCACCTCTAACACATACTCCATCAAATATTCACTTGGATGGTCTGTCACCATTCCCAACATCACTACATCTAGACGGACACGTGCGTCGTAGGTCTGACAACAGAAGTGCTGTCAAAAAAAACGTAAACAAAAACGAAGACCATACCCGGATCACCATAGTCCTATGCAGTTGTACGCAGAAATGGTTGCTTCAGATGTGTTGTCAAGTGAACACAAGTGTGAGCTATGTCGGCACGCCCACATAGTCAAACCGTGCCAGATACGCCTGTATGATGGGGGTCTGCTGGGCAAATTCCAATAAAAATGCATCATGCCCAGCTGGTGAGTGTAATTCATGGCAACTAACTGGTTTCGCCTGCTGCCGCAGCACCTCTGCAATACGCACCGATTCTGCTGTCGGATAGAGCCAATCACTGTCAAACGAAATCAACAGTGTGTCGCCCTGCCACGGCGCCAGCGCAGTCGCTAAGGCCGCATCGGTGGCGCCCAAATCCCAGTAGTCCATGGCTTTCGTGATGTATAAATACGCATTTGCATCAAAGCGCTCGTTGAAGCGCATGGCCTGATATTCGAGGTACGATTCCACGCTCAATTCACTCCGCAGGGTGAATTGTGGGTGTTCTGCTTGTTGAAAGCGTTTGGGGAACTTTTGTTGGAGCGTCCATTCACTCAGATACGTGACATGGCCTACCATGCGTGCGACTGCGAGGCCGTCCACCGGTGCTTGATCGGGCGCATAGAACCCACCTGCCCACTTGGGGTCACGCATGATTGCCTGCCGCCCAATGGCATTCCAGGCCACCGCCTGTGGCGAAGACCACGCACTCGTCGCCAACAAAATTGCCGCCCGCACGCGCTGGCCATGTGCCGACATCCACTGCAAGGCCTGGAACCCACCCATGGAACCACCAGCTACAGCCCGCAACACCGGTATGCCCAGTGCATCGATGAGCCGCACTTGTGCAGCCACCATGTCGGCAATTGTCACCACTGGGAAGTCGGCCTGCCAACGCGCTCCTGTCGCCGGATTTATGACCGTGGGGCCACTACTCCCTTTACACCCACCAATGACATTGGAACAGATGACAAAATACTTGTCCGTGTCAAATGCGCGCCCCGGTCCAACCATGTCATCCCACCAACCAGGTTTCCGGTCAGTGGGATGATGACGACCTGCCGCATGTGCGTCACCGGAGAGGGCGTGTAACAACAAAATGGCGTTGTCTTTGTGCGCGTTTAAGCGACCATAGGTCTCATATGCCAACGTAACTTCTGGCAATACTGCCCCTGACTCCAACACCAACGGTTGCCTGCTCGTGAAATAGTTGGTCTCAACGAGCCCCACGCCACTCATCTGCTGATTGCACATACGGTCTGCCTCCTCGGTCATGCGACCATTACCCGATAGCCGCCAACGCCTGATCGATGTCGGCCAAGATGTCGGAGATGCTCTCAATGCCAATCGAAAGACGGATGAAATCTTCGCTGACACCGGTGAAGACCAATTCATCGGCACTCAACTGGCTATGCGTGGTCGAAGCCGGGTGGATGGCCAAACTCCGTGCATCACCAATATTGGCGACATGTGAAAAGAGCTTGAGGTTGTTGATGAACGCCGTGCCAGCAGCACGCCCACCCTTCACACCAAAGCCCAAAATCCCACTTTGTCCCTTGGGCATGTACTTTTGCGCCAATGCGTAGCTGGGATGATCGGCCAAACCAGGGTAGCGCACCCAGGAGACTTTGGCGTGCTGTTGCAAGTGCTTCGCCACTGCCAAAGCATTGCTACTATGCCGCTCCATGCGCAATGCCAGCGTCTCAATGCCCTGCAAAATCAAGAACGCATTGAACGGGCTCAAGCAGGCACCCAAATCACGCAATCCTTGCACACGGGCTTTGAGGATGTAGGCCGGTGCTCCCAGCGTGTGGTAGACCAAACCATGGTAGGACGGGTCGGGTTGGGTCATTTCGGGGAAGCGCGGGTTGTTCCAGTTGAACTTCCCACTATCGACCAAAATGCCACCAATCGACGTGCCGTGGCCACCCAGGTACTTGGTGACCGAGTGCATCACGATGTCTGCACCCCATTCGATGGGTCGGCATAGGTAGGGAGTCGCCGTGGTCGCATCCACCATCACCGGCACGCCCTTAGCATGGGCAATCTTGGCAATCGTCTCCAAATCGACGATGTCGAGGCGCGGATTACCGACCAACTCCAGATACACGAGTTTGGTGCGGTCGTCGATCGCATCCGCAAATCCCTGGTGATTGCGGGCATCCACAAATTTGGTGGTAATACCCATCTTGGGGAAGGTGTGCTTGAGCAAATTGTATGAACCACCGTACAAGTCGCTCGACGAGATGATGTTGTCACCGGCACTGGCGATGTTTTGCACGCCCAAGGTCAAGGCCGCTTGGCCAGAAGCCAACGCCAACGCTGCCACGCCACCCTCCAACGCCGCCACCCGCTGCTCGAGCACGTCGGTGGTGGGGTTCATGATGCGCGTGTAGATGTTGCCGAACTCCTGCAGGCCAAACAAACGCGCCGCATGGTCGGTGTCTTGGAATTGGTACGAAGTGGTCTGGTAAATGGGCACAGCTCGTGAGCCAGTGGTTGGGTCTGGCTTCTGCCCGGCGTGTAACGATTTCGTCTCGAAACCGGGAAAATCAGCGGCATTTGTCATGTCGGATGTACTCCTGCAAAACTACAAACAAAAAATACCCTTGTTGGTCTACAAGAGCATCGTCTGCGTGGGTACATCCAACCACCGTGCATGGGCGGCCAGCACGCGCGTTGCTCTCATCGTCCAGATATCTGCCGGAATTGGCACCTTGCTGCGAAACGGCTGTCCACGTCATCGTGGAACAATGCACGCATTCCGCCAAGGTTGCCGAGGCTTCGTAGGGCCGGTCCCTCCACCTCTCTGGATAAGAGTTGCGCTATTCAATTGTGAAATTAGTATATGTGGCATGTGGCATGCTGTCAAATCAATGTGCCGACATGTCGGTTTTGCTGTACGCACCACCCAAGAATGCCTGTATACTTGGGGTATCAAGTATCGTTGCCCACGCCATCAAAGAGGATGTCATGCAGATTTCGTTGCAAGAAACTCCCGCCATTCACCTCCACCCTGCCGACAATGTGGCTATTGCACTCGTACCACTCAGCCCCAAGCGCACCATCACCATCGCGAATCTGCACGTCACCCTGAATACCGCCATCCATGCCGGTCATAAAGTGGCCATCGCACAAATTCCCGCCGGTCAAGCAGTCCGGCGTTACGGACAAATCATTGGTTTTGCGAGCCAAACAATTACCCCTGGTGACCACGTACATACCCACAATTTGAGCGTCGGCAACATGCAACTCGATTATGCCGTCGGCAGTGAAGTCGTCGACATCCCGTTCGTGTCTGCGAGCGAACGGCGCACGTTTGCTGGCTATCAACGTGCCGACGGAAGTGCAGGCACCCGCAACACGGTAGCCGTCATCGGCACCGTCAACTGCGCCTCCCATACCCTCAAACGCATCGTTGACCGTGCCAAGCACGAGCTCTTACCCAATTACCCCAACGTCACCGATATCGTGGCACTGAGCCACAAGCACGGCTGTGCAACCCGTGACGGCAGCCCTGAACTGGGCATGCTCCAACGCACGCTGGCCGGATTCGCCCACAACCCCAACGTCGCCGGGTATTTGTTTGTGGGGCTTGGCTGCGAAACCAACCAGTTTGAGTCGCTCTTTTTGGCGCACCGAGCCCGCTTTGGTGCCCATCAACTGCCACCATACATGGCCATCCAAGACGAAGGTGGGGTAGCGGCCACCATCGAGGCTGGGTTGGCTGCCCTTGTGCCAGTATTGCAGTACGCCGACCAATTTCGCCGCACATCGACACCCATCAGCAAGTTGAATTTGGCGCTCCAGTGTGGGGGAAGTGACGGATTTAGCGGGATCAGCGCCAACCCGGCCCTTGGCGTCGCCGTCGATATGCTGGTGGCCCATGGCGGCACGGCCGTGCTCTCCGAAACACCAGAAATCTATGGCGCTGAGCACATGCTCACCCGGCGTGCCGTCAGTCAAGCCGTCGCCGACAAACTCATCGACCGCATTCACTGGTGGGAAGAATACACCCGGCGCGAAGGCTTCGAGATCGACAATAACCCGAGCCATGGCAACAAAGCTGGCGGGCTTACCACCATCTTTGAAAAATCGTTGGGGGCAGTCGCCAAAGGCGGAAGCATGCCACTCACTGCCGTCTACGAATATGCCGAACCAATCACCCAAAGTGGCTTTGTGTTCATGGACACACCCGGGTACGACCCGGTCTCAGCGACTGGCCAGGTGGCCGGTGGGAGCAACATCATCATCTTCACCACCGGTCGTGGCAGTTGCTTCGGCTTTAAGCCGGTGCCGAGCATCAAAATCTCGACCAATTCCACCACCTACGAGCGTATGCGGAGCGACATGGATATCAACGCAGGCACCATTATCACGGGGCATGAGCGCATTCACCAGGTCGGTGAACGCATCTTCGACTACATGATTGACGTCGCCTCCGGCAAGGCCAGCCTCAGCGAAGCACAAGACATCGGCGAAGAAGAGTTCAACCCGTGGATGCTCGGCGCCACCATGTAACCTCCACGATTAGGGTCATGTTGTCGCAGTCAGCAGCGTACCATGGCGCAAATAGCGGACATACAACAGCACGCCGGCACTCACGCACAACGGGACTGTAAGCACGTTGAGGAGTGGGATGCCGGCAATGGGGACGACCGCACACGCAAACCCGAAGACCTCGGGGAAGTGGGCGATGAACATGCGCAACCGCTGCCGAAACGGCACAAAACGCCGACTCAGTGATGCATCCGTGTAGTCGAGGAGTGCCAACATGCCACCGACACTCACAAACCACACGGTACCAATCAACGCTCCCCCCACCGGGATGAATTCCAAGGCAAAACCGCACAACGAAAGTGGCACGAAAAGCGATAATTTGCGCACTTCAAACCAAAGTGCCCCAGCTATACTTTGTACAACCGACTGATCAGGGGTGTCGTCGCTCGGCAAGTATGCGCGGTCGATACGCTCAGCGACTGCTGCATAAAACGGGCTACCAATGATTGTACCCAAACGCACCGCCAACAGTGTGACCGCAAAGAACGCGAAGACTTCCAGCATGACACGCACCACACGTACCAACCACTCCCAAGATTCATCAATCCGGGCATCAATCATCGGCACCACGACGCCAATCAAATATCCCGTTAACCCGTAACGAAACAGTAAATACGCAAAAACGATATTCAGCACGATAGGGAGAAGGATGAATCGCCGTCCTTTGACGGCACGTAATTCACCCCAGGCCTGCCACGGCAACACAAACCCGCGCACCCAACGCTGTATCATGTTCATGGGTCCTCCCTCTCACTCTCATCCACTCGAGGATATTTCACACCCTACCTTTATTCTACGTATCAAATCAGCGAATTGTGTGCAACAATCCCGTGTATTTACTTGACGCAAGCGCTCCTGTCTATTACACTAGCGGCATCTCGCTCAACGACATGCACAGCTGTGTGGCTGTGCACATGGGAGCACGACACATGACCACCCTTTTTCACCATGTCAGCGTCCCCCGCCCTCCTGGATCTCAGAGTGCCAAGCAAGCGCGCGCATTCTATGGCGACCTGCTCGGGTTAGCCGAGATCGCCGTACCAGCCAGCCTGCAGCACCTCGATTTGGTCTGGTTTGCAGTTGGTGCCGGAGAACTCCATCTCTTCTCCGAAGATCCCCGCACCGACACTTCGGGGCGTCACTTTTGTTTGCATGTGGCCGATCAAGCTGCCGTGCGTGCCCACCTCGAAGCTGCCAAGGTGCCGTGCACCGACACCATTGCAATTCCAGGACGACCGCGTTTCTTTACCCATGATCCATTTGGCAACAGCATCGAAATCACCACCATTGAAGATGCTTCCGCATACAACAAAGGAGTGTAACAATGACCAAGAACATTGGCGTCGGACTTGTCGGGTACAAGTTCATGGGGAAGTCGCATTCCAACGGCTACCGCCAAGTTGGGCATTTCTTCCCCAATTTGCCACTCATCCCTGAGCTCACCGCACTGTGCGGTCGTGACGAAGCCGCCGTGAAGCAGGCCGCCCAAGAAATGGGCTGGAAGGGCTACGAGACCGACTGGAAAAAGTTGGTCAGCCGCAAAGACATCGGTGTCATCGATGTCTCCACACCCGGTGACAGTCATGCCGAAATCGCCATTGCCGCAGCCAATGAGGGCAAACATGTGTTTTGTGAAAAACCACTCGCCAACACATTGAGCGAAGCACGCCAAATGGCCGAGGCCGTGAAAAAGAACGGCGTCGTAGGCATGGTCAATTTCAACTACCGCCGCGTCCCTGCCGTACAACTCGCCAAACGACTCATCGATGATGGCCGTATCGGCAAAATTTACCACTGGCGCGCCGTCTACTTGCAAGACTGGATCATGGACCCCAACTTCCCGTTGGTGTGGCGCCTGCAAAAGCACCTGGCTGGCTCTGGCACGCTCGGCGACCTCGGCGCACACAGCATCGACCTTGCCCGCATGCTGGTCGGTGAAATTGCCGAAGTCACTGGCCTCACCGAAACCTTCATCAAGCAGCGCCCGTTGCTCGCTGGTACTACCGGTGGGCTTGGGGCCGCCGCCTCAGCACAATACGGCGAAGTCACCGTCGATGATGCTGCCCTCTTCATGACTCGCTTCGAAAACGGCGCCGTCGGTACCTTTGAAGTGACCCGTTTCGCCAATGGACGGCGCAACTACAACTCGTTCGAAATCAACGGCTCAAAGGGGAGCATCGTATTCAACTTGGAGCGCATGAACGAACTCAACGTGCTCTTCAACGACGATGCAGCCGACGCCACCGGATTCCGCAACGTGCTGGTCACCGAAGGCGCTCACCCGTATATGAATGCATGGTGGCCAGCTGGGCACATCATCGGCTGGGAACACACCTTCACACACGGTATCCGTGATTTGATGGTCGGGATTGATCAGGGAGTCTCACCGGATCCCACCTTTGAGGATGGTGTACGTTGTCAAGCCGTACTCGATGCCATCGAAAAGTCGGCCGGTAGCAAGCAGTGGGTTACCCCCGAATACTAGGCGCACCGCTCCACACGATGGTGGTGTGACACACATTGGATATACGACACAGAAAGGAATTTCCGCACATGGCACGTCCTGTCACGTTATTTACCGGCCAGTGGGCCGATATGCCGTTCGAAGAGCTCTGCCGCAAAGCCAAGAGCTTCGGCTACGATGGGCTCGAGCTGGCCTGCTGGGGCGATCATTTCGAGGTCTCCAAAGCCCTCAGCGACGAGAGCTACATCCCCAAAAAGAAGGAAACCCTGGCAAAGTATGGCCTGCAGTGCTTCGCCATCAGCAATCACTTGGTCGGTCAAGCCGTCTGCGACAACATTGACCAACGCCACAAGTCGATTGTGCCACCACACATCTGGGGTGATGGAAATCCCGAGGGTGTGCGCCAGCGTGCCGCCGAAGAGATGAAAAACACCGCCCGCGCTGCTGCCAAGTTCGGCGTCAGCGTCGTCAACGGGTTCACCGGATCGTCGATTTGGCACCTCATCTACTCCTTCCCACCCAATGATCCGGCCATGATTGCCGCCGGCTACCAGGATTTCGCCAACCGCTGGAATCCTATCATCGACGTCTTCGACGAAGTGGGTGTCAAGTTTGCCCTCGAAGTCCACCCCACCGAAATCGCCTACGACATCTACACCACCGAAGCTGCCCTCAACGCCATCGGTCGACGTCCCGGCTTCGGCATCAATTTTGATCCGAGTCACCTCTACCACCAGTTCGTGGATTCGGTGGAATTCATCAATACTTTCTCCGACCGCATCTACCACGTGCACGTCAAGGAGAGCGCACGGTATCTCAACGGTCGCTCAAGCATCCTCGGCTCACACATCAATTTCGGCGACCAGCGCCGCGGCTGGGATTTCATCTCGCCCGGGCGTGGTGAGCAAATGCAGTGGGGGCCCATTTTCCGTGCACTCAATCGCATTGGCTACCAGGGCCCTCTTTCGGTGGAGTGGGAAGACAGCGGCATGGACCGCGAATACGGCGCCACCGACGCCTGTGCATTCGTGCGCCGCAACGACTTCACCCCATCAAATGTGGCCTTTGACGCTGCATTCGCCCGCGATTAACCAGATATCGCCGTCCCGAGGTGACACGCGCGTGTGTGTCACCTCGGTTTTTCATAGAGCAGACCTGCCATGCACGACACCATACCAAGCCTCCTGTTGCAGGGAAAACGCGCCCTCGTGACCGGCATCAACCGCGAAATCGGCGCCGCCATCGCACAAACTCTCGCGCACGCCGGTTGCCATGTCGTTGGGGCCTACTACGGCGAATACGACCGTGTCGCCCCGCTCTTGCACATTCCGTACGCCAATCACGGTCAACTTGTCGCCATCGACGCCGATTTGACCAAAGTCAGTGAACACCAACGCCTCGTGGCCGAAACGGTCTCCCACCTCGGTGGCATCGACATCTATGTGGCCAATGCCGGTGTCACCGTGTTCGGTCCAGTGACCGAGATGACCGAATCCCAGTGGGACAGCGTGTTTGACCTCAACGTGAAGGGGACGTATTTCGGCACGCAGGCAGTCGCACATCAGATGCTCACGCAAGCACGGGGCGGACGAATCATTTTTTCATCGTCTGTCACTGGCATTGCTGCCATGGCGGGAGGGTCCGTTTATGGCACCAGCAAGGCGGCACTCCGTCACATGGCTGCCAATCTCGGCGTAGAACTCGGTAGCCACGGCATCACCGTCAACGCCATCGCCATTGGCGCCACCCTCAATGACCGTAATGTGGCCGATGACCCTGCGTATGCGAGCACTTGGCAACACCTCTCACCAGTGGGACGCGTCGGCTACCCAGCCGATGTCGCCAATACCGTACTGTACCTGTGCTCACCACTCGCCGACCTCGTCAACGGACAAACGCTCGTCATCGACGGTGGTTGGACTCACACCGTCCCCATCCGCCAAGCAGGAATTGAGCCACGATGATTGAAGTACTACACCGCCCAACTCGCCCTCTGCGCGTTGCCGCCATCGACTTCGACGGCACCATGTCGCTGATTCGCATTGGCTGGCAACAGGTCATGCACGGGGTCATGCGGAACGCACTCGCACCACATCATCCGCGTCCCGAACACCTCGATGCAGAAATTACCGGCTACATTGCACGCTCGACGGGCCAGCCAAGTATCATCCAGATGGCGTGGGTCGATGAGCAGGTGCTCCTCTACGGTGGGGTCGCGCATGGTGCGCAGTACTACCTCGATCAGTTCAGTCAGGCTATGAGTGCCCAAATCGATGCCCGGGTACGCACCATTCATGATGATCAAAGTGCCGATGCCTGCATGGTGCCAGGGGCACGGAGTTTTTTAACTCTCCTTCGCAATCACGGCATCCATGTCGCACTCGTGAGCGGTACCGAGCGGCATCATCTCATCCGTGAAAGCCAGGCACTCCGCATTCATGACTTTTTTGATGCCGGGATTTATGGTCCGGGTGCGCACGCCCCCACCTTCACGAAGCTTGATGCCATGCAACATCTGGCCCAAATCTATCACGTTGCACCTGGTGAATTCCTGTCGGTGGGTGATGGCCCCGTCGAAATCATGGCCGGCAAAGAGCTCCATGGCTTTAGTCTGGCTGTCGCCTCGCACGAAGAAAGTGGTGGCCTTGATGACGCCAAACGAGTGCATCTGCTCCATGCCGGCGCTGATGCAGTCATTGCCAACTTTTTGGCACTCCACGACATCATCGATTGGTGCGGGCTCACCCCTGACACGCACAAAGGATAGTTTGCCATGCCGCATGGACGTTTCGACCGCGCACAACTCAAAGTACTTCCGCTCGGTGATCGCATCCACGATATGCCACTGGCATATGTGTTGCCACTCGATGCAGACACACCGCCGTTCACCCACGCCAATCTCGATAAAATTGCCACAGACATTCGCCACGCTCGTGCCCATGACCGGCCGGTCATTTTTATCATGGGGGCGCATGTCATCAAACAGGGAGCTTCGCGCTTTGTCATCGACCTCATGGAGCGTGGGCTGATTAGCCACGTCGCCATGAATGGTGCAGGGCTTATCCACGACTACGAGCTTGCACTAATCGGTGCTACCACCGAGAGCGTGGCCCGCTACATCTCGGCCGGTCAGTTCGGTCTTTGGCACGAAACCGGGGTCATCAACGATCACATCCGAGCCGCTGCCGCCCACGATCTCGGCATTGGCGAGTACCTTGGGCAGGTCATTGCCCAGGGCAATTTCGCGCACGCGGAGCTATCAATTGCAGCGGCCGGCCATCGCCTCGGGATTCCCGTCACCGTACATGTCAGCATCGGCCAAGACATCATCCACGAGCACCCCAACTGTGACGGTGCCGCGCTCGGCCAGGCCAGCTACACCGACTTCCTCATCTTGACACAGAGTGTGAGCCAACTCGAAGGTGGGGTCATGCTCAACGTGGGCAGTGCGGTGATGGGGCCGGAGGTCTACCTCAAAGCACTCGCCATGGCGCGCAATGTGGCGCATCAACGTGGTGAACAGATTGCTCATTTCAGCACGGCGGTCTTCGACCTAGTCCCCCTACCCGACGATTTGAGCGTCGAAGCTCACAAAAGTGACCCTGCGTACTACTATCGCCCCTTCAAAACGATTCTCGTGCGCACCGTACGTGATGGCGGGGAAAGCGTCTACATCTGTGGTGATCACCGTGTCACCATCCCTGCGCTGTGGCGTCTCCTTCGTACATCGTCAGGAGCACAGGCATGAAACACGAGCGTTTTTTGGCGCTTGCCGCCCAATTCTCCTCATTGCGCATCGTCGTATGTGGTGATTTTTTCTTGGACCGCTACCTGTGGATTGATGAGGCCCGTGCCGAACGCTCCGTTGAAACCGGGCGGGTCGCACATCAGGTCGTAGGGCAGAGCAGTGCTCCAGGAGCGGCAGGCACTGTGGTCAACAATTTGCGCACCCTCGGGGCGCAGGTCGTATGCATCGGCTGCGTCGGCAATGATGGTGATGGTTTCATGCTACGCCAAGGGCTGAGTCGCATCGGTGCTGACGACAGCTTGCTCACGGTCACCGCCGATCGCCCCACGCCGACCTACACCAAACCAACAGTACGCCATAATGATGGCGGGTTACACGAGCTTGAGCGCCTCGATATACGTAGTCGAGTGCCGCTCCCCAGTCACATCCATCACGAAATGGCCGCCCAGTTACTCAGCATTGCAGACACGGTTGATGCCATCATCTTTGCTGACCAGATGCCAGAGCAGGACTGTGGCGTCGTGGGCGCCCCCATCCACCACGCCATTGCCCAGATTACCAAGCACCACCCCAACGTGGCCATGTTTGCGGATTCGCGCCAGCGCATCGGTGACTTCCGCAACGTCATCATCAAACCCAACCTAGCCGAAGCAAGTCAAGCACTCGGAATGAGCGTCGACAGCGCCCGTAGTGCTGACTATGGCCGCCAATTGCAAGCCCGCACAGGGCGCCCCGTGGTAATCACCCTCGGCAGCGACGGGGTAATGGTCTGTGCCACAGAGCAGACGCACATCCCTGCCCTCCCCGTCGACTGCCCAATTGATGTGGTCGGCGCCGGCGACAGTGTCATGGCGGCCATGGCCGTCAGCGTGGCGTGTGGCGCCACACTGGCCGAGGCAGCCGAAATTGCGATGCTGGTGGCGGGAGTCACCGTGCGCAAGCTCGGCACCACAGGGACCGCCACCAGCGCTGAAATCAGCGCCATCGGCCAGCGCTACGGGCGCTGGGAATAATCAGTGAAAGAGGTATCTTCTATGTCCATGCTCCGCATTCACACCCATGTACAACGCCCCATTGCTACCGTCTGGCACCTTTGGACTGAGCCGGAACACATCTGCAAGTGGAATGCTGCTTCACCTGATTGGCACACCACACAGGCCAGCAACGATGTCCACGTCGGTGGTCGGTTTTCATCCATCATGGCAGCCAAAGATGGGAGCATGTCGTTTGATTTTTGCGGGCAATACACGGCAGTCACCCCGCACCAACATCTCGCATACACGCTCGATGATGGCCGGCGAGTGACAGTCGATTTCCAGGCAGATGACACAGGCGTCACCATCGTTTCACACTTTGAGCCCGAGCAGACCCACCCACCCGAGTTCCAGCAGGCCGGCTGGCAGGCGATTTTGCAGTCGTTTGCTGATTACGCAGCAACTCAAGCGGTCTAATCCAAGATTGCCGTCGTCTCCGCAATCAGGATGGCAAGCTCTGCACAGGCCGCGGCTGGTTCGGAGCCAACCGTAGCACAGATGGAAGTAACACGTTGTTGATAGTGAGCAGGGCGCAGTGACAGGTGTTCAATGAACGCCACTGCGCCCTTTTCGTTGATGCAGTACTGCCGGTTGACCGCAAACAGGACCTGATTGAGACAGCTCACCGAGCGCACCACGTGGGCAAGCAGGTAGTAGGTGTCACCGCGCGACACCGCCTTGGTAGCAAGCTCGCACGAAAATCGCATTTCAAAACCAAATGTGCTGATGATGGTACGACGCAAACCATCGGGGTACTGCATCGCACGGTGTTTGAGTGCCAGCAACTCGCCCGTACCATCCCAGAGCAACTGGCAAATGGCCAACTCCCCCATGTACATCACGTTGTGGTAGGCATGGGGATGGCCGGGTTGATAGTGAGAACTCAATGCACCAGCCTCGCACACAGCCACAACGTGGTGCACACGCTGAGTGTCACGCAAGATGATATCGACGGGGACGCCACTGATTGTCAACCAAGCCCCTCCGTTGACCCACGCACCCCAACCACCCGGTCCTGCCACAAGATTGCGACGATGTTCGTCGTCGTAGCGCTGGAGCACATCGTCGAGCTGTGGGATATCGAGATCCACCCGTGATCCGTAGTAGACACCAATGTCGACATCGGAATCTGGCGTGTGCACGCCGCGGGCACGCGATCCACCTAGCACGATTGCGTCGACACCAGGCACTGCAGACACGTCGGTGACGAATGCCTGCATGTGTGTGTCTAAAAATTCCGCCATCGCATTGCTCCTTCCGTTGCTACGAAATTGCCAGTATAGCACGCCGTTGCGCCCTACATGCAACATTCTCGTTGACATCAACGTCTCTCACATGGTATGATGAATCAGTACGGGGATGTTTGGTTTTGACAGGGTAGAATCCTGTACAGCTGCGCGTCGAGCCGCCCAGTCTCGTTAAAGGGGCACCGGCATAACTGCCAAAAACATCAGCGCTCCGTCGTTCGCACGAACGACCGCGTTTGCTGCCTAACTAGGGAGCACGTTCACCACCCCTCGCCCGGCCGGGTGAGTGAACGTCAACGCCGGGCCGCTGCGAGAAAGCTGTTGTCGTATCTCGCCTAAGACAAGATGACTCGCGAGTTGACGGTTGGTCCGTTGTCCTATCAGCTCGCTAAACACTACAATGGACTACACGCGTAGGCGCTTGCAGTGCCTCTATTTTGGACGGGGGTTCGACTCCCCCCATCTCCACCA
>JBBAWX010000005.1:36977-38191 GCA_040396955.1 Roseiflexaceae bacterium
GTAGCACTCTGTGCTGGCCAGATGACCGGTTGCCTCAGATCAATACTCCCCTCGTCACGTACCTCTTGATCGATGCGGTAGCGCCAGACCTGTGCTTGGAGCGCCGACTTCCCAGCAATCACCAGTGGCATGGTGATGTCGGCTGTGCTTTGGTTGACCGCATGCACGGCTATGGTACCTTCATCATCACGAGTGGCCAACAAAAACAAATCGGGGTGCGCGCTACTCGCATGGATACGGATTGTGCCGAGTTTTTGGCACAGCAGATAACTCTGGTATATCGGCAACGGATCCGAGTTGTACGAGACTGGGCCAAACATGCCGATACCCTGTGCTTGGATGGCTCCCATGCAAAAATGTGCCACGATGGCACAATCAGCGGCAATCAGACGCGCCAACACATCGCTCCACCACAACGCATTGGCATATGAGTTCGTACCCGTTGTTGCGTCGACACGCCCACTCCAATCCGAGTTGGCTTCCGTAATCGCGAGGGGCACTTCGCGCCCAAGGTACTCGCGCATCAATACGCGTGACTTGGCCACGCTCTCTTGCCAACGTGGCGGATCAGCACGCAATTGCGCTAGGGTCACAGGGGTCGCACCAAAGGGGTAGCGGTGCCATGAGAGCATGTCGAGGTCAGTGACGCGTTTGAGGAAACCGCGTAACCAAGGCTCACCGGTGCTGTCGACGGGGTAGCCTTCGTCGGCATCAAATTGGCTGATTTCGGGCCCCATGACCACAATTGAATCATCGACGGCTTTCATCGCACTCCGATAAGTAATGAAATCAGCCGCATAGTCGGCCACCGTGTAGCGCTCGGCACCGCGTTTTTTCACAAACAAATCGGGCTCATTCCCGATCGCCCAGTACTTGACCGCATACCGTTGCGTGACATTGGCGTACTCCACCAACGCTGCGGCACGCTCGGGGCTCCCACCAAACAGACGTACGTGGATGCAGGGCTCAGCACCAACGGTACGACACATGGCAATGTATTCGTCGACCATTAATGGGGTCACGTCGTTTTCATCACCCCAGTTCCCACCTGGCCAACGAATCATGGCGAGTTGCACCGCTCGGCTCGCATCAAGATGCTCGCGGGCGAGTGTTTGCCACGGTCCCGTATTGCTTGCACGCACATAGGGGGATATGGGGCCATACTGAAAGTTGGGGTCGATGTAGCCATCAGGGTGTGGGCCAGGGGTGGGGCC
>JBBAWX010000005.1:38291-165109 GCA_040396955.1 Roseiflexaceae bacterium
CATACTGAAAGTTGGGGTCGATGTAGCCATCAGGGTGTGGGCCAGGGGTGGGGCCAGTCGTGGGTGACACAGAAGCATCTTGGCAGGCCATAAGTGGCCAAGTAAATAACGTGACAAGCGCGCGACGTCGGTGCATCGTTTCCTCCATAGACCAAAGTGTACATATGCGTGTTGTTTACTATTGTCGGATATCTCTGTTTATTTGACAATTTCGTCAGTATTAACGAGAATGACACATCAAAATTTCTGTATACTAATCATACACAACCGTCTTACCAAATTGGAGGATGACATGAGACGTGTAATCTTGCTGCTAACAGTAACAACACTCTTAATGGCATCATGTGGATCGCTGAGTGACACCGACCGCATTGCCACCCAAGTCGCAACAGCACTCGTTGCGACTCAAGCCGCACAAGATGCCATTGACACCGCCGTTGCCGCCACCATGGCAACAAATGCTGAAACCGAAAACTCGGAGTCAGAAGGTGATGCGGCGAGCGAAAATCCCACAGCAGCTCCTGCAAAGCCAACCGCCGCTTCAGTAGAGGCATCCACCCCAATTCCACCACCTGTAGCAACCGATACTCCTGTGCCGCCGGCAGCCACAGCAACCCCAGTGTCGCCAGCAGACACAGCAACCCCAGTGCCGCCGGCAGCCACAGCAACCCCAGTGCCGCCAACAAACACCAAGTTACCTATTGTCAGCACACTCACCAAACTTCCCCTAACAATTGTACTTCCAACATTTGTCTTATTTCCTTCAGCAACAGCAACAAAGATGCTCTACTTTCCGCCCACTGCAACAAAGTTGATTATCGTAATTCCCACTATTCAATTACCGTTGCTCCCAACACCTACTCCATAATCATCCCATTCAGTTCATAAAACAACACCGGTGGTATGCGAACCACCGGTGTTGTTTTGCAAACGCGACCAGAGCAACTTTCGTCAATAATAACGAAAATGTAATATGCAAACGTTCTTATACTAGTGGTACATACTCTGTACGATGATTTGGACATTTGTGATACTGCTTTTCATATCAGTGGAAGAACACTTGACTCAGATTGTGCCGGTCATGAAGACAGTTCGTCTTGCACATCATCAGACCACAGTTGCAAATCGAATCCCTACCTATGGTAGGGGTAATCTCCCGAGGTCACCATGGAACAAATTTTCCTATTGAGCAATCTAGTCGTACTCCCGTTTTGGGGAATAATGATCATCGCTCCGCAGTGGCAAACGGGACGACGCATCATGAGTTCGGTTCTTGTCTTTGTGCCACTCACCCTTCTCTACAGCTGGATCGTCCTTCCCATGCTTCCCGGTTTACTGCCTGCATTGGCACGTCCGGAATTAAGTGTCATCACGGCGATGCTCAACAATCCGAGTGGCGCAACCGTGGCGTGGATTCATTTTTTGGCATTTGATTTGTTTGTGGGACGCTGGCAGTACCACGACGCACAACAACATCACATCCCCGCCTGGATGCTCCGCATCACGTTGCTTTGCACCTTCATGGCCGGACCATTTGGACTGTTGCTCTACATCATTGTACGCAGTCGCATGCTTCGTTCGCTATCGTGGTAGTCACGCACATCGACATCGACGAGGTATTGTTAAAAATCACACCTCCTGTTCCTTACGTTCAACTCTGAGAGGTACAAAATGGGTCTGTTCGACATCTTTCATCGCCCAAGTGGCCAAGAGCACCTCCTGCGCGAGCTCCTAGAGGAGCAACGCAAATTGCACCAACGCATCGATGAACTGGTACATCACATACAGACACAGTCACCAACGGCGAGCAAAACCAGCATCAGCAACACCCTCAAGGTGAGCAAGATTGTCAACGATGATCAGCTCCACGATGTCGTGCATATTGCGCAGTTTTTGCAAGAACGTGGCATTCACATCAAGACACGGCGCATGGCGCAGTCCTACGATGCCGTCTACGATGAGCTGGCCAATTTCATGGGCAACAAGTACGATAATATTTCACTGTTGCTCGACAACATCAAGAAACACATGCAAAAAAGCACCCTGTTTCGGCTTAACATTGGCAATCATAGTCAACAGGCAATTGCTGACATGACGTTGCTGTGCAACAAACTCCACGAGCTGGCATTATTGACGCATTACCACTACCTGCGGTCGCCGTCGTATCTCATCAATGCCCGCCCGAGTAATGCCCCCATCGTACAAAACTTTTTTTCGGGACAATGGCTCGAACGCTATGTCACTCAGATGGTCTATGAAATCGTAGAGACGCACCAGATTGAGACATTTGAGTGCATTACCAATGCGCAAATTATGCTCGCAAACGGCGATAGTTTTGAGTTTGATGTAATGTTTTATGTCAACAATCGTATCTATTGGCTTGAAAGTAAGACGGGCAATTACCAAGATCATATCGGCAAGTACAGTCGTTTTGCTGAAATCTTGAATCTGCCGATGCATCAGGCCATGATGGTATTGCCCGACGCACATGAATCACTGACGTTGAATTTGTCACGGCTCTTTCACATGCATGTCGTCAACTTGCCGTTGCTTCACCAACATCTCGAATACGAGATGACACGACCGTAGTAACCCGTGTGGGTATGGTAGGATGAGCACAACACCGGAGAAATAGCGAGCGGATGGATCGACATGCAGTTCGAAGAGTACATTGTGCATCATCAAACACGGGGAACGCTGCCAGGATTGGTTATCGCCCATCAGCATGGATATGCCGACCCTGTAATCCATGTATTTGGTCAAGATGGCAACCAACACCCACTTTTGGCGACGAGCATATTCCCGGTCGCGTCTATTACCAAGCTCGCACTCGCCATTGCGGTCCTCCGCCTCGGAGAAACTAAGCAACTCGAACTCACCGCCTCGGTCGGTGCGTACTGCGACGACATTCATCCGTCCGGAGCCGATCGCACCATCGCGAGCTTACTCTGCCACTGTGCCGGGTATGCCCTCGATTTGCCCGATAAGGAGGGGCGCTATGCCCGCGGATTATCGTGGCCGGCACTCGCACAAGAGTGCCTCGCAACTGCACCAGCAACAGCGGCCTGGCAACAGGTGCAATACAGCAACCTGGGCTACGGCATCTTAGGGGTGGTAGTCGAACGCATCACTCGGTGGAGCTGCGCAGAGGCGCTACAGCGCTTGGTTTTTCAGCCACTTGGGATACAGGCATGGCTCGGAGTACCACCTGCACCCTTCCATACCGCTCAGATTGGTGATGTGCGTGGGCGTCATACAGGGACAGAGCTTGAAACCTTCAATTCGCACTTCTGGCAATCACTTGCACTACCATGGGGCGGGCTATGTACCGATGTCACAGGGGCGCTCACACTAGTACGTGCCTTTCTCCCGCACACGGGGTTCTTGAGTGCCGAATATTGCGACATTGCCACGAGTGATCATACCCGGCAATTGCCTGGTGGCTTCATGCCACCGCTCACCTGGCCGCAAAGCCCGTGGGGTCTCGGCCCAGAACGACGTGGCACCAAGCATCCGCACTGGGTGGATTCTTCGTTTCCAGCCCATTCGTACGGCCATAGCGGCGCATCTGGCATGCTGGTCTGGAGCGATCCCGACCATCTGTTGAGTGTGGCAATACTCGGGGCGCGAGCTGCCGACGGTGGCTGGTTGTTGCGCCATGGTCCCACATTGACCCGACTTGTGCGCCAGATGGTCCTTGGCGCATGACGTGGTGATTTGACTTTTTAATGAAAGTAACTATCATTATAAGTGGTAGTCACTTTCATTTAGAAGGCAAAGATAATGAATTTCGTTCTCCGCGGGCTCATCATTGGTGCCATATTTCTCAGCAGTTGTAGCATCAACCCGACCAGCGGCACAGCTCCTGAGCCCAGCATTGTCACAAGTTTTAGCATTTTGGCAGACATCACCACACACATCGTGGGAGACACGATACCGGTCGTCAGCATCGTCGCTGCGGACAACGACACACATGCATTTGAGCCCAGCCCTGCAGATGCGGCACGGGTGGCCGATGCCACGGTCGTGGTCACCCTAGGGCTAGAGTTCGAGGGATGGTTTGACGACATGTACGCTGCCTCAGGGAGCACCGCGCCCGTCATCGTCGCAAGTACGCCGCTGACGCCGCTTCCAGCTGACGATCATGAAGCAGAGGCGCACAGCGACGAAGGGCATGCGGAGGACGAAGCCGGCCACGGTGAATACGACCCACATGTGTGGCAAGACGTCAGCAATGTCAGTAGCATGGTCGCCTACCTAGCCACTGAATTGAGTGCACAATTCCCTGAGCATGCCAGCACCTTTGCACGCAACGCAGCGCAGTACCAGGCCGAACTAACGGCACTTGACCAAGAAATTATGGCACTCAGCCAAGAAATCCCTGCAGAGCGACGCTTGCTCATCACCAATCACGATACATTCGGGTATTTTGCAGCACGCTACGGGTACACGATTGTAGATTCGGTACTCGGCTCGGTAACCACCGAAGGCGGCGACCCTGGTGCCACTCAAATCGCGGCACTCGCAGACTCCGTCCAGAAATTAGGCATTCGCACGATATTTGTGGAAAACACCAGCAACACGCAGATTAGTGAAAACCTAGCCACAGAGGCAGGGATTACCCTCGCACCACCGCTCTACACGGATGCCCTCGGCAACGCTGACAGTAGCGGTGCGACGTATGTAGCGATGATGCGGTACAATATCCAGACGATTCACACTGCACTCATGCCGTAGTTGCCCTGGGGGCAACCGCATGGAGAGGCGATATCCCATGCAAGTTTTTTACTACAGTGGGCGCACCCACGTTGATTCTGTACCCGGCGCACCAGCAGTCCAGATGAATGGACTGGTGGTGCGTTACGACAAAGCACAAGGTGACGTGCTCAGTGATATTTCGCTTGAGCTCCCAGCAGGGTCACGCGTGGCTCTGATTGGGCACAACGGGGCCGGCAAAAGCACCCTCCTCAAGACGCTTGTTGGACTACAGGCATATCAGCAGGGGGATGTACGCATCTACGGGCGACCAGTCAGGGCATGTCATCATCGGGTAGCCTACCTGCCACAACGTGGGGAGATTGATTGGCAATTTCCGATTGCCTTGCGTGAATTCATCATGACCGGCAGATATGTACATATGGGATGGTTACGCAGGGCGAGTGCCACTGATGTGGCCATGGTGGCACGAACAATGGCACAACTCCAACTCGACCATGTCGCAGATCGACTGATTAGTGATTTGTCGGGGGGGCAACAGCAACGAGCACTCCTCGCCCGCGCTATTGTGCAAGAGGCCCAGTTGCTCTTGCTCGATGAACCCTACAACAACATCGACCCCGAGACACGCCTGCTGATTGGCACCATGGTCAAAACGCTCCAGCATGAAGGGCGCACCACGATCATCGCCACACACGATGTGAGTCGACTCCAAGAAGAATATGAGTACGTGGTGTCGCTCAAACACGGGCATGTAGAGTATTGTGTGCCTGTGGCACATGTGCATTTGAGGAAAGAAGAGGGCGCAGATGGCACAACTCTGGCAATGGTTGATTGAGCCATTCCGCTACCAATTCATGCAAACCGGTCTACTCGCCGCAGTCCTTATTGCAATTACTGCGGGAATTATCGGTAGTTATGTCGTGTTGCGTCGACTTGCGTTCATTGGCGATGCGTTGGCGCACACAGCGCTTCCGGGTGTCGTCGTAGCCTATCTCAACGGATGGAGTCTGTTTGGAGGGGCACTAGCAGCTGGGGTACTAACAGCGCTCGGCATCGGCTGGATGGCGCGCAAGAGCACCATCCGCGAAGATACCGCCATTGGCGTCATTTTTACGGCCATGTTCGCTTTTGGAATCGTGCTAATGAGTAGCATGCAGTCATTCCGCGATTTGAGTCATATTTTATTTGGCAACATCTTGGGGGTCCAAGGGAGTGAGCTTTGGCTGATTAGTATCGTCGCAGGGACGGTCATTCTCATCCTGACGCTGTTCCACAAAGAATTTGAGCTCACTTCATTCGATGCCATCCACGCCGAGGTGATGGGCATCAACGCTGACCGACTCCGGAGCGTGTTATTGGTGCTCCTCGCATTTACGATTGTGACGGGCATTCAAGTCGTAGGTGTGATTTTGACGAGCGCCTTACTCGTCACACCAGCAGCCGCAGCCTCGTTGCTCACCCGCAATCTGAAGTCGATGATGGCAGTATCGGCAATTATTGGAGCGATATCGGCGTTTATGGGTTTGCTCATTTCATTTCACTGGGGAGTTTCGAGCGGTGCGGTCATCGTCTTATTGTGCACCGGATTTTTTGCAATCGCCGTTGGCATTCAGCGCCTACAACAGCGAGGCCACGCATGAACACTGGGCATGGGCGCATCGGCTGGCAACTGAGCAGTGATCAACTGCCATTGCTCATCGACCGGCTCGCTGATGAGCCTATCGCCATTTGCCTCACCGACACTAGTCACACTGCGGTCGTTGATATGCCATGGAAAACATGGGCACGCACCAGCAAGGCCTTTTTGCGGCGGTGCCAAGGCGACCTCTACCTGCTTGCCCCCACGTATGCCTTCCCAGCCACTACGCAACACGAACGCATTCGCGCCATCATCGCCGAGCAACTGCAAAATGTCGTCACGACGGCGATTGCACTCGAAGCGCGGGGGATTATTTTGCCCATTGAGCAACTTCCAGAGGAGTTGGTCGCACGCTACCATCACTACATCGACGCAGTCTGGCAATCGGCGCACGCGCACAATCTCCAGCTCCATGTTCGCGCAGAAGCGGGATGCGATGCGGTAGCGCTGAGTGCCCTCGTCGCGCAGTTGACGCCAGATGCGACCAGTCAACAACCGTACATGCACTATGCGCCATTTGATGCGACAGAGGTGTATGAATGTGCGGAGCCGACCATTTTTTGGTTGGATGCCGACGAAGATGCGAACGCCTTGCGCACTCAGATGACAGATATCCAGGCAGAAATTGCCAAACAAACTCGTGCCACGATCACTGACACTGACCTGCCCGACGAACCAGAATCATCCGCATGATGGCGGATCATCGTCGACCTCGAGGTCACGGAGTTCGACAGTGACGCGCACGCCTTCGATGTGCAGTGCGAGTGGGGCCATCAGGTTATAGTCCATGGTCCGTCGCCACAATTCGGTGTATTGGGCGTGAAGTCCAGCGTATTCTGTACGGCGTTGCAATCGGCTCAACCTGGCCCAGCGCTCACGGAGTGCATCGCGTCGTTGCGTCAGCACATCGCGATCATGGAGCAGTTGTTGACGCTCCATGATGAAGGGTGGCGTAAAGCCGTTGCTTTTCAGGACATGGTAACCGAGACGATCGGATTCGGGGACGTTGGTGTCGTCACCGAGATCGAGGTGGCGCTCAGCTTTGTTGTGTGGATTGTAGATGCCACGCTTTTGTGCTTCTTCAAGGAGCTGGTCGATGAGTGATTTACGTTGTGACATGGCGGTGCTCTCCCACGATACACATGAATCGCTCTCACATGAAGAATTCATGCAGACTTCAGATGCGTATCTCGTCGTTCTCCATTATAATCGTGTATAATCAGCGTAGCATTAAGCAAGACTTGGAACGATTCCGTGCAAAAACCACCACGACGTCGTCACATGCGGCCAGGCAAGTTGTTGCGCAGGCCCACAAAACCCCTGTTGCCAATCAGCACTCCGACCCACATTGCGGCCCAACGTGTATTTAGTTCTGCCAACACCTGGCGTACCTACGTGATTATCGTCGTCGCAATCCTCCTCATCGGTGGTGCGGGTTCAGCACTGCTATTGATGCGCCGCACCAATGCGGCCTTGGCGAGTATCCAACAGGTCGACCCACGAGCAAACCTCCCTGCGGAAGCGGGCGGGGGCGACCAAGTGGTGCCCGCCGACAATGCGGCGTTTGAGCCAGCAACGCTCAAAGAGCCGTTCACGGTGCTCCTCATCGGCGTCGATAAACGGGAAGAGGCCATCGACGAGGGAGTACGCAGTGACACGTTGATTTTGGTGCGAGTCGACCCGTTGCAAGACTGGGCCACCATGCTCTCCATCCCGCGTGATTCCGTGGTGCCACTTCCTGACGGGAGCTACGGCAAGGTCAACCGTGCCTTCAGCTATGGCTACTACAATGCGGAGGCCCTCTACGGCAGTGGTACCGATGCCGATGCCGGTGGTGGGGCGGCCGCGGCCGAAACGCTTGAGCGCTTTCTCGATATTCAGATTGACTACATTGCCCAAGTTGATTTTTATGGTTTTGAAAACGTGGTCGATAGCATCGGTGGCATATTGATCGACGTGCAACAGGCACTCGTCGACCCTGAATACCCGACCGAGAACCACGGAGTCGAGCGGATTTATATCGCACCTGGGATACAGCTCATGGATGGGCATACTGCGTTGGTCTATGCACGGTCGCGTCATTCATCCAACGATTTTGATCGGAGCAAACGTCAACAAGCCGTCTTGAAAGCGTTGCTCCAGCAGGTGCGTAGCCGCGGCATCCTGGCCAACGTGTCGTTGTTACCAGAATGGATGGGCGTGCTTGAGCAAAATGTCCGCACCACCCTACCGCTGAGCGATTTGAGTACGGTGAGTGACCTCGCTGGAATTGCCAGCAAACTCGAAAGCGACCGTATCGCCCAGTACTCAATTAATCCACTTGATGTGCAGGTAGACAATGTGATTACTTCGGATATCTACTGGAATCCGGCAGATGTGGCCACACTCGTCAAACGTTGGAGTAATGGCTCCGGGGTGCCTGGGGTGGTCACTGTGCAGGTGCTCAACGGCACGGGCATTGGCGGTCTCGCCAGCCAAATCGGCCAACATTTAAGTCGTACGGGCTTCTTGGTGCTTGATCCGGGCGATAGTGTGGCCACCAGTAGCACCACGCTGTACGACAGTGGCGACCACCGTGACATCCGCGAAAAGCTCGTAGCCGAGCTCGGATTGGCGGCCGACCAAGTGCAAATCAACACGGCCGTGCAGGGTGGCGATCGTGATGCAAAACTGATATTGGTGATTGGCGCCGATTATCAAACAAGCTGGACAGGGGCGAACCAATGACAAGTATTGACCCATACCGCACCGCCCTCTATCACGATTGGCAACACCACGCAGACCCGAGCCTACTGGCCTATGAACGTTTGCTCCAGTGGAAAGGTGTGCCCACCTACCGCTTTGGAGCACGTCCAAAACAGGGTGCCGATGGGCTCCACACCAAGATTTCACCGCATTTCTCCATCTGCGTCTATGAGAGCAATCCACTCTTTCAGGTGTTTTGTACGGTGGGAGCGGCGCGGACAGCACTCCCCAATAGCACGTTCACGAGCCGTGATCCACGGGGCATCCGCCATGAATACCTGATGCACGGGAGTGCCAAAGATGCCGAAGTCATCTGCGAGATTTTGCTGATGATGGCCGAGCATCCGTTTATACACAACATCGACATTGGCCCTGGATACGTGCTCCCCATCGGCGAGCCAATTGTGGCAGATTCTGTGCTGGAGTACCTGTACCTGACATATCCATTTCTTGACGATGCACACATCTATGATCCCAATCCAGCTGGTGAAATCAATCACCCGCAGGCATACATTCAAACGCTGTGGATTGTTCCAATCAGTGCTGCTGAACGCACGCTGTTGCGCCGTGTGGGTGTTGAAGAGTTCGAGGCATTTCTACATACCCAACACAGTGAGCGCTACGATGCTGATTTCCAGCGTGCTAGTATGATTTAGGTAACATGGTATGCACGAATACACGGAAATTGCGCATCTATATGCGCAGGATTTTGCTGATGTGGACGAAGATATTGCCTTTTATCGCTCTTTGGCTCGCCATCTCGGCGGTTCCGTCCTCGAGTTGATGTGTGGCACGGGCAGGGTGTGTGTGCCGCTTGCCCAAGCCGGATGTACGACGGTTGGCGTTGATGCGTCCGAAGCGATGTTGGCGATTGCACAACGGTCGCTGGCGGCCAACCCCCACATTCCACTGACACTGCACCATGGCGATGTGCGACACTGGCAGAGCGAGCAACGCTTTCGACTTGCGATTATTGCGCTAAACTCGTTCATGCACTTTACGAATATCACAGAGCAGATGGCCACACTCCAAAATGTGCATGGACTGCTCAGTGATCAAGGCACGCTGGTCATTGACGTGTTTCACCCCGACATGCGAAGTCTGCCACACTACCAAGGCGACATGGTGCTTGACAAACAATTCACCATGCCTGATGGGCGCCATGTACAAAAATTTGTGTCGCAGTGGAGCAACGTGATGGCACAAATCATCCAGGTTGTGTTCATGTACGATGTCATTGACGCATCACGACAGGTACAACGATTTTCGGCGACATTTGCCATGCGCTATTTTTGGCGCTTCGAAATTGAGCATCTATTGGCACGCTGTGGCTTCGTGGTACAAGAAATCTACGGCGGCTACGACCTTGAACCGTTCGATGAAGCAAGCACACAGATGATTGTTGTCGCCACTAAGCACAACCAGCGCACCTAGAAACCAGCCCTCATGCACAATGCCACAATGGTATAATGACCAAAGTATGCCATTTCTTGGCTTGTGACATGAGGATGCTATGTATCGTACGCACACATGTGGTGAACTTCGTGCTCACCATGCTGGTCAACAGGTAACGGTGGCAGGTTGGGTGCACCGTCGTCGTGACCATGGACCGTTGATTTTTGTTGATTTACGTGACCGTTACGGCATCACGCAGGTAGTCTGCGATGCCGCCGACGATCAAGCGATTCACGCGATTGCCAGCGACGTCCGGAGCGAATACGTGCTCCAAATTACGGGCACAGTGCGACAACGCCCAAGCGAAGCAGTCAACAGCGAAATCGGCACCGGCGAAATTGAGCTTGTTGCCACCAACATGGTTGTCTTGAACGCCGCCAAACAGACCCCGTTGCTCATCAACCGTGACGGCAACGAAGAAGAGCCGTTGCGCCTCAAGTACCGCTATCTCGACCTGCGCCGGCCACGCATGCAACGCAACTTGTACTTGCGCCACCGGTTCGTCAAGTTCATCCGCGATTTCCTCGACAACGAGAACTTCGTCGAAATCGAGACACCAATTCTCACCAAATCGACCCCCGAAGGAGCCCGTGACTACTTGGTACCGAGCCGCGTACATGAGGGGGAATTCTTTGCGCTACCCCAATCACCACAGCAGATGAAGCAACTCTTGATGGTGGCCGGTTATGACCGCTACTTCCAGATTGCACGTTGCTTCCGTGACGAAGACCTGCGCGCTGACCGGCAACCAGAATTCACGCAGCTCGACATGGAGATGGCGTTTGTGGACATGGACGACGTGCTTGACGTGATCGAGCGCCTCTTTACGCAGATGGTACCGGCCGTAGTCCCGCACAAAACTCTCAAGCACACGCCGTTTTTGCGGATGTCGTATGACGACGCCCTTGAACGCTATGGCTCTGACAAGCCAGACCTACGCTACGGGATGGAGCTCATCAATTTGAGCGGCATCGTGGCCAATTCTGCGTTCCAAGTGTTGAGTGGTGCAGTGGCCAGTGGCGGCATCGTCAAAGGCATCTGTGTGCCCGGGGTCTCCACGTATTCTCGCAAGCAGATCGACGAAGTCATCGACATCGCTCGCCAAAACGGCGCCAAAGGCCTCTTGTGGGCAGCGTTGCCAGCCGACGGCGGTGAAATCCGTTCGTCGTTTGCCAAACAAGTCAGCGCCGAAGAGCTCCAGTCCATCTTGACGGCCATGGGGGCGAACGCCGGCGATACGGTCTTCATTGTGGCCGACAGTGCCAAGGTCGTAGCCGCAGTCCTCGACAAACTACGCCGTGAATTCGCACAACGCCTCAACATGGTCGACCCCGATGTCTTGGCGTTCGCCTGGATTATCGATTTCCCACTTGTTGAATGGAACGCCGACGAAAAGCGTTGGGATGCGGCACATCACCCATTCACTGCGCCACTCGACCGCGACGTACCGTTGATGGATAGTGATCCTGGGCGAGTGCGCGCCAAGGCCTACGACCTTGTCCTCAACGGTTACGAAGTAGCCAGCGGCTCTATCCGCATTCATCAGCGTGAGGTACAACAAAAACTCTTCGACTTGCTCGGAATTAGCCGCGAAGTGTCGTTGGCACAGTTCGGGCACATGTTGGAGGCCTTCGAGTTCGGCGCACCACCCCATGGTGGCATCGCACCGGGCATCGACCGTATCGCCATGATTCTTGCCAACGAAGAGACCATTCGCGAAGTGGTAGCCTTCCCCAAGACACAACAAGCCCAAGATTTGATGATGGGCGCCCCCTCGCCAGTCGATGAGCGCCAGCTCCGCGACCTCCATATCAAATTGCGGTAACGCATCGGTTCCCCACGGAGCAAACAGCCTCCGTGGGGAATCTAGAAACACACATGAATCGATGAAAATTTATACCAAAACTGGCGACGAAGGTGAGACCGGCCTGTGGGGCGGGTTGCGCGTCGCCAAAGACACCATCCGCGTGCACGCCTACGGCACCGTCGATGAGTGCAACGCGGCTGTGGGAGTCGCCCGTGCCCAACACTTGGCAGCACCGCTCGATGCGATGCTGGAGACAATCCAAAACCAACTCTTCGTGGTTGGTGCCGACTTAGCGACACCCGGCACCGCTGACAACATCCCGCGTATCGGCCAGCACGATGTGCAGACCATTGAAACCGCCATTGATGAACTCGAAGGCACACTCCCAGCCCTCACACAATTCATCTTGCCGGGCGGAAGCATGGCGGCGGCTCAACTCCACATGGCACGCACCATTTGTCGCCGTGCTGAGCGCTACGTGGTCACCCTGGCGCGTGAAGAAGCGTGCAACCCGATTATCAGTGTCTACTTGAACCGCCTGTCAGACTTCTTGTTTGTGATTGCCCGGGCCGCAAATCATTCGGTGCAGGTGGCCGATGTCCCATGGCAAAGCCCACGTCTCCGCGCCCAACAATCCCCGGAGTAACGTGCCTCCCCCTGTGCAGATGCGCAGCAAGAGCTCCCTGCGGCGTTTTCGCCAAGGTGATGTGCAACCGAACGATCCGAGATTGGGCGTCGACGTGAGGGCAGATAAACGCAAGAATTGCAACGAAACACACGAAGGTTCTTTGCTAGAATCATCATACGTGCACCAATGGTCACCATGCCGTACCACCACGGCACGTGACCTCGAACGGAAAGAGTGAGATGATTACCGTCAGTGCTTTGACCATCTATCCGATAAAAGGGTGCCGTGGAATTGCCCTCGAGCATGCTGAAATCCAAGATATTGGCCTCAAGGATGATCGGCGCTTCATGGTCATCGATGCCGATCAACGCTTCGTGTCGCAACGTGAGGTGCCACGCATGGCGCTCATTACGGTGGCGGCCCACCCCCTTGGGTGGACGTTGAGTGCCCCGGGCATGGAAACGGTGTCGTTCACACCCACACAGAGCGGAGCACCGCAAGCGGCCACCATTTGGCGCGACACAGCAACTGTGGTAACCCAAGGGCATCATGTTGCCGATTGGTTGAGCACATTCCTAGGCGCACCACTGCAGCTTGTGGCCATGCACCCCGGCTACCGCCGCCCGGTGAGTAGCACCTACGCCAAGAGCCCTGATGATGCGGTTAGCTTTGCCGACGGGTATGCCAGCCTCATCGCCAACCAAGCATCACTCGACGAACTCAATCAACGTCTCAGCACACCGATTAACATGGATCGTTTTCGCCCCAACATCGTGGTGAGCGGTGCAGAAGCATGGGCCGAAGATGATTGGCACGCGCTACACATCGGCGATACGTTGTCGTACGCGGTCAAACCGTGTGCCCGCTGTGTGGTCACCACCACCGACCAGGCCACCGCAACACGAGGCCAAGAACCGTTGCGCACGCTTGCATCCTATCGCACGCGTGAATTGGGGGTTATTTTTGGGCAAAACCTCATCCACACTCGCACTGGTACCATTCGTGTGGGTGATGTGGTCCGATTCGGCCCATAAATACGACCTGCATCCCTGTAACATCTCCCGCCGCACCCTGTATCGTGGTAACAGCACGACACCGGGTGCAGGTTGTTTTACTCCTTGGGTGGTGCTTGTGATTGGTCGACTCCGTAGTGGCGCATGTACCCAATCGACATGGGCATCTCGAGTACAAAGTAGGTGATGGCCGTAAACAAAAACCAATTTGCCTCAAACAGCACCATATTGAAGCGATAATCGACATCTGCGTACCAGTACCAAGCAATACCGAGTGGGATCAGGCTTACCGCGACATCGTACCATGCGAGTTTGGTGATATTGGCCCCAGCAAACCGCGGATAAATCAACGCATATGCGATGGCGATTACTCCGGCATTCAGCAAAAGAATGGTCGTTTCGGGAGACATAAATACCCGCTCCTTTCGTACACTATCATTCAATCACAACAGGAAGAATCAATTCACGACGATCATCGGCACGAGTAATGGCAAGCTTGAGTTGCCACTCACCACTCATCGTGAGATCGAGCTCAGGGTGCATGTAGACACCTGGAGCTGTCTCTTGCAAGGTGAGTGGGGGCGACAGCATGCCGTGTTGCTCCATGATCGGCAGAATCTCCACTTGTGCACCTACGACGGGGGCACCCGTTGGCGTGGTAATGGTGAGCACGATGGGACGCTTCCCCAAGCCAACTTGTTCGAGCTCAGCCTGCACGCGATAGACAGAACTTTCGACTTGAATGGATGTGCGCCCGGCACACGCCACCATCATCAATCCCAGTATGCATATCACCATGAATCGGGATTGCTGCATCATGGTGTCACCGTCACTTTCAATGGAATGGTCAGTATCTCGCCACGAACCTGGAGTTGGATCCAGATGGTGTAGGTGTCAGGATATGGAAAACTGTACACGAATGAAACCTCGTGACCGCGCACACTGGCTGGTTGAAAATCTGAGTTCATGGCACTTGCGGCATGCACGTGGCCAAATACTCCGCCGTCTTGACTACGGATGAGCATATGTCCGAGCATCCCAAGCCAATAATCGAGTGCTTCTACGGGTTGACCACCGTGAAACACAGCCACCGTCATGACGTTTGCCACCGATGCCTGGGCCGGCTCACGCAGACGCACATCAACCTGATACTCACCAACAGCAACCTGGGTTCGCTCTTGCAGTTGCACCGGCCCCAAAGCGGGTGGAGCAGTCGCCTGACTGTCGGAGAGTGTATATTGACCTCGGAGCACTTGTGAGCCGCTGTTGATGCGTTCGACCTCCACGGCCAGCTCATACTCCCCAGCGGGCACATCACGCAGTACTATGCGGTAGACCCCTGGGGCAACGCGTGCCGGATGCAGATGGAAGAGTTGCGTATTGTCATTACTGACCATGACCAAATGCATGAGTGCTTGATGATGGAGCACAAGGTCGTCAGCAGGCAATCCGGTCGAACCATCATAGAGTTGGAGCACAAGATATGCATCAGACGCCTCGACCTGCACCTCCGATCGCATGGTCAAATACGGCAGAGGATTCAGTGCTGGCGTGGTACGCGTATCTTCGAGTTTCACGTTTGGCCAGGCACTCAGCGCAGCGAGCACAGTCACACCACTCAAAATCCCCACAAACGCATAGCCATTGAAGATGCGCACCCATGCGGGAGCGGTGAGCCAGAGAATACTCACAGACAAGGTCAAGGCCAACAAACCGAACCCAATGAACAACGGAATAGTTAGCGGCGGAGTAACCACCGGAGCAATGGTTACTGGCACCACGACCAATCCTGCAGGCGTCCCGGGGATTTCATAGGTCAACGCAAGATCCCAGGCACCAACCGTGGGAATGGCAATATCAAAGAACGCAATCAAGGGTTGACCAGCATCCAGCCGGGTTGTATACGGCGTAGAACGATAGTCGGTCGCACTGTGATGCGCAACGACCGTCACTTGCGCCGGAGCAGATAACGAATGCAGTGGCAATACCTTCAACGTGAGTTGTGTGGGTGCTCCGACTGGCACAATCGCCTCAATGCGGAGCGGATATGCGCCGGCTTGGACTTCGAGCACCTGCGAGCCACCAGCGACCAAGCCATGTGCGTGCGCAGGACTCACCGAGAGCACATTTCCCAATGTTACACACAACACGAGCAACACGGCACGAGACCATCGTTTCATGGGGCGCTTCCTACATCTCCCAATGTGTGGCTTCTTACCCAGTTACTGTGCATCTTACCACGGATAGAATATGGTATTATGAGCGTTGAATTGGTCGTGTCGAAAGTAGCTTGCATGAATCCAGTCGACATCCTCTTGCACCCCGCCACCGTACATGTGCCCATAGGAGCATTGGTTGCCGGCCTCTGTTTTGTATGTTGGGCATACTACCGACATATCTCAGAATTAGAGCAGAGCGCCTACTGGCTGTTGCCTTTTGCCTGGTTAACCATGATTCCCAGCCTCATTACCGGCACCATCGATGCCGTCCGCCATCTGAACGACCCAAACACGCCAGCAGAGGCACTCACGTGGATCAACCTTCACGCAGCCAGTGCGATCGGGCTATTTGTACTGGTATGGCGCGGCTGGCAGATGCGTCGACGCATCCGTGAGAGTCCGGCATGGCTCGCACCAGCATTCCGGGCATACCTAGTCAACTACATCCTCATTCTGATTCTTGTCACCCTCTCCGGTTGGAGCGGTGGGCACATGGTATACACACTCCATCTCGGTCGATAATCGTACGTTGTAACGAAGGACGGCAATGCTCAGCATACTCAATTTCGTGGCAATCACTTCATTTTGTGAACTCTGCCGCCGCCTCGGTCTACTCAAATGGAGTGTATCAGGGGTTGAAAACCTGCCACCACGTCCACAAGGCATGATTTTGGTTGCCAATCACATCCATTGGCATGACATCCCCCTGATTGGCTGGGGGATTCCGTTGAGTCATCGTCCTTGGTGGCTTGCAAAGGTTGAGATCGTCAATTCGCTCTTTGGGGCGTGGTTTACCATGATGCAGGTCATTCCGGTGCGTCGCGGACAACGCGACATTCAAGCCCTCGACCGCACAGTCGAGGTCGTACGCAACGGTGGGGTAGTGGTCATCTTCCCAGAGGGTACGCGTAGCCTCGATGGTCAGTTGTTGCAAGGTCGTGGTGGTACCGCACGGATTGCATTGCGGGCTGGCGCCCCCATCGTACCAGTGGCTATTACTGGCACACAACGGTCGTTTTGGTTTGGGCAACGGCACATCCACATCGGCAAGCCGTACTACCCACAGGTGCGCGAGGGGAGCACTGGGAGCGACGGCAACATACAACGCATCCCCACCCCCGAGATGAATCGTCTCTCCAACGAAGTCATGCTCCGGATTGCCGAAATGCTCCCACCTGAATATCACGGTTACTATGCGGAAATGATGCAAGACCGCACTTCATCTGAGGAATAACTGCATGTTTGCTTATCGTCATTTTGTGTTTTTGCAATGGGTGTGTGGCTGGTTACGCCGCTGGGGGGTGTTGAAATGGGAAGTGCGCGGTCTTGAGCAACTTCCCAATCCTGGGACACCGTGCGTGTTGGTGGTAAACCACATAAAGTGGCATGATATCTTGTTGGTCGCAGGCACCATCCCGCTGACGCACATTCCCTACTGGCTCGCCAAAGCCGAACTTTTTACACCGGTCACTAGCTGGTGGTTCCGTGGTATGCAGGCCATTGCTGTGCGCCGTGGCCAAAGTGACACAGGCGCAATTGATGCGGCCGTGGCAGTCCTCAAGGCAGGCCATGTGATGATTGTCTTCCCAGAAGGGCACCGCAGTGGTGGTGGCGGTCTCCAAAAAGGCCGTGGTGGTGCAGTACGCATGGCACTACGGGCGCAAGTGCCGATCGTGCCGGTGGCCATCCAAGGCGTAGAAGCTGGGATTGGCGCACCAGCAATTATTACGTTTGGGCCAGCATGGCAACCTGTGTCGCAAAGTGGGGTCCAGATGATTGACCCGGATGAGATGACGGCACTCACCGACACCATGATGATTCAGATCGCGCGCTTGCTCCCAGCACAGTACCACGGCTACTACGCAGGTCGTACGGACTAACGGTCGCCCATGATTTTGTCAACCACCCAGAGAGCCAGACGAGCCGCAATCAGAGCAAAAATCATGCTGACTACTTGGTGGATGGCTTTGCGCTGTGATGTACTGTCCATTGATGGGTACGCTCCAATTCCGCATACAACTGCTCTGCCTGCACTGTCACGTTTGGTGCAGGAGGATTCTGGGGGTGAAGTGACAACATCGGCTGAGGTGGTGGAGCTGGCACGCGCTGTGCCCAGACAAGCACCGCAAACACACTCCCGATTCCGGTCAGAAATCCTCGCCAAAACATCATAGCACCTCAATTCGTTTCTTTGTTATTATACCAATGTCAGTCACCGCATAGGAAGGTTGCCCTCATGGCAGAGCTACACGCCGCAATCGTCACTCCCACCGATGCTTCAGGTCGATTCGATGCGCACGCATTCCAGACGTTGATGCGGCATCTGGCATCACAAGGGCTTGATGGCGTGGTGCCGTGTGGCACAACGGGAGAGGGACCATCGTTTGCAATGGCCGAACGTAAGCGTATTTTTGAGGCTGCTGTGGCGGCGCGCGGCCCACTCTCCATCATCGCTGGCACTGGCTGCCAATCGTTTGCCGAAACCGCTGAACTGACCATCTACGCCCTGAACCACGGCGCTGATGCAGCACTCGTGCTCCCACCCTTTTTCTACAAACAATCGGGGGAATTAGGCGTCCTCGCCTGGTATCGTGCCTTGTGCGATCTCTTGCCGAGTACGGGCAACATCATCCTCTACCACATCCCACCGATGACTGGGGTGCCCATTACTCCCACCATCATTGATGGCCTGCTTGCAAGCCATCCTCAGCATGTGTTCGGCATCAAAGACAGTGCCGTCGATGCGACGCACACCGCCATGCTCTGTGCCCGTTATCCACAACTACGCATCTACACCGGCAATGCACCACTGCTCGGCCAAGCCATCATGGATGGCGCCGCCGGGTCGATATTGGCAATTGCCAATATCGTGCCCCAGGCCTTGCGACTCCTCAGCGATGACCCAACACGCCAGGATGTGCAACACCAGGTAGCCGCTGTTGATGCCTTGGTACGGAAGGTGGGTGCGGTGAGCACCATCAAAGCCATCCTCAATCAACGCGGCCCAGTAGCGGTCGGGCAGCCATTACTGCCACAGTTGGCCCATCCCAACATGGCCCAGGCCCTCGCAGATCTCCATCAGATTGGCAGTTTCACCCACTAATCAGAGGCTGACCATGCTATATGTGCTCTACGGCCCCGACGAATATTTGCGGTCACTGCGGCTCAAAGAGCTCATGAACTCCATCCCTGAAGCCGCTCAGTCACTCAATATCAACCGTCTCGACGGCAAAAAGTTTAAACTTGAGGCATTTACCCAGGCTTGCGAAGCCTTCCCATTCTTGCATGATCGGCGCATGGTCATCGTCGAAGATCTCCTCAAGCACCAGAAGGCCGGCAAGGAACGCGATGAGCTCCGCGGCTACCTCGAACGTCTCCCCACGTGGAGCGATGTGGTCTTTGTCGAAAACGAAGACATCGACAAACGCAATGCGTTGTTTAATTATGTCAATAAAAACGGGTCAGCGGAAGAATTCACTCACCCCAAAGAGACCGAGCTCATCCGCTGGATTGGGGAGCAGGCACGCATGCGCAATGTGGGCATTAGCAACCAAGCCACCGCACGTCTCATTGCACTCGCAGGCAACAACGGGCGGACACTGGTCAACGAGTTGGATAAACTGGCAGCCTACGTGCGAATTGGCGGCGCCATCGGCACCACGGAGGTGGATCTCCTCGTCAGCGACGACACCGAAGAGAATATGTTTGCCTTCATCGATGCGCTCGCGAGTCGTCGCAAAGGCGCCGCCCTCAGCAAATTACATCATCTGTTCGCAGATGGCCAGGCGGCGCAGTACATCATCTTCATGGTGGCCCGACAAATTCGTATTTTGCTCCAGGTACGCGAACTCGACGGCCAGCGCATGCGCCCAAATGACATTGCAAGTAAAGTAGGACTTCGCCCGGGGTTTCTCACCGACAAGGCGATTGAGCAAGCGCGCGGATTCCGCGAAGGCGAGCTTGAGCGACTTCACATGCACATTACGCGACTCGATCACCAAAGTAAAACGGGCGCTATCGACGTACAAGCGGGGCTTGACCTACTCGTCATGGAGGCCTAAAACACCACTTCCACGACGCATATGCGCGTCGTGGAAGTGGGAAGTAAGCAAGCGGGGTGTGCTAGCTACTTGGCAGCAGCGTTGACCTTTTTCATCAAACGTGACTTACGGCGGGCGGCGTTGTTCTTGTGGATGACGCCCTTCACGGCAGCCTTGTCGAGCGTGCTGATAGCGGCCACAATGGCAGCTTGATCAACGTTGCCGGTTGCAATGCTCTGCTCGGCCTTCTTGAGCATGGTCTTGACGCGCGAATTGTATGATTGGTTCTGCGCGTGGCGGCGCTCCGACATGCGGATGCGCTTCAGAGCTGATTTCGTGTTCGCCAAGGTAACGGTTCTCCCGTATAATTCAATGACTAGCTGTAATGCCTCTGAAGGATTATACCAAAAGTCGCACCACTGTGCAACCAAAGACTATGCCCAAACTATCACGAACCCTCATCAACACGGCGATTGTCGCACTTGGATACCTGTTGAGTCGCCTACTTGGCGTGATACGGGACATCTTCATCACCGCGCAATTCGGCACGGCGCCAGTCGTCGACGCCTATCGTGCCGCCTTTGCCATCCCCGATTTGCTCTATCTTGTCATCGCTGGTGGTGCACTCGGCACCGCATTGATTCCTGTCTTTCAACAACGTAAATTGACAAGTACGTCCAGCGAGGCCTGGCAACTCGCCAACAGCGTTATCACACTTGCCCTCCCACTACTGGTCGGGGCGGCAACCGTGGCATGGATATGGGCGGAGCCCCTCGTGCGGCTCACCACCGCACGAGGATTTGCGCCAGAGCTTCAGCAACAGACGGCATATTTGATGCGCATGTTGCTCATTCAGCCGATTTTGTTGGGAATTGGCGGGATTGTTAAGGCACTCCTTGAATCACACGACAATTTCGCCACCCCCACACTCGGTGCCAATCTTTACAACATCGGCATTATTGCGGGGGCCGCCATCCTGGCGCCATGGTTCGGCATTGATGGTGTGGTCTACGGGGTCATCATCGGTGCAGTGGCGTTTTTGGGCGTCCAAATTTCCCCCCTACGCCGGCTCGGATGGCAGTACCATGCGCATGTCGAATGGCCGAGCGCAGACCTGCGTGAAATCGCCCGGCTGTTGGTTCCACGCCTCTTCGGGCAGTCGATTTGGCAAATCAACTTGACCGTGATGATTGCCATTGCTTCCACGTTTGGGGTAGGTGCGGTAGCAGCGTCAGGGTATGCGCTACAAATCATGCTCTTGCCCCACGGACTGATTGGACTGAGTGTGGGCACGGTGGTCTTCCCCCTTTTAGCGCGCCTGTATGCCGCCGGTCACAATGAGCAATTCGTGACGCGAGCCAATCAGGCACTCCAGAGTGTGCTTGTGGTCACTATCCCCGCTGCGTTTGTGCTCTGGAGCGGAGCACCAGCCATCGTCAAACTCCTCTATCAACGTGGATCATTTGATAGTGCGTCTCTCTTCCTCACCATCGCCGCCGTCCAAGGATATGCCATCGGGCTTGCAGGTTTCAGCGTAGCCGAAATCGCGGTACGCATTTGGTTTGCGCGCAAAGACACACGCACTCCGGTCGTCATCGGGGCAATCACGGTCACAGCAAATGTACTCGGAGGCTGGTGGCTGACCCGCGAAGGGGCACTCGTGACACAACTACAGATGCTCACGACGGTTTTTAGTGTCACCAATATCCTCGAAGGCGCACTACTCATCGGAATGCTCCAATACCGACAACCTGGCATCACAATTTGGCAACATCCCTGGCATTGGTTGCTCAGTGTTGTTGGCATGGTGGTATTATGGCAAGGAAGCATTCGTATCCTCCCAGCTCTGCCACTGCATCCCGCCCAAGATTGGCACGATTGGCGCATCATCGGGGCGCATCTCGGGAGTAGCGCACTCATTTTTGGGTGGGGAGTTCTCACCAGTAGCCGCTGGTTGCGTGTGATTCGCGATTCTCGTGGCACACCTGCAACGCACCAAGGATCAGAAGGGGTCTCCGCATGAACCGTGTCCTTGCACTCATCCTCGCCGGAGGAGAACACCCGGCGCTCAGCGTTCTCACTGCTGAACGTGCCGAAGCCGCTGTACCATTTGCTGGGAAATACCGCATCATTGATTTCACCCTGTCGAACTGTGTGAATTCTGGTATTACCAACGTGGGCGTGCTTACTCAGTACCGACCGCGTTCGTTGCAAGAACACATTGGTGTCGGCAAACCGTGGGACCTCGACCGGCGTATTGGAGGGGTGCACATGCTCCACCCATACCTCGGTGATGGCACCAACTGGCAAAAGGGCAACGCCGATGCCATCCGTGCCAACCGCGATTTCATCGCAGAACAACCCGAAGAGCTCGTGTTGATTTTGGCAGGTGACCATATGTACAAAATGGACTATCGCCCGATGATTCAGGCTCACCTTGCCAACAACAGTGCGGTGTCGGTGGCGGTCCATGCGGTCAGCAGTCACGAAGTGCAACGCTTCGGCATTGTCACTACTGACCAGCGTGGCATGGTGACTCGCTTCGAAGAAAAACCCATCCGCAGCCAATCAACACTGGCATCGATGGGAATCTACCTCTTCCATAAAGATGTATTGCTCGACGTGATGCGTCGCCATCAGGGAGAAAACATCGGCCGCGACATTTTTCCATTACTCATCAGTGAAACCACCGTGTCCACGTATCACTTCCAAGGGTACTGGGCCGATGTTGGCACACTCCAAGCATACTACGAAGCCAGCATGGCACTCCTCACCGAAACACCGGCGCTCGAACTGAGCGACCCCAACTGGATTATTCACACCAAAAGCGCTGAAATGCCTGCCGCCGAGATTGCGGGGAGTGCCCTCATCGGCAACAGCATGATTTGCGACGGGAGCCGCATTGCCGGCAACGTGTTTGGCTCATTGATCGGCCCTGGCGTGGTCATCCCGGCGGGCACAACGATCATCGACAGCATTATTTTGCCCAATGTCACCATCGAGGCCGGCTGCCACATCGAGCGTACCATCATTGACAAAGGGGCGCACATTGGTGCGAACAGTCGCATCGGCCACAAACAAATCGGCTCCCCGAACCGTGCCTATCCCACTCTTCTCAACACCGGTCTCACCGTAATTGGGATGCGTGCACAGGTACCGGCCCAAGCCGTTGTCGGTACGAATGTCTTGATAGGCCCGCGAATCGTGCCTGCACAATGGCCCACACCAGCCAATCTTGGTGATGGCGAAACCATCGGTTGGCACAAATAGCCCATCGTCGCCGTCTAATCCAGACATTGGCACATGCACATCTACAAGCCCCGGCACCGTGAACGGTACCGGGGCTTGTGCGTGTTGGATGTCAACAGCGCGTGTTAACGCAAGGCGTGGACAATACGCGTAGCTGCTTCGGTAAGTTGAGCTTCATCGTAGAGACTAAACGCCAACCGCACCGCCGCATACCCGAGATCACCCTGTGCGAACAAGGTACTCGGGAGTACATCGACCGCTTGAGCGCGAATGCGCTCAAGCACCTGTGCTTGCAGATCAGCATGCGGGAGACGCATCCACAAGAAATACCCACCAGCCGGCATCACCCACGAATACCCGGCTACGTGTAACGGTAGTAGGGCCTGGTGCAAGGCATTCCGGCGGGCGGCATAGAGTGTGCGATAGCCGGATACGATGTCGGCATACCCACCTCGTGCAAAAAGCTCGGCCACCAGCAACGATTGAAAGTGGGCGATGCCCCCTCCGCTATCGAGCAGGCCACACCCTGCCAACTGCTGAATGGTGGTCGTATCTGCGGTAATGAAGCCGAGACGAAGTCCGGGTGCCAATGATTTGGCCAATGAGCCTAAACGAATGACACTCCCATTCGGAAAGGTGGACCACAACGACGGCGGGGGTGGAGCGTCGTACCATAATTCACGGTAGACGTCATCTTCGACAATGCGCAGTTGATACTGATTGACCAGTGCCAAAAGCTCCTTGCGTCGCGCCAGCGACATGGTAGTCCCTGTGGGATTTTGGAAAGTAGGGATTGTATACAAAAAAGCGGCCCGCCGGCCATTCAAGGCACTGAGTGCCTCTGCCAACGCTGCAACCACCAGGCCATCGGTGTCACAGGCAATCGGCACCAGTTGCACCGGTGCATCACGCAAAATGCGCAGGGCTAAATGATAGGTGGGATTTTCGACAAAGACCACGTCTCCGGGTTGAGCAAGTAATCCCACAATTAAAGAGAGCGCCTGTGAATTCCCTGCCGAGAGCATGATTTCACTCAAAGCGGGCTGACGCGGCTCGTGCCGGCCAATCCATTCGCAGAGTGATTCACGCAACGGCGCGACACCGTGGTCGATGCCGTAGGTCAACATGGCACCGCCGTAGCGCTGGAGCGCGGCATCTGCTGCGACACGAATGACGTCGACGGGGAGTTTGCTGAGGTCGGGGTGGCCCCACCCTAGGTCAATGATGCCTGGGCGCAGTTGCAACTGCAGGATGTGCGACAAATCCATGACATTCCTTCGTGGCAGATTATGGAGAGAGACGTGCTTGAAGCTCAAAACGTGGGATCGTGGTTTCAAAGGTGTGCTGGTCTTCGGCTACAAAATGATACGAGCCAGACATATGCCCATTGCCAGATTTGAGCACACAAAAACTACGATATTCGTGTACGTCACCGGGGAGCAATATGGGCTGTTGCCCAACGACTCCATCACCAGCAACCATGTATTCTTCGCCGATAGAGTCGACAATATGCCACTCACGTGATTTCAGCTGTGCCGTCAGACCACTACAATTTTCGATGCGTACCGTGTACGCAAAGACATAGCGCTCTGACGCTGGGTCAGATTCACTCGGAAGGTACTCTGGGATGACCGATATACGAAATCCGTAGGTCTCTTTGTAATAAAACGGACGTGACCACATACTCACTATGCCTTCGCTGCATCGCGATTTGCCTGCTTTATCATAACACGTTCTACCGCGATACTCACAATCACGAGTGCCAACACTTGCTCCCCCACAATCCCACCCGGCAACAGCCACACATCGGCACGAAAACCGGCCGTCAAGAGCTCCACTCCTCCCCAGAGCAACACGGCCCCCCAGGCAGTATGACCCGGGCGGCGCGCTTCCAACCGCCACAATACCCAGGTCCCCACACCGAAGAGCAACGCCGCGTAAAGTTGTACGGGATGACGGAGCGCGCCCAACATCTCTACCGCCCACAGGCCATCCCAAAGCACCCCGGCCCCGCTCCCAGCCATGAAGGCCCCCACGCCGACCAACGCATGCGCTCCGAGCGTGGGGAGTGCCATTGCCACCCACAGCCGCCACCAGGTAATACACACATGCCGAGCCACTGCGATACTCGCCAACACCCCCCCCGTCAGGGCCGCCCACCCATGAAACTCAAGCGTGCGGATCTGAATCATCTGATCCACAAAGCTCGACCACGTGGGGAATTGTATGAGCACGGCCCCAAGTCGGCCCGCCAGCCAAGTGACACCCACAATGACCATGAAATGCCAATCTCGCAGCACGATGCCGTCACGCAAGAGGCGCCGCTCACTCCACGACCACCACACCATCAGGGCCACCATCACCAACAAACCGTAACTCCCAAGGCGCAATGGCCCTATGGACACAAGTGGCATCATGAGCGTGCTCCGATCGTGGTGGTCAAGACGTCAGCCATGACCCGGATGAGCGCTGCGGTCACAGGGCCACGATAAACGAGGCGCACGACCCCATTGGCGTCAACAAACACGGTCGTCGGCAAGTCGTTGGAGCGCACCACGTTGCCCATTTGCGACTGTGTGTCACTCCACACCGCAAAGGTGTACCCGTGTGATTGCAGATATTCGGTGACCGTTGTTGTTGATTCACCCTGATTGATGGCCACAAATACGATGCCACGCTCAGCCAACCAGGGCTGCATTTCGGCCAACAATGGCATTTCGGCGACACACGGCGGGCACCAACTGGCCCACAGGGTGAGCATGGCCGGGCGCCCACGGAGTGTGTCAGTGCTGACGCTCTGGCCCGTGAGTGAACGCAACGTGACCACTGGCAATACCTCGTCGGCACGCACAGTGGGCACCTCCGGTTGGAGTTGCCGGGTCGCAATTATCCAGATAAATCCCAGCACAAACACGGCGCGTGTGACCGGGTGGAGACGATATGTGTTCATGGCAAGTGCACCAACGCGTGTTGACGAATTGCAATATATTGTTCATCGAAACGGCGAGCCACCACGCGACCAGGCACGCTATCTTCGAACGCAGGCAACACGAGATACTGCGCACCCCAGACAAAACAGGCCGCCGTCTCGGCAACGGCACGTTGACTCGGCAGCAATACGCACGGATGCAAATGGGCGCACACCGCAAACTGGGTCGTCATCCGTGGCTCGTGTAACAACAGCAACTGATCGAGCGGTGTGCCGGGCGCCACACACTGCAGTCGACACGCTGGCGGGGGATCGCCCATGGCGCGTTCATGATTACCGCGCACCAACCACATGTCAATGTCCGGTGAACGCATCCGCCAATCACAAAACGGTGATACGACTTCATCGTGGTAGCGTTGTCGCATGTGAAACAAATCCCCCAGAAACACGATCCGACGCACCAAACACTGCTCAACGAGTGCTTGTAATCGCTGCAGGGTTGCCCCAATGGTCCGTGGTGGAAACACGCGCCCCAAGTGCAAATCAGCCACAAACAAGGTTTGCAGGCGCGGCCAGTAGACGGCGCGCTCCGGCATCAGCTGTAAAGCAATCTCAGGATTCGGTTGCACCAGCACTTCACACTCCTAGCATCACACACACGGTCTGATAATGAATATCGACGGTGTCCTCAATATTATAGCCATATCCACCTGCCATCGTCACCATCACAGGCACACCGTGATGACGCGCCGTGTCACGCACCATGATGTCTCGTTCCGCCAACCCTGCTTTGCTCAACGCCAAACGCCCCAAACTATCGCCGACAAAGGCATCCGCGCCTGATACATATATCACTAAATCGGGGCGAGCCGCATGCATTACCAAGTCGAGCGCCGTATGTAGTGTCTCAAGATAGACGTCATCGCCGGTTTGGTCGGGCAAGGCAATGTCGCAATCACTGGCAATCTTGCGAAACGGGTAGTTTTTTGCTCCATGTATCGAAAACGTATAGCACCATTCGTAATCACGCAAAATATCTGCACTGCCGTTGCCTTGATGGACGTCAAGATCAACAATCAATACTCGGCGCACCGCTCCTTCGGCGTGCAAACTCAAGGCTGCTACCGCACTATCGTTGAAGACACAATACCCCTCACCATGGCCATAGCAGGCATGGTGTGTGCCGCCTGCCAAACTAATTGCAACACCGTCACGCAAGGCAGCACGCGCACCTTGTAGGGTGGCACCAGTGGCGCGCAATGAGCGTTCAACCAACTGCGGTGTCCACGGGAATCCAATGCGACGCATATCGCGCTCACTCATCTGGCCACTCAGCATCCGTTCCACGTAGTTGGGTGCATGCGCACGCTCTAGCTCTGCAATCGTCGCCGGCACAGGCTCCACGACACGGTGATGCGAGCGCCATGCGGCATGTGCCACACGTTCACGTAAACGAGCATATTTCGAAACAGGAAAACGATGCCCATCAGGCAGCGGTAACATAAACCGATCCGTCGCAAATAGCTCCATACTTCCTCAATGTCGTATCATTTCAATCCATCATCTTAGTATATTCTTTTTACAGCAAATCTGTGCTATCATAGGCGCAGGTCTTAAATTTGCATGAGAGGAATATGAGTCATGGGTGATAAATTCACCGTCACGACGCGCAACAGTTGGGGTTCGCGGATTGCCAACTCATTCACTGGCATGTTATTCGGATTCCTCCTCATTCCCTTTGCCATCTGGGGTCTCTGGTGGAACGAAGGATTGCCCGACTTGTCCGTGTACGCCAAAGAATCCGTCGAAATCGACAGCAAGACGGTCGACGCAGCTTTTGACAGCAAATTTGTCAGCTTCACGGGTAAAATCACCAGTGACGAGACGGTCGGTGATCCCCCGTACTTCGAACCAGGTCCCTACATCAACGTTTCTCGCTACGCCGAGATGTACGCCTGGGTAGAACAAACCGAAACCTCGGAAGATGTGGATACAGTAGGCGGCGGATCAACCACGACAACCACCTACACCTACAAAAAGGAATGGACTGCCAATCCACCCGATTCCGGCTCATTCGAGTACCCGGACGGCCACGAGAATCCGACGCCACAATTTGCGAATGAGACCTTCAGTGTGGGCACAGCCATGATCGAAGCCTACATGGTCAGCCCGAATGCCGGCGTAAATATGCCCACGGGCAATGAAATCAGCCCCAAGCCAGGTGAATTGCCAGCCGGGTTTGCCAAAGCGGGTAAGTATATCTACACCCGTGATGGTGCCCAATCAACGCCCCAGGTTGGTGATGAGCGCCTCTCGTACACTGCCCTCAAAATTGGCACGACGGTGACGGCAATCGGTTCTGTCAGTAACGGTGAATTTGCGCCGTTCCTCTATGATAACGAGCACGAATTCTACCGCGTCTTCGTGGGTACGCGCAACGATGCCATCGAGACCCTGCACACCGAATTCCTGATGTTCTTGTGGATTATTCGCGTGGTCGGGATTTTCGGCATCTTCATCGGCCTGCAACTCCTCGTTGCCCCAATCGGGCGCATCCTCAGCGTGGTCGGCATTATTGGTGCCGCCTACGAAGGCATTACCGGGTTCTTTAATTTCTTCTTGGCCTTGATGCTTGGTGTCACTACCATCATCATCAGCAAGATTTTCCACAACATTTACCTGTTGGCGGCCATTATTCTGATTATCATCGGGTTGGTGGTCTGGTACATGCGTGGTCGGAGCAACAAGATGGTGACCGCCGGGGCGGGAGCGAGTGCTCCTAGCACGGATGCTGATTCTTCACCACCCAAAATGACCTAAACAAACGTCATTCCCCCCTCTCCACGCTACGGCGTAGAGAGGGGATTTTTTTATTGCTCAGCAGTAGGCAAATGCCACTTGCCTTGTTCTTTTTTGATCTGCATGAGGAGACCTTGGAGCAAAATAAACGAGGGGCGCGGGCTCCAATCTGGATTGAGGATGCCAAACGAGGCCTGCTCGTGGAGCGGATTCCCCTCTTCACCCCAGAGCACGGCAAAATTCAGGTTCCACAAAAACATCACACCAATCCACGAACGCCCCGTTTCGTCGCGGTAGTCATTGTAGACCATGTTGATGGCTTCGCCGATGTACTGCGCCTGCTCGTCGAGGGTTACTTCGTTGCCGTACTCGTACCCCGGCGTATTATTGGCGGTAGCCCAACCAAATTCGGTCAGCCAGATTTGTTTGTCGGCGAGGCCCATTTCGACCATGATATTGCGCACCGATTCTACGTGACGGAAATAGTGCGTTGGGTGATCGTTCCAGCCAATCGGATTGCCGGGTTTGTCAGGCCACATGGTATCTGGAGGATTCGCCGCAGCACCCGGATGCATCCCTTGGGCATCAAAGTAGTCTTTAATGATGCCGTTGTTGTAGCTGTAGAGCATGCGCAGGTAGCGCTCATCGTCCATTGCAAGGTTCACGTCGTTGACCCCAGTAGACGACGGTGCCGCGGCCACCACATAGGTATATGGGCGCACTGCTTTGATACGGCGATATCCCTCCATCAACATTTCGGCATAGAGCGCCACCGCCGTTTCATCGACCTTCCCACCGGTCTCCACCGCTAGGTTGGGCTCATTCCAGATTTCGACCGCTGTCACCATTCCACCGTAGCGCTCCACCATGTTGGCCACAAAATCACCGAACGGTTTGGGGTCAGCAGGGATACCGTGAGTAGGATGATAAAAATCCGGAGCCTGCACCACGCTGAGCATGATTTTGGTGTTGAAACCAGAGGTGTCCGCAATAATGCGATCGACTTCATCCCAATAATAGACACCAGGCGACGCTTCAATGTCCTTCCAGTGGATTTGTTGACGCACCCAATCAAAGCCAGCAATCTCGGAGAGGGTCATCACCCGTTCACGATCCGTGTAAAACAGATGCGAGACCACACCGAACTCAACCTCGTCGATACGTGGGTAGTTGCCGAGCGATTCGAGTTGCGACTGTACTTGATCCGAGGTGTTCCCCGAGATAATCAAGCCACTTTGGTCATCAATATTTGGTGGTACTGCGGTCGGTGCCGGCACAGCTGCGGCACTCCCACATGCACTCAGCCACACACACACGACCACCATGTAAAAACGAAGTACTCTCATGAACACATCTCAGATTGTATTTGAGCATTGACGAGGAATGATTCCTGGGTGATACGCAGATTGGGATTCACGACTTGGATGAACAACGTGCCATCTCTCACGAGCCGATACTGACCACTCTCGTCAAGCAGATGTACGACAAAACGATACAGGGACGGGCGAATCTGCATCGCTGGGAATGTGAACTGTAGCAAATGCTGACCGGTGGTGAATGTCATTGGTGGGTCCGACATGTAGTCATTTTCCACGACAAACATATTTTCAGCGGCCGTGACCAAGCGCACGTTGACCCGCGCCACGAAGACCGGGTCATCGATTTCAACGACGGCTTCTACCTGCAACGGCTGGCGACAATCCCAGGTATCGGACGTACTCGGTGCACGCACCGCAGTCCGAATGACACGCATGGTGGCCGTTGAGCGCACATATTGATTGGAAATCGGTTGATTGCCACCACCATCAAGACGCTGTTGCTCACTGGCACGTGCCATGTACTGTGAATATGCTTCTGCGACCACGTGCACCGAATCATCCATGCGAATGTTGCCATTATCGAGCCACAACGCACGATCAGTAATCCGCAGGAGCGATGAAATGCTGTGTGCCACCACCAAAATGGTCGTACCATGATCGGTTAATGATTCGATTCGGTCGAAACACTTCTGCTGGAAGGCCATATCACCGACAGAAAGACCCTCATCTGCGATTAAAATGTCTGGCCGAGTGGCAAAGGCGCTCGCAAACGCAAGCCGCTGATACATCCCCGACGAATAGACTTTCACCGGTTGATTGATAAAATCGCCGATATCGGCAAACGCACAGATTTCATCGAATATTTGCGACACTTCATGGCGACGCATGCCCATCACGGCACCATAGAAATAGACGTTTTCAGCACCAGTCAACTCTGGATGAAAGCCAATCCCCAATTCAAGTAGCGAGGCCACTCGCCCATGCACCGCGACGTGTCCGTGGTCAGGTTGCAAAATCCGACTGATGATCTTCAGCAGGGTACTTTTGCCGGCACCATTCTGCCCCATCAGGGCGACACGTTCACCGGGCATGATGGTAAACGAAACATCGTCGATGACCGACTTTGTAGCACGTCGTGGCACCGCTGATCGGCGCATCAACAGTGAAAACAACGATACACGCTCGCCACTAAACGATTTACTGACATTGGTGAGAGCAATGGCTGGATTCATCAAAGACGCTCACTTACTGAATCATGGACACGGCGAAAGAGCCAGTAGCCAACTGCAAAAACGACCAAACCGGTGAGTAGTGTGCGCAAAATCGACTCCGCAGCCGGGATACCCGGTGTTGGTAGCACTCCAATTTGCGGGATCCCGTAGACAATTTCGCGGTAGTATTCGATAATCGACGCCAACGGGTTCACCCAGCGCATAAGCCGTGCAAAGCTCGGGTTGACACTGACCAACGAATACACGATGGGATTCAAAAAAAACCAAATTTGCAGGAAAATTCCCACAAAATGGATGGTGTCGATTGTATAAATGGCCAATGCGGTCAACAACAATGCAAGACCAATCAGGAAGATTAGATGCACCAATAACACGACAGGTAAGTAAATCACCGTCCACGGCATACTCAACGTGCCATAGGTGACCCAGCGAATGCCCAACATAAAGACGAAGAGCACCGGCAACGACAGCAAAAAATTCACCATACTCGTGAGGACACTTGAGACGGGGAGCACTTCACGCGGGAAATACGCTTGACGCACCAAGTTCGCATTGTCGTGCACACTGCGTACGGCCATTGCAATTGCTTCTGACGTAAAAATCCACGGCAATAGCCCACATACCACAAAGAGTGGGTACAAGGGGAGCGCATTCCCTTGGAGGAAATATCCAAATACCACCCAATACACGAGCAACTGGGCCATGGGGACAATTTGCGTCCACGCAAACCCGAGAAAGCTTCCTTTATACCGAATCAGCAAATTCCGTTGCACCAAATACCCCAGCAACACGCGAAATCGCCATATCTCGCGCACACGGTCAACAACCCCCACGCTGCGATCAAAGAGGAACAAGAAGGCTGTCGCCAACAAACCAAAGAGCACCGAAAAACCAACCGCCCAATCGATGTAGCGTGGCAGTGGTGTTGACGCAACCACAACCGTGCTCCGCCACACCACAACAGTCTGCGTGGCATCAAACGAAAGCGCCGGATTGGTGGTGGTGACCGTGGCAATGAACGCCCGCAGCGTGTCACGCATCAATGCCAACCGTTGTTGTTTGTCGGCATCAGGAGTTTGCGGGATCTCAATGGCAATCAATTCGTGGAGGCGGTATTCGACAGCACGCACCAAATCGTACTGATCTGCCGAAGGCAGAGCCGAGAATTGCACATACTCAGCCACCGGCTCAATGGGGCGATTAAACGCGAAAATGGCCTGACGCAAGAACTCGCGCAACATGACCGTTGCCGGGTCAACGGCCGATTGACCGCGCACCGCCAACGTGATTTCCCACCCCAATAAATTGCGCAAAATTTCGCGCCCACCAGCGGCACGCACGGTAAGCACCAACATATCCGCAAATTCGCTGGCCACACGCCGGGCCACCTGCGGATCGGTGGCGTCGACATATACGTCGAGGCCCGTGCTCTGCTGTGTAATCGTATATGCGAGTTCTGCTTCACCAAAGCCCGGGTATCGTGCTGCCATGATTCGTTGCGCTTGAAAGACCACCGCATCGAAATCGGCATCGAGCCTACCGTCCGCATCGTAGAGCTCACGGTAGCGCTGAGGGTCAATGGTTACCGTGGTTTGGGCACGATACAAGATTGGCAAGGCAAGCTGGCGTGGCACAAACATGGCCAAGAGCATGAGTATTGCAGCCCCAGAAAACATGAGGAAAAAATTGCGTTTGTGGTTCAAAGGATTACTCATCTCTCTGCACTGCAATCTTCAGCGTATTCATCGGGGGTAGGGTCATGACAACCGTCCGAGTGCCATCAAAGGCCACCAATGGCGCCGGCAACTCGATGACGACGTCTGGAATTGTGAATCGACTCGGATTCACCACGACGACCTGTCCGCTCGACAACTCAACGCGCACTACGAGTTGATCAATGAGCTGTTGCCGCTTGGCGATCGTACGCAGTGGTGCAACCCATACATCACCGCTGGCGGCAACCGCATCAACAACGGACTGCCATGCGGTAATTTGCTCGGGCGAAATCACCTCTTCGGTGTGCGCCCAAAAGTCAATCATACCATCTTTCGTACGGATATCGGCGAGCAACGCCAACGCCCCTGGTGTACGTTCCACCGTCAAGTAATAGTCGGGGCAAACCATAATGGATTCATGGCCGGGCAATGGCCGACAACGTGCCTCTGAAGCGGTAACAATGTGGTATTGGGGCAACTTCGGGTTCCAGCTTGTACGCGTCACCGAGGTAATCCCAGCATCTGCCAACGCCTGCCACGCCGCATAACTCATCCCAGCACTACTACTCCACGGAAAGGCCAGTGATCGGGCCGCAGGCACCTGTTGCTCGGCGGCAATGTCATTCCACGTCTGCAAATCTGCCTGCCATTCGGGGAGCGTCGCATAGCCACCATAAAAATGGCTGAAGGTATGACTTTGGATGTCGTGCCCAGCACGGCGCACGACGGGGATGAGATCCCCAAAATACCACGCCGGATCCTGCGCCGCATCGGTATATGGATCTCGGGCAAACCACGGTTGCGCTTGCCACACCGACGTTTGCCAGCCATTCGCACGCGTGGCCCAACGAAAGGTGGGATCCCCCATGAACCGTCGCTGTTCACGATTACCATCCAAAAAGTTGTAGCCGTTCACGTAGTAGGTTGCAGGATAGGTGTAGGGGGCAAAGACGGCCATGGTGGTAGTGATTCCCTCACGCATGCGCATGCCCCGCAACAACGGATCGACTTCGGCATTGGGGTCGTCGACAGAGCGTGAATGGATGAGGCCGCCCATGGCGGTCTCCCAATCAAACGAAAACGACACCGCAGCCGCGTACCCGGCCGGCCACGGGCGAATACGCACCCCCATACGATCCGGAGTTGCTACGGGCATGGTGGCCAATGCGTGGCTTTCACGGACCCGCACATAATCGAGATAGATGCGATCATCGGAAGCTGGCTCGAGGCGGATGCGCAACGTGGTGGCCCCTGCCGGAGCTTGATCTGTCGCCACGACACGACTCCATGCCTGCTGATCCGATGCGCCCTGCCATTTGCGGACACCTTGCCACGGGCTGATTTTTTCGGCAATGATGGCATCGTCGCGCATCCAGTACCAGCGCATCCGCACTGCTGTTGCCGATGTACCATCAGAAATCGCAAGTACCGACGCACACATGCGTTGCGCAGGTTGAACAGCAAGATCGGGGAGTTGTAGCCAGCTCCCAATCCCGAGCATGTGCACCGAATGTTGATCGGCATCAACGCTAAATGCGCCCATACGCACACCCGGAGCACCAGCGACCCACCCATCCGGAAGGCGATCACTGACGCTCGTACTAAGCGCCGCATCATCAAGCACGACTGCTTGCCACGGCGCATCACACCGAAGTTCACGCGTCACAGACCACCAGCTTGCACTGGTCAGCACAATGACACAAAAAACGACAATCCCAACTTTATATCGTTGCATGCTACTCACTACCGTATCTGAAAGGGTTGTGTGGGTGCGACCATATTGGCAACCACTTCTTGTTGCCACACCACGGGAGCCCGCACAATACGATTGATAGATTCATCGTAGCGTACCACACCGAAACGAAACTGTTGCGTAGCCACTCCCCCCGCAGTCGTCATCACAATGGTCTCGTTGGAGACTGGTATGCCGAGCAGTGCATCTCCGTCAGTGCGCTGGTAATAGCGTGCGATAGCGTCATGGGCTACATAGGTGGTATCAGCGAATGTCATCGTTGATGTCTCATCGATGGTCTCGGCCGGCTCTCCGCGTAAAACGGGCAATTCGAGCGGCAGTGCCTGTACTGGGCGTACCATGGCGTACGGTTGATAACTGACCCGGATCGTGGTGAATGACTGTACGAAAGTGCCATCTGCCTGCTGACGCGTTGGTCCAACCGGATCCCCTAGTGTGTCGGTTCCGCCGTGAGCAACCCAGAAGCGCCATATCGGCAACGGCATCGTCACCGAGTCAGACACTTCTTTGAGCTCGACCAAAGGAATGAGTGTAGTGGCATCGGCCATGACCGCTTTGACACCCGCCAGATTCCGCTCAAATTCGGGTTCATCGCCACTTTCAAGCTCCGGGATAATCGCGGGTAATTCGATGCCACGCGCCCAATCGTGCATGCCACCAGTGATATCGTAGGCCTCCCAGTAGCGCGCGTACGCGTACTCGGCGGCACGTGCGTAGGTCTCAGCCATGGAGATAGCAACGGGATCTTCGCAGAAGGGCGGAAAGACGAGACCTGCCGCTGAGTGCAAAAAAATGACAGCCGATTTATCTAGCAAAAATGAGCGAATCACGCGGCTTTCGACTTCGGAATCGGCATATTCACCGCCCGTAAACGAAATGGTGCCGTATGCGCCAAACACTTGCTGCGACCAGTCATTTTCACGGCAGGCATCAAGGTTCGTGTTCATGTTGCGGTTCAAATCAACGCCACGCGCATTTTGACGGACCTCAAGGACATCGCCGTCGGGATTCAGCAACGGCACAATGTAGAGGGTCACATCTGCGGGCACATCTTCGGGGTGATTCCGAAACCAGTCGATGAGTTGGCGACTCAACACCGCCGTGTTGCGCTCGGGGGCGCCATGCGTAGCACCCACCACAACCAGCGTACGCGGGCCACCGCCAAATCGAAACGCTTCTATTTCACGCCCTTGCTCGCTATACCCGATGACCTCTCTGGTCACTTGCTGCGCAATTGCACGCGGCGACTGCCATGCCAATAGCATAGCGAGCACCAACGCCCCTAGTAGTGTGTACGGTCGTAGATACACCGCAGGCTCCTTGCCCATACCGCAGACACGCCATCACTCATGACGACGCTTGCATCTATTATACCAACAAGCACTTTCAGCGTTCTGACATCTTGTTGACAAAGTGCTGGTACGGGCGATAATCGCCAGCAACGTCCATCCCCCCAACTCAAAGTAGTGGCAAATTCCATTTGACAAGGTGCTTTTGTACATGCTATAATCCCACACGTTGTCAGTGAGACGGGCGTATAGCTCAGCTGGTTAGAGTGCGATCCTGATAAGATCGAGGTCGGTGGTTCGAGTCCACCTACGCCCACCACACAACGCATTTTGGGGCAATAGCTCAGTTGGGAGAGCGACTGCTTTGCACGCAGTAGGTCCGGGGTTCGAATCCCCGTTGCTCCACCACTTACAGGTCACACACACCAGTTCGGTGTGTGTATTTGTTTCTACAGACTGATTTCCTATCACAGCAGGGTATTCCATATGTGGCCGATTCGCACCATGCAGCCCATGACACTCATCCTCTGCAGTGTGCTCATTGCACTCAGCATCGGTGTCCAGGGGTATATCACCCGTGCCGGTGATGCATCGGCGTTTCTCCGCTTGGCTCCAAACGACGTCCGTGGCTGGTACGGTGTAGAACGCTCAGATACCATCCCGACTGCACAGGGAGTTTCCTCGGCGCGGTACCGTTGGAGCTACGACCAAGCACAGCTCAACATCTGGCCCGTACCAGCGGGCATGCGGATTTTTTCGCTGACGTATCTGAATACATTCGGCAACGTTGATTTTTGGCACAACCAACAGCGCATGGCGCAGCTAACGCCCGATGCCCATCTGCGCACCAGTCACCTACTCCTGCCGAGTGAGCCCGCGTTCCAAATCACATTCGTACAAACACTCCCACAGCGCATCGATCAGCGTATTCTCGGTTTTTTGGTAGTCAGTATGGAGTGGCGCGCCTGGAACGAAGTCGACATGGTGGCGACACCCGAGCAATGGCTCTTTGTGTGGGGCGGACTCCCACTTACGACCCTGCTGTTCATTGCCTTCGGCTGGTTCTTTACCACCAACACACGATATCGCACATTCCTTGCCTGCATACCATTGTGTGGCACGCTTGTGGTCGGCTTCTGGTCTCCGTGGCACAGTAGTGCCATGCAACCACTGTGGCAGTTTGTTGCCCTCGCAGGTCTCAGCGGACTTGCCGTTCAATCTGTCATTCAACGCATCCAACGCGTCGGAGATCACGGCTGGTTGGTCATCATATGGGTGCTCTCCACGGTGCTCCTTTTTACTGCGGATGCCCAAGGTGATGGTGTGGGCTACTACGCCTACATCCGCTCATTGTTCATCGATGGCGACCTACAGTTTGCCAACGAATTCAACGAAACCCTCTCGCCATTTGCATTCGTCCCCAGTTACCCGGTATACGCCCCGACGGGGTATACGGTCAATCCGTGGAGTATCGGCCCGGCACTGTTGCAAGTGCCGTTTTGGCTGATTGCTCAGAGTAGCACGTGGTTGACTAATACAGTGGGACTCACCAACTGGAACATCGACGGGTACAGTGCGCCGTTTGTCAATATGGTGAGTCTGAGTAGTGCCGTAGCAGGGCTGGTTACGCTGTTTGGGATGTATCATTTGTTATGTCGACAATACACACCACGTGTGGCCGTATTTAGCACAGCCTTCATGTATATGGCCAGTAATTTGCTCTATTATGCCCAAATCAACAATAATAATGTTCATAGCATCTCTACCGCTACCGTTACCATCATGCTGGTTGCATGTATGGCAACACTCGACCAACCATCACGATTACGGTGGGCAGTTTTTGGTGCCAGCGTTGGTCTGATTGGGATTGTCTACTGGGTGACTCTCATCCTCTGCATCTTCCCCGCAGGGGTGATTCTCAGTCAGACATGGTCGCTGTGGCAAAAAAAGGACTACTCGGTGCTCTACCGGTTGTGGTGGGGGGTTGGGATCGCCGCCACCACTGCCATACTCGTACTCGCCCTACAAAGCGGCGTATGGTACATCATGTACGACTCGTTGTTCACTGTGCCACAGGGGAATGCATTCGCTCTGCCACAATATCCACGCCTCTGGCAGGTGTTTTTCGGTGAATGGTACGGGTTATTGTGGTGGACACCGGCGTTGTTCATTGGCATTTTCGGATTGTTTGCCCACGCACGATCGCACCCCCAGTACGGCTGGTGGATGGTACTTGCCGTTTGGGGCTATATTCTTTACAATGCAAGCATCCCCAACTGGGATGGGAGTAGCGGTTTTGGATTTCGGCGGCTGGCAAGCGTTGCACCATTCGTTGCCTTCGGAGTCGCCTATGTCGTGACGCACACCGCAACGGCCCGACAACTCCATGTGGTCATCTTTGCCATTCTCAGCGCATGGACCACACGATTTTTATTGCGTTATGTCGAATTTCGTATTTCGCGGCTATCACGTACATTCTTAGATGATCTTGTGGTTGCCACATTTGACCATGCAATCATCAATACAAAGACACTTACCACCGTCTGGCGCCCGACTTGGCTGGGTATTCTCTGGCGCACCGGTATCAGCGAGCAGCTGATTGTATCACTGCTAGTGATGCTCCTCATCGGTCTTTTCTGTTTCCTCTGGTATCACCCCATTGCCCCACAGTGGTGGGGGATTGCCGGTCAGTCACGCCAAACACTGGGAGATTCACATGATTCACACCACACTACGTGAGCATATCGCATTTCGTACTGACCGTTTCTACAAAGGTACGCTCTTTGCGAGCGAGCACATGCTCGTCGGCATTGATTGCCTTGTACCGCAACAAGAGCAGGCGCCACACCTCCACCGCGGTCACGACAAAATGTACTTCGTCCATGCCGGCACAGCCTTTTTCACTATCGGCGATGAGTCGGTGACTGCACGCGCGGGAGACGTGATATTGGCCCCGGCAGACACGATGCACGCTGTCAAAAATATTGGTGATGACGCACTCATCATGTTGATTGCCATGGCACCGTTCCCTGTATAAAGATAATCTGGCCGCATACATATCTGAAGGCCCCCCATGCAAGAGATGAAATGGCGCACCTACGGTCGTTGGCTCTCCATCATCGCGGTATGTATCAGCATACTGAGCGCAAGTATCGCCATACAGATTCGATATGCGCACATCGGGGTCGCCCATCTCATGCAACAGCGACCGGAGAGTATCGAGGGTTTTTTTGGGGAAGAATATTCACAGACCATCCCCAGCATTGATGTCTTTCGTCAAGGCAATTACCGTTGGAGTGGCAAAGAGGCTCACATCGACGTATGGCCGGCGAGTGCGAGTGGGCGCATCTTGGAGATGACCTACATTGCACCATTTGGTCCTGTGGCCATTGGTGATGGCCAACACACGTATGCAGAGCTCACAACCACTCCCATCTTGCGCACGGCCACGGTGTTGATACCTGCACCTGCATCGCCGCGCATCTACCTATTTACCGCGACTGCCCAACGCGTCGACAACCGCACACTTGGCGTCATGGTGACCGACATTTCGTGGCGTGGCAGTACGACACGCGACTGGCCCACATCATCATTACTTGCGCACACACTGGCCGGCTTACCGTTCACGGTACTGCTGCTCCTGAGTGTGACCTGGGCACTCAGCCACTCACTGACACGTACCTGCTGGATTTCCGCGGGGGTGCTGGCAGGTGTGGCCGTAGTAGGTATGTGGCACCCAAACACCATCATTGCAGCACAGCCGACGTGGCAATTCGTATTGCTGAGCATCGGCGGGGCCTACGCAATATGGCATACCGCACAGCGCTGGGAAAGCACTATCAGGCGTATCCCGGCATCGTGGTGGCTCGTCGCAGTTTGGGTAATTTCACTGCTGTGCTACTTTCGCCCGATTATCCAATCCGATGGGGCCGGGTACTATGCGTTTGCACGTTCCGTGTTCATCGATGGCGATATTGACTTCCGCAACGACTTCGCACCAACACTCACACCGTTTTTGTGGCCCCCCGACTATGGCGTATCGCGCTATACGGGGGCTACCATCAATCCATTCACCGTAGGGCCGGCCTTGTATTGGACTCCCATGTGGTGGATTAGCCACGGTATCACGCTTGCGGGCAAACTGGCAGGGTTGCCGTGGCAGGCGGATGGCAACGATATGACCTATGTGGTGTGTATCACGTTTGCAACGGCGGTAGCTGGTCTCGGTGCGCTCTTTACGCTCTACCAACTCCTGGAGCACTGGTACACACCATCATTGGCGCTCCTGACGACGATGACGATGTATGTGGGCACCAATCTGATGTTTTACACGGTCTACGAGGGCAGTTATGCACATGCATTATCGACGTGGCTCAGTAGCATCGTCGTCACACTTGCCTGTCGACTCGAGCACGATCAGCGCCTACGCATCTGGTTGTGGTGCGCCGCCGCCACCGCCGCCTTGGTGTTAACCTACTGGGTCAACGCCATTGTTGCGCTCGTACCCATGCTGGTGATTGCGCATATCATGTGGCGTCACGTTCAACGGCGTGACTGGGATATGCTCAAGCGACATGCGATATACCTGGGTGGCATGCTCATCATTGCCGGCAGTGTATTGGCCCCACAGCTGGCCGTATGGCAGGTCATGCAAGGCGCTTGGTATCGCATTCCACGTGAGAGTGTACGCTTTACACCACAAGAATTTCAGCTCGTGGCTTTTTTTGTGGGGCCGCTCTACGGGATGATCTGGTGGACACCCGTCTATGCAATCGGGCTTATCGGACTAGGCCTGTTTGCCCGTATCCACCGTTGGCAAGGAGCGGTGTTTCTACTCACCTGTGTGGCATTTATCGTCTACAACACCAGCATCCCCAACTGGCATGGGAGTAGCGGGTATGGGCTACGCCGGCTCACCAGTATTTTACCAATCCTCGCCATTGGGTTTGCACACGTGTTGCACCTCTTGGCACAGCGTATGCACCTCGCCTGGGTGCTGAGTGTGGCCTGTATGGCATGGTCGGTACGCTTGATGCTCCGCTACAGTGAATACAAATTCCAACGCGGGCCGGAAGAATTTTTGCAGGCGCTGCGTGTGTCACTGCTTAGTCCAGGCATCCTACCCACTGAGCCGTTTGCGCATGTGCAATCACTTTGGTGGGGCAGAGTCATCAATCAACCGAGTGTCGAGATGGTCGTCATCAGTGGTGTGCTCGTGATCATGATGGGAGCGACAGTCTACGGCACACTCAAGATAATGGACAAGGTGCGTAATCATGGTTAGTCTTTTTCATGTGTTTCAAAAACTCGACCGCGCCATGCGCAATCGCCCAGATGCCCAGCGTTGGCGCGTCACGATGAGTGAGCACAACATTGAAATCTGGCGCCGTCCTGTGCTTACTAGTGCAGTTACACTGGCAGCCATCGGCATCGGTAGTGATGCGGTGCCAACCCCAGAACTCCTTTGTTGTATCACGCTCTCAGAAGGTGCGGGGGCTGAGTATGCGCGCATCCAGTACCTACGCCACCCCGAGTCCGATCAAATCGTTGAAGCGCAGCACGCTCATCTCGCCCCACAGGCGTACATTGCCAGAATTGCCGACACGCTCGATTAAACGTGTCTTTTTGCCGACCTGCCACGGTAGAGATACCAGCGATCCGTATGGCAGGAGGCAACGATGAACTGGCTGATGATTGCGGTAATATGTTGGTGTGTCGGCATTATTGGAGCTACCACTGTAAGCCTTGAGTGGATCATCATCCCCAGTAGCGTTGTTGCCCTCATCGGCCAGCGCTCTCCGCTGGTATTGGTGGTGTGTACGGCGCTGTGTGCCGGAGCAGTACGCATGCACGCGCACCAAACCGTCCTACCACTGCATGGTGATACGGTGCACGACCACGAGCTCATCATCCATGAATCACTGCGGAGCTGGCAGGGTCAACACATTACCGCATTTGACGCGCACCAACGCGGATTTCGTTGGGATGCCCCAGCATGGCCCCAGTGGCAACGTGGCCAACGCATCGTCGTACGGGCATCCGTACACCCTTTTGCGAACACCACGCAGTACCAGCAACAACTCATACGTCAACGCATCGTCGCTGAGCTCCGCGGGGTCACCGTGCAGGCAGTTACCCCGGGGAATTGGCTCTTGCTCGCCATTGACTCGGCGCGTCTGCGTTGCCAAGCAGTGATTCTACGTCATTTCCATGAACCAATGGCAGGGATTGTCTCCGGAATGTTGCTTGGAAGCACGGGAGATATGAGTGATGCCGTCAGTGACGCGTTTCGGCGGAGTGGGACCTCCCACATTTTGGTGATTAGTGGTTGGAACATCACCATCGTCGCATCTTTATGTCAATCGTTTATCTCTCGCATCCGCGGTGGCAGCACCATTCGTCTGATATTCCCGCTCACCATCATCGCAGCGTACGTTTGCTTTACCGGTGCGTCAGCGGCGGTTATTCGTGCTGGCGTGATGGGCAGCATCATGGTGATTGGCCGATGGCTCGAACGACCGCACCACATGCCCACCATCATGGCTGGAGCCATCGGCATGATTAGTCTGGTACAACCACATAGTCTATGGGATTTGGGCATGCAACTGAGTGCAGCAGCCACCATTGGCCTGATTGCATTTGCGTCGCCCATCGATAGCTGGTTACGTCGGGGGAGCATCGGTCATCCGACGCTTGCCTGGGCGCGTGAAGGACTTGCGACGACATTGGCCGCCCAAATCCCCACCTTGCCCATCATGCTCGGGCGTCTGGTAGCCCCTTCGCCGTGGAGTATATTGGCCAATATCTTGATCACGCCGGCGGTACCATATGCCATGCTTTTCGGCACCATCAGCATCATTTGTGGTTTGGTATCACCCGTGCTCATCGAAGTTGTTGCCTGGAGTGCTGTGCCGTTTTTTGCGTGGATTATCAGCGGCAGTCTAGCATTTGCCAGCTTACCAGCCCCCACACTGCCGGGATTTACACAGTCATGGCAAGAGCTCATCGGGCACACAATTTGGATAAGCGCCTGGGCATGGTGTTCTACAAATGCGTGGCACACACGTGAAAAATCGATGGTATAGTATTGTCACATGTGAATTTCAATGCTGAAATGTGAGAGGACGATCGATGAACGAGCAACTTCGCTCAATGTTATATCGTGTCGCAGGCGTAGCGGTACATATTTACACGGCGCTCGGTGCGATTCTCGCCATGCTAACGATCATGGCCGCTATACAGGGCGATGTCGTCATGGCGCTGTGGTATTCGTTTGCGTGCGTCTTCATCGATAGCACGGATGGCATGCTAGCACGACGTTTCAAAGTCAGCGAAACCGTTCCGTGGTTTGACGGACGACGCCTCGACGACATCGTCGATTATCTCACCTACGTCTTCGCGCCAATGGTCTTGTTGTGGCAAAACAACTACCTGCCGAGCGGCTGGTACGGGCAAGTGATTGCCATGGTGCCACTGTTCGCCTCTGCCTATCAGTTTTGTCGTGTCGATGCCAAAACTGACGATTACCACGTGGTCGCCGAAGATCACTTCTTTTTGGGATTCCCGAGCTACTGGAACATCATTGCTTTTTATGCGGTAGTCCTCAACATGCACCCCGAGAGCGTGGCCTTGGTGATTATGATTTGCTCGATTTTGGTCTTTGTACCAATTCGTTATGTATACCCATCCCGAACGCAGACATGGCGCCGAGTTACGTTGATATACACCACGCTCTGCTCTGTGGCCTACGGGGTGGTGTTGTGGCAGATGCCCAACCCAGCCCCCTGGTTGTGGCAGTTTTCGTTGTCATACATTGTTTACTACGTCGTATTGAGTATTCTCCTCACAGCACGCATGCTCCGCTTCCCACGGATTGCACGCGCATAAGGCACTATGGAATCACAATCCGGACTACGGACACTACTGCCATACGGGCGGCCATACCGTTGGCTCCTTATCATCGGCACCATATATGCGTTCATTGGTGCGAGTGCGGTAGCATTTACACCGGTACTGCTTGGGTATGCGATCGACGGGGTCCTTGCCGGTGCCAATAGTATCGACTTAGCGTGGTACGCCTTTGGCATCATCGCGCTGACCGGCATTTTGGCTTGGTTTCGATATTTATTGCGCATGCTGACCGGAACCATGGCGGCTGGGGTAAGTTACACGATGGCGCAGGATTTATACCGGCATCTCTTGACCTTTGATCGCACAACACAAGCATCCTTCGGCAACGGAGATTTGTTGTCACGGGCCTCGAGTGATTTCATCTACATCTGGCGTTTTTACAGTGCCGGCTTTCAGATGGCCATCCACGCATCGTTTTTGTTACTCATTGGTTGCATCTTGATGGGGATAACGAGCGCACCTCTTGCCATTGTAACGGTGGTAATGTTGGTGTCGAGTCTCGTCGTCCAAGTGCGGCTCGGCGGTGTCGTTGAGCACGCATTCAACCTGGTACAACAAAAATTAGCCCGTATCTCGGCATTTGCACAGGAGCATATTACGGCACAGCGCACCCTCGCAGCCTACGCCCAAGAACAACCCAGCGGCCAAGCGTTTCAACGACTGAGTGATGACTACGCCAATGAGTCAATCCGCTTTGTGCTCTACTCGAGCGCGATCGCACCACTCCCACAACTGATGGTACGCATTGCCTCAACGGTTGTCGTTGCATACGGTGCCATACTGATTATCAATGATCAGCTCAGCATTGGTCAATATGTGCAATTCATCGTCTATTTGGGGTTACTCAGCAATGCTGCCAATCAACTCAGCAACGCTTACGAACGGCTACAACAGGGGAGTGCGGCAGCCGCTCGAATCGGCGAGGTCCTACAACGCATCCCACGTATTCAAAACGCAACCAACCCAATTCAGCACGTCCCGCACGGAGATGTACGGGTGGAGCAGGCTAGCTGGGTCCAAGACGGCCATCGTATCTTGCGCGATATCAGCGTGCATATTCCCAAAGGACAGCACGTGGGAGTCGTCGGATTAACCGGGGCTGGCAAGACGAGCTTCATCAGCCTGCTCTTGCGGCTACGAGATCCCGATCACGGCGTCATTCGCTTTGATGAACATGATGCACGCGATGTTGATTTGCAGCAACTACGCCAAGGGTTGGCATACGTCCCGCAAGAGCATATTTTGTTTAGCATGACACTCCGCCAAAACGTACTCCTCGGCAATCCCGAAGCGAGTGACGCACAGCTCCAGCACGCGTTGCAGGTTTCGTGTCTCGACCGCGACATTGCACAACTCAGTGATGGGCTTGAAACACTCGTGGGCGAGCGCGGTACCATGCTTTCGGGCGGTCAAAAACAGCGGCTGGGGATTGCACGTGCGATTGTTGCCAATGCGCCCATTCTCATCCTTGATGATGCGCTCTCAAATATCGATGCACACACCGCCAACGACATCGTACAACGCCTCGCAGTGGCACGCCGCGGGCAGACCACCATCATGGTCAGCCAAAAAATCTCCGCCGTCCGGCATCTCGACACCATACTCGTGATTTCTGACGGTGTCATCAGCGAACACGGCACACACGCAGAGCTCATGGCACAACAAGGGCTGTACCACCAGTTGTACGATCATGAACTCAAGGCACATTAATCAACTGGCGGTACAGGCGTCGCCACATAGGCATCGACCATACCAGGAGTCTGATACCAAAAGACCACGCAGTCGTAGGTACAATCGTGCTGATTTGGACCACGGTTGGGCAGGTACTTTTCAATATATGCCTCAAATGAGCGTTGAAACGGCACATCATCACCCACGTGAAACCGACACACCGAGGTGTGTCCATTGCCGTCGATCGGGACATGGGGTTGAGCCGCATAGGCGCTCTCAAAACTGACGAACGGGGGCTCGGCAGCCCACGCATACCCGATGTAATCCTCAGAGCCGGTGCCAAACGTGGACGGGAAGACTTCACCATCCACGAAAAATTTTTCGTCGCCTTCGCCCCACCACCAGTCAATGGTCTTCTGATCCCAATGCCCATACCACCAACTCACTGGCGCCGATGCTGGTTGAGGCCAACGGTTGTGGACGTGGAGGTGCACTCCACAAAAGCGACCGGGCCCAGTTGCATGGAGCAACGGCCAATCGATGTCACGCCCGCGCCCCTGACTCCGTTCGAGGAGCGCATCGGCGTGCCATTTGGCGTGAAAGCGGAGCCAATCACCATCGGGCGCATTCAGGGGTCGTAGCGTCACATGCCACTCAAGTGAAACCGGCAGTGCACTCGTGTTGCGGAGTTTAATGTGAGCACGCTGTGTAAACGGCATCACCCAATGTGCATAGAGCTGAGCGGGCGTGGCTCCCATGGGCAAGGTGCGATACGGGTGGATAGCACCGACGCAACCAAAAAAATCTCCAAGAGGCGCCCACACACTGGGTTCATGGTCGTCATCCCACACGATTTCAAGCTCGAGTTGACGTAGCAGGTGCGGATGCCGGGCAAACACACCATCTGCAGTCATAACTGCGAGCTCGGTGAGCATGTGTGCGCCACGAACATCGAGGATGGTGGTGACAGCATGAGGCGCTACGACAATCGTATGGACGCTCCGCTGTGCGATCGGATCACTTGGGGTGTCTGCACGTAGCCCACGTTGTGCCAACTGGTGATTGAGGTGCGCCAACGCAATCCAATCCTCGGGAGCCAATACGCCCGTATAACTGGGCACCTGGGTATCGGGAGGAAACGTGACATGGGTGAAGTGATAGTAGAGCCCCCAACCAGGTGCCAAACGTATTTTGCACGAATGCTGGTATGGAATGGGGATAAAGCGATTACGCCCACGCGACAATGTGGGGGTCAGTTCGGGGAGATTCGTAATACCGAGCGGGTTGAAATTGGCAGGATGCCGCTCAAAAAAATCTCGGAACGGAAGATCGACTACGGGAACTTCCGCACCATCGATGAAAATTTGGATGTGACCGACATCGGCAAATGCCGACCAAACCCGCCAGACCGCCCCCGGACCGTGTTGTTCGAATACGACGTGCATGCCATCTTCGACGCGGATGTAACCAGTACCGTCGTCGTTGGCATCCCAATCGACATAGCAATCATGCTCGGCATCGTAGCGTGAGCGCCGATCATAGCTACTCCACGTCCCAGACCGTTCGGTGGGATGTGGCACACGTGCAAGGCGTTCGAGGTCACTGAGGCGAGCGAGGATGTCGCGATAGGTGTAGGTCGTCGGCATTGCAGTCCTTTCTCAATCGCTGATGGATTGCATGTTGCAGAGAGAGTACCCATGAAAGATGGTAGACTAGAACCACGACGCGCATGCACCAGAAAGTACGCAGACGTGATGTGGTTGAGACAACAGGCGCAGTGGCTGATAGCGGCAATAGCAGTGATTGTGTGTAGTGTACCGCAGTTCATGGCATTGCCCGCATATACCCTCGATATCGGCACAGACCGCACCAATCAACGAATCGCCCTCGACCAACCATTTCTCGGTGGCTTCTGGCCTGCTGAAGCTCCGACTGGAAGTGCCGTCGGAACCCCAAAATACCGATGGACACGCCCAGAATGGGAGGTACTCTGGCCGCACTTTGGACGCGGGTACTGGGTTGTGAAGGTCTCCTTCAAGAAACCCAGCGATACCTCTCTTGCTCAACGCAACTTCCAGCTGAGCAATGCAGGTATTCACCACATCACTTGGGACGGCGAGGTTCGGCACATTCAAGCGCTGGTCAGTGCTGAAGACACCGACACACCCGTGTTACGCGGTCAGTTAAATGCATTGACGTCAGCAGGTGATCGCCGTGCGTTGGGAGTCATCGCGACACAGGCTGTCATCCAACCAGCCATAACACCCCTAGTGCCACGTCCGTGGCAACTTGGCGCACTATGGTGTGTCATCGGCCTCCTCCTGGCGAATGTGACTGGCTTACCACGATGGATTGCGGTGATCGCAGTTATTGGCACAAGCGGCATATTGGCAGTCAGTCAACTCCACCACCCTGTGTGGTGGGCACTTCACAGCCCAGCAGTCGTCGGCGCATTTGCGCTCGCCGGTGTTGCCGTGCTAGGGTATCGACTCGCCGGCCGTGGCACACCCCAACCCATCCCTGCACCAATTTGGGGTATTTTTGTGGCTCTCGCCGCCGTACAGCTGGTGTGGTTTTGGAGTCCGTGGTTGATTGCCTCCGACATCCGCATGCACATCCGGTTGTTTGGGCAAGCAACACATGGCGATCTCTGGCTCACAGCCGTGCTCCCCTGTGAGGCCGGAGGCACGGTTGCCCCATACCCGCCACTCATCTACCTCGGATTGGCACCGCTGGGGCTGTTGTTTCGTGAGACACACCAACTCATCCCGGCGTGGTATGCGGCGGCGGTCATCCTGCACAGTGCCGCCATTTGGTACTGGGGAAGCATATTGAGTAGTCAAGCCACCACTCGTCCGCTGGCGTCGGTGTTTGTCATCGTTGCCAGTCTTTCCACGTTGTGGTGGAACTCGGTGCATATCGGTGAAATGACCAATGCGTGGGGGCATGCGCTCTTCATGATTGCGATGGGTAGCTGGCTTGACGTACGCGCGAGCACATTACAACGGGGTACCTGGAGCATCATCGCCATGCTCAGCCATTCGGGCATCGCACTGACATATGCACTCAGCATCGCCGTTTTGGTCATCGTACTCACCTTGACCACACGTCACATTGCATGGCGCATGGTGACCATTCATATGGCGATTGGTGTCGGGATTGTTGTATTTTTTTACAGTGGCTACATGGCATTATTCAACCAAGCACCAGCGCCTGCAGGATGTCCACCCACATTTCCCATACTCATGCGCTATGCGGTGATTCCGACGAGCTACCCGCTCTTTGGGCTTGCGTTCCTTGCAGTAACACTGTTGCGGAGCCGGCATCATGCCCTATTCACCTGGTATGCAGTCGGAATCGGCATGGCGCTGTTGAGCCTCGCCGTATTGTTGGTGCGTGACCAGACGGTGCGCTGGGGGATTGCGGTGACACCATTCATCGCACTCGCCGTCAGCCAACACTGGCATTGGACACGACACTATGGGGTGGTAGCGCGTATTATGTATGCAAGTGCGATTCTTTATACTGTTTGGTCTTTTTACACAGGCGCATGGCAGAGAATTATCAGTTACCTGCACTAGGAGATGTGTATAATAAACAGGGAACCGCAACACAGAGGCATGAGCGCATGAGCGTTTGGTCACACATCTCTTGGCGACATGGCGCTGTCGCCACGTTGTATGCCGTTTGTTTATTCTGGGTGCTCAATATCCAGCGCATCCCCGTGTTGATTGATTTCTATCAGCTACGGTCAATTACGCATCTCGACAACTTCAATGCGCGACAGGCTGTGCCGCATGGTGAGGGGCATCAACTTACCGTTACCGCAGTCAATGCGGCTCGGTACTCGGCTGCGATTGGCTCGGTGCTCCCACACACCATCCGCATGGTTGAATTTGAACTCGACCCAGTACCGTCTGGCTTGAAGCGCCGCATTATTGCCGTGGCCATCGACGGGCGGCGATTTTTTGAGGTCCAAGATGTCGGCAAAACCACCACCTACCAGGCGCTGATTCCATCCTATATCACACTCACTCCCGACAGTCAGCTCACCATTTTTAGTATTCCAGATGCTGAAACCACGCCACCTGCCATTACTGTGCGTTCCCTGCGCGTATCAGACGCGACCGTGTATCGTTGGAGTCAGCGTCAATCGGACGTTGATTTTTCGGGAATTGCAGGTGGTTGGTGGCAACTCAACGTACAGGCCACCCTTGAGCGACCCGATGGACAGCCGTTCAATGCGTATGTACGAGCGGGGGAGCGGGTATTTGCCCCGTTTGACACTCCGCAAACCGGGTTTCGCATCTACCAGTACCTAGTCGACCCACAGGCGTTGCCCCACGGCGACCTGACGGTCAGCATCCACAGTGACATCCTCAACGACGCAACAGATCCGCGTGAGTTGGGCATCCCAGTGACCACGGTGGCTGTGGAGCCACTGCGCACACCGTGGTGGCTCATAACGCCCTCTTGGCAACTTGCGAGTATGATTGTGGTCGGTCTCGGCATAACACTTGCAAGCATGATGCTAGGGTATTCCAACATCCTAATTGGTCTCGTAGGCACAACGGCGTTGGGGTTGGCAATGCTCCTTGATCGGAGTTATTTGGCCGAGTGGTATCCAGTACTAGGCATCATCGTCGTCGGTAGCACGTTGAGTATCCCGCTCTGGCGTCGTTGTTTGACCTGGTTGAGTCATCCAGATTGGCGTTTCGATCGCAACACGGCCAACCTGATTATCATGCTGGTCATCGTCAGTATTTGGTTAAAAGCCGGCGGTGTATTTTGGCCGTTCATGGTACCAATTGACATTAGTTGGCACATGGACAAAGTGCGTGAGATGCTTGAAACCGGCAATCTGGCCAAGTTCTACCTACCCGGGTCGTTTTCGGAGTCGGTCATGCCCGTCACAGAATGGGGCGCCGATCGACCGATGATCCCGTATTCACCCTTCTATCACTTTTCAAGCCTCCTGTATGCCGTCTTCCCATGGCCACTCGAAACCTCCGCCATGATTGTCAGCATCATCCTCGACGTATCACGCATCGTTTTCATTGCTGTGATTGCCCGGGCGAGTGGTCTCAGTCAGCGTACGAGTGCCTGGGCGGCCGCCATATACGCAGTCACTCCGATGACGTTTTTGTTGCATAGCTGGGGCAACACCCCGACGACCACTGGGCTATGGTGGACACTCGTTACGACGACGGCGCTGATGTTTTGGAGTACCCAACTGCGTCAGCCACGCATGTTTTGGAGCTTGGTCGTCATTACCAGCATAACCATGCTCATCTACACCGTGTCTGCAGTCTTCCACGTACTGTTCATACTTGTATTTGCCGGCATCATCTGGCTCCAACCGGCCATGCGTGGACGTACGCCAATCGGCGACATGCTCCGCATTACCGCTGCAGGATTCGCGATATCGATTGTCGTGTATTACGGTCAGTACATCATGCCCATTCTTGAGCGTACTATCCCGTATTTCATCAACATCGGTGTCAACGATGCTTCAGTAGTCGGTGTCGAACGACCCGAATTTGCCGAATACGTAATCAGCTCGACCGTATTGCTCCACTACACACTAGATTTCAACGACCACCTCTACTACGGGTTGTTCATTCCCGTCATTCTTACGTTGCCGGGTTTTTTGCGATTGCGCGCATATCAGCCATTGTGGAGCTACATGTCAGCGTGGTATCTGATTGCCATCGTCTTCTGGTTGGTTGGGACAAGAATCTCCATGGCTGATAAGCAATTATTCTACATCTTCCCCATCATCTGTATCTGCACCGCCGTCGTTCTTGCAGGTTGGTGGCGACGCGGGGTGAGTGGTCAAATCATGGGAGTTATCATCATGCTCTTTACACTTTGGAGTGCGCTCCAGCTCTGGGTTTTCCGCATTCAGTTCCCACCGGTGATACAACCATGACGCAACAACCACAGCCACAACAACCAATTGACGCCCTCGCAACGGCCATCGACCCATGGCTCCAACACATGACGTGGCGGCGTGATTTTGTCACATGGCGTGAGCGGCGCTTGACACAGGAGCACCATCAAGCCGAGCGGATTGCCCAAATCGAACGCCATGCCGGATCATTGGCGGGGGTGCGGCTCCTTGACTTAGGGGCTGGCATGGGTGGGTTTGCCGTAGCCGCGGCACTCCACGGCGCCCGTGTGACGGTATCCGAGTACAACATGGCCTACTGCCGCATCACTCAACTCCGTGCCGAGCGCTATGGTCTGACGGTGCCCATCTTGAACGGTGCCGGAGAGCATTTGCCGTTCACCGCGACGCAGTTCGACGTCGTCGTATGCTGGGATGTCATCGAGCACGTACAAGACCCCACTGCTGTGTTGGCAGAAATCGGGCGCGTGCTACGTCCCGGCGGGCGACTCTTTCTGACGGTCATCAACCGCAGAGCCTGGGTGGACCCGCACTACCACATTCGTGGCATCAACTGGATTCCACGCGCGTGGGCGGAGTGGTACATTGAGCGCCAAGGAAGAAGCAAAGCCACTAGTAATTTTCGTGACATGCAACGCCTCAGTACCATGCACTATTTCGATTATCCCGAGTTTGTGGCATTGGCCCGACAACACGGCTTTACGAGTGTCGACATGAACGAAATCGCCCTGCGCGAAGGACGTTTCGTCAGTCAAAAATCAACGCGCCGCCGGCTACGTGCCATACTCCGCACCCTCGGGCTCGAGGGTATCGCATACCGCATGCAACGCGCTTGGTACACCGGCATGTTTGAGCTGGTATTGACAAAGGCCGCGCATGAGTAGCACACCGCCTCCATCACCGACACCCAGTCTTTCGGCGCAAGTATCGCGTGCCGTCATCTGGAACACACTATTTGTGCCGCTACGCATGCTTGCCGAAGTCGCGGCTACTGCCCTCAAGCTCACCGTGTTGCCATTAGCAGCCTACGGTCTCTTGGCCTTGGTCAGCGGCGCTGCTGCTGCCTTTGGCACATGGATAGATCTCGGTACGACCCGGGCCTTGCCGAAATTCATCCCCGAAACGATGCGTCAGCGTGGTGCTGCGGGGGTGCTCAAGCTCCTGCTCGGCGTCTTTAGCGTGCAGAGTGTGATTCTATTGGGCATCGCTACCAGCCTTATTTGGCAACAACAGTGGTACCTTGATTCACTTGAGGCACGTGTGCACGCCGACACGCGCATCGATGACGCTTCACAGTCATTGCTACATGCCATCTTGGCCAGCCACGGATGGCTGTTTATTGTGGTCATCTTGTGCATGTTGTTGATGGGTGTGCTCTACGACATGTTAATGGCCTATCTCAACAGTTTTTTCAAACAACAGGCCTGGAACGGCATCGCCCTATTGGCTGGACTTTTGCCACAACTCTTGGCGGTGGCCGCCATCGTAGGTGCGCAACTCAGCGACGAACCACTCCGCTGGAGCATCATCGGCATCCTAATTACGTCGGCACTCGCGCCAAGTATTGCGGTGGGGGTGGCAACCTGGCAAGTCTATCGGGTCTGGCAACAAGATACCCCGCACAGCTCCACAGAGAGCACGACGCCGTTCGGAAACTGGCGTGCGTGGTTACCGGCCGGGTTTTTGCGCTATACCGGGGTTTCGTACCTGATGACCATGACCGATTTTTTGGCCAGCAAATCATTTGCCGTCTATCTCACGAGTAGCATCAGCGATGCGGCCATGCTATGGGCCGGAGCCTCATTGGTGGGCATGGTCCTCTCGTACCTTTACACTCCATTGGTGGGCATCACTGTACCGCTCTTTACCCGCGTGCGCGCTGGCGAGGGGGGCAGCATTCTTGGCGCCTACCAATCCATTGTGCGCATTCAAATCTTGTTGTTGGTACCGGGAGCTGTGGCACTGATGCTCCTCGCGAAGCCTGCCTTGCAGATTCTGACACCTCAGTACGTCGATGCGGTCTGGGTAGTCTATGTGCTTGTGCCATGCCTCTTCCTCGAAAGCCTGCTCACTGTGGCGCACAACGTCATGATTGTCTACGAAGAGCTCACACTTGTCACCGTTGGGCGATTGCTCACGCTGATCGTCATCCCACTGGGGTGGCTTTTTGGTGCCTGGTATGGAGTCGTCGGTTTGGCACTCGCCTTCGGATTGGCACGCGTTTGCGCCGGCATTTGGATTACTGCATGGGGCAGTGCACGTCTCAAATTACGCTGGCCAATGGCCTTCACCCTGCGCGTATGCGGTGGCGCCACCCTGATGGGGCTGTGTATCTTCGCGGTCAGCTGGATAATCCCCCCTGTCGCCAACGACAGTAGCACGCTCTATCGCCTCAGCCAACTCCCAGTATATGGTGTCGTCGCTCTGGTCGCCGCTGGTGTGTTTTTCTTCGGCCTCCGCCTCAGTGGTGGCTTAGATCCCGATGACCGCAATCAGCTCACCAAAGTCAAGTTGCCGTTCAAAGATTATCTGCTCAGGTACCTGTGACATGAAAATCGCACTCTACAACCTGACCACCACGACTGCCTACGGAGGCGTTGAAAGTTTCGTGTGGGACCTCGCCAACCAGCTCGCCCAACGCCAACACGATGTGCACGTACTGGGTGGCCACGGCAAACGCCGTGAGGGGAGTTCGCAGGTACAAGTGCACACGTTTCCGTTCATCGATCGCTCTCGCTTTAGTTGGATCCCTGGGTTGGGCCGCGCCTATGCCGAACGCAAACTGCTCGAGCGACTGAGCATGGCCGTCACTGCGCTCCCAGCCCTGATTGCAGGACGCTACGACATCATCCACATCCAAAAGCCGTATGATCTCTTGCCGGCCCTCATTGCAGGTCGCATCAGCGGAGCCAAAGTCATCTTGGGGTGCCACGGCGAAGACTTCTACCGTGGTGACCGCTGGCTGGCACGTCACGTCGATGGCGCTGTCAGCTGTAGCCAATTCAATGCAACCACGGTCATGCGGCGCTACCCCATCGACGTCGAGGTGGTCTACAACGGTATCGATACTGCCGTATTTACCCCGCCAGCTCATCCCCCAGCTCCTACAACCACCCTGCGCATGCTCTTTGTGGGGCGGCTACAACCGTGGAAGGGTGTCGACACCGCCATCCGTGCCCTTACTGAGGTCGCAGACACCACACTGACCATTGCAGGAGATGGCGTGCACCGCGGCGAGCTCACTGCACTTGTCCATACACTCGGGCTCCATGAGCGCGTCACCTTCTTGGGGAGCGTCGAGCGGAACCAAATACCGGCCCTCATGCATCAACATGACCTACTCGTTGCTACGAGTCATGCCAGTGAAACATTCGGCATCGGCCTCGTGGAGGCTCAAGCCTGTGGTCTGCCAGTGATTGCATCACGCTTTGGAGGCTTCGTGGAAGTCGTCGACGAGGGACACACGGGGCTCTTCTTTGCCCCGCGCGACGCCCATGATCTCGCTCGCACCCTGCACTACGTCCATTCGCACCGCACACATTTGGCGACGATGGCCCAATCAGCACCAGCGTGGGCCGCCCAATTTGCTTGGCCAGTCGTGACCAATCACATTGAATCTTATTATGTCAATTTATTACAAAGATGAGATAACACCATGCATGTTGTTTTGTTGTCCACCTATGGATTCGACCCACATTTCCCCAGTCGTCCTGAGTTCGTGCTTGCCCGTGCACTCGCCGAAATGGGGCATACCGTCAGTGCCATTGAGTACTGGCACAACCAGGCGCAACCACAGACGCAGCAATTTCAAGCGAATCTGACCATCTATCGCTGTCGCACCGTGGGATTTTTTTCACGCGATTTAGCCACACTGGTGGCACAACTCCCCGCCATCGACATCGTCCATGTGCATCACCTCCGCCATCTGATGGCGTATCAAGCGCAGTTTCACTGGCGTGGACGCATCCCAATGTGCTTGACACCACACGGCATGTTGCACGATGGAGATCTCGTGGTCGATCGCGAGCGCCCCTTAGAACATCCATTGACACCAGAACGCGTAATTTTTACCAAACGCGATGTGGTACGCCGTCTGCTCACACTACATCACATCCGGCGCACGTTGCGCAACTACCTCATCCATGCTCCGCTGCTGCGCTATGATGGGCACTTGGCGCTATCACACCACGAACGTGGTGTACTCATCGATCTCGGTGTTCCCGCCGCCAACGTTGAGGTTGTGGCCAATGCGGTCGACGTCAGTCAGTATGTGACGAGCCGTGGCAGTACTAAAGCAGATCGGCCCACGGTGTTGTTCATTGGGCAGCTCATCCCGCGTAAAGGGTGGGACTTGGCAATCGAAACAGTGGCCCGCCTGAAGCACTCCATCCCCGACATCCGCCTGCAGATGATTACCCACAACACGAGCGAGATGACCGCCCTACAAGATCTCATCCGCACACACGATCTGCAAGCGCACGTCGAGATTCACACACGGGTCGACGAAGCACAAAAGGTCGCCATGCTGAGTCAGGCCCATGTCCTTCTGGCTCCGAGTCGTTACGAAGGGTTCGGTATCCCACCCATTGAAGCAATGGCCGCCGAATGCCCAGTCGTGACCACCGATTGTGCGGCAGGCAACGAGATTGTCCACCATGAACAGACCGGCCTCTTGGTGTCCTACGACGATGTAACCGGCTTTGCCAAAGCCGTCGAACGCCTCTTGACCGATGCGGATCTCCGTCAACGCTTGATTGCCAACGGACGCACGCATGTCACTCAAACCTTTCATCCACAACACATTGCCACTCGTACCCTTGAGGCCTATCAGCGTATCATGGCACGCACTGCATCGAGGGTATTGTAGCAACGACGAAATATGGTATACTACGCACAGTAATAAAGGGTTTTCATATGCGTATTTTGTACTGCATCCCACGCTACGACACCGACGCCGTGGGCAACTTGATGCACACCGAAGTGATTTGGCGCTGGAATGAGCGTGGCCACCACACCGAAGTTGCTTCGTTGTCGTCGCAGAGCTCCGAACCACGTGCCTTTGCGCTGGACGACGTCGTCGTACACCATGTGCCCACAGCACCAAGCTGGTGGGTAAAAATCGGCAATCGTCTGCTCGGAATGCTCACCGGATATCCCTATTTGCTTGGTGCGTGGTTGAGTTTTCGGCGGCATTTCGCACAAAATCACTATGATCTCATCCATGTGGAGACGTCCTTCCCGCTTGGGTTGGTGGTGCTCTTAGCGGCACCACACGGCATCCCAGTAATGGTCACTCTCCCCGGTGCCGATGTGATGGCAGTGCCCGAATTCGACTACGGCTATGCGCGCAACTGGTTTGTGCGGCAAGCGGTGCGTTGGGTCATGCAAAAAGCGACCCTAGTACGTGCCGATTCGCGTCAGATCGCCAGTCTCGTCATCGGCAAATATGGGGCATCACCCGCCAACGTGGTGGCCATCCCCTACAACATTACCGTGCCCACCTACCCACCCACAGACCGTGAGCTATCTGTGTTCCGACGCGAATCACGGGCACTTGTCGCGCAACGCCATCAACTCGACCCGGCACAGGTGTGGGTGCTGAGCCTGAACCGGCTACATCCGTTCAAGGGCATCGAGTACCTCATCGAAGCGCTGCCACAGCTCCATGCATGGGGCATCCCGGCACACGCCGTCATTGTGGGAGGCAATCGCTCCACCAAGCGCTTCGGCGATTATGGCGCCTACCTGCAGAATCGGGCGGCCGCCCTCGGGGTCAGCGCGTACGTGCATTTACTCGGCGGCGTCCCCCACCACGAGGCTGCCACCTACATGGCTGCCTGCGATGTGGCGGTCATCCCATCCGTGGCGGAGTCGTTCAGTCGGGTAGTCATCGAGGCCACTGCGGTCGCGACCCCGCCGGTAGTCACCAACACTACGGGAGCAAGTGATTATGTGCGTGAGGACGACACCGGCGAGGTGGTCGAGCCACGTGATGCGGCGTCGCTCGCCGCTGGCATACGCCGGGCCGTCGAACGCCACGCGGTGCTACAATCACGCTGTCCTTCCTTCGCTGCCAAATTCCATGCCAATGTCATTGCCGACCAGCTGCTTGCCGTGTACGAGGAACGAATCGCATGAAACCGCGTCTGTGCTATGTGGCCTACCCAACCAGCATGTCACTCCAGGCTGCCAACGCAGTCCAGACGTATTCCACCCTACGTGAGCTCCAACAGGTCGACCCAGAGTGCCAAGCCTTCATCCCGCGCATGACACGCGAAGCCACACCGTTCGCCCAACTCAACGTGACGTTTATCCCGCGTATTGGCATTGGCCGACTGTCACGCCTGTACCAGTCAACGTTGTGGTACTACCTTGAGCGTACCGCTTTTGCCTGGGTAGTCATCGCACGGTTGTGGTGGGCCAAACTGCGGGGGCGCGGATATGCGGTGATTTACGTGCGTGAGGTCATTTGTGCTTTTTGGTTGAGTCAGTGGGCTCCACGTTGGTTGGGAGCGAAAGTCATCTACGAGATTCATCATCTCGAGAGTACTAATCACTCGCGCCCCAAAGAGCGCTGGGCGCAACGCCTCGTGGCGCACATTGATCGCATCACGTTGACCCAACCGGCACGCATCGTGTCGCTGACCGACACCTTTCGCCAAGAGCTGGTCAACGCAGGGTGGCGACCAGTTGGCGAAATTGATGTACTGCCTGATGCCTACAACGACGCCATCTACACCGTACAACCACAGCACGATGCACGGGTGACACTAGGCCTGCCTCCATCACCAACAATGCTAATCACCTATGCCGGCTTGACCTTTGCCTATCGCAATCTTGAGCTACTTATCCAGGCATTTGCGGCGCTCCCAGACGACATTAAAGAGCAAGCGCGGTTGGTATTTGTGGGTGGTCGCCCCAAAGAAGTCGCCGAACTGACGGCGCATGCTACACACGCCGGAATTACCGCATCCGTCATCTTCATCCCCGTGCAACCGCAAGCGGTGGTGGCGCAGTACCTAGCAGCCAGCGACATCCTCACCATCCCGGGTACCGTCACCGACAGTACCGCATCGCCCCTCAAAATGTTCGAGTATATGGCCATGGGGCGCGTCCTCATCTGCCCAGACATGCCGGCACTCCGTGAAATTGTCGGCGCCGATGGAGCATGTTTGTTTGCCCGTGGGAACACAAACGACCTTACGCGAGTCTTACTCATGCTCATCCACGATGCACACCTGCGCGATCGCATCGCCACTCGTGCGTTGGAGTTGGTGGCCCCACATACCTATCGCCAACGCGCCCAAACGCTCTACGACATCTGCGTCCATGCCCACACCATAGCCAAGGAATCACGCATATGAGCGATGCTCTACACACGGCGAAACACATCGTACAAACCTACCCAACTGTCAATCCCGACAACAAACCGTCGTACTACCGATATCACCGCTTCCGCTTCCAGGCGTTGCTCGCTGCCATGCTCCGCCTCCCTGGCACGCAAATACTCGAGGTCGGCGTCAATCCTGGTCATTTCACCGAAATGGCCCGCATGGCCGGATACACAGTACACGGAAGCGATTTGTTCCCTGAGCATCGTGCTGAGCTCTGGCAAAAACTCAACGTCGACGTACAACGATGGAACATCGACCATGAACCGCCACCGTTTGCGGAGACACAGTTCGACATCATCTTGTTTTCTGAAGTCATCGAACACCTCGCCAATCCACCACTTGAGGCCCTCGAGACCTTTGCGCGCTTGCTCAAACCGGGTGGACATCTTATCGTCTCGACCCCCAATCAGTTTTATCTCAAAAGTCGCCTACGCACGTTGTTCGACATCATTTTGTGGCGCCCATTTGATCACAAAGATGAATTTGAAGCGTGGGCCAATTTACGCAGTGAAGCACGCTACTACACGCACAGCCGACTGTTTAGCATGCCTCAGTTGGCCTGGATGGGGCAACAGGCTGGATACACCGTGGTGGCGCGTGAATACCATGCGGCATATGAGCCAGTTGGGCTCGAATGGCCGCGCGTCGTCACCGCACCGCACCGCTGGATTGTCAAAGCGGCAATTGCCGCCTTGACCTGGCTACTGCCAGGCACACGCTCGATGATTCTCATCGTGTTGCGCAAACAGTGAACAATTGTATGCCTGCAAACGTCATTATCACGTACATGTCAGCAAGGCTTCAGTCGGACAGAATATGAGTGACACCTCCACCACCGGTATAATAGATTTCAGAACACAAAGAAATTAGGGTGAAGCACCATGCGTAAATACGTCTTACCACTGATTGCAGTAATCCTTGCGAGTATTATCGTAATTCCAGCCACACCGACGCAGGCCGCCAACAACATTTCGTTGGCCGGTACCGCCTGTTTGGTCTCCACAAACGGCGGGTGGAATATATCGGCCGATTTGCACAACAACGGCCTGATTTATGCTGCAGTGACCGTGGGTGCACTCGGCAACGGCAGAATGCGCATTATTGTGCTCGACCCGAATCAGCCCAACTCCACCGTACCAGGCAGTTTGGCCAGTTGTAGTATTGTCGCGAGCCTCGATGACGAGACGCCCAACAACGGCTTTCAAAAAGGGTCAGCGTTGCAAATGCCGTCTATCGTCAAGGCAGACTCCAGTGGCAATATTTTTGTCGGCCGTGTCACCACTTCTGGATTCCGCGTCTTTGTGATTAGTGCGGATGCACCAGCCACACCATCTGGGGCACTCGACCAAACATACATTCGCAACGTGTTGATTACTGGGGCAACCTCAGTCAACAATAGTGGCGGTGGCATGGATGTGAGCGACGATTATTTGGTAGCATCCATCGGGCAAGATATGACCGGCGTTCAACGCAATCGGTACACCATTATCAGCAAGTCGACGTTGTTTGCCCTCCCAACCATGAGTGCTTCGAGCAATGACATCGAATCAATTGCAGGCACATGGACGCCGATTATGACATCACAACTGTACCACTCCTACACCAAGTTGTCATCGGGTACCGATGCGGTCGCAGCCTTACCCAATGGTAGATTTTTTGTGGCGGCCGCCTATGAACCCTTTGGCAGCTTAGCCGGGTTCTTGAATCCCACGAACAACTCCGTCACGAATATTTATACGGGTGGATCAGGCTGGGCTGAATTGTGCACCTCACAAAGTGGCACTTTTGCGACAAATTGTCTCATACCATCGGCATATCTCGCGCTCGATAATAACTTATATGTAGGTATTCGTTCACACTTCGGTGAAAAAGTGATGCGCTACAACACGACGACAAATCGTTGGGAATCGGCGATTGGTTCAGCTATATTCCCAACCAGTTTTGACAGTTTTTACCCAGACAACGGTGGCAGACAGCTCAAATTCGGCACAGGGATTGCCTCCGATGGTATCGGACAAGTATTTGTGAGCTCCATTCACTGGAGCGGACGCACCTATGGACCACTCAATCTGGCGTACTACAACCTATCCACGAATCCGGTCGTTTGGGCAAATAAAACGTTTAACGGAAGTGGCAACGAATACGGCAAACCGCAGTTGCTCGTCACCCCGTACACAGGTGAATCTGGACGACTCAGCGTTTTCTACATCCGTGATATTCTTTCCTCGCCCACAGCCGTTTGGATTACCTACAGCGGAAATATTACGGCGTCGGGAAGCGCACCATCGGTGTGTAACGTAAACCTCGTGGTAAACGGAAGCCTGCCATATGTCAACAGTACGACTGCCACTGCGGCCGTTTATACCAGCTTAGGCTGTCAGACGCCACAGTACTACGCAGTTGCGAGTGCAAGTGCCACACCACCAGCCAGCGTGAACGCCGCAGATCTGCTTCCATTTGACCCGGCAAGTGGTGCCATTGAGATCACTGGGTTGACTGCGGGTGCCAACAACTACATTCACGTGGCCTTGTTCGACAGCGATGATGCACGCGTAGGGGATTGGATGACTCAGAGCATCTACGTTGACACCGCCGCCACTGTTGGCGCGACCTTTACCATCTCTTCGCCTTTCAACAAACCACGCTACACCGATGTAAGCAGCATGAACGGCTCTTCATACACCGATACCGACTACATTCGGTCAAGTATTGGCCAAATCAGCATTGACGCAGTAACCGATCCATCCGGTTTGAGCAGCTATCAGGTCAACGATGACACGGCCATCAACTATACGGATGCACTCCTTGGGCAGAAATCGTTGATTATGATGCGTGAAAACGCCGGGAGCATGGGTGCGGCGGTGTCGTTGAAAGATGGCGCTGGCAACATCGAGGTCCGCGACAGTTACCCACTCACGCTCGACGCCACACCACCTGTACCAGGTGGCACCGAGTCGATTACGTTTGCAGCCACAGGAAGCTCGCCGTTTAATGGCGAAGTCACCTTGGTCAACGGCAACACGACCACCGACAACGAAGTGGTCTGGGGCCTGTGGTTGGCGAGCGCCTACTGTGGCGCCACCAATGCGGGATGCCCAGCCAACGACAGTAGCAGTCTGCGCTGGGGTGGTGTACCGATGACCTCCTACAAGGCGGATTGGAACCTCCTCACCGGCAATAACGTTGCCATGCAGACCGGTGTCTACCGAGTCTATGCACGCATCCTTGATGGTGCAGGTAACCCAACCAATGACGTCTATACCACCGACGTAACGGTGACGTTCACAGGCAACACCGTGTATGCTCCGATTTTGTTCGCACAACGCTAAGTACACGGAGAGGACGCATGCTGTTGCGCATCCAACGTTTTTGGCAACACGACGCCGGGCTGGTATGGCTCGGCGTCCTCTTCCTGCTTAGCCTGGTCGTAGCCCTCCCCCGCGTCTACGCCACCGACGAAGTCCAGTACTACGCCTGGTTGCGCTCCGTTTACTTCGACCACGACGTCGATTTTCGCAACGAATACACCACATTTGCGCAACTCAACCCGCATTCGGGCATCGCCGAAAGCCTGCTACAACCCAACCGCATCCGTGAAACAACTGGTCTCTACGGCAATATTGCCCCGGTCGGATCTGCGCTATTGTGGGCTCCGTGGTTTACCGGAGCAGACCTAATCCTGAGGGGTGCGCATCTCATCGGCATCGGCCAAGGTATCGCCGCAGATGGCTACAGTTGGCCATACCAGCGTGCCATCGCATATGCATCTGCCGTGTATGCCTGGCTCGGATTGCTGATTGTGCGGCGGGTCAGCATGCACTGGGTGAGTCAATGGAGTAGCACCGTCGCCACCATGACTATTTGGTTGGCCACGCCGCTCGTGTTTTACATGACCGTACAAATGCCATTCGCACACGCCAATGGATTTTTCCTTAGCGCATGCTTTTTCTGGTGCTGGTGGCGCATCCAGCAACCACATCAGTCGTGGCATCTGTGGGCAGCACTCGGCGCCATCGGGGGCGGCATGTTTTTGGTGCGCGAACAGCTCATCCTTTTTGCCGTGCTCCCGGTCATGATCATTCTCGAGCGACTTTGGCGCCGCTGGCATCACCACGACTGGAGTCAGCTCCGTACCGAGATAACGCACTGGAGCATTGCCGTGGCGTGCGCAGTGGTCATGCTGTTGCCACAGATTGCCGCCTATCAAGCACTCAACGGCACCCCGATGCCCGCAAATGAGGTCTCAGGGAAGCTGAATCTGTGTAGCCCGCACGCCCTCGACACACTCATCGACTTTGATCCACGCCCGACGGCGTGGTGCGGCGTCACCGATGAGCCCGTGCAAATCCCTGCGTGGAGTCGCGGCGCACTTGTCTGGAGCCCCGTGTTGATATTTGCGCTCATCGGGCTCGCCTGGTTTACGCGTTCCCACCCGTGGCACGGTAGTGCCATGATGCTCGCAATTCTGCTCCAGGTATGGATAAATGGGGCGTTCGGCACGACATGGCACTTGAGCGGGGCGTTCGGATTCCGCCGCCTCATCGAGTGTAGCCCGTTTTTCATTGTGGGCCTCGCCTACCTTGTCGAGCGTAGTCAAGCACGACTGCCACGATGGGGCATTGGGGCCATTTTGGCGCTGTTTATTGCTTGGAACATGGGGCTCATCATCAACGCCACCGTCTTCAATCAAAGCACGCAACTTCGGCGCGGGCTGAGTTGGCCACAACTATGGCAGTGGCAATGGGAGCTCCCTGGCAAACTCTGGCTCAAGGGCAGCGAGATTTTTGACCGCTGCCGCATCATAAAAAACAGTTGCTAATCGGCTCCGTATTTGCGTGATTGGCAGGCACATGCTACGATATACGGAGTGATTGGGCCGGTAGCTCAACGGCAGAGCACGTCGCTCATAACGACTTGGTTACTGGTTCGAATCCAGTCCGGCCCACCAATCCCGCCCACATCTGCGAAGACGCAGATGTGGGTTCATTGTTGGCTTTGAAGGACATCATGCAACAGCATAGCCACAGCACGCCACTCCTGCCGCGCATCACGGAACGCCGCTGCCACCATGGCCCCCTCAGCCACCGTTAACGCCCGGCGCGGAATCTCCAGCGGGTAGTACTTTTGCACAATCTCCATGAAAAAGCACGCATTGTCGACGTGCCCGCAAGCCGGGGCGAGTTGTGCGTACGAATCAGCCCACTCGGCAATCAACTGCCCCGCCATGCGCCAGCGTGCGTGATAGACGGCCACTGTGCGTGCCACGACATCGGCCATCAGGGCCAATGGTGCCGCTGTGTCGGCACACATGGCAATGACTTCGAGGCTGTCGACACCAAAATGCCACGTCTGCCACTCGCGGATGGGGTGGAGCGACGTCACAAAGGACACCGACGGTGTTTGACTCAATAGTCGATAGGCCTGATCGATTTGTGTGATGACCGCTAACTGCTCCGTAACCTGATCGGATGCCAACACACTGATGGCTTCGAGACCAGAGCCGTTGCTAGTCTGAGTCCATTCGAGGCAGAGTGTTTCCCCCTGCAACGAACGAAAGCACACCTGTGCGTCATCGAAGTCACTGACGAACGCAATCGGTGCCAATGTACTCCCCACAATCAGCGTATCAGGGAGGACATCGGCTGGTTCGAGCTGATTGTGCGCTGACATCCAAAGATAAATCGTGCGCAAACCGTAGCATGTGAGCCGACTCAACAAACGTGAACGCAACGCGAAAAGCCCGTGCATATCGGTGGCACGCATGGCCGGATGCAATATCAACGTAGTGCCATCGAGCCACTCTTCGGCTGCCGCCATCACAAATGGCCACCCTGTTGCTTTGGCAACATCGACTGCACGCACATGCGGAGCACTCCGCTCCACCAAGAGGCACAACCCCTCAAAAAACACATCGTGCGGGTGAACACCATTCATACCACCACCATGATGCCGAAACGACTCGGGATGTGGAAATCAGCGGGAATGCGCAACGTGGGCGACCACGCACTTAACTCGCTCGCTCCGGTCTCACGGTTACGGTCAATGCGCATGAAGTTCAACCGCCATGTGCCGGTTGCATCAGCGCATCCGAGCGTCGTCCATGGCACTGCCATCACCGCCGACCACCCGGCCGCATCACACTGCACCCAACTCTGCCACGGTGGATCCCAACTGGTGTCGAGATGCATGGTGGCTCGAATTTCATCGGGGTTGGTGATGATACCGTCAAAACGCGTGTTGAGCGGGTTCACCTGGAGTTCGTAGTACGCTGTTGGGCGTTCACTCCCGCGACCAATAAACAGCTCGACCACCTCCTCGGTGTAGATCGGCTCATCGTGCTGACGCATGGTGGCCCACGGATCAACATCTGCGCAGTCGTAGCGCACCCACAACGTGGATGACGTCGCTACCACACGCACGGTCGTCGCCTGCATGAGTGACTGGCCAGTCACTGGCTCACGCAGGATTTCACAGGGGTGCGCAAACCAAGCAGAGCCAAAGGGGTGCAGAGCATCAATGTGCCAATCGGCATCGGCCATAATGGAGCGGTGTATGATGGGGAGTTCCATTGGTATATCCTTGTGCATACTTAGTGCCGCCGGCCACGAGCAGCGACATGAATCGGTTGATAGTGATCTGTGGTGGCATCGTAGAGGTACAAAACATCGGACAAATTGACAGTGGTGCAGACGTGATTGGGGCGCAACGCGATGCGTTGTCCAATCCGCAAATCAACATCACTGGCAAGGTGAAGAACTCCATGTTCTTCGTTCATGCGGAGCAACACGGCATCGCAGTCAAGAGCGGTCGCATAGCCGCGCAAACCGGCCTTCTCTGGATTCATATCACCAGAGAAGGTTTTGGAGCCGCCGTCTACGGTGGCAAGGGTGGCATCTGGCCGACTCACCACCGTACAATGAATGGCAAGTGCGACCTGTGAGGGCGTGCACGAGTTAGCCATGTACAACTGCATGTCATCGCCGAATACGTAGGTACCTGGGCGGATTTCGGTGACACCGGGCACTGTGGCAGCACTCCAGCCGGTCGGCGTAGAGCCAACACTCACCGCTGGAACCGCAATGCCGGCCGCGCGGAGCTGTGCGGCAAGTTCGACCATGATGCGCCCTTCTTCAATACCGAGCTCGGTAGGCGAGCGACCATTACTCCCCGCAAACCAAGCACCTCGGTAGGTGAAGATGCCATCAAAAAACAGACCTGGTAATCCGATGCAGTGCTGGGCCATGCCGAGGAGCTCTGCGGGTGGCAGACCACATCGATGCAAACCAGTGTCGACCTCCAGGCGAATGCCGATCGAACTCCCCAGCGACTGTGCGGCGGCAGACAACTGTTGCAGCCCAAACAGCGAGTCAGCGGCTACCACCAAACGCGCTCGCTGGGCCAGTTGCGCGGCATGGGCACACTTGTCGGCGGTCACAATGGGATAGGCCACAAAGACATCATCAAAACCGGCATCGATGAACACTTGGGCCTCACTCAACTTTGCCGCTGTAATCCCCACTGCTCCTGCAACGCGCTGCATGTGGGCAATTTCGATGGATTTATGCGTTTTGATGTGGGGGCGTAATGCCACTCCGTGAGCATCTGCGTGGGCTTGCCAACGACGGATATTTTCTTGGAGGACAGCCACATCCACGATGAGTGCCGGCGTGGGAATGTCTTGGTACTGCATAGATCAAGTCCTTTCGTTGTCGACCACACCAACACGCTAGCGATGTTGGTCGGGTTGCTCACATCACCATCCCACCACAGACGTGCACAGCCTGACCTGTGGTATAACTCGCCGCATCACTGACCAAAAACCCCACCATCTGGGCAACCTCGCTCGCCAAGCCGACCCGTTGCATCGGCACACGCGCAATGCGTTGTTGCCACACCTCAGTTGCATCAGCGCCGCGCGCGGCCAGCGCAGCAGTAATATGCATCTGCATATCGGTATCGATGACCCCCGGGCACACACAATTCACGGTGACTGCGCGGTCAGCGACGGTCATCGCCAACGTTTTGGTCATCGCAATCACGGCCGCCTTACTGATATTGTAAATGGGATGCATGACCGTGGTAGCAGTTTTGCCGGCAGTTGATGCCACAAAAACCAGCCGCCGCGCTGTCACACACTGCCGGAGAAACTCCGTGGCGATGAACCAACTCGCCTGCGCATTGATGTTCATGACACGCTCCCAGTGCGCCCGGTCGACCTCGAACGGATGCGCCACTTGCACGACGCCTGCGGCTTGTACCAACACGCTGGGGGCTCCGAGCGCAATGGCCGCCGTGATGATACTCACCGGCGCAGTGTCATCCGTTACGTCAACTTGAAGCCACTGAAGCTGCGGATGCGGCGGCACGACGAGCGGATGAAGGTCTACTGCGAGCACCACATATCCCTGTGCCAACAAGGTCTGTACCACGGCGGCACCGATGCCACCAGCTGCGCCAGTCACAATGGCAACGTCTCCAGCATTACTGTCAGCCGGTTGATTCGTCATGATTCCCTCGCTCTGCCATAGCATACTCCATCACTACAAACAATCGGCACCGCGCCAACTCCTAGTGCATCCACCCAACAGCGCTGGAGTGGCACATAGTAAGGATGATTGCGCAAGTGTGTACCTGCCACAAACTGACGTACCCGAGACTGGCTCCAGGTAGGCTGTAGTGTATAATCGCTGGCACTCGGTTCACGTGCATAGCGATGTTCGAGCAACGCTTGTGGATGTGCGTGCCAAGCACCATGCCAACTCGCCAGCAACAATTCGGCACCGATGTGCGCATGCACGCGGATGAGTTCTGCTTCGTCGTGCCAATCCCAGGTTGCGATATGCTGTTGTGCCACAATCGGCCCCGTGTCATAGTCATCATCCATGATATGCAGGGTAACTGCGGGCTCTGCATCCCCCCGTGCCACATAAAACAGTGGATCAGGGCCACGCCACGCCGGTAAAGCGCTCGGGTGGATGTTTAGCGCATATTGCACTTGATTCCGCACCCAGGCCGGCACGCGGCGTGGATAACAAGCCGTCACCAGCCATGTTGTTGGCTGCAGCCATGCAAGCAAATCACGCCAACGCGCCAACGCAAGCACCGGAATATCGTGGCGCAGTGCCACGTCCACCACGGAGGGTGTGCTCGAAAAGAAGGCAGGCGCCCGTATCACCTGATGTGTCACTGTTGCAGGAGGAGCAGGTACCACCAAACAACGTGGTCGGAGCGTCGAGAGCACCTGTTGCAAAACGACCCGACTAAACTCACCAGGCATCGCCAGCAACACCATGGACCGATGAAATGCAGGTGGAATGTCTAACATGCTATGATAGTACCATCTTCGCGCCACCGTGCAGTGGCTTTCGTACCATGGAGCCCCCACATGAATGAACGCACCGTCGAGTGTATGTATTTCAAACGCACCCTTCCTGCGCTCGCAGAAGCCCCGGTTACAGGCCCGCTCGGTGAACAGTTGCAAACTTCCGTGTCACAAGCGGCATGGGACCAATGGGTACGCGTCGAGCATATTCTGGTCAAACACTTCGACCATGACCCGCGCAGTCGTACATTTCAACGCCAGCGCCTGTTGGCCATTGCAGAGTTCTTTTTTGGGGCTCCCGACGAAGAACGGCTCGTCGAATGTCGCAAATTCGGCTTTGCACTGCCTGGTTTGAAGGCGCCACCGTTCCCAGGCACCCTAGGAATGCGCATCTACAATGAAGTTTCCATTCGTGCGTGGAATCTCTGGCCTGAACAGGAACGCATCCTCATCAACCACTACGGACTCAGCTTGGTTGACCCTCAATCACAGCGGGTGCTCTTACAGGCCATGGAGGATTTCTTTTTTGGTGAAGGCGCACAATTGCCGGAGGGCTGGACGCCACCAGCCGCCGCACCAAGCAAAGGTGGCCCGCGGTAGGTCTTATGTGAGCTGAATGGCAGGCATGATATCGAATTGCAGGCAAGAATGGGCGTGTCGTAGCGCATCTTCGACGGAGGCAGGATCCGGGCCACGCGCAAAAATAAACCCCAGGTAACTGTCGCCCTCTGGGAGCATGCGAATGCTGTGGTGCAGGGGAGCAGTAATCTCGACCGATTCGATGAGTGGCACCTGCTGGGCCGCTACGACGCCCGTGACACGGTGCAAAATGCCAGCCGCCGGGATAGGAATCATCATGACCCCACCAGCCGCCTGTTGGCGGGGTGGGGCGCTCTGCCACATCCCCACCGATTGACGCACGATGAGCATTTCGAGCGATTCAGCGCTCCCAAAGCGTAACGTGCGCGAACACAAGCCACCAATCGAACGTGCAGCGATTTCGATGACAAAAACTCCCGTATCGTTGATACGGAGCTCGGCATGCACTGGACCACTTACAATGCCAAGAGCCCGCGCGGCCACCGTCGTCACATCGGCAATGTGCTGTTGGAGGGTGGTGGGCAAGCGCGACGGTGTGACGTAGATGGTTTCTTCAAAAAACGGACCTTCGAGTGGATCAGGTTTGTCAAAGAGGGCCAACACGTGGAGGACTCCGGCATCCATCATCCCCTCGAGTGCCACTTCTACACCAGGAATATAGCGTTCGACCACATATTCATGGGGACGTTGATCGGGATAAATCTCGTGCAAAAATCGTAAGAGCCGCGACTGGGCCATTGCAAACTCCACCGGATTATCGGCACGCATCACCCCACGACTGCCGTTCAACTCGGTTGGCTTGATTACACACGGAAATTCAATGTCAGCCAGCACCTGCGCCAAAGAATCATCACTGGTAAAACGCTGACACCGCGGCATGGGGACATCCGCTTGCGCCATTCGCTGACGCATCATCCACTTGTTGCGCGCAGCGAGCACCGCATCTGGATGATTGTAGGCAAGACCAAGATGGGTTGCAATCCGCACTGCGACTTCGGCACCACTATCGTCAAGCGCGTGGACAGCCACAAAATGAACGTGGCGTTGTTGCATGGTGGTCATCCACGTGACCACCGCCTGCCAATCGGTGGCTACGTACACCTGTACTCGCGTAGCATCAACACCTGGCACTGGAGCATCGCTGAGTGCATACCATGGCATACCAAGTGCTTCAGCGGCAGCCACGAAATCACGGGTACGATACGAATACGCGGTGGTCACAAAGAGCACTGCATCAGGCATGGCACATCTCCGTACAAACCTAGGGCATCTGAGGAGTGGGAAACTGAGAGCGAATCAGAGTACGGGTCGGCACCTGCGATGGCACCGTGGTCGGTGTCACACTAGCGGTGGGAATAGCCAGAGCTGGGAATGCCGTCGGCTCAATCCGTGCTACCACGCTGGCGCGCATGTCCCACAGACTAATCACCATGGCCGGTGTCACCCGATCCGGGTTTGGCACAACGCCAAGCCGCAGATTGGCATTTTCCCCCCAACACCAGACCTGCTGAGATTCGAGCAATGTGCAGGTCTGATTCCCGCCACTTTCAAGCTGTAGTACGCCCTGTAAATCGGGCACATCGCGGGCCGGGAGGGCAGTGTTGCTTTCGCCGTTTTCACTTCCCAACTGACCATGCGTATTATCCCCCCAGCAGCGCACCTGTCGCGACTGCAGGAGAGCGCAGGTATGCAAATGACCAGCACTGACGGTCAACGCACCTTCGACGTCAATGACTTGCTGGGGCGTCCGAATGTCCGTACCAACAACACCCAGTTGGCCGTTTTGATTGCCTCCCCAGCACATCACCCGTCCGACGCGGGTGGTCGCACACGTGTGGTAGCTGCCCGCCGACAGTTCGACGACATCATCGACACCCACGACCTGCGTCGGGGTAACAATAATCTCCATGTCATTATCGCTGACTTGGTGCAAATTATTACGCCCCCAACAGAGCACACTTCCTGTGGCCCGGAGGAGACAGGCATGTTGCAATCCAACCACGACTTTTTGGGCATCGTCAATCCCAGGTACTGGTGTTGGCACGGTGCGGTAATCGCCGATGCCCACCGTATCGTAGCCGATTTGTGCATATTGATTATCGCCCCAACAGTAGACCGCGCCACTGACCACTGCACACGACGTATCACCACCCAATGCAAAATTTGACACCCCGATGAGGCCGCCCACGAAATTGGGAATAACCGTATCGGCCAAATCACCGGCAAAGGAATTCCCGACCTGGCCAAATTCATTGCGCCCCCAACAGTTGAGCTCTGTGGTAACGAGGAGTGCGCAGGTGTGATCGGCTCCGAGATCGACAGCCAACGAATTCACCGCTGCATCGACTTCGTTGGGCACCGAAAACTCAACCGAGCTCCCGATACTCCCGATGCCGAGTTGCCCGAACGCATTATCGCCCCAACACCAGACCGTGCCAACGGCATCGACCGCACACAGGTGGTGACTCCCGACACCCACAGATACGGCCTGAGTTAACCCGACCACTGGTGCCGGGCGCATCACGTCATTTGCGGCCACACTCACGCCGTTGCCGAGTTGTCCAAATCGATTCCAGCCCCAACACGCCACATCACCACGACGAAGCAACGCACATGTATGGGCCCCACCTGCCGAAATCGCCACCGCATGATCCAGGCCAACCACCGTGGCTGACGACGTACGCACACCATCAGCACCCTGGATTGCGCCCATACCAAGCTGACCGTTGTAGTTGTCACCCCAGCATTTCACCGCACCACTACGCTGCAACACGCAGGTGTGGTTGCCACCAGCACTCACACTCACGACATCGCTGACATCGGTAATTTGCTGAGGACGCGTCACAAACGCCTCTTCACCGACCTGCCCCATGCCCACCTGACCGAACTGATTCCAGCCCCAGCACCAGACCGTGCCTTGATACGAGAGGGCACAACTGTGGTTTTCACCGAGGGCAATGTGTTCGATATTTGCCAAACCACTGACCTGTGTTGGCACCGAGATACCAGGACCGGGCTCGCCGATGGCCAATTGCCCCTGATCATTACGCCCCCAACACCAGACGGTGGTGTCTTGTTGCACTGCACAGGTGTGGTTACCTCCGGCGACAATTTCAACTGCACTTGCCAAATCCGCCACGCGCAACGGCATACCAGAAGACGCCGTGTTGCCACTGCCGAGTTGTCCATCATCGTTACGCCCCCAGCAGGCACCACCGCCATCTTGCAACAGTGCACAACTATGCGATTGCCCCAACGTCAGCGCAACTACCTCTTGCACAGCGGTGACCACTGGAGTACTACTATTTTCGGTGGTTTCATTCCCGAGTTGACCATAGTTGTTGTGGCCCCAGCACCGCACCGTACCATCGGTGACAAGCAGGCAGGCATGGGCATTCCCAGTGGCAATGGCAACAGCCTCATCGTTGCTCCGTACGGTTTGCGGCAACGAAACCGCCGTCGTGGTGCCGTTCCCGAGCTGGCCATAGTCGTTCCCACCCCAGCAACGCACCATCACATATTTCAGCAGGGCACAACTAAAGTTGCCACCACTGGCAATGGCAAAACCATCGGCCAAATTCGCTACGTAGGGTTGATCGGAGTTGGATTGGTAGCCCCCATTACCCAGTTGACCGTAGCTTCCATCCCCCCAACAGAGGGTTTCACCGATTTGAAGCCGTGCACAGGTCGTTTCAAAGCCTGCCGCGACCGCCGCTACCCCGTCCATGATGAATTGGGGCACGGTGACCACGTCGTTTGCGAGTTGCGACGAGACTTGCCCGGCCACATTCCAACCCCAGCACCACAACCCGTTGTTTTGATCGATGGCACAGGTATGCCGTGCCCCAGGAATCAGCGCGCGCAGAGCAGGAAGCCCGGGGATAGTTTGTAGTTGGGCAACCCCACCTAGTTGCCCATATCGTTCATCGCCCCAGCACACCACAGCCCCGTTTGACTGCAATGCGCAGGCATGATTGAGACCTAGAGCCACATCCACCACATCCACAAGGCCAGTGACTTCTGCAAACGGTGTATCACCCTCACGGAGTGGCGCACCCCAGCAGACTACCGTTGCGTTGTAGCGCAAGGCACAGTTGGTGTTGCCCCCTGATGCAATCGACACCACTTCACCGATATCGGTCAGACGATACGGCGATGCCTGGTTGCCCCCTTGAAAACCGAGTTGCCCGTTCGTGTTATCACCCCAACACCAGACCTCACCCGTGGTTTGGAGGGCACAGGTGTGAGCACTACCAGCCGTGATTTGTTGCACATTTGCCATACTCCAGATGCTCTGAGGGGTACTACGCGCAAGAAAATCACCAATACCGAGTTGGCCCGACTGATTATCACCCCAACACGCCACCGATCGATCATAGCGAATCACACACGTGTGATTGCCAGCGGCTACCACATCAACGATGCCATCGATTTGCGGTGTCGTCGGCGTCGTGACATCACGCAGACCGCTGACACTAGCATCACCGAGCTGGCCTTCGAAATTGCGCCCCCAACACCGGATCGCACCCTGTTGCCAAAGAGCACATACATGCGCATGACCAGCGCTCAACGAATGAGCACGCGCCCCGAGAGAGACAAGTACGTAGTCTATGCTTTCGCCCAAAACACGATCGGCAGCGACTTGACCACGCTCGTTGTTGCCACGGCACAAGACTTGTGCGGCTTCGAGCAACACACAATCAAATTGATAGCCAACGGCGATGTCGGCACTCCCTGATACGCCGATGCGTTGCAGGCTACGCAGGTCATCCCAACATACCAGCTCTTGCGTATCAAGGCGTGCACATATATGCCCTTGCGTACTACCACGCAGACGCTGTATTGGATGTGCGAATGTGAGCTCGGCGAGCCCACGGTATGCTCCCCAACACCAGACCGCACCAGATTCAACCAGGGCACACGTTTGCGTGTTGGTGGCTTGGATTTGGCTGGCAGTAGGAATATCGGCACGCAGACGTGGCGTTACCACCATCTGATCGCCGCTATCGTCGATTTGACCGGCCTGATTATCGCCCCAACACCAGACTGCCCCGTTGGTCGTCAGGGCACAGGTATGGGTGGCACCAGCCGTGAGCATGACTACATCATTGGGCAAATCGGCGACACGGATCGCGGTATTCGCCGATTGCACATCGCGTATCGCGAGTTGACCGCGGCGATTGTCTCCCCAACACCAGACCTGATTCCCGGCACGTAGCGCACACAGATGATTGGCACCACTGACGAGCTGTGAAACACCGTCAACGGCGGTGACGGCTTTCGCCGTCGTCATATTGGTCATCGGGCCACGAGCCCGGCCACCGAGTTGATCGTATTCATTGCTTCCCCAGCACCACACTTGGCCACTCCGTGCCAAGAGTGCACAGGAGTGCATTTCTCCGAGCGCCACCGCCTGGGCGCCCACGAGCCCACTGACCAGGGTTGGGGCATGTGTAAACGGCAACGCCGCAGGATCACTCCCATTACCGAGTTGCCCAGCCTCATTCCCTCCCCAACAGATGACCTGTTCGGAGCGGGTAACAACACACGTATGCGCAGCTCCACTGGCGATGGTCGGGCGCATGAGTGTGGAAGCAAGCACCGGTTCGCTGTCTGGTAGCGGTGCAAGTGGGATATCTACTGCTTCGGCCATTTCCGGGAGTTGTGGCACTTGCTCAACGCGTTGCTGGACTTCGTTGGCAACTGTGCGCAATAACGCGGCAAGGGGAGCTACTGTCATCAAAACAATGAACAGCGCAAAGAGTGCATACCAAAAACGAATCACGATGCGTTGCATAAGTAGTATCACCATCCTGGCAGATGTAGTGAAGAAGCTCAGGGGAGAATCCTGTGAACAATCTCATTCTATATGATACCGTACACGTCATGGTGTTGCACGCCCCAAATGCGTCAATAAGCGTGCTCACGGCCACGAGTGTTGTCTGATTCGGTGGAACTCGAGTTTGTGCGATACAGGATACAGAGGGCATTGTTAGGGCATAATAAGGTTATGAATACGAAACTTCGAATTTGATTTCTTGCGTTGACAGTGCACTTCATAAATGATATATTACTTTTCAACGGTATCCCGATTCCAACATGTGTTTAATTGCATACCAAGTGGTTACCGAATTCTCCATGTGGCTGGGACAGCACATTTCCGTGTATCCAATCCAACGCAAGTTGGTTGTGATAACGTAGCAAACACATTGTGGTTGTTGCGTAAGGTATTCAGGTATTCGTTTAGGAGGTTACAGATGTCCCACAAGCGCTATTCGCGTTGGGCACTGGCCATCGTAGCTGCAATGTTGATTGCAGCCTGTGGTGGTGGTGCACCAGCAGCAGAAGAGCCGGCTGAGGAGCCAACTGCAGTCGTGATGCCGACCGCTGCGTCGATCATCGAGCCAACGGCTGCTCCAGAGCCAACGGCTGCTCCAGAGCCAATCAACGGGGTTACGCTCCCCGAGGATGCCGCTCCTGCAGACCAGCAGGTCATCACCGAGTACTTCGACAGCACGGCTGCCTTCGAGTCACTTGACTTCTTGGTAACTGTGTACAACGGTGGTGGCGGTGCATTCCGTGACTTGGCCAGCGATTCATTGATTCGCTTGGACAAGAACTTCCGCTTGTTGCCAGGTGCCGCATTGGAGTGGACGCCGAACGCTGATGGTACCGAATGGACCTTCAAGCTCGACCCCAACCTGATGTGGAACGACGGCACCCCAGTGACCGCTGCCGACTGGGTAGCGAGCTTCCAGTATGCTGCCAACAAGGATCATGCTTGGGACTTCGCCTGGTACTACAGCGCTCCTGGCGCCATCAAGAACTGGGACAAGGTCGGTGCTGGTGAAGTTCCGGACACCGATTTGGGCGTTATCGCTGTGGATGCCAACACCTTGGTATTCCAGACCGAGACCCCAGCCCCCTTCTTGCCAGCGAAGTTGCTTTACAGCGCTCCGTTGCAGAAGGCCGCTCTCGAGAAGTATGGTCCGTTGTACAACAACGACCCAGCCACCTCAGTATCAAGCGGTCCATATCGCTTGATCGAGTGGACCAAGGGTGAGAAGGTTGTATGGGAAGCCAACCCTGACTACAAGGGCACCAACAAGCCTTTGATCCAGAAGTTGGTCAGCATCGCCGCCAAGCCCGAGACCTACTTCATCGGCTACCGCGATGGCGAAGTCGATCGCCTCGGTGGTGAGTTCATCGGCGCTGCCGAAACCGAAATCATCGCTGGCGACCCAGAGTTGCAGAAGCAGCAGTACACCAATGCGGTGGACTTCCGCACTGACTACCTCTTCTTCGACACCACGTCAGCTCCGTTCGACAACCTCAAGGTCCGCCAGGCGTTCTCACACTTGGTCGACCGCGACACGTTGATCGCTGACATCTTGGGTAAGGCTCAGGCCATCCCAGCCTACTCATTCTTGATGCCCGGCTTCCACGCTTCAAACAGCGATGGTTTGAAGGACATCCAAGCATGGGACCCAGAAAAGGCGAAGGCGTTGTTGGCCGAAGCCGGTTACCCAGATGGCGCGGGCTTCCCCAAGCTCGAACTCTGGTTGCGTGCCGAGTCACAGAACCGCATCGATGCTGCAAACCGCATCTGTGCCGACATCAAGGCAAACTTGAACGTCGAGTGTGAAGTGAGCAACAAGGAACGCAAGATCTTCATGGATGCTTTGAATGCCAAGCCCACGGAGATCAAGTTCGGTATGGTGTCATATGGTATCGACTACTTCGATGCTTCGAACATGCTTGGCGTGTTCCGCAGCGGTGGTCGCCATAGCTGGAGCAACGAGGCCTACGATAAGTTGGTCGACGAGGCATCAGCAAGCACCGACACCGAAGGCCGCCTCAAGCAGTTCCAGGATGCCGAGCGCATTTTGGTCGAAGATGCTTCAGCGATCTTCATCGTGCACCGCATCAACACTGGCTTGATCAAGCCATACTTGGTCGGCGAAGCCCTTCAGCCCAACGAAGCCGGATTCAACGGCATCCAGTGGCCGGGTATCTCAACCTACAGCAATGTGTTGAGCACGCTCTATGTTCACAAGAGCGTGGCCGACTACAAGGCAGCTCCGTAATCATCCACTCGGTACAGGCGTTGACGAGCAATCGTCAACGCCTGTATTCGATACCACTCCCCCACACTCAAGCCCAGACTTCAGTTCAATAGAAGGATCACTGCATGGTAGCCTATATTATCAACCGCTTGTTTGGCTTGTTCCTCGTCTTTTTTATTGTGTCAATAGTGGCCTTTCTATTGATGCATGCCGTCCCAGGCGGACCATTTGACGAAGATAATATGCCACTCAGTCCACAAGCGAAGGCAAACATTCTTGCCAAATACGGGTTAGACCAGCCGATCCACGTCCAATACTACAAGTACATGAGCAAGGCACTCCAGGGTGACTTCGGCACTTCGTTCGAGAACCCCGACTCCTCTGTAGGTGAAATTATCGGCCAAGTGTGGCCCAAGAGTATCCAACTCGGTGGTATGACAGTCCTTATTGCAATTACAAGTGGCATTCTCTTTGGCATTTTGGCAGGTATCCGCCAAAACAGCTGGATTGACTCCACCATCACCTTCATCTCCACCCTCGGGCTGACGGTTCCTAACTTCATCATTGCCATCTGGATGATGCTTATTTTCGTCATCTACCTCGACATCCTGCCACTCGGTCTGACCAACGACAATTGGGGTGACTGGAAAGCCTGGATCATGCCAACCGTTGCGCTCGGACTTGGCCCCATGGGAATCACGGCACGCTACACACGTGCTAGCATCGTCGATGTAATCTCACAAGACTACATCCGCACCGCACGCGCCAAAGGGCTCAATGAATCCATGGTCGTGTGGCGGCACGCCCTCAAAAACGCACTTATTCCTATCATCACGGTGGTTGGACCGATGGTCCCCAATCTGATGACAGGTACCATATTTGTCGAGACGATGTTCAAAATCAACGGCATCGGCAAATTCTTTGTGACCAGCACGCTGAATCGCGACTATCCGATGATTATGGCACTCATGCTCATCATCGCCTCGTTGTGGGGTATTGTGTATCTGTTGACTGACTTGCTCTATACCACACTTGACCCGCGCATTAAGTTTGATTAGGAACGCACAATGACTTCAACGACAACAACTGCTGCGGCAAACCTCCCTCTTGAGCGTAAACCGGCAAACTTGTGGCGAGACGCCGCGGTTCGTTTCAGCAAAAACCGACTAGCCATGGCGGCACTGTTCGTAGTGCTGTTGATGATTGTGCTTGCGATTTTCGCTGACATCATCGCACCCTACAACTACGACGAAATTGTGCGTGGCAAGACCCGCCAGTTCCCCAACGCCAACTTCTGGTTTGGCACCGACAACGTCGGGTTTGACGTGTTCAGCCGCATTATTTACGGCGCCCGTATTTCACTCATCATCGGTCTCTCCGTGCAGGCAATTGCCATTGTGATGGGTGTTTCGCTTGGTGCCGCTGCCGGGTTTGCCGGTGGGTGGGTGGACTACGTCATCAACCGCATCATGGAGGTTTTTACCGCCATTCCGCAGTTGCTCTTTGCCCTCTTCCTGTTGTCGATTTGGGGCGGCGGTCTGTTCAATGTGGTGCTCGCACTCGGTCTCATCGGTTGGATTGAAATGTGTCGTTTGACCCGTGCGCAAGTGCTCACTCTGCGTGAAAAGGAATACATCGAAGCAGCGCGTGCCATTGGTGTCACACCGTTTGGCATCGCCGCCCGACACATCCTTCCCAACGCACTGACCCCCCTCGTTATTTCGTTTACACTGGGCATCCCCGCAGCAATGTTCGCGGAGGCCGGCTTAAGCTTCTTGGGTATCGGAATCAACGACCCCATCCCAAGCTGGGGCAAAATGGCCGGGAATTCGTTCTCGTTCATCGAGGTCTACTGGCATCTCGGGCTCTTCCCCACGCTGATGATTGGTCTCACCATGCTGAGCTTCTCATTCGTCGGTGACGGTCTGCGTGATGCACTCGATCCCCGCCTCAAAAAGTAGTCATTGCCGTTCTTGCAATGCTCACCCTGGTTGAATCAACCAGGGTGAGCATTGTCTGGAATAATGCACCCGTGCGTTTCTTGTATAATACGAACGCACAGCTACCAGAGGCACTTACATATGCAACTACTGCTCGTCAGACATGGTCAAACCGAATACAACGCGATTGGCCGCTACCAGGGCCACATGCAAATCGCACTCGATGCGACCGGCCAGCGCCAAGCTCAGCAGGTGTGCCGACGCTTGCAGCGTTTGCCCATCGACGCCATCTACAGTAGCGACCTCGTGCGTTGTATCGAAACCATCACACCACTTGCACAGGCAAAGAGTCTGCCGATTCAACATGACCACAATTTGCGTGAAATCGACGTGGGTCTCTTTGAACACCTGACCGTTACCGAAATCAAAGCGACATTTCCGAGCCTCTATGCCGCCTATCGCAACGCACCGGGCGATACCATTCACCCGGGAGGCGAGTCATATCGACAATTGCAACGACGTGCCATGGCTGCCATCGCCCAAATAGCCGAACGCCACCAACCAGAGCAAACCATTTGTATTGCCAGCCATGGTGGCACCATCCGCGCCATCGTCTGTGCTTTACTTCATCTCGATATCAACTCCTACAACCGCATGTGGATCGAGAATTGCGCGATTACCACATTGTCGGGGCCAGCACATGATTTGCGCCTCGTCACCTTGAACGACTTTTCACATGCGACCGATCGAATCGAGCACGAGTATGAGCACACTGCAGTTTGACCCCAATCTGATTGGATACAATGCCGACGTCGTGGTCGTCGGTGGGGGCCTCTCAGGGCTCACAGCAGCCTATCGCCTTGCCAACCAAGGGGTGGATGTGGCTATCCTCGAGGCCCGCGAACGCGCCGGTGGCCGTATGGCAAGTGGCACGTTCAACGGCGAGGCCTACGACCTCGGTGCTCACTGGGTGGCACCAAATGCAGTCCAGCTCCGAAAAATCATCCATGACCTAGGACTGCCATTGACGACCCAGTACCACGACGGCGAAAGTGCGGTTCTCCTCGGCAATAAATCATACACATTCAAACAGCGTAGCCCGATGCTATCACCAGCAGTAAGTCATGACCGCTGGAGTGTGATGCGCTTGCTCAATCGCTACGCTCGCGCCATGCAAACCCCTACCAACAAAGTCATCGAGCAGATTAACGCGTTCGACCAACTCTCATTTGGCCTGTGGCTCAAACAAACGTGCCGCTTCAAGCAGAGCATCGCATGGTTCAACATCATGTGTCGTATCCGCTTCAATGCCGAACCAAGCGAAATTTCACTGATTTATATCATCGATCAGGTCCAGGCCTTCCAAAAATCAGAATATCTCTTCCCGTACCGCCCTGCGTTCCAACAAGAACGTGTGGTTGGCGGGGCACAACGCATCGGCGACCGCCTCGCCACCCAACTCCGCCCCCAACTGCAACTCGATGCACCAGTGCTTGCAATGCGTCAGGATGATACAAGCATCACCGCGTATTCACGAGGGAGCTCGGTACGTGCCCGCTACGCCGTCATCGCATTGCCACCCGCAGTGGCCGAACAAATCTACTTCGAGCCACATCTTCCCCCTGGACGCGACGCCCTCAACCAACGCATCCTGATGGGCCGTGCCATTGAGGCCATACTTTGCTACGATTACCCGTTTTGGCGCGAAAATAACAAATCGGGCTTCATGCTCAGCGACAGTGGCCCGGCGGTCATGGTGCACGATGTATCACCAGCCACCAACACCGAGGGGGCCCTGGCCTGTTTAATTGCAGGCAACGCAGCCAGTCACTGGGGGGCACAACCACGTGGCGAACGCCTGCGGGCACTGGTGCAACAACTAAGTGGTTGGCTGGGCAATGAGGCAGGTGCATACCGCGGCATGATCGAACGTGACTGGAACAGCGAACGCTGGAACCGTGGCTCTGTCGGCTTCATGCCACCAGGCACCTCTTCGTTCGTGCACAGCATCAACATGCCAGTGGGGCGCATCCACTGGGCCGGTAGTGAGGCCTCGACACAGTGGACCGGCACGCTTGAGGGAGCCATCGACGCCGGTGAAAAAGCCGCCGAAGAAATCATCCGTCAACTCCGAGAGGGTGGCCACCTCAAAGCAAAATAGCCGCAACTTTGCATCTGCGTTTGCACAAAAATGCAACATAGCGTATAGTATGCGCGGTGTTCTGTGCATGTTCGTAGAGCATGTTGGCGTGCAACGTGGCAATCGCCGCTCCGAATCCGTGAACGCACACATCCGTCTAGTCTGTTCTTTGCACAGTGAAGGAGCAATATTGTAATGTCTAAGAAGTGGGTCTATCTCTTCACCGAAGGCAATGCCACCATGCGTGAATTGCTGGGTGGAAAAGGCGCCGGTCTCGGCGAAATGACGCGCACCGGTGTACCAGTGCCTCCAGGATTCACCATCACCACCGAAGCCTGTAATGCTTATTACGAATATGGTAAGAAGCTTCCTGACGGCTTGTGGGACCAGGCCCTGGCTGCAATGGCTGATGTCGAGCGCCAAGTAGGTCGCAAGTTCGGCGATCCCAGCAATCCATTGTTGGTATCAGTACGCTCAGGCGCCCGCGAGTCGATGCCCGGTATGATGGATACCGTCCTGAACCTGGGTCTCAACACGCAGACCATTGAAGGCCTCGCCAAGCAAACCAATAATCCTCGCTTTGCGGCTGACGCCTACCGCCGCTTCGTCCAACTCTTCGGCAAAATCGTCCTTGGTGCTGATGGCGAAAAACTCGAACACGTCATGAACCATGCCAAGGGGAAGGGACGCACCGACAACGACCTGACCACTGCCGAATTGCAGGCCATTGCCACCGAGTTCAAGCACATCATCAAGGAAGACACCGGTCACGACTTCCCCGAAGACCCACATCAGCAGTTGCAGATGGCCATCATGGCTGTGTTCAATTCATGGATGGGTCGCCGTGCCATCGACTACCGTCGCATCGAGAAGATCCCCGACAACATCGGCACGGGTGTCAACGTGCAGACCATGGTCTTCGGCAACATGGGCGAAGACAGCGCCACCGGCGTGGCCTTCACCCGTAACCCGGCCACCGGCGACAACGAGATGTTCGGTGAGTACCTCATCAACGCCCAAGGCGAAGACGTCGTTGCCGGCATTCGCACGCCGCTCGCCATCTCGCAGATGGCCAAGGACTTGCCCGCATCCCACGCTGAATTCTTGGGGATTGCCCGCAAGCTCGAAGCCCACTACAAAGATGTGCAGGACGTGGAGTTCACCATCGAGCGTGGTCGCTTGTGGATGCTTCAGACCCGCAACGGCAAGCGCACCGGTATGGCCGCAGTCCGCATTGCAGTCGACTTGGTCGAAGAAGGTGTCATCGACAAGAAGACGGCCTTGATGCGCGTCAAACCCGAAATGCTCAATCAATTCCTCTTCCCCATCGTCGATGCCAAGGCCGCAAGCGCGACCCCCAAGTTGGCAGTCGGCTTGGCTGCCGGCCCTGGTGCCGCTAGTGGTAAGGTTGTGCTTGACCCAGACCGTGCCGCTGAAATGGCCGAAAAGGGTGAGGCCGTCATCTTGGTCCGCACCGAAACCGCCCCCGAAGACTTCCACGGCATGGTGGCTGCAAACGCCATCTTGACCGCTCGTGGCGGTCTAACCAGCCACGCCGCCGTGGTCGCCCGCCAAATGGGCAAGTGCTGTGTCTGTGGTTGTGGCGACATCGACATCAACTACAGCAAGGGTGAATTCAAGGTTGGTGACGTAACCATCAAAGAAGGCGATTACATCACTGTCGATGGTCATAGTGGCGTGGTTTACAACGGTCAAATCAAGACCAGTGAATCAGAAGTCATCCAGGTCATCCGTGGCACCCTCAAGCCCGAACAGTCGACCCTCTATGGCTACTTCGCCAAGTTCTTGAGCTGGTCAGACGAGGTACGCACCCTCGGCGTACGTGCCAACGCCGACAGCCCCACCGACGCCCGCATCGCCCGCATGTTTGGCGCTCAGGGCATCGGTCTGTGCCGCACCGAGCACATGTTCTTCGAAGGTGATCGCATCGACGCCGTGCGTCAGATGATTGTGGCCTCCAGCCTCAGCGAGCGCAAAGCCGCATTGGCCAAGATTGAGCCGTTGCAGCAGAGCGACTTCGAGGGACTCTTCACGGAGATGGATGGCTACCCAGTCACTATCCGCACCCTCGACCCACCGTTGCACGAGTTCTTGCCCCATGGCGACCATGAAATCGAAGCACTGGCCGGCAAGATGGGCATTGAAGCGTCAGTCCTCAAGGCCAAGGTCGAGAGCCTGCGTGAAGCCAATCCCATGCTCGGGTTCCGTGGCTGCCGGTTGGGCATCGAGTACCCCGAAATCACCGAAATGCAGGCCCGTGCCATCTTCCGTGCCACGGTTGCAGTCAAGCAACGCGGGATTACCGTGTTGCCCGAAGTGATGATTCCGCTCGTCGGCGACGTGAGCGAGCTCAAGAAGCAAAAGGAAATCGTCAACCGCGTGGCCGCTGAAGTCAAGGCTGAGAGTGGCGTGGAGTTCGAGTACATGGTTGGTACCATGATCGAATTGCCCCGTGCCGCCCTTACTGCCGACAAAATCGCCCAGGAAGCCGAGTTCTTCTCGTTCGGCACCAACGACCTGACCCAGACCACCTTTGGCATGAGCCGCGACGATGCCGGGCGCTTCTTGCCCAAGTACGTCGAGCAAAAGCTCCTCCCCGAAGACCCGTTCCAGGTCCTCGATCAGGAGGGTGTTGGTCAACTGGTTAAGATGGGTGTCGACCGTGGTCGGAGCACCCGGAGCAACCTCAAGACGGGTATCTGTGGTGAGCACGGCGGCGAGCCAGCTAGCGTGAAGTTCTGTCATCGCGCCGGTCTCAACTACGTGTCGTGTAGCCCGTACCGGGTCGTGATTGCCCGCTTGTCAGCCGCTCAGGCAGTGCTGGAAGCCAAGTAATTCGCCGTACCCCAGCCAGGCAAACGCCCCGGTCGCCGTAACGGCGACCGGGGCGTTCTGTTGCACTTGGTCACGCACGACCGACAGGACGTCGATGCCACCACCACTCGGCAAGTGCGACCCCCAACCATCCCCACCAACCGCGACGCGCCCAACGCGCCAAGTCCGCATGACTGCGCGTAGCGTGTAGCCGTTGATGGTAGAGCTGTGTCGCCACTACATACTCATGGCGGACCGCACCATCGTCATGATAGGCAACCTGCATGCTCGCGCCTACCAGACAGTAGGTGGCACACGCCCATTGCCAACGCCGTGCCCAACCAGTATCAAGGCGCATCTCAAGTACGACTTTTGTAATTGCAACGCGGGCCAACATCCCAGTGACAGCGGCTTGTGCTTGCCCACCAGCTAGCCCGTATACCGCCACCATGAGCAAACTTGCGGTGCGCCAATAGCGCAACCAGACACCGCGCTGGTGATGATATGCGGGGAAGCAGAGTGCCCGCAACAAAAAGAGCATTGGGTAGATGACCGTGAGGATCACCGCCATCACAAAGTCCGCATGGACCCATTGTCGCGGTAGCGGGCGGGGCAGAGGCGCGATGTCCTGTCCCTGTGTTGACTGACCTGATACGTGATGGTTCATGATTGTTCTCGGGCTGGAGTACCCGACACTTGCCAATGCCCCCAACTTCCACCTTGCCAAGCAGCTATCACCCGCCGATACACGGCCACCGTAGCCGTCGCAATGGTGCCCCAACCATATACCTGGCGTACTTCATCGTAGGCAGTGGCAACTCGCTGTGCACTCCATGTGGGATGATCGAGGATGTGATGCACCCCCCAGACCAGCGAAGCCACTGAATCAGACTCAACAAGCAGCCCAGTACGGTGCAAATCGACTACCTCGCGGAGCCCACCCGTGTCACTCACCACTACCGGGCACCGCAAGGCCATCGCCTCAAGTGCGACAATGCCAAATGGCTCGTACAGCGAAGGAAAGACGGCCATGTCGGCCACTGCATACAGTTGATTGCGCTCTGTGTCAGAGATAAAACCGGCAAAATGTACGCGCTCATCAACTCCAGCATCTAACGCAACCCGGTGGAGTTCCGCTTGGTACGCACCGACCCCGGCTAATACCAGCCGAGCCTCCGGGAAACGGTGTGAGACCTCACCGAGTGCCCGAATCAAGAGGTGCCAGCCTTTTTCGTGCACCAGACGCCCCACCGCAAACAACAACGGCGCAACATGTGGTTGATAGCGCTGGCGTACTTCGGCACGATGCTGGTCATCTGCGAACGGATAGACCGGAATATCGACACCGTTGGGAATCATGTCGAGTTTATCAAGTGGCACATGGAACTCATGATGCAACTGCTGTACCATGTAGTGCGAGCAGACAATCACCCGCCACGCCTCGTACGTCAAGCGCCACTCAATGCTGTCAATCACCTGTGACTCGCTCGATGAAATATCACCCCGATGACGACCACGTTCAATGGCGTGCACCGTCGCAATCAGCGGGCGCTGATAGGTGTGCTTGAGCTCAATGGCGACATCAGCAAGCAACCAATCATGCACATGGATGATGTCGAATGCACCTACCGCCTGCCAAAGTCGATGTGCGGCTCGCAGAAATTGCGGGATGGCACCAGCAACACGTGACACGATGTCGAATGCGTGCTCGTGGACATCAACACGGTGTATGTGCACCCCACCAATGACCTCGTACGCGGCCACATCGCCACTCACTGGCGTCAAAAGATGAATTTCTACATCGTGCTGAGCAATATGCGCTGTAATATCGGCAACATGCCGCCCGAGTCCCCCTACCATGTACGGAGGGTACTCCCAAGAGATCATCAAAACCCGCATAGAATATGACCCTTTGTATGCTTGCGTGTATTATACCAACCCTCGTTTGAAAATACATGCATATCGCCACAAAACGGTATAATACACGCAAGGGAAGAATCATTCGTCGGCGTGATACCAGAAAGTATGGCTCTACCACCATGAGCATATTGTCACCACAACGCATTCGCTGGGTTGCTGCCATCGTGCTCTGCATTGGCATCGTCGTCATTGCATCGTCGTCCATACTCATCCGCTTCGCCCAAGACAGTGCCATTCCCTCCATCATGATTGCCGCCATTCGCCTCGGCATCTCGGCCAGTGTGCTCAGTGTCGTCGTCGCCGCTCAACCAGTCATCTTTGCCACGGCCATCACCTGGCGCCAAGCCGGCATGGCCATTGCCGCCGGTGTCAGTTTGGCCGTCCACTTCGGCACATGGATTCAGTCACTTGAGTTCACCTCGGTGGCATCGTCGGCTGCGCTGGTTGCCACCAATCCCATTTGGGTTGGCATTGCAGCCTGGCTCATCCTCAAAGAGCACCTCAACCGCTGGCGCGTGGCAGGTATCGCCCTCACAATCTGTGGAGCGCTTGCTATCACCTACAGCGACCAACAGAGCTCACCGGGGAGCAACCCCACACTCGGCAACGTTTTGGCGCTGATTGGCGCCATCAGTGGGTCCACCTATTTTTTGCTGGGTCGTGCGCTCCGCCATCAACTCGCCCTGCTTCCCTACATCTGGATGACCTACGGGAGCGCCGCCCTCGTACTCACCACGGCGAGTCTGGCGTTCGGGCACACCCAAGTACCCGGCGATGCCCGCGTCTGGCTGATTTTGGCTGGTTTGGCACTCGGACCACAGCTCATCGGGCATACATCCATCAACTTTGCCATGCGCCATTTTTCCGCATTACTCGTCACCATTGCCCTACTCGGTGAGCCAATCGGATCAGCCCTGTTCGCATTCATTCTCTTTCAAGAAGCCTTTGCTCCCCTACAGTTCGTAGGATTCAGCATGTTACTTGGCGGCATCATCGTTACCGCCCTAGGAGAAACTCAAGAGAGCACATCATCATGACGAACACCCCCATCAATCATCTGGCCTCGTTCGCCAATATCGACTTACTCCGCCAACAACGCACCGGCATGCCGGAGGTCATCTATGCCGCCAGCAAAACGAGCCAGCAGAGTGTGGCCATCGCTGAGCGTATTTTGGAGCACCACCAGCGTGTGCTCATCAGCCAACCCACCCCCGAGACGGTGACGGCTCTGCTTGCCGCATTCCCCCACCATACGTGCATCCGCGGCACCGCCGACCGGATTCTAACCATCCAGAGTCCCTCATTTGTTGCGCCTGCCATCATCGGCGATGTGGGCATCGTGGCTGCCGGCACTAGCGATCTGCCGGTGGCCGATGAAGCAGCAGCCGTCTGTAGCGCCCTCGGGTGCAACGTCCATCGTGTAACAGACGTGGGCGTCGCCGGCATACATCGCTTGTTTGAGCCATTACGTCAACTCCTCGCAGTCCCCGTTGATGTTATGATTGTGGCAGCCGGCATGGATGGTGCACTGCCTTCGGTCATCACAGGCCTCGTAGATGTGCCCGTAATCGGATTACCCACTGCCGTTGGCTATGGCTACGGCGGCGCTGGGGTGGCAGCCCTTGGCACTATGCTCCAGAGCTGTGCCCCTGGAATTAGCGTTGTCAACATTGATAATGGGATCGGCGCCGGCGCCGTCGCAGTCCGAATCGTCCAAGTCGCACATCGCGCCCGCACAAGGAACGCACAATGAACAACAATCAGTCACTGTCACTAGCCGACAAATACCTGGCACTACAACACATCCTCCGCGACATGGGGAGCGTCCTCGTCGCCTTTTCTGGGGGTGTTGATAGCACGGTGCTCCTCAAAGTCGCCTACGACGTGCTCGGCGACCGCTGTCTTGCTGGCACCGCCGACTCAGAGACCTACCCACGCGAAGAATTGGGACTAGCACGGGAGCTCGTCGCAATCATTGGCTGTCGACATGTGGTCGTCCAAACCCACGAATTGGCCCTCGAAGGGTATGCCCAAAACGATACCAATCGCTGTTATTTCTGCAAAAAAACGCTGTTCAGCGAATTAGAACCGGTAGCCCGTGATCACGGCATCACGACTATCGTCTATGGCGCTATGGCCGATGATGTAGGCACACATCGCCCAGGACATCAGGCGGCCACTGAGTTCAACGTGCGCAGTCCACTCATTGAAGCCGGCCTCGGCAAAGCCGAAATCCGGGTCCTCGCCAAGCAACTCGGCCTGCCCAATTGGAACAAACCGTCGTACGCCTGTCTTTCGTCACGCATCCAGTATGGCGAGCGCGTCACCGCTGAAAAATTACGCGTTCTCGACGAAGCCGAACGCTTCTTGCGCACGCTCGGCTTCTTGCAGTTCCGGGTGCGCCATCACGACACCATGGCTCGCCTCGAAGTCACCGCTGACCAATTCGATCTCGCAATTGAGCACCGTGAGCTCATCACCACAACCCTCAAAAATCTCGGTTACACCTTCGTGACCCTCGATTTGGCCGGCTATCGCTCAGGGAGCATGAATGCGCTCAAAACTCCCAAGCCCCAAGAGATCCTCTTCATCTAACACCAACGGCCGAGGTATGCGCAACGCATACCTCGGCCGTTCCTCCAGCCCTCGCTTAGTCCAGACGTTTGTAATAAAACGCCGTCGCTTCGTGGTGCAGATTATCCGGGCTTATCGCATACCCGGGCAACTCACCCACCTTTACCCACCCCGCAGCCTGATACAACCGCTCACCGGCATCACCAGCTCGCGTATCAAGCACCAACAAACTTCGCTGCAGTAGGCGAGCCTGCGCATCAACGGCCTGCATAACCTGTGTGCCGACACCTTGACCACGACGCGAAGTATGTACGATGACCTTTTGTACTTCGGCGCGATGGCGACCATTGGCCTTGGCAGCCGGCTCTAATTGAGCCGTGGCAACCACTCGTTGTGCTCCATCAAAGACCACCAGCAGGTGCTTCTTACCAGCCTGCACATCGGCATCTACACCGAGCCAGTATGCCGTGATTTCAGCCATATCAACCGGCCATACAAATCCAATACTGGCACCCGCCGCTACGGCGTCTGCCAATAGATCGCTCAGCGCTGGCAACAGCGGTGTTACTGCTTGTCCGACATACCATCGAAATTGTAACGTCATGTGGGCACACTCCGGTAGTGGATTTCTGCGCAATCACGTAGACGTTGTGCGGCTTGCTCTGGCGTAATATCGCGCTGTGCTTCCGCCAACAGTTCGTACCCCACCATGAATTTACGCACCGTCGCCGACCGTAGCAACGGCGGATAAATATGAATGTGCCAATGCCAGTGCGCCGTTTCGATCTGTTGTGGCGGTGCTTGGTGGACACCCAGCGAATACGGAAAGAGGGTGTGAAACAAATTGTCGTAGCGTGTCACGCTCCGCTTCAGGATTTCCGCTAGATCCCGCTGCTCGCGATCATTCATTTCAGCAATAGTGGCCTGTGCGCGACGTGGCACAATCATGACCTCAAACGGCCACGTCGCCCACCACGGCACCACGGTCACGAATGAATCGTTTTCACAAACAATGCGGGTCTGTTCGTGCGTCTCCTGTGCCACATAATCGTGCAACAAGGTGCGCCCGTGCTCACCAAAATAGCGCTGCTGACATTCGTCTTCACGCCGAATTTGCGTGGGAACATGCTCGGTCGCCCAGATTTGCCCGTGCGGATGCGGGTTGCTCGACCCCATCATTGCCCCGCGGTTTTCAAAAATTTGAATGTAGCCGATATCAGCACGTTGGCGTAAATCAACGAATTGTGCCTGCCACACCTCTACCACTCGGGCAATATCTGTCACTGCCATTTCCCCGAGAGTCAAATCATGGCGCGGACTAAAACAAATCACCCGGCACAACCCGCGCTCGCTCTGCGCACGCAATAAACCGTGATCAGACACTCCAGTAGGAATATCGCGTTGCAATGCGGCAAAATCATTGTCAAACACAAATGTGTCTTGGTAAGCGGGGTTCATCGCTCCGCCAACACGGGCATTTCCCGGGCACAGATAACAGGTCTCATCATAGGTTGGACGTTGCTCGGCAGGCGGAGTTTCGACCTGGCCTTGCCACGGACGTTTGGTACGATGTGGTGAAACCAACACCCACTCGTCGAGCATTGGATTATATCGCCGATGCGAATGATTTTCTGGCTCAAACAAAAGCACACCTCGTTGTACTAGCCAACATATTCTTCCCCCACATCTTACCAAATTCAATTCTATTCTGTCAGCATCTACGCCAATTCTCCCCTTTTTTCACATTCTTCACAAAAAACCACCTCCACCCAGTCTGGGTGGAGGTGGTGTTGCGGACATTTCGGTGCTACTTGATGCTGTAGCTGATCGACACATCCACACTAATCTGCTGTTGCCCTGTCTCAACGGGTACCGGCATTGCCTCAGCAGCCACCATTCCCCGATCCATGGCGTACACCGGCTGATTATACGAAATCGACTCATTGATGCTAAGCACTGCACCCAACGAAACACCCGCTGCCTCTGCCATTTGCTCGGCTTTCAGCTTAGCATTCGCAATGGCCTGCGCACGCGCCTGCGCCTGAAGCTCGGTCGGATCGGCAATGTCGAAGCTCAGCCCTAAAATGCTATTGGCACCTGCTTCCACCACACCGTCGAGTAACGTCCCAGTTTGACTCAAATCACGAATCGTTACCACCACCGTGTTGCTGACCTGATAACCGTTGACCCGCGTGTAACTCTCATCGTACGTTGGACTAATCGAAAAGTTGCTCGTCTGAATGTCTTTCGCATCGACTCCCAACCCTTTGATTTTTTCAATCACCGCCGTAGTATCCTGAGAATTCTGCTGCAACGCCTCTGACACACTCTTGGATTGTGTGTTCACGCCGATTTGTACCGTTGCTTGGTCTGGAGCGGCATACACCTTGCCTGATGCGGTCACATCGATACGTGGTGTTATCACGTTACCATTGCCGCCACTCACGACGGGAGCTGCTTGGCTACTCCCCAACCAAAGAATCGGAATTGCTGCACCGATGGCTGCAGCCACCAATGTGCCAATGACAATCAATACCATACCCATACGCGACATATAGCCTCCTCACCCGCAGACGACAATCTCTGTGGCCAATCCAGCCACACTTATATGACGTCACTGCCACATCGTTTGTTCCAAACTTGTTCCAAACTCATAGAAGTCATGGCCAATTCGCCTATGCCAAACGGTACAACTGTGCATACTTGGCTTTGAGATAACGAAAATAGGGCTCCACCGATAATTCACTTCCGGTCACGCGATGCAACGTGGTCGGAGCATCATAACGGCGACCAGTCGCATACAGATGACGTTGCAACCACCCCAACAACGGAGCATAGTCACCATGACCAAGTGCCGAAGCAATCGTTGCATCTCCCGCCAACGCGGCTTCGTAGATTTGGGCGCTCATCACGTTGCCAATGGTATAACCTTGGAATGCACCGCCAATCGTGCCCGCATACCAATGCACATCCTGAAGTACGCCATCACGATCATCGTTCGGAGTAATCCCAAGGTCGCTCGTATAGCGAGCACGCCACGCCTCCGCCAAATCTTTGACGGCGAGGCTTCCTTCCAACAACGCCAATTCCAACTCGAACCGAATGATGACGTGCAGATTGTACGTGACTTCGTCAGCATCGGTACGAATCAACGACCGTGACACTTTGTTGATGGCACGATAAAACGCATCTAGGCTCACCGCACTCAACTGCTTCGGGAAGGCGGCTTGCAGACGTGGGTAGTAAATCTCCCAGAAACCACGCGAGCGCCCGACGATGTTTTCCCACAAACGTGACTGACTTTCGTGGACACCACTCGAGGTCCCCGAAGCCAACGGCGTCCCCTCCAACTCTAGGGCGACCCCCTGCTCATAGACGGCGTGACCGGTTTCGTGGATGACACTAAAAATCGCATCGCCGAGGTCGTCTTCACGGGCACGCGTGGTAATACGCACATCACCGTAGTGCAGGCGTGAACAAAACGGGTGGGGCGAGGTGTCGAGTCGGCCACGGTTGGTGTCGTACCCGATATCAGCGGCCAACTGTGCCGCAAAATCGATTTGTTCACGCACTGGGAACGGGCCACGCAAACAACTATCATCGGCAGGCGTTTGCGCACAGATCGCATCGACCATGGGCACGAGGCCGGCGCGGAGCGTCGCAAACAACGGGCGGAGCGTGGCCACCGTCATGCCACTATCTGCCATGTCAATGAGTGGATCTGCAATGTGCGCGCCTGTGCCGTAGTAGCGTGACAACTGTCGGCTCATGTCGAGCGTTTTTTCCAATAACGGCACCATCCGCGCAAAATCATTGGCTGGACGTGCTTCCGCCCACGCCATGTAGCTCGTGTTGGCATGCTCCGTGAAGGCACTCACAAATTCACCCGGCACTTGCGTCGCTTGGGCATAATCTTTGGCAGTTACCCGCACCACTGCGGCTTCGATACTCGCTGGGTCCCAGTGTTCTGCCTGTTTTTGCAACTGCTCGAGCAGATGCCCAACCTGTGGCGCCGTGAATTTTTCGTGACTCATACGCGAAGTCAACGCCATCTGTCGCCCACGTCCTTCGGCACCACCCGCCGGCATAATTGTCGACTGGTCGTAGTTCAACATGGCACTAATCGCGTTGATGTCGCTTATTTCGGCGAGTACCTGACGGAGTTGCTGGTATTCTGAAGTGGTCATGTCTCCTCCTCCTCATCCTTGGTTACTTGTTGGTTCTACTTACCCTACAGACCATCACAAGCACTTAAAATCGCGTATTGTCCCTCACTGAGTGGCACCACCGACAATCGCCCTTGGCGCACAAGTGGGGAATCAACAAACAACGGATGTGCCTTGATGGCCGCAAGGGTCATTCCCTGAGCACATATTCGCACCGGCACCACATCTACCACCTTCAACTTGCCCGTCCCATCCCGAGGATCCACATAGGCCCCGGTGGTAACTTCGGCAATTCCGGCCACGCGCCGCTCATCGCCGGTGTGATACACCACACACCGGTCACCCGGCTGCATCTGTGCGATAAAGTTAACCGCCTGGGCATTGGCCACCCCATCCCAGACCGTGCCTCCCTGTGCCGCTAAATCGGCGTAGGCATAATCACTCGGCTCTGTTTTCAACAGCCAGTAATTCATGGCGTTGACTCCTCAAATACACCACGCACAATACCATACCCCATCGTGGCGGCGGCGGCGATGGCCATGACGACACACACCAAAAAGACACTGCGCGGCCCACCAGTATTATCGTACAAAACTCCGCTAAGCGGAATACCAATCAGTGGTGCTAGCCCCCAGCCCGCCCCTGAGACTGCTGCTTGGGCACTCGCCACCAACCCAGCCGGCGAACGCTTCGCCACAATCGAAACCATCATGACGAACGAAAGACCAAAGCCCGCCCCACGGATGGTGGCAGACAACAACAGCACCAGCGGTGACCAAGCCAATGCATAGGCCAAATGCGCAAGGGCAATGACGAGACATCCAAACATGAAGGTGCGCTCCGCCCCAAACCGTGCAGCGAGACGCGGTGCGTTGCGCATCATGGGGATTTCTGCCATGCCAGTAAATCCAAGCAATAGACCAATATAGACACCACCGCCACCCAAATAATCCATCATGATACCCTCAAAGGTACCACTCATACTCAACGACCCGGCCATCAAAAAAGCCGTTAACAAAATAATCCGTAACGCCGGATCACGCAATAGCGGCCCCCAGGTTGCACCTACGGGAGCGTTTGATTGGTCTTCGTCGAGTAAAAATGCCAGCAACGAGACTGCCAAAAATGCCACACAGGCCACCGCAAACATGGGACCGTACCCGGTGCGCTGCCAAACCACACCGCTCAGTGCAGCAACCCCCGCAAACCCGAGTGACCCCCACAGACGCATCGAACCGAAATGCAGCCCATGCTCGACGGCCATTTTCGCAACTAACCCGTCACCAATGCCAGCAATGGGGCTACGCACCAACGCCATGAACACCATCAATGGCAACAACACCCAGTATGCAGTGCTCATGCCAAGCAACCACAATGAAATACCCAACATGGCGATACAGATGGCCAAGATTTTGACACGGGCTCGATGACGATCGGCGTAGTTGGCAACAATCGGGGCCGTCGTCAGCATCGTTAGTGGCACAAGCGTCGCAAACAACGCAATTTGTGTGCCGCTGAGACCGATTTGCTTGAAATGCACAAACAAAAACGGGATGTACGTGCCTACCGCCCCCCAAAACCCAAAGTAGTAGAGCGCTCCGCGCAAGGCGGGACTCCGCAGTATCCCCGTACGTCCCCGTTCATTCATCCGGCTTTTCCTTTGTTGACATCCGAAACACCCCCCATCTCCCTCCATTGTACGCTATTCACACCATCCCCCTCTGTTGCATCGCCCCTGCATTCTGCCTATTGATTGTTTTAACTATTTTTTACAGAATAATTTGTATTTATTACTAATATCGGTACAATGATGAAGGAGGAATTCCAATTCACCCGTATTCAGAAGGACCAGCATGTTGCCTACTGCTCTACAAAACCTGCTCGATCCCGCCGTATTATTCTTTTTTTTAGGATGTGGCATTGCACTCATGCGCTCAAACCTGAGCATCCCGCCCGCTGTTGCCACATTTATTTCGCTCTACCTTTTGTTGTCACTCGGCTTCAAGGGTGGGGTAGCACTTGCAAGTAGCCCGATTACCACCGACGTGGTTCTCGCCATTGTAAGCGGCATGTTGTTAGCGCTCGTTATTCCACTTATCGCATTTGCATATCTCAGACGGCGCATGTCGCCCTTCGACGCAGCGGCAGTTTCTGCAGCCTACGGCTCAGTAAGTGCAGTCACGTTTATCACAGCCACGCAATTCCTCGATCGTCAGCTTATCGCTTACGATGGCTATATGACGGTGGTCATGGTCCTCATGGAGACCCCAGCAATCTTGATGGCTATCACCTTCGCACATGCGGCCCGCCGGCAGGCCACACCGACGCCCAGCGGGGTTTCTTGGGGGCATATTTTGCGTGAAGCGATGACCGATGGCCCACACCTACTGCTCATCGGCAGTCTCGTGATTGGGCTCCTTGTCGGCCCTGAAGGCAAAGAGGTGATGAATCCCTTCACGGGGGATATTTTTAAGGGCTTTCTCGCCTTTTTCTTGCTCGAAATGGGGCTAAACGTCGTACACAAAGGGCGTGAACACCAGCAGGGCTTCAAACAAATTATGATATTTGGGCTGGTAATGCCGCTCATTTCTGCCACCATTGCGCTCGGCGTCAGCCAGCTCGTTGGCATGGAATACGGGAATTCGTTGTTGTTGATGACGCTAGCTGCTAGTGCCTCCTACATCGTGGTGCCAGCCATCGCCAAACACGCCATCCCCGAGGCCAACCCCAGCCTGTATTTTGGATCTGCACTCGTCATCACATTCCCATTCAACATCATCGTCGGCATCCCGCTCTACCATGCGATCCTCAATCGCATCGTACACGGATAGGCGCATCCCCCCCTCGCCTGGCACAGGTATGAGGGCGGGGGGGCTTCGTGCACCTGCCAAGTCGGTGTACAATGCAGGAAGAACGCACAATGGAGGGATATGCGATGCAGCATGTACGATTTCTAATCGGTGGGCCGGCATTTCACCCAGTCGACACCCAAGCCACTCTGATTAGCACGTGGCTCCCAAACTACCGCATCAGCGTACGCGCTGGAGCGACGGCCTTTCATGATCTCGCAGATGTCGACCTGCTCGTACTCATGGGCATGTACTGGCCTGGCATGAGTGCGGATTGGGCTGGCAATCTCACGTACACCCCGCCGGATGCCGATGAACGCAGCGGATTTTTGCACTACTGCGACAGCAAACGCCCACTGCTCATCCACCATGGCGCCATCGGCGGGTATGATGATTGGCCCGAATTCGGGCAACGGGTAGGGGTGAAATGGGGCTGGCAACGAGCATCTCATTCGCCATTCCAACGCCACACCATCCACATTGGACCAAGTCAACATCCGGTGATTGCTGGCATGCACGATTTCGACATTGACGATGAAATCTACTACAAATTGTGGATGGATGAGACGCGCCAACCCACACATCACGCCTGGGCAAACTGGGACAACAGCAATCATCCGATGATTACCACATTCGACGCTAGCCCACACGCTGGCCCGGCTGTCTATCTGGCACTCGGCCACAACATGCGCTCCATGGAACCACCACCTATTCGCCGCATGTGGCAAAACAGTGTGGCCTATTTGCTCGGAGAATGACCACCATGAAGAGCTATCGCGCAGCCATCGTGGGAGCAGGCAAACCCGTCGCCACCAATCACAAGGGGGGAGGCTACCAGATCGGCTACACCCATGCCCGTGCCTATCAGCGCCATCCTCGTGTGTCACTCGTTGCGGTGGCCGACATCGCACCTGCCCACATCGACGCCTTCAACGAGCAGTTTGATACGAGCGGGTATACGAGTTATGTCGACATGTTACAGCACGTCCGCCCCGATATCGTGAGCATTTGCACCTATGTGGGACTCCACGCCGACATTATCGAGGCGGCGGTAGCGGCTGGCGTCTCGGCTATTTTTTGTGAAAAACCATTCGTGGCCACACCCGCACAACTGCAACGCATCGATGCAGTGCTCAAACACAGCCCGGTACAACTCAGTGTGGCCCATGTACGCCGCTACCTGCCCGTCTTTCAACAGGTGCGCACATGGATTGTGCAGGGGCACATCGGCACCCCTGTGGCGTGTCTCGCTGGAATAGCAGGTTGGGATTTGAGCGAGTGGGGCTCACACTGGATCGACATGTTTCGCTTTTTACTTGCTGAAGAGCCCGTGAGCTGGGTGATGGGGCAGGCGCGCGTACGCGACACGCGTGGTTTTGGGCACACCATGGAGGAGCACGCAACCCTTCATATGGGCTTTGCGAGTGGTGCCCGTGGCATCCTCGATGGCGGACAAGCCCTGGCTGGTGGCGATATTATGACCATCGTTGGCAACACCGGGGTCATCCACATTCACAACGAACAGCGGGCGACACTCACCACTCCCAACGGCCAACAAGCGGTTGACTTCAGCACTGCCATGACCTGGGATGGGTGCTGGGATGCAGCAGTGACCGACATCGTCACTTGGCTCGATGGCGGCGCCGTAGCACGCATCGGGTACCCACACGTGGCAGAATCGGCAGCTGTCAATTTGGCCGCCTACGTCTCGGTACTCGAACGCGACCGCATCGACATGCCGTTACAATCCACCCTCGATGTCTGGCCACTTGAGCCACTTGCTCGTACCGATTCTGCACAATCAGGAGCAATGCACTGATGTCAACCGCAAATGCTCAGATTGCCGAAATCTGGCACCACGACAACACATATTGGAATTCCTACGCCCGTGCCACCCCACGCGACGGGTACGTGCTGTTCACCAACCCATCCTTACCCGGTCGCTACGATCCCAACCACGCTGGCATGATTCGCCTCCCCGCCGGCGATCATAGCGACATCATCACTGACATCGTGCATTTTTATGCGGCCATCGATCTCGATGCCGTCGTCTATCTGGATGCGCTGAGCACACCAAGCGATTTTGGTGCCCAACTAGAGGCGCACGGATTCATCCCCAAACACGACTGGGGTATCACCGATCTGATGTACCACGATGGCACGGTGCCAGCACGTGTGGTCGATTCGCACGTGACCGTGATTTCGGCACTTGAGGATGCAGAATACCAGGTATGGAGCAACATCAGCGATGGTGACGCCTACTCACCACCAGAAATCATGTATGCCCTGCGCTACCAAGAGGTGAGTGCTCCCAATGTGACTGGTTTCATCGCATATTTCGACGACCAACCAGCTGGTCACTGCCTCGTCTATGCATCCGCCGGGATCGCCCGCATCGAAAGCGTCTTTGTGCATGCACATCTCCGCCGCCGTGGTGTGGCCCGCCAGCTCCTCACGACCGCCATACACCACTGCCAAGCCCAGCACCTGCAGACCTACCTGTTTGTGATACATGGGAGTCCAGCCCAAGACCTCTACGCATCGCTAGGATTTCGTACCATGCAGCACGACGCCAGCGTGGTCTACGTGAAGCCCTACACACCTGATGCGTAATCATAGCGTATGTATGGTGGTGATGAAAAAGCTATACTATCAGCTGAAGCACTGAATCAGACCGATGATTTTAAGGTGAGGTTGCATGAATCCACGCCAACAATTTGCCAATGACCCCCATCGACCGCAGTACCATTTCACGGCGCCGCAACACTGGCTGAATGACCCCAACGGGCTCATTCACTGGCAAGGGGTGTACCACATGTTTTATCAGTACAATCCGCATGCGGCCTACTGGGGAGCGATGCACTGGGGTCACGCCACAAGTACCGATCTCGTGCATTGGCACGATGCGCCACTCGCACTTGCCCCCGACATGCCCTACGACCGCGACGGAGTTTTTTCAGGATGTGCACTCGTCCACGAGGGACGCCCTGTCATTGTCTATACCGGCGTTCATAGTCCACATCAACTCCCCTGTCTAGCCTACCCTACCGACGACACCTTGACCGTCTTTCGCAAGGAAGCCGCCAACCCGGTGATTGCCAGTGTTCCTGACCAGTTGCTCCACGATTTCCGCGATCACAGCATCTGGCGTGAGGGTGCCTGGTGGTACCACATTCTCGGATCCGGCGATGGCACGCATGCAGTGGCACCGTTGTTTCGCTCCCAAGACCTCATCAACTGGGAATACTTGGGACGCATGATCCAATCCGACGACCATGTCAACGAGCAACTCTACGAATGCCCTGATTTTTTTGCGAGCAACGGGCAGCACGTGTTTATCACCTCACCGTTGCCCATGCGCCGAGTCATCTGGATGAGTGGTCATTTCAATGGGCAGACGTTCACCCCAGCACAACGCAACATGGTCGACATCGGGGCTAGTTTTTATGCGCCCCAGAGCTTTACTGATGCGCAAGGACGACGGATCATGATTGGCTGGTGCCAAGAGCAACGCCACGACGCCAGTTGTCGGAGTGCGGGCTGGCAAGGGGTGATGACGCTACCACGCATCGTAGAACTCGACGATGCCGGTGCGCTCACCTTCCGTGTGGCTCCCGAAGTGCAACAGCTCGAAGGACGCACCATGGTGCATCTCCATGAATGCGATGAGGCGGCTGCCCAGCATGCGCTCCGCCATGTCGCTGGCGACACCCTCGTCATCAAAGCAACGCTCCAGGCACATGGCGATGCTGAGGCCTGCATATATGTGCGTCAAGACCCCAGCACCGGCGAAGAAACACGGATTTGCTGGGATCGCCTCCGCAATGAGTTGCGCTGCGATATGCGGACAAGTAGTCGCAACCAAAACACAAGCCACGATTGCTACGTGACGCCACTCCACGTCAACACCGGTGATGAGCTCCAGCTCGACATCTACGTTGATCGCTCCATCATCGAAATCTATGCGGGTCTCCATACCGTCTGTTCGTTGCGGGTGTATCCGATCGGTAGCGCACAACAGACCGCGTTCACCGCCCGTGGCAACGTCACGGTGCGCGAGTTGGTTGTCCGCTCCATGCAAGGCAGTAATCAATAACTTGAGCTTCTCTGGCGGCACCTATGCCCCGTGTGAAAGGAACATACCCCATGACATCACGTACCTATGGCGCCCAAAACATGGTCAGCCAACTCCGCAAAGTCATGCTTCGGACTCCGGAAGCTGCTTTTTATGAGGCCGACCCACAGCGCTGGCACTACACCTCACAGCCAGACCGCGCTGGTGCACTCGCCGAACATGCGGCTCTGTGCGATACGTTGCGCAAAGCGGGCGTCGACGTCATCATGCATGATGCACCACTCGCCGACCACGCAGATGCCATTTTTTGTTTCGACCCGGCGATTGTCACCAATCACGGAGCCATCTTGCTCCACATGGGCAAACCACTGCGTGTCGGCGAAGAGGCCGCCATTGGTACGAGCATGCAAAAAGCGGGCATTCCCATCCTCGGGCAACTCACCGGCTCAGCCCGAGCCGAGGGCGGTGATACCATGTGGGTCGATGAGCAGACTCTGATGATTGGGGTTGGCTTCCGCACCAACTACGAGGCAGTCCGCCAGATTCGTGACATGTTGGCCCCCAAAGGGGTGACCGTCATCTCCTACGATTTACCCTACTACACCGGTCCAGAAGCGTGTTTGCATCTGCTGTCGTTCATCTCCATGGTCGATCACGACATGGCCGTCGTCCACCTCCCGCTCATGCCGACCGCCATGTATCAAGAGCTAAAACGCCGCAACATGAAGCTCATCGAAATTCCAGCATCAGAATACGACACCATGGCCACCAACGTCCTTGCCATCGCTCCCAAAGTCTGCTTGATGCTTGACGTCAATCCGATTACTGCGCGATTGCTCAGCGAAGCTGGCTGTGAAGTACAAACCTACCGAGGGAACGAGATTTCGCTCAAGGCCGAGGGTGGCCCTACCTGTCTGACCCGTCCATTGCTCCGCGATTAAGCACCCATCGACAAGGATTCTCACATGGCCGATCTTACACCCACAGAGCGCAACGTACTCGATGCCCTCGACACCGACAGCATGCTGGCGTTCATCGGTGAGCTGGTGGCTATTCCAAGCCTCGCTGATGCCGAAAGCACCGCCCAACAGCGTATGGCCGCCGAAATGCGGGCCATTGGCCTTGACACCGATGTCTGGGACATTGATTTTGCCACGCTTCAGCGTGATCCGGCCTTTTCGTGGGAGGTCGAACGCGCCCATGGTCTCGGTGTAGTGGGCAGCATCGGCAACGATTCACACGACGGCCGTTCGCTCATTTTCAACGGGCATATCGACGTCGTACCAGCCGGGGATAGCGCGAATTGGAGCTTTGCTCCTTGGCAAGCCACCATCCACAACGGACGCATGTACGGTCGGGGAGCGCTCGACATGAAAGGCGGCCTGGTCTGTGCGCTGTGGGCGGCGCGAGCCATTGTCAAGGCTGGCGTGACACTCAAGGGCCGGCTCCACATTCAAAGCGTCATCGGCGAAGAAGACGGCGGCTGTGGCACGTTGGCTAGCATTCATCGCGGCTACCGCGCCGACGCTGCCGTCATCCCAGAGCCAACCCGCATGGCCATCGCCCCCGCTCAAGCTGGTGCCCACAACGTACGCATTCGCATTCCAGGTTTGTCTGCGCATGGTTGCTATCGTGAAGAAGGGGTAAGTGCCATTGAAAAATATTATGTCGTGCAACAAGCGTTGTTGGCCCTCGAAGCCGAACGCAACCAACGCATGCGCCACCCCCTCTTTGCCGGCTACCGACTCCCCTACCCACTGAGTATTGGCACCGTACATGCGGGCAACTGGCCCTCAAGTGTCGCCGAAGAACTCATCGCCGAGGGACGTTACGGCATTGGCATCGGCGAAGACTCACAGGCGGCTCGCCGTGAGCTCGAAGCCGCCGTGGCCCGCGCCGCCGCTCATGACCCATGGTTACGTGACCATCCCCCACAGGTGACCTGGTGGGGTGGTACATTTGAGCCCGCCGAATGTCCGACCACCCACCCGATTGTGACACTGCTCCAGCAGAGTCACCAGTCGTTTGCGCCGGCACCACTCCTCGAAGGCATGCCTTACGGCGCCGATATGCGCTTGCTCGTCCACCAAGCCGGCATCCCAACCGTCATGTATGGGCCTGGTGATGTGCGCCTCGCCCACAAACCCGATGAATACGTACCTGTTGCTGATCTCGTGCAGGTGGCACGCACCCTCGCATTGACCGCACTACGCTTTATTGGGCATACCTAGTACAGGCATCTCACCTCCACCACCCACGTGCAGAGCATGCTGCGCGTGGGTGTTTTGACGCCTCAAAAATATGGTATATTGATACCATCTTCACGTAAATTTGTTATGTATATGGAACTGTCATGAAACGCGCACGCCGTTCAAGCACACGCCATGAACGCCCCGAGCAGTCATTGGCGCATATGCACTTACATCACCGCCTCAACGCCAACCTCGACGATTGCATTCAGCTCGACCTGCTCCTGCAAAAATTACGCACAGCGACACTCACACACGCACAGTACACACTACCCCGTTTCGCGGGCCGGCTCGGCTTGAATACACCACCAAGCGATATTGACGACCTATTGGCGATTTGCGTCGCACGGGGCTGGTGTGACCCACCCCACCACATGCGCACCACTACGGCACCGCCTCCGGCTCGAGATACCAACGATACGCATCACTCAGGTACCACGGAGAGTCGAGGTGCAGCTGACCCTGCCACACCTGCAACTCAGGGAGCCAGTACACGCTTCGATAGGGACGCCCCACGAGCACCATCGGGTGCAAAAGATTTACTCGATCATGCATTGTCGGCTGTAGTGCCTGGCGATCGACACTCACATAGGTCCGTTGTGCACTCCGGCTCGCCTGATCAAACTGCACATCACTCATCCCCACCACATTCAACGAACCACGCGGATCAGGAGGGCCGGCGTTGAGCGCATCAGAAGCAAACAAACTACTCATATCAGGGTCATACAACAACGTGTCCGCATACGTGCTACTACTGCGTCCGTTCGCCAACGTCACAATCGCCATCTCATATGCATACGGTGGTGCCAATGCTGCCAAATACGCAGCCCGTGGCTGCACATCAAGCTCCACCACCAGACCATGCTGTTGCCACTGTTGTCGCAAAATATTGGCCATTGCCACTTGATCTTGGGCATCAGCATTGACCAACATCCGCAAGGTGACCACCTCGCCTTCACGGACGTACTGCTGTTGGGCATCATCCCAACGCCATCCAGCAGCATACAACAGCGGCTGGATGTCAGTGGTATCACTCACCACGTAGGTGCTGTTCAACCAACCACTCGGGAGCACCACTGACGTAATCGGACGCCACGCATCCAACGATGCCGTCTCAAGCGCAGACTGCGCATCTGTGGCAGCCACGAGTGCCCTCCGCACCGCTAATTCTGCGAGTGGCGTGGATGGGCGCATATTGAGCACGACCGCCGTGAATTCGTTCCGCACCGTCAACGCCGCACTATAGACACTCGTGGTCGTTAATAGCGGAGTGGCACTGTCAATCAGGGTGTATTCGACTGACTCCGTTGCCGTATTCGCACTGCCCTGGGGTGTTAGTGTTACCCCATCAAGAAGCGGTGCGCCACGCACATAGTTGGGGTTCGCATCAAGCAAAAATCGTCCGTTTTCGTCGATTTGCTTGAGCACAAAAGGGCCACTCCCGACCGTGAGTGTGCGCAAATTCAAACTCGCCGCCGCCTGATTGGCCAAGATATGCGCCGGCACTATCGGCATACTCCACAAGGTCAATATCGGCGCATACGGGCGCACAAGCTCAAAACGCACACTCTGTGCAGTCACCGGGATGACGGCGGCGAGCAATTGCAACTGATCAAGCAACGGCGATGTCACCGGCAACGACTTGAGTAATTCGTACGTGTACACCACATCCGCGCTCGTCAACGGTTGATTATCCGACCAACGCAAATCGCTCTTCAGTGTGGCAGTAAGCACGGTACCGGTCACATCAACCTGCCACGTATCAAGCAACTCGGGTTGTGGAATCCCGGCCGTGTCGTGACGCATCAACCCGGCGAGTGTCAACGAGATGAGCGCTTCACTGGCCCGTGAATCGACTTGCCATGGTTGCATGACTGCCAACGAATCGTCAACCAACAGCTCTACGCGCCCACCGCGTGGCACCGTCGGTCCTTGATCGACTATCTCCTGGAATTGGCTCGGGAGCTGACACCCCACCAGCAAACAGCAGACTATCAGCCATATCAACCTGCGCATGCCTTCGTTTCCTTTGTCAATGAGGCAGCAGACCAGTGGTTTGCACCTATGATCTGCCCACACCCCTTATAAACCTACCGCACTGCCATCTTTGCGTGGATCCGACCCCGCAAAGGCCACGCCGTTTTCCACCACAATGATTTGCCCACCACCAAAGCCACCCACCTGGGCCGGTACTACCTCGTGACCAAGCGCTACCAAGGCGGCTTGTGTCGGCGCATCGTGTTCAAGCGCCAACGTGCGTTGTCCCTCGTATGGCTCAAGGAGCTCAAACCGCGGTGCATCCAATGCTGCTTGTGGATTCATACCATGGTCAATCATATTCACCAGCATCTGCATGTGCCCCTGTGGTTGCATAAAGCCACCCATCACCCCAAAGCTCGACCAAAGCTCGCTGTTTTTGGTGACCATGCACGGAATAATCGTGTGGTATGGACGCTTGCCAGGCTCCAACATGTTGGGATGCCCTTCGTCAAGCACAAAACACGCCCCGCGATTTTGCATGGCAATCCCAGTATCACCAGCGACGACCCCTGAACCAAATCCCATGTACAAGCTATTGATGAACGATACCGCGTTGCCGTACGCGTCGACCGCAGTCACGTACACCGTGTCATGTGAAATCGGCAACGATCCAGCGCCATAATTACCTACGCGATGTGGCTGAATCAACGCCCGCCGCTCGGCGATGTAGGCATCTGCCAACAACTCAGCCACCGGCACATCACGGAAGCGTGGGTCGGCAATGTAGCGGGCCGCATCCGCAAATGCCAGCCGCATCGCTTCAATTTGGAGGTGCAACGTCTCCGGGGCCTGTGCTGGCATCGCAGCCAAATCAAATCCCTCAAGAATGCGCAACGCAATCAATGCGGTCAAGCCTTGCCCATTGGGCGGGCACTCAAAGACATCATAGCCACGATACGCAGCAGTCGTCGGTGCCACCCATTCACTTTCATGCGCGGCCATGTCTTCACGGTCGAGGAAGGCACCATCACGAGCCAATGCGTTCACAATACGTTCTGCTAATGCTCCGCGATAAAACGTCTCGGCACCACCGATTGCGAGTGACTCGAAGGTGGCAGCAAGCTCTGGTTGCCGCACAACCTCGCCGAGCTGTGGCGCACGACCATTGGGCAAATACACACGCGCCCCATCAGCATGTTGCCGCAGTTTTTCACCCGCTGATTTCCATCCACGCGCAATGATTTCACTGACTGCAAAACCATCTCGTGCATAACGAATGGCCGGTGCCAAAATCGTCGTAAAATCCAATCGACCATGGGCCTGAATCAACGACTCCCAGGCGGCAACTGCACCAGGAACACTTATCGGCAGGACCCCAGTCGCCGGGATTTTTGTAAGACCACGGTCGACAAACACTTGACGATTCAGGCGCTTTGGCGCCGCACCACTGCCGTTGAGTGCGGTCACCTGCTTTGTTTGTGCATCATAGACCAATGCAAAGGCATCGCCACCGATTCCAGTGCTCATCGGCTCAACCACATTCAACACTGCGGCAGCAGCAATCACCGCATCAGCAGCCGTACCACCTTTGGCAAGCATCTCCAATCCGGCTTGGGCCGCAAGTGGATGGCTCGTCGCAACAGATCCCCCTCGGCTTACCACCATAGATCGTCGCGATGTATACGCACTAAAGCTCTTCATTCTTCCCGCTCCTTACTGTTTGAGAGTTGAGGATTAACAATTGATAATGTATGAATTGAGAATTGAGAATTAACAATCGATAATTAATAATTAGTCATTCTCAATTCATTATTCTACCAACGCATCAACATGTTCACGGTTGATACTCCCGGTTGTACGATACACCTCTTGCCCACGCTCATCAAAGAAGACATAGGTCGGAGTCATCCGCAATCCCCACTGAGCGGCAAGTTCGCGGTTCGCTGCATCACGAGCGTCTATGCGCATCACAACAACTCGGTCACGATAATCCTGTGCAATCCCATCCACGATGGGTTTCGCCGCCAGGCAGGCCATTCAGTAATCAGAGTAGTACTCAACCAAGACCGGTTTGCCCTGCCGCAATACTTCGGGGAGAGCACTTTCGGTGGCTTGGCGTTGCATCAACACCGCTATGAGCACACTCAACACGACCACCCCGGCCACAACGAGCACCTGCGATTGTCCCCACCCCTGCTGGGTCGCCCAGACCACAGCACCAATGACGATGAGCACCACCACCATCACAAACGAATATTGATTAAGCATCATCTTCACAACCTCCTGCCAAAATTATAGCAGGCATCATCCTGCCACACCGCCCCTTCTGTGCACACCATGGTGCGGATTTGGGTATAATACGCATGAAGATACGGAGGCAACAGTGTACGACGACAAACCACACCACGAATGCGGCATCTTTGGCATCTACGCCCCCGAAGAAGATGTCGCACGGTTGAGTTTTTTTGGGTTATATGCACTCCAACACCGTGGCCAAGAGAGCGCCGGCATTGCGGTCGCTGATGGTCGGGGCATCAATCTGCACAAAGACATGGGGCTCGTTGCCCAAGTATTCACCGAAGACAAACTGCGGCCCCTGCACGGGCATGTGGCCATTGGGCATACCCGCTACTCGACTACCGGCTCTTCGAAGCTCCTCAACGCCCAACCCTTTGTCGTCGAAAGCGCCCTTGGGCCTCTCGCCATCGGCCACAACGGCAACCTCACCAACGGTACTGCCCTACGCAACGAGCTCTTCCAGCGTGGCTTCGGTCTAAGCTCCTCGAGTGACAGCGAAGTCATCGTGCAAATGCTCGCCGGCGGTCCTGGTACGAGCTGGGATGAACGCATCAACGCCCTCTTGCAACGCGCCGAAGGCGCCTACTGCTTGACCATCTTGACCCGCGATACCCTCTATGCAGTGCGCGACCCGTGGGGCGTGCACCCACTCTGCCTCGGACGCATCGGCAACGGGTGGGTGGTAGCCTCCGAAAGTTGCGCCCTTGCCACCATTGGCGCTGAGTACGTGCGCGAACTCGATCCCGGCGAAATCGTCGCCATTGATGCTACCGGTCCCCGCACCATTGGTCGCCATGCGGCGCCACAACGTGCGCTGTGTTTGTTCGAGTACATCTACTTCGCACGCCCCGATTCCCACATCGACGGCAACACGCTCCACTCGGCTCGGGTCGAAGCTGGGCGCATTTTGGCCCAAGAATCGCCAATTGAAGCCGATATCGTCATCCCCGTGCCCGACAGTGGCGTGCCGGCAGCCATCGGGTATGCCCAACAATCTGGTATCCCATACACCGAAGGCCTAATCAAGAATCGCTACATCGGGCGTACCTTCATCCAACCAGACGACCGCCTACGCAAAGTGGGCATCCAACTCAAATTCAACCCGCTCGGCGATAACTTGAACGGGAAACGCATCATCATCATTGACGACAGCATTGTCCGTGGCAATACCTCTGGCCCCATGGTCAAAATGCTCCGCTCCGCCGGCGCCAAAGAAGTGCATATGCGCGTCTCGTCGCCCCCCATCAAACATCCATGCTACCTCGGAGTCGACATGGCCACTTACCCCGAGCTTATCGCCCATCGCATGGACGTCTCCCAGATTTGTGCCCATCTCGGTCTCGATTCGTTGGCCTACCTATCACTCGATGGCCTACAACGCGCTACCCGCTCCCAGGGCTTTTGTAATGGATGCTTCACCGGCAACTACCCAGTTGAGGTCGCATTTGTCGACAAACACGCCTTCGAGCGCTAAATCACGCCTCACCACCGCCCTCACCATGCTGGCGGGTCACTTTGCGCATGAGCCACGGTGGTGGCCCCTGCATGGTGCCGACCGTGGCCTCGAAATCACGCTGGGGATGGTGCTCGTACAACAAACCCGTTGGGAGGCAGTCGAGGCAGCCGTGATTCGGCTCCTCAACGCCGGAATTACCTCGTTTCCGGCACTCGCCACCGCAAATCCGGCTCACATCGCAGCCCTGTGCAAACCCTGCGCATTCTACTCACGCAAAGGCGAAGCGCTCGTGCGCCTCGCCCAACATATCGTCACATTGCCGAATCATCTCGACACCATCTTCGCGTTGCCACGGGCACAGGCGCGCCACGCCCTACGACAACTCCCACAGATTGGCCGCGAAAGCGCCGACACCATTCTGCTCTACGCCGGCGACGTGCCGCTCTTCATCGTTGATGCATACGCACGGCGTTTTTTGCATCGTACCAAGCTCTTCGCTGACTACATTGATGCCATGGATGCCCCGTACGATGCCCTGCAAGCCGTGGTCGAGGCCGATACGGCATTCGGCGATGCCGCCATGGCCCGCAACGCCCATGCCATGATGGTCGAGGTCTGCATCCACCACTGCACCGCTCAACGCCCCCGCTGCCGTCAAAGTGGCTATGCCCGCACGTTCGTTGATCCACAAAAATGTGCCGACCACTGCCCGCCATGCCACGGATGCCCGATGGCCGATTGTTGCCCCTACGAAAGCACCGTTGGCTTGAACGCTAGCTCCCAATCGTACAAACCGCTCTGATTCCGTACCCCATGCCAAATGCCAGCGGTCGGTGATTGATTGCCGTAGTCGTAGGTATGCCCCCGGAGGTCAATCGTATCGGCGGTAGTCAGTTGTAACGTGGCCAACACACAACATCCGTGGGTAACAAGCAACACACGGTGGACACCGCGTTGATCAAGTTCCTGCAAAAACGTGCGCACCCGCTCCTTGACCTGTTGATGTGATTCACCAGGCGCACTCTCTTGAATGCTCTCGACATAGGCAAATGGGCAGGCCAAATGCTCACTCACGACCATGGCAGTCTGACGTGTCCGCACAAAGGGGGAGACGTACGCCACATCGATCTGCGCCGCTGTTTCACGCAAAAACGCCGCTGCCTGCAAGGCCTCTTTGCGACCAACGGCCGTCAGTGGCGGGCCAGGTGGCACGTTGTATACAATACCACTGCCGCGATCTGGGGCCGCATGGCGCAAAACATAAATCTCGTGTACCATGTCTCCGTTCACCCTCTCACCTACTCTTTGTGGGTATCATAAACGATTCTCGCGTTTGCATCAAAAAAGGAGCACACCATGAGTATGCGTCGTCTTGTTGGTCGTACCGCCATTATCACTGGCGCTGGCCGCGGTATTGGGCGCGGCATTGCCCTTGCGTATGCAGCCGAAGGAGCACGAGTGGCCTTGGTGAGCCGCAATGGTGACGAACTCAACGAACTCGCCACCGAGATTACGCAATCTGGTGGTGAAGCCATGGTCACCCCGTGTGATGTGCGCGACTCCGCAGCAGTCAACGCCGTCGTTGCTGAGGTGGTCGCACACTGGGGCACCGTCGATGCCCTGGTGAACTCAGCGGGCATCCCCATGGTCTCACCCACCACCGAGCTCAGCGACGAAGCCTGGCAACGTGCCCTCGACATCAACGTCAACGGCACGTTTTATTTTTGTCGGGCAGCCGGGAGCATCATGGTCGCCAACGGCTTTGGCACCATCGTCAACATCGGCTCATTGCATTCATTTCAGGGCATTCCCATGCGCGCCGCTTATGCCGCCTCCAAAGGAGCCGTGCTCCAGTTCACTCGCTCACTTGCCACCGAATGGGCGCCACACGGCGTGCGTGTCAACTGCATTTCGCCGGGCTGGATCCGTACCCCCCTCCAAGACAGTCTCGTGGCACAAGGCAAACTCGATCGCGCCCCCATCATCGCACGCACCCCTATTCGCCGTGTCGGCGAGGTCAGTGATATTGCCGGACCAGCCGTCTTCTTGGCGAGCGCTGAATCCGCGTTCATCGTCGGCGAACAACTCGTCGTCGACGGCGGCTGGGGCATTTACGGCTTCTTCTAGGCACTCTGGGGCAGGTACCACTCCTTGATGCGGCGCTCGATTTCGTCACGCGCTACACGAAAATCAGCAATGTCTGCACGCCGAGCTGGATCGGCGATGCTCCAGTGCTGCTTTGGCTGCGTCGTGAAGTACGCCTCAACATGCGGCCGCGCATAATCACACACCGAAATCACGTGCGTGGGCACAACGTCGAGCTCCTGGAGCTGCTTGGCGACCTGCTCATGCACGTCGATGCCCACCTCCTGCATCACCGTAATCGTCAATGGGTGCATGCGACTCGGCTCGACCCCCGCACTGACGACGGTTATCTCTGGTGATACGTAGCGCCGAGCCCACGCTTCTGCCATCTGCGAGCGCGCACTGTTGGCGCGACACAAAAACGCCACCACACTCCCCGCAATCACCGGATGCGGTTGGCCGAACTCTTGTGCCAACGCTCGGATGACCTCGTGAAATGCACCTCGTTGTAACCGGTAATAAATAGTGCGCGCATCTACATCACTGCGCCGCCCCACAATCAACCCCTGCTCACTCATAATACGCAGTTGATACGAGGCCGCACTCGCACTCATCCCCATAATCATACTTGCTTCATGCGCCGTTATGTCACGTTCACGCATCGCCATCAGGAGCGCAAAGCGCTCTGGATGCCCCATGAGCTCTAATCGATGCCGCAAATCCATGTGCGCCTCCCCTCCATTACACCACTGCCACTTCCGATTCTTGCCCATAGCCTATCATATCTCTTGCAATTATTTCAAATGTATTTTAATATTTCAAATGTATTTGAAATAATTTGGAGGAATTTATGGTTCGCATCGGGATAAACGGATTTGGGCGCATTGGGCGCATTGCGGCCCGTGCCGGGATCCAGCATCATCCAGAGTGGCATTGGCGGCGCATCAACGAGCCCAACGGCGACGCCGAGATGTGTGCCTACCTATACAACTACGACAGCGTGCATGGTCGAGCCAACCCGGCGAGTCGTGCACACGACGGGGGATTGGCCCTCAACGGCGCCGTTGTGCCACTCAGCCACACCACCAGCATTGATCCAGCCGACTGGGCGGACTGCGACATTGTCTGGGAGTGCAGTGGCAAGTACCGCACCACAGCTCAGCTGGAGCCGTTTTTTGCGGCGGGTGTCAAGCAAGTCATCGTCGCAGCGCCCATCAAGAGCGGCGCTCTCAACATTGTGATGGGAGTCAATCACACACACTATCAGCCCCAACACCACCGCGTCGTGACAGCCGCATCGTGCACCACCAACTGTCTCGCCCCGATTGCCCATGTCATCCACAGCACGCTAGGCATCAAGCACGGCATGATTACCACGCTTCACTGCATGACCAACACGCAGAGTGTGGTCGACAAGCCGAGCAAGGATGTACGCCGCGCCCGCTCGGCCTCGACCAATCTCATCCCCACCAGCACGGGATCGGCATCGACCATCGGACTCATCATCCCAGCACTCAACGGCAAATTAGACGGCGTTGCCGTGCGGGTGCCCATGCTCGGAGCTTCGCTCACTGATTGTGTCTTTGAGGTCGAGCGCCCAACCACGGTGGCTGAAGTCAACAACATCCTCAAACACGCCAGTCAGACCCCACAACTCCGGGGCATTTTGGCCTACGAGGAGGCGCCGCTCGTCTCCAGTGATTTCCGCAGCGACCCGCATTCAAGTATCGTCGACAGCAGTGCCACCATGGTCACGGGCGGCACCCAGGTGAAGATTTTGGCGTGGTACGACAACGAGATGGGCTACTCGCAGCGCATGGTTGAGCTCACCAACCACATCACACAGGCGCTGGGGCTGCAATGATGGAACAGAGCACGGCTGCCCGGATTGGAGTCGCATATAGTCTCCTCACACTGAGTGACGGGGCCTTGCGCATGCTGGTCCTCTTTCACTACTATCAGCTCGGTTATACTGCGCTCGATCTCGCCCTCGTCTTTGTCATCTACGAGGCCTGTGGCATCATCGTGAACATGACGGGAGGGCGGATTGCCCAACGTCTCGGTCTCCTTCAGACCATGCGCCTCGGCATTGCCCTCCAGTTGTTCACCCTCATCGGGCTGAGCATCCCCGGCTACACTGCACCACTATGGGCGGTCATGCTCTGGCAGGGGAGTGCTGGAGTCGCCAAGGATATAACCAAAATCAGTGCCAAAAGTGCCATCGCCACCCTCGCTCGTCACGCTGGCCAGGGCGGGTTATTTGGTGCAATTAGTCTGCTCACCGGCGCCAAGAACACGCTCAAAGGGGTGGGGTTCTTTGTCGGTGGCGCACTGTTGTTGGCTTTTGGGGCCCAGAACGCCTTTCTTGGGCTTGCGGGTGTAGTAGCGACTGGTCTCGTGCTGACGTTCGGGATTCACAGTGAGATTGGCACGACCAAAGTCAAACAATTGGGGGCATTGTTTGCCAAGAGCCCAGCCGTCAATCGCCTCTCGTTTGCACGCATCTTTTTATTTGGAGCACGTGATGTCTGGTTGGCCATCGCTCTGCCCCTCTTCCTGGCACAAGCTCCCGGTTGGGGGTTTTGGCAGGCCGGGGCGGTCATGGCCGCCTACACCATCGGATACGGCGTGATTCAAGCAACCACACCGCGCCTCCTACACGGTCGCCGTGCGCCTGACGGCGTACTCACCGCCATGCTCGCCGTCTTCCCGATGGTGGTCTGCCTGCTTACCGCTGCCGCGCATTGGTGGTGGCCACAGTCGGTCTGGATTATCCTCGGTGGAGTGCTCTGTTTTAGTGTCGTCTTTGCACTCAATTCGGCCCTGCATTCCTACCTGATTACCGCCTATGCGACCGAGCACCAACTCAGCCTCGACATCGGTTTTTATTACAGTGCCAACGCACTCGGGCGGCTCTTGGGCACGGTCGCATCAGGGCTCGGCTACATGGCGTTCGGCATGACCGGAGTCATGATTGGTGCTGGGGTGGCGCTCATCCCAGCCGTCGTGGCCGCATGGCCACTCCCCCGGCCACAGGGCACCGTCACTGTCAGCGACCATAGCGAATAACGCGAGGCGGTACCACGGCGTTGCCGTGGTACCGCCTAGATCACACCACTGGTGGTTTTTCAATCACACTACTCAAGATTGTCGCGGTAGGGCAAAACGGCAACCAATGTGCCTGAAATGACGTAGCTGACGGCCGACAGGATGAGCACAATCGTGAATCCATCAGCCTGCAACGTGCCACTCAGTGCCGAGGCTGCCGCCCACCCCAACGACCACGACATGCTACTCATGCTCGTACTGGTACCGCGTTGATGGAGTGGCACCGTTTGCATCATGAGGACCGAAAAAAGTGGAAATGTGAGCCCCACCAAGAGTCGATTGACATCATAAGAAAATGCGACCAAGGGCAACCACGGGATGAGCATCATCAAAGTCAGCGGAGCCGCAAGTGCGCGTGACCACGCTGCGGCACGGCGCACACCGAGACGCACCGACAACGGGCCGCCAATCATGCTCCCGATCCCCATGCCCAACGCGGCTAACGCCAGATTCACCCCCACCATGCTGTCGCTCATGCCGAATTCTTGGCGAAAAAAGAGATTCTGAAAGGGCACAAACAGCCCCCCAGCCGTGCCAAAAAAGAACGACGGAGTCACCAACAGCAAAATGCGCGTAAATGGGACGCTTGCGATTGGTTGTTCGACAGTGGTCGCCGTCGTTGAGGCTGCTTGTGCCTGCTTTTTGGCATGTGCACTCACCCCCAGCAACGGCACCGTGGCCAGTAATCCGAAGACAACCACGGTGTACATGGCAGTGCGATAGGCGGGCTCTGAAGTCGCATCCACACCCAAGATGGGCGCCACAACCCCTGGCAACGAACCACCCACCAAGCTCCCCACAAACCCGACCATGGTCGAGGCAGCCGCATTAATGCCAAACATGGCGGCGCGACGCTTGGGCTCAATCACGGTGCTGAGCAACGGCACCACCGCCGTGTAGGTGGCCATGTTGGCCGCACCAATGAAAAAATAGACGACATTCATGATCTGCTGAGGTGGCACCGTGCCCCACGGCGTCTCCAAGGTGCTCCGATCAAAGGTAAGCAACACTCCCCAGCCAATGGCATACACGAGGATACCGATGTAGAGCATGCGCAATGCACTGATACGGTCAATAATCATCCCAATCGGCAAGCCCAAAAAAACGCCAGCCAGACGAAAAATCGACTGCATCTGCCCAGCTACGGCATTGTCGTAGCCCATGCTCGTAAGGTAGAAGTTGAACAAAATGTCCGAAATGCTAAACGACAACCCGAACAACATCCCATGAATCAAAATGCGATAGACGGCAGGTGATCCACCTGCTGTGAATTCCCGCCATTGGGAGCGCAAAGAAAGCACAATGAGCCTCATTCCGTTGAACTCGATTCCACGTCCGCACGAATCACACCGACCCACGCCCCCCTGCCGCAACGGCGACCATCGCCGGGCCCCGATCGCGGTAGGGCAAATACCAGACCACCAATGCTGCCACCCCTTGGCCACAAGCAAACAGTACGATGGGCAACCAAAAACCATATTGCACTTGCAATTGCCCACTCAGAAAGGCAGCAGTAGCCCAGCCAATTGACCACTGCATGCTGGCAATACTCTTGGTGAGACCACGTTGCTGTGGAGCCACCGAGGCAATCAACAACAGGTCAAAAAACGGAAACGCCATGCCAATCAAGAACGTACTCAGCGCATAACACGCATACGCCACCCACGGTTGTGGAATGAGCGTACCAGCGCCCGTCACCGCGGCCAATCCGAGGAGCACGACCAAGCCACGCCGTGGCCCCAGGGCCTGTGCGACTGGCCGACCGAACATGCCCCCAAGCCCCAAGGCCAAACTTAAACCGGCAATGAACAATCCGACAGTTGCATCGGGAAAGGCATACTCCTGCCGAAAAAAAAGATTCATGAACGGATGCAACACACCACCAGCAAACCCCATGGTCAAATTGCCGGTGGTCATCAGGATGATACCCGGCACCGACGACGCCACTGCCACATCACTGGCAGCACTGACGGTGCCCTGTGGCGCCAGCAGACCTACTCGTGCATGAATACCGCGCAACGCGATGAAGGCGCAGACACTCAATACGATGGGCACATACAGCACCGCCTGGTAGGCATCTGCACTGACTGCTGAGATGCCCCGGAATGTGGCAATGACGCCAGGGAGCCAGCCTCCCAATAAGGCACCAAGAAATCCCATCAGGACGAACAACGAAAAATTCATGCCCAACACTTGGGCCCGTTGCTCGACTGGCACGACCCGCGTCAGCGTTGGCACGGTACCCACCATGACCGAACTCGCAAAGACACCGGCAAAAAAATACAGGACCCGGATGACCGTCAAATCGGTGCTCTGCACCAAGCCAATCCAGACGAGGGTGTTGAGCACAGCGCCAGCCTGAATGGCACGGATGCCGCCAAAGCGGTCAACCATGAGACCAAGCGGTACCCCGAACACAAAACCGGCGAGACGGACAACTCCGGCCAACTGCCCAGCCACGCTGTTGTCGTGGCCCAGACTTTGCACATAAAAATTAAAGATGACTTCGGGGACACTCCCCGCCAAACCGGCAAAGACCACCACCACAAAGATGCGATAGACGACCGGCGATACTGCGCGGAGCGCATCACGCCGCATGCGTAACCACGCAGTCATGGTGCCCACCCCGGAGCATAAACGCACCACCGCGCATCTGCGCCTTCTCTCAGTATGTGCATACTAGTGCCCCGCATCTTTGAAGGGAATGACATAGAACGAAAGTGCGCCGGCGATGTAGGCCGCACCTGACGCAATCATGACCCAGAAAAATCCGGTATGCGCCTGAATGTAGCCACTCCCCAACGCTGCCAACGACCACCCCAGCGACCAGAGCATGCTGGTCAGACTCGTCGAGATGCCACGCTGATGCGGCGGGACCGACTGCATGACCAGTGCATCTGCAAGGGGGAAGGTGACTCCGATGACCAGACGACTCACGTAATATGCAGCCGAAGACACCCACAAGTTGGGGACGAGCATGAGCAATAACGTGGGCGCAGCCAAAAACCGCGTCCAAGCAGCTGCATTGCGCAGACCAAAACGATGTGCCAACGGCCCACCAATGATGCTCCCAAATCCCATTACGAATGCCGAAATGGCCAAAATCAACCCTACCTGAGCGTCAGGTAAATCAAATTGTTGGCGGAAAAAGAGGTTTTGAAAGGGCACCACCATGCCGCCCCCAATCCCGAGCAAAAAGGCTTGTGAGCCAAACAAGAGCAATGTCACAAAGGGCAGCTTGGGGGCATCGGCATTGGTTGGAGCAACCATGGTGTTTTGTTGTTTGGTGACCGCTGCTCCCAAACCAAACAACGGCACAATGGCGATAAAGCCAATCAGGGATACACTCAACAATGCCACGCGGTACGAGATGACATCGGTGGCCGTAGCCCCAAACAACGGCGCAAGCAATGCCGGCAATGCACCACCAAAGAGCGAGCCCACAAATCCCACTGCCACGGTTGCACCGGCGTTGATGCCGAAAAACGTCGCACGCTGTTTGGGCTCAATCACACTACTCAACAGCGGAATAATGGCCGTGTACGTGGCGATATTCGCAGCTCCCACCAAAAAATAAAAGACACGCAACAACATGATGTCTTGCCAGGCCAATACCGCAATCCAACCCACCGCATACGCTAAAATGCTGAACGTGAGCACGCGCCGCGCACCGGTTCGATCAATCAGCATGCCCATCGGTATACCAAAAACCACCCCAGCCGCCCGGAAAATTGAATTCATTTGGCCAGCGACTTCATTGCCATAGCCGAGACTCGATAAATAAAAATTAAACAACACGTCGGAGACACTTGCAGCCAAACCAAACAACAAACTATGCGCCAAAATACGCAACACCGCTGGGGATGTTTCAGCAAAAAATCCGCTCAGTCGTTTGGGTGTCATCACCACGACAATACCTCCGCATGTTTGTCACATTAACACCGGTATTGTAGCATGTATGGGTGAGCGATGTACCTCCCGCATGGATGACCATGTAGCCCCCTCAGTCGCTGATTTTTTTGCATGCACTTAACCCAAATTGCATCTGCATTGCGTACGATGTGGGGAAATTCGGATTCATGAGGAGCACAATAATAATGCGGATTGCTCTCTTTACAGAAACCTTTTTGCCCAAAGTCGACGGCGTCGTCGCGATTACCTTACAAATGCTCAACCGGATGCGTCATCACGGTCATGAGGTCATCGTCTTTGCGCCCCCTACCGCACCAACGCACTACGAGGACATCCGTGTGTACCCGTCATGGGGACCACGCTTTCCACTCTATCGTGAACTCTACTGCAGTATGCCGACGTACATGGGGGTCCAAGGCATTCGCGACTTCCGCCCCGATCTCATCCATGTGATGAATCCCACGTTTATCGGCGCCGTGGGCACCATGATGGCACAGATTGGGCGTGTACCACTGGTTGCATCAACTCATATGGACATCGATTATTATGTCACGCAGTATGCAGGCGCCTGGGGCATCAACACGGCCTGGCGGTATTTCCGCATCTGGCACAACCGTGCTCAACTCAATTTGGCCCCGTCACAGTCGACACTCGAGCAACTCCAGCGCAACGGGATCCAGCGCACAGCCCATTGGAGTCGTGGCATCGACTTGACACGCTTTCGGCGCACCACCCGCAACGAAGCGCTCCGCATGCAACTAAGTGGCGGGCATCCCGATGATCTGCTGATTTTGTACGTAGGGCGACTCAGCAAGGAAAAAAACATCGACGCACTCAAGCCTCTCACCCAGCTCCCTGGAGTCAGAGTAGCGCTTGTGGGTGGAGGACCACAAACTGCACGTGCGCGCCAGCATTTTGCGGGCACCAACGCCTATTTTGCTGGGGTACTCCAGGGTGAAGCACTCATCGACGCCTACAACGCCGCAGACCTCTTCGTGTTTCCATCACAAAGCGAAACCTTCGGGCTGGCCCCGCTAGAGGCGATGGCGTGCGGCATCCCCGTGGTGGCACCTTTTGTGGGTGGTCTGCGCGACACCATGCGCGACGGCAGCAACGGCATCGTCTATGATCATCACAACCCAGACAGTCTCATTGCGGCGGTACAATTACTACAGCACAACGAGACACTCCGGCATACGCTGGCACATCAGGCCTGGGCATACGCACAGCACAAAAGTTGGCAAGGCTCGATGGATCAACTCATCGACTACTACCAGCAGGTGTATCAGACACATCAACTCAAGCAATTTCGTACCAAGACCGAAGAATGACGGTCGCATAGCCGAAGGAAAGATCGATGAACCCATCCGCCACCTACATCATCACGGGCGCAAGTGCGGGGATTGGTGAAGCCTGCGCGCGGCTCCTCGCAGAGCACGGCGCCAACGTGGTCTTGTTGGCGCGGCGATACGAGCAACTCTGCGCCATCCAAGCCACCCTGCCCAATCCAGAGCAACATTTGTGCATCCGCTGTGATGTGCGCCACAAAGCGGACGTTGAGGCGGCCATTGCACACGCTGTGGCGCACTACGGTCATATCGATGCCATCATCTGCAATGCGGGCGTCGGGTTGACGAGTCCCGTGGCCACACTGGCCTATGCCGACCTGCTCGCATGCTTCGAGGTCAACGTGGCAGGTCTTCTCCACAGCATACAAGCGTGTCTACCCTATTTTCAACGCCAGGGCACAGGGCACATCGTGGTCATTTCATCGGTGGTTGGGGTACTCGGGCTACCCTACAACGGTGGATACTGTGCCAGCAAGGGGGCCGTTGAACGGCTTTGTGATGCACTCAGAGTCGAGCTCGTAGGCACCCCGATTGCGTTGAGTGTGGTACGCCCCGGCACCGTAGCAAGTGAGTTTTTTCAGCACCGCCTCGGCACAAACGGCGAACGTCGGCGCCAGCGCACCGCAATCACACCCGATCGCGTTGCGCAGGTAGTCGGGCACGTACTCCGGCACAAATCACGGGTGGCATACACCCGCTGGCAAGATTGGCTGGCACTGCAGCTGGCAGCATGGGCACCACGTCTCAGCGATCGTATCTTGGCCAGGCAGATTGGCTGGCACGCAGAAGCCTCCCACGACAAAACTGCGTGAGAGGCTTGGTGACGAGGTGCTAAACGTGTGTGTGTTAGCGCGTTGCGCGCAACAGCGCCAACACACGATCGACTTCGGCGCTCGTCATGGTATCACTCTGGCACAACGACTCTTGGGCGCAACGCTCCGCAAGTGCCACACTGACACTGGTCACGGCGGCTCGAATCGCTGCGAGCTGGGTGACGATATCGTGACAGTCGCGTCCATCGGAGAGCATCCGCTGTACGCCGCGTACTTGCCCCTCGATGCGCACCAAACGCGTAGCGAGCTCGCTCCGGGCGGTGTCGCTTAACTGTAGCGGATCATCACTCATGACGGCAACCTACTGTGCGACGGCGTCGAAATCTGCCTTCAACGCCGACTTGGCCTTGACGCCGATGACACGGTTAAACTCTTTGCCGTCTTTGAAGAAAATCATCGTTGGGATGGCTTGTACGCCGTATTTGACCGCATACTGTACGTCTTTGTCGGTATTGACCTTCACGATGTGCACTTTCCCAGCGTACTCCCCGGCCAGCTCCTCCAAAATCGGGGCTACGGCGCGACATGGACCACACCATGGTGCCCAAAAATCAACCAACACGGGTACTTCTGATTGCAGTACTTTGGTCTCGAATTCGTTGTCGCTAATCTCAAGTGGCTTCGTCATCGCCTCTTACTCCCTTATGTGTGATGATGTACATACCCCCTAGGGGTATTGAAGAAACTATACCATGCTGGTTGGCAAACGTCAACTATGGCGACGCCTAGTCGGGGAACTCAGTGAAAGGAGGGGGGAGCACGGTAAAAACGGTGCATTCTGGATAGCAAACCGCGTTTGACACGCGGGTATCATCCCTGTATACTAAACGTTGGTAATCTTCCACAAATAAAAGTGGATTCGCAGAGTAGAAGTTGCGGCGCCAACGGAAGTCAGCCGTTGGAAACAGCAGCGGCAAGGGAGAATACGTTGTACGCCATTATTCGAGATCGCGGCATGCAATACCGCGTACAAGAGGGGCAAGTGCTCGATATTGCCCTGCAGAGCGACGCTGAGGCAGGCAGTGAGATCAGCATTGACGAGGTATTGTTGATTGGTGGCGAAACGACCACCGTCGGCGCGCCAACAATTGCTGGAGCACGTGTGGTTGCCAAGGTGATTGGCGCAGTGCAAGACGACAAGATTGTGGTCTTCCGCTACAAGAGCAAGAAGCGTTATCGCCGACGCACGGGTCACCGTCAGGATTTGACGCGCATCGAGGTCACCAAAATCGAGCTTGAGGGCGAAAAGAAGGCAGCCAAGAGCACTCGCAAGAAGGCTAGCAAAGCTGAAGCGGCCACCGAAGAATAAGATACTCGCTACAGAGGAGCAGACGTCATGGCACATAAGAAGGGTGTTGGTAGTTCACGCAACGGTCGTGACAGCAATCCGAAGATGTTGGGAGTCAAGCGCTTTGGTGGTGAAGTTGTCAACGCTGGCGAAGTGATTGTGCGCCAGAACGGCACCAAGTTCAAACCTGGCAAGAATGTCGGTTTGGGCCGTGACTACACCATTTACTCGATGATTCCAGGCCGCGTGGTATTTGAGCACTACAGTCGCTCACAGAAGCAAGTCAGTGTCTACACTGACGAGGCTGCACAGTAAGGAGCAGATGGTGAAGCAGGGCATTCATCCCAAAACATTTCAGACCGCGTACGTCTGCGCCGGCTGTGGCACCGAGTGGCCCACCGTCGCCACCAAGCAGGGGTTGCGTTTGGACGTCTGCTCCAACTGCCACCCGTTTTACACCGGTGAGCAACGTATCGTCGACACCGCTGGTCAGGTTGAGCGTTTCATGAAGCGCCTCAAGAACAGCCAGGATCAGCAAGCACAGATTGCCAACCGCACCACCAAGAAGTAAGTACGTCAAGCAATCGCACGTGTGAAACACCCCCAAAGGCGACGCCTTTGGGGGTGTTTCGTGTTTGCTGTTCGTCATTGTATGACAATGTCACAGCGATTGCCTGCAGAGGTTCGGTTTAGAAAAGATTGGCCATGCTCAACGCGACCATCAACACCACCAAGATGCTTCCCCAGATGGCAATACGGCGTAGGTCATGGCTGATAAGGGCATACTCGGATTCGATGTCGTGGTGTCGCCCGCTCGCACGAGCCGCCATGCGACGTGCACTGCGGATGAGGCGCGTCGGTTGATCAACGGCCGGAGTGACGACATGGTGTGCGTCAGCCACGGCTGGCTCATCGAGGAGAGGAGAAGCGGGAAGAACACCAGATTCAGTTGCCACGCCAGCGCTGGCGCGGGCGTTGATCCGTTTGCGCTCAGCGCGCGAAAGTCGTGCCATGCTAGGACTCCATCAACAGATGCAAAATCACCATACTTGGCGTATTATACCATAGACGATGGTCACTGACAGGTAACACCGCACAGGGCCACCAGAAACGAGTATACTCAAGAGTGAGTAGAACTGAGTGTGCGAAAGAGGGAAGGAATGTCAAGCACGGGTGCATGGCCGTTTAGTGTGAGTGTGGTCATCCCGGCCCACAACGAAGAGGCTACCATTGGCCGAGTAGTCCACGGTGTCTATGAGGTACTTCCCGAGGCCGAAGTCATCGTGGTAGACGACTGCTCACGTGACCAGACGGCGACGCTCGCAGAGCACGCAGGTGCGCGGGTCATCCGCCGCCCCGTGAATATCGGCAACGGTGCCGGCATCAAGACGGGGGTGCGAGCCGCACACGGCGATGTGGTGGTCGTTTTGGATGCCGATGGGCAACACAACCCGGCAGACATCCCCACATTACTCCAACACATGCGTGAATACGACCTCGTCATTGGCGAGCGCAGTCGCAGTGGCCAACAAAACACGATTCGTTGGCTGGGCAACACGTTGCTCAACCGCCTCGGGAGTTATTTGGTCGAAATGGACATGCGCGATCTCACCTCAGGCTTCCGCGCCATGCGACGGAGCGTGATGATGGAATTCATCCACCTCTTGCCCAACAAGATGTCATGGCCGACCACCAGCGCCTTGGCCTTCGGCAAGGCGGGGTATCACATCAAGTTCATTCCCATTCATGTGGAGCCGCGCCGGAGCGGGCAGAGCGCCCAAAAACTCTTTCGCAACGGCTTTCGTTTTACGGGCATTATTTTGCGTATCACCACGCTCTTTGCGCCGATGCGCATCTTCTTCCCAGTATCGCTCAGTTTGTCATTGTTGAGCGTTGTATCGTTTGCCGTGAGTTATTTGGTGACCGATCCTGGCCGATTGCGCATCCCCAACTCAGCCGTGATGTTTTTTGTGGGGGCAATTGTGGTCTTCATGTTTGGGCTTTTGGCAGAGCAAATCGCCGGCTTACGCTTCCAGCGCCGCGACACGGAGCACCGCTAATGCGCACCAGCATCTTGCGCTGGGGCATGCGCCTCATTGGTCCCATCTTGCTCGGTTTCTTTTTGTGGCACACCGATCTGACCCTGTTGGCAACCTCGCTCCAACAGGTCGATTGGTGGCCGGTGGTTGTATCGCTGGTCTTGATGCCCTTTTTCATCATCGTGAAAGCGTGGCGCTGGCAGATCATCTTGCGCGAACTCGCCCTCAACCCGCCAGGCATCGGCTACTTGAGCAGTATTTACACGGTGGGGTTGTTTTTGGGGAGCACGACGCCGGGGCAAAGTGGTGATTTCGCCAAATCGCTGTATTTGCGCAGTGCCACACGGCCGATGCCGAGTTTGCTCTTTAGTATTTTTGTGGAGCGACTCTGTGACGTGGCCGCCATGGCCATTATGGCGCTCATCGGGTTGGCCAGTATCGCCACCACCTTCCCGGCTGAAGCGCAACCAAGTATCCAGATTGCCACGATCGGGCTCGCAGTGGTAATTTTCAGCATGTTGCCAGCGATTCTGATGCGTACGAGCCGCCAATGGGTACTGGGGGTGATGCGATTGCTCATCCCGGGGCGGTGGCGTGATCGCTATGATCGCATCACTGAGCAGTTTCGCCCACTCAATATTGGCGGGCGTGCAGCTGGGATGCTCATCATTGCCACACTCGGGTCAGCGCTTTCGACTGCCATTCGCATCATGTTGTTGTTTTGGGCGCTCGGATTGGAGCGCATCCCACTGCCAGCCATTTTGGGAGCCACTGGGCAAATTTCATTGTTGCAGGCGCTACCAATCAGTGTGTCGGGGCTTGGTGTGCGGGAGGCAGTGTTGATTGGCTTGCTTGCCGCATACGATTACGCAAGTGCTTTTGCAATCGCACTATCGGGGTTATTCATGCTCATCAATATCGAACACATCATCGTCGGATTTTTGTTTTCGCTCCGCTACCCCATTCCCACGCAGACGGAGTCAACACCATGAAATTCACATGGAGGTATGGGTGCTGGTTGGGGGTATTCTGCACAATGCTGGTTCTGTTGAGCGCGTGTGGCACAGGGCCACGCTACCAGGTCCAACAAGACGATCTTGTGGTCACACTACAATTTGCACAGGCACCGGTCGTCAATCAGTCGGTACCCGTTGACATCATCTTTCAACGTGCCGGGCAAGCCGTCGATATCCGCACCGTGGCACTCGATTTGCAGATGCCGGGGATGGTCATGGGGAGCAATCGCCCACTAGCCGACACCGTGGCAGTCGGCACCCATCGAGTCAACGTCTTGTTTACGATGGAGGGTGAGTGGAGCGTTGTGGTGACGGGCGAAAGCGATCAAGAAGCGGTGCGCTTTGTCTTTGAGCGCATCATGGTGAGCCCATAAAAACCACCTCCATGCCAATCGGCATGGAGGTGACGGAGTGTGTATCAATCGCGCAGGATCAATCACCAAAAACGACGCCGATGCCTTTGGCGGTACGCACCAAATCATCGTGAAGCCGAATGGTTTTGAGGTGGCTGACTGCTTCGGCAATGGGCACCGTGGTGATCGACTGCGCGCTGAGTGCGACCATTTCACCGGTGATACCTTCGTGCAACGCGCGCACGGCGGCGGCCCCGAAGCGTGTCGACAAAATGCGGTCGTACGGAGTCGGTGAACCACCCCGTTGCAGATGACCAAGCACCACACACCGCGACTCTTTGCCGGTGAGTGCTTGTATCTGCTCGGCCAGCATCTGACCCACACCACCCAGGCGTCCATTATCGGCGTAGATTGGTTGTTTACCTTTGGGGAAGGCACCCTCGGCGACCACCACAATGCTAAACGTGTGCCCGTTGCGATCACGCTGGGTCACATGGTCGGCGATTTTTTCGACTTCAAACGGGATTTCGGGGATGAGAATGGCGTCCGCGCCACCGGCAATCCCGCTGTGCAGGGCAATCCAGCCCACATGTCGCCCCATGACTTCAAGAATCATGACCCGGTTATGGCTGGCAGCGGTGGTATGCAGGCGATCGAGCGCATCGGTGGCGACTTGCAAGGCGGTATCGAAGCCAAAGGTGCGATCGGTGCCGGCAAGATCGTTGTCGATTGTCTTGGGGACACCAATGACGGGCACACCCAGCCGTGCAAGCTCAAGTGCAATGGTCTGTGTGCCTTCGCCCCCAATGGTGATTAGGCCTGCAAGACCCATGGATTTGATGTTTTCTGCGGCTTCAAGATAGGGATCGTCGGGAGCGCCGACAACGCGGGGGCCATTGAAATGACCGCGGTTGGTGGTGCGCAAAATGGTACCACCAAGGGGGAGCAATCCCCGGACATCGTTACTCGTGAGCACTTTGTAGCGCGGCGTGGCCAACAATCCCTCAAATCCATCTTCGACACCAAGCATTTCGTAGCCGAGCGCCTCACCTGATTTCACAGCAGCCCGGATGACTGCGTTCAAGCCTGGGGCGTCACCGCCACTCGTCAACATGGCAATTCGGGGTTTCGTGGCGGGCATCGCTTTGTCCTTTGATGTGCGTGTCATGAAGTTCCTCGTCTTATTCACCATACACATGGCAACGCTGCCATCAGAGTAAGCGCTCCGATTATACCGCACTAGACAGATTCTGCAAGCCACTGCGCAACTGCACCCAACGTGGGGAACTCATGCCAATGGCGTTGGTCAAGGGGCACCTCAACATGCTCGTGTTGCCAGGTCAAATGATAGGGCACATGCACCGCATGCGCACCGATGGTCAGCACTGGCAAAATATCGGAGCGCAGTGAGTTGCCAATCATCAAAAATTCTTGGGGGGCGATGTCGTATCGGCGGAGAATTCGCTCATAGCTGGTGGGGTGCTTCTCACTGACCACTTCAACATGACGAAAGTAATCGGCGAGACCCGAACGGGCAATTTTGCTCTCTTGGTCAAACAAATCCCCCTTGGTAATTACCATCAAGCGATACCGCGTACTCCAGTGCGCAACGGTCTCAGCAACCGTCGGCAACAACGTGATAGGAGCATGGACCATTTCGCGGGCAATGGCGATAATCTGGCCAATGTCGTGGCCACTGACCTTGCCGTCAGTGATTTGGATGGCTGTTTCGATCATCGACAGCGTGAAACCTTTGATGCCATAGCCAAAATACGCCAAATTGCGCTGCTCAGTGTCGTAGAGCTCTTGGGCATCCCAATCAGCACGGTAGGGAGCGAGAAGCTGCATGTAGCGGTGCTGCGCCGACACGAAGATGTCTTCGTTGCCCCACAGTGTGTCGTCGGCATCAAGGGCGATTGTGGTGATGTGTTTCATGGCTGGCATTATACCATTTTGCTCCTTCACTGAGGCCAACGTGGGCGCACGTACCTGACCCGCTACGCGTGTGTGACATTTTTTGACGTATTGCGTATATTCCCAACACATGACCACATATGTGAAACATCTTCATGTTAACGTGAATATGTAGGAGTGCGTCATACAGAGGTATACATATGAACAGGCAACACACATGGCATGTGTGCATGATTCTCGTCATGCTCAGCATGTTGGTCGGCATACAGGCACCATCTGTATTCGCCGATTCAGGCACCGGGTCGACCACCTTCGACACCACCAGCCTCAATACGCGGTTTTTGGACGTCGTAGTCGGTGACAATCATACCTGCGCACTACGGGCCAATGGCACGGTGATGTGCTGGGGCTACAACGGTGAGGGGCAGCTGGGGCTCAACGATGGTTCGGTGAGATACAGCTTGTACCCGGTCGAAGTACCCGGAGTCAGCGATGCGATTGCCATAAGCGGAGGTGGCAACATTACCTGTATTATCCGCCGCGATTTCAGCATGGCCTGTTGGGGGTACGGCTATCACGGTGATACTCCAGATCCGGCCGTACGCTGGGGTGCAACGACCGTGGCGGGGATGCGGGATATCGTACAAATCGCGGTGGCCAACGCGGGCACCTGCGCAAAAAACAAGTATGATTTCTTGATGTGCTGGGGATATAATGCGGACTCATACCGCTATGACTTCTGGTTACCCGGTGTCACAGAAATCTATGCACGGGCGACATGGGCGCCACGCACCATCATGACCTCAAAAATCAAAAACTTTGCCATTCGCAATGCACGTGGCGGCTATCACAATCGGCGAATATGTTACATCAGAGAAAACAACAGTTTAAGTTGTATCGGTGCGAACTATGACGGATCACTTGGTATCGGATATACCTCTTACAGTGACCATAGTCACATGACGGTGCTCAATCTCGGCAATTATGTAGAAAAATTTGCACTGGGTGCCAACG
>JBBAWX010000006.1:0-52220 GCA_040396955.1 Roseiflexaceae bacterium
GTCTTTGTTTCGGGCATATTGGGATTGACATCGACTAAATATTTGGCCTTTGTAATCGATGCACCATCCAGCAAATATACACCATCAGCACCAGCGATAATACCGGTGGCCGCACTCCCACGTATCCCTGAGAAGGAATCAACGGCAAGCAAAAAAGGCACAGGCGCCAACGCCGAATAGCTCAACAACTCGTAGGCTCCGCTCCCCGGATTGCGCGTTGAGAGATACAGATTGGTTTGATTGGGCGAAATCGTGACTGCATAAATGGGCCGGACAATACGATACTTTGTATCAACCATTGCACCTTTCGCCGGATCGATAGTATAAACTGCCAGTGCAGTGGTATCACCAACATACACGGTACAGCGCCGAATCAGTGTAATCAGTTGGCACTGTACCGCAAATGAGGTAATTTCTGCCTTGTGCTTACCGCCTTTGCCAACGGTTACTTTGAGGCCATCGTACAAGATTGGTGTAATATCACTGGTCACCACGCTACCCTTTTGGATACGTTGCACCGCAATCACGTATCCTTCTTGGCCATCGACGGTTTTCAGCTCGCTTACACTGCCAGTCAACTTCGGGGCATAGGCGGTCAGACGTCTCGGATTGGCAGGGTCAATCAGGTCATACAAATAAATGGCCCCGCCGTTTGGTTTCGGAGGCATGGGAACATCAAGCCCAACATACACATAGCGCCCCACCGCAGTCAGCGCAGTCACTTGTGCAGGCGTTTGCTCGATCCAATATGCCATTTCTAGCGCATCGTTATCAGAAATATCATAGATTGCTACATAAAAAGCCTGTGCATTCAAGCGACCACTCACTACCAGCTGATTAGGGAACAGGGCATTTTGTGTCATACGCAAGATGTTTTGACCCACAACTGGAATCGTACGTTCTTCGGTAAGTGTCGCCACATCTCGCACAGAAATAGAGGGTTGTATACCAGCCTGTAGATCTCCCTGTCGTGCCACAAACAACCATTTTCCGTTGCCTGAAATTTGCATATCGCGTTGCTCAGCGAGCACCGTCACCGGAGTACTTTCTGCCAACAATGCTTGCTGGGTCGGCGTACGCGACGGAGTACGGGTGTGTGTAACCGAGGGCGGCACTGGTTTGGGCACCAGAGTGAACGTACGCGTTGCGGTACGCACCGGCGAACCATTGATGATTTCAGCCGTCGCAGTTTGACGATCAAGAACACTCAGCTGGGTCTGCGTGGCGCGGGCCCACATGGTTGATGTCTGCAATGCAAACATCGTTGCAGTCAGCTGATTCGCACGCTCGCGCGTAGCAGTCCAGGCAGCGCGCACCGTCTGTGTCAAGGCATGTGGCGTGTTACTGGCGGTGGGTGTTGCGAGCGGCGTAACCGTACGCGTCGGCATCCCCTTTTGCACTTCGGCAGTGGCGGTTTGTGCGCCCGCCGTACGACTCGCCGCGGCCTGCTGGGCACTGACCGCCGTTGCTGTCAAATTCGCTGCCCGCGTCGTAGTTGCATTAGCCACCCGCGTTTGCACGAGACCATGGGTTGTCGGCGTTGCCGACAGGGCAATGGTAGTAGCCGCCGCCGCAGTACTTGTCTGGACCACCTGCGTCTGTGCGGCTTGCGCCGTCACCGTCGCAAGCCCAAGTGCGGTTGCCGTTATTGCCACATCGGTGGGCACGGCGTTGGCTGCATACCCAACTCCAGTGATGGGCAAGCGCAACGCAAACGACGCCACGCCATTGGTCACGTTGAATTTCAACAGTGCCGGGCGCTCACTACAATCTCCGTAGGTATAGCATTTAGCAGTGGAGGCGCTCGGCGGCAATTTACCGTAGGTGGGAGCAAATTGTAAATCATTGAAGACCACACATGCAGTGCCAGCTTCAGCGGTGTAGTCACCAGGCCCACAGCTTGCATTCACCCAATTGGCCACGTTGGGGTAGGCCTTGGTGGTGCCACCATAGACATCGGGCACCCACGTGGTCAACTGCGTCCAACTCATGGTGTTGTAGGTGATGGTTTTCGTGGCATAGTAGTTGCGCAACGTAATCGCACTCACCGTCGCGGTAGAACCCACCTGTACTCGACCAAAATCAATGAACGGTGGATCGAGTGCATAGAGAACCGTCGTCCCACTCAGACCCACTGCAATGGCGGTCGCCCCCGCAGTAATGACCAACCGCCCAAGATCGAGGCGCAGGTGGCTCTCGGCCGTCGGCGCATAGCGCAACGTAATCGTACAGGTCGCCCCGGCCGCCAACGTAGCGCCACAGCTTTGGGCGCCGATGCTATATACTCCGCCTGGACTAGTACTAAACGCCACATTCAGCGTCTGGGCACTTTCTGCATGATTTGTCACTGTTATGTTTTGTGACGCCGTCGTACCACGGCCCACTTTGCCGAACTCAATGCCGTAGTCAGACAAGGTAACCGCGGCAGCATCGACCGATTGTCGTGCCAAGGCGACTGCGGCGGCCACATCAATGCGGGGCACGACAACACCGTTGCGGCGGTCGGTCACCAGCTTGCCACTCGTGCGGAGCCATTGTTGTACCTGAGCCACGCTGGCGCTTGGTGCCACGCTCCGCACCGCTGCCCAGGCCGCAGCGACATGCGGCGCCGCCATGGATGTCCCCTGCAAAAACCCATATGTCCCATTGAGCGTAGCTGCCAATATACGCTCGCCTGGCGCATAAAAATCCAGCAGACGATTTCCCGCTTCGGTCGGATTATTGGCATCAGCCGTCGGTGAATTCGAAAATCCCGATACGCGATCTGGGACACCCCATTCTGCCTGCGTTGTCAACGTTGATCCGACGGCAATAGCCGTCGAAATACATGCTGGGGCACTCATCTGCGACACATTTCCATCATTGCCAGAAGACACTACCGTCGCCACACGGAGTTCGTCACGCAACCCGTTGATGGCAGCCGTGTACAGGCTATTGTTGAAGCCGGCAATGTTGGCATCATCACAAGCGCTCCCAAAAAGCCCGGCGCCAAGGCTCAGATTGACGGCCACCAAGCTCCCTGGCATACCGTAAAAATTCACATACAACCAATCGAGCGCCGCAAGTTGATCACTCTTGTAGGATTTTACGCACGGAGCAGATCCACCACAGTCGCCGGCCGCATCAAACCGTGTAAACACCTGAATCGCGATAATCTTTGCTCCAGGCGCCACCCCGGCATGGGTGCGCGTCTGATTGGCCACCGAATCAGAAATCGCCACACTGTTGCCAGCAATGATCGATGCCACATGAGTGCCGTGTTCACAAAACGCAATACCACTCGGGCACGGCACGGCTGTATTGGGGCCATCAACTGCGGTAACATCACCGGGGCAGAGTGAATCGATGTTCAGGGCGGCATTTTCATTTGAAAAACAGGCTTCTTCGACCACTTTCCCCGCAAGCATGGAGTGTGTGCTTTCCACACCGGTGTCAAGCACCGCCACGAGTGTGCCACTACCGTCATATCCACCACTCGCCACGGCACGTGATTCGATGAGTTCGGTGCTTTCGACCAATGTCGGTGCAAACAGCATGTCGCTCTCTACGGAGGCCACGAGCGGGTGTTGCAACAGCACGGCCAACCCTGCGCGATCAACGGTCAGTGCCAACCCGGCCAATGAGGTATACCGCCGAGCATGCATGTCTCCGCCAGAGCGACCGCGTTGCACATCTGCGATGACCTGTGTTTGCTGTTCTTGAATCGTAGCTCGCCGCTGTTGCCGTTGCCGCATATCCAGCGCATGCTCGCTCCCGTACCGGTCACGCAGTGTCACAATGACGCGCGCATTCCCATCGGGTTGCCACGTCAGTGCTTCCTGTGCAAACGTCACAGCCTGACCATGCGTCGGTGCTGGGAACAGCAACGATGTCATGGTCATTACGACAACAATCACACTACGAATGACTCGCCAGAATGTGTGCACGAAGCTTGTCTGACTACTATAAAATGCAATGCAACGATTATATGTTATTTTGCGCCCATTTATTTTTATTTTTCACAAATTTTGATAATCAAAAAACTGGATTTGTAAAGGTATTTTACAAATCCAGCTATTTGTATCATATGCCAATCATCGGACTACTCAGCATCACGCCAGATGACACCGGTCATACAATGGATGCCCCCACCGCCTTTGGCCAATTCCGAGATATCGACCTGATGGCATTCGATGTCGTGAGCCTCAAACAACGCCACAAGGCCGGGGCTTCCTGCTGGCATCACCACCACATTCGGCGCCACCGGCACCATGTTGATAGCCCGCGGATAATGGGGCAAGCCCGGTGCATCGCAGGCATTGATGATGGTGAAGCCCATGAAGCGCAGGAGTTCGTAGGCAGCATGGGGCACATTATTGGGCACCATGACGGCGGTGCGTGGACCCACAATGTTGACGCCACCGTCGATATGTCCGCAGCCCCACGGCATATTCACGATATGCGGCTCAAAGCCCATGCGTTTGAGCTCAGTTGCCACCTGCTCGGCACCCGCCTGATTGGTACGCAGACCGGTGGCCACCATGACCACACCGTCACGCACATAGACCACATCGGCACCTTCAAAGACCGCATCACCGTGCACTCCGTGCACGATGGGCACGCCAGCCGCCAACATGCGTCGTGCTGACACCCATTCTTCCCCGGCACGTGCAGCTGATGCCATACGGGCCACAATTGCTCCCCGTGGTGTCATGAAAAAGTGGTCGCGACAAAAGTAGATGTTGGGTGTGGCCTGTTCTCCTGGAGTCAACTCCACGACTTCCACCCCAAACGAGCGATAGGTACTTGTCAGCATATCGTGCTGTTCACGCGCTGTACTCGGCGCCACAATGTCGTCCCACAATACGGAATCAGCATCGGTGATACCGTCAATCTCTGCACCCGGGCGATGCATGATGACCCGGCGTAACCGGCCATACTCGGTCGTCACGCCAATCTGAGCCAACGGATCGGTGGCACGAGCACGCCACTGTGAGCCGCCATGGGCCGCATGCAAAAACTCATGAGACATCGCAAGCACCTCTTTCGTTCACTGACTTTATGCATGTTCATCCTACCATACCGTGCACACGCATGAGTGCCAACTCATAGTACAATCAGTACAACTTGCCGTGTAGCAATGAAAGGTCAAGGCACGCATGCAAGAGCACCATACCGCCATCCATCAACTTGCTGTGTTTCCGGCGCAGTTACAAGCAGTCGTCACCCGCATCAATCATGAAGCGTTGTCTGCCACACCACTCAGTGGCGAATGGAGCATCGCCCAAAACGTGCATCATCTCGCCGATTCACACAGTACGGCCTTTGCTCGTTGTCGACTTATCCTCACTGAGCACAACCCACCGCTCAAACCGTACGACCAAGACGCCTGGGCAACCCTCGCCGACAGTTGTAATCCGGACATCGGCCCGTCGTTGCTCATCCTGCAAGGGCTCCACCAACGCTGGGCGGCGTTTTTTATGCATCTCGATGACGCCGATTGGCAACGCACCGGGCAACACGCTGAGTCTGGTCCCATGACACTTGCCGGTATTTTGCACGGGTATGTGGCCCATGGGCACGCCCATCTCGACCAAATCACGCGTACGCTGGCAGCCTACCAAGCGCTACAACCCGAGTAATCCTCCTCTACTGTTGTCCTTGAAAGGAGTCATTTCATGACTGATTATGGTTTACGTGGCAAACGAGCCCTTGTCACCGGCGGTGCATCCGGTATCGGTAAAGGCATCGTGGAGATGCTCGCCGAACACGGGGTTGATGTAGTCTTGACCTATCTTTCGAGCGCCGATGGCGCAAATGCAACGGTGGCCTACGCCCAATCTCAGGGGGTCAAGGCGTATGCGCTAGCGGCTGATTTGACCGACGAAGCCGCCGTCAATCAGGTGGTCAGCGAAACCCAGCGTTTGCTCGGTGGCATCGACATTTTGGTCACCAATGCAGGAGGCATTCTGGGGCGCAAAGGCACGCTCGACATTAGCCGAGAGGTGTGGGATCAAGCGTTTGCACTCAACGTGACGAGCACCTTTCTCTGTTGTAAGGCGGTTATCCCCGGCATGATGGCCCAAGGGGGTGGCAACATCGTGCTCATGAGCTCGCAAGCTGCCTTCGATGGCGGTGGCGTCGGCTCCAGCTACTACGCAGCCACCAAGGGTGCCATTTTGACCTACAACCGCGGGCTCGCCAAAGAGCTGGCCCCGCACCACATTCGGGTCAACTGTGTGGCCCCTGGGCTCATTGACACGCGCTTCCACGACATCAACACGCCACCCGAGATGCGAGCAGCAGTCCGCGGGCGCATCCCACTCGGCCGCGAGGGCACCCCGCGCGATGTGGCCGGAGCCGTCATCTACCTGGTCTCAGATCTTGGCGCATACCTCACCGGCGAGACCATCATCATCAACGGCGGCCAGAGCATGTACTAAACCGATGCCCCCAGGTCGTGGATACGACCTGGGGGCATGTTGTGGTTAGCCCAACACGCGCCGGCGCCAGAGCCACCCCATCCAACCCGCACTCGCAAGCAAGATGGCCACCGTCCCAGCAAACATGGGCACGGTCGGGATGGCGTCGGTGGCAAACACCGAAAACAGCGGCCCACTCATGCCACCAATCGAAATAATCATCTCTTTGAGCGAGGCCACCCGCCCGCGCTGATCAGGTTTCGTAATGTCGGCATAGGCAGCTCCTAAGGCCGGAGTAATAAAACCAGCCCCCAACCCCGACAATACCGCCATGACGATCATGGGGGTGAACTGCGGGAAGAGCATCATGCCTACATACCAGGCGCTATGGAGCACGAGGCCGATTGTCATCATCGAAAAGCGCCCAAATCGGTCGCTCAAACCACCGAGGCCAATTTCACCAACGGCCGTCGCGAGCCCCCACACCCCTACGACTACGCCGAACATGGTAGCGGTATAGGCGTAATTGCCATACAAGTACGCCAAGGCGGCCGGCTCAGTGGCCACCCAGGCAAAGGTCCAGGCGAAATCAAGCCACAATAACGAAAGCAACACGATGAGCGGACGCGGCGGGTTTTGTAGTAGATTCCACAAGCTGTGAGATCCATCAGCGGCGCCGGCTGATTCGTGCAACGCTTGCACACGTGTCTCAGGGACCAACTGGGCCACCATGATGACAGCCACCAAGGCGAACCCCGCCGATATCCACCATGGTGCAGCAAACCCGAAGGCATCGTACAAAATCCCACCCATGCTCGGCCCGATAATCAATCCAATGCTAATCCCACCGGTGACATAGCCGATCCACGCCCCACGTCGTTCGGGTGGTGCGACGTCAGCAGCAGCGGCCAACGCCGCCGGCATGATGCCCGCGTTAAATAGCCCCATGACAAAGCGTAATACGATGATGGTCAACAACGACTCAAAAAATGGAATGATGATATTCACGACCACAATCGCCGTCAACCCGATTATCAACATCGGTTTGCGCCCCCAACGATCGACCAACTGCCCGGCGATGGGCGCCGCGAGAAAATTCCCCAGGGAAAAGGCAAAACTGACCCAACCAAGCATCCCCATACTGATGTTTTGTTCGATGAGCCAAGGGGCAAGTACCGGGTAGGGCATCGTGTGACCCGTCATCATCAGTGTCGTTGAAAGCGATAACAATATTATGACAACCAACGGATTGTACGAACGCTGCATGACTTTGTGTCTTCTCTCTGTGCAACATGCACACCACGACCGACCACCAAGGAGACTCAGTGGTTGTCGTGCGCGCAACACATTCTTTCCTGTTTCATTGTACCGAACAATCACACCTCCTCGCCATGAAAAAGCCAGAAGTATGGTATGATAGTGCAAAATATATCGAGATAAAAAATACCAACCACATCGTGAGATGTCTGACATATTGCCTGCGCCGACGGAGCGATCAACCGACTAGGCTCATCGCTTAGTGCGGGGGGATGGAGTGCATGACGACCACCATTTTGCCAACACTGCTGAGCCAACCAGCTGGTCAAGATCTCGCGTATGTGCGCCCGACATTCCGTGTCGAGGAGTTAGCCGAGACCTTGGCAGCTCTTGCCAACGCCAGTGGCGGCACGGTCATCATCGGGGTCAACCCACGCAATCAACGCCCCGAAGGCGTGCATGATGTGGCCCAGGCCACCCGCACCGTCCTCGAAGCAGTCGCACTGTGCACGCCCACCCTTGTCATCCCCATGCCACTCCAACTCGAGCACAAAGAACACATGCTCGTGGTCGTCAACGTGCCCCGTGGCCTCCCCAACGTCTATGCGGTTGATGGGCGCTACCTGCAACGTCGTGGTGCCAACGATCACCCGCTCGAGCCTGACGCACTCCGCAGTTTATTCGTCGAGCGGGGCGGCATGACCTGGGAGCGACTGCCACACCACGATGCCGCCCTCAGCGATCTTGATTCCACCAAAATCACCGGGTACGTGCACCGCATGGGTTCCGTGGCCGAAGAAAACGCCGTCGAGTTCCTCATCAAACGTGGCTGTCTCTTCCAACAAGAGCATATCGTCAAACCCACCAACGCCGGAGTCTTGTTGTTTGCCCACGATATTGGCCGCTTCTTCCCCCACACCGAAATCACCTTGGTGCGCTACAGTGGCCTCGAGATGAGCGACGAATTTATCCGCACCGACATCAACGACACCCTCGTAGAGGCGGTCCGGCAGGCCGAGCTTTGGCTCAGCCAGCACATGCTCCGCGGGAGCATCATGAAGGGTCTCGAACGCACCGATTGGGTGCAGTTTCCTCTTGCCGTGGTGCGTGAGGTCCTCGTCAACGCCGTGGCCCACCGCGACTACCTCATCCGTGGCGAAGGCATCCGCATCACCCTCTTTGCCGATCGCCTCGAGTGCCACTCACCGGGGCGACTCCCCGGGCATGTCACCATCGAAAACATCGCCGAACAACGCTTTTCACGCAACGAGACCATCGTACAGGTGATGGCCGATTTTGGGCTCATTGAGCGTCTCGGCTACGGCATCAACCGTATGCGCCTCCAAATGGAGTCAGCCGGCTTGCCACCACCGAGTTTTGCCGAAACTGACGGCGGATTCTTGGTCACACTTGCTGGGCAAGGCGATCCCAGCCAGCCAGTGGTCGACCCCAACGACCAGTGGCGTCGGCTTGGTCTCAACGATCGGCAGATCAATGCTGTGGCCGTCATCACTGAGCGCCGCCGCCTCACCAACGGCGAACTACAAGAAATGCACCCCGACGTCTCCACCGAGACCATTCGCCGTGATTTGGCAGATCTGGTCGAACGCGGCATCTTGCTCCGCATCGGGGACAAACGGGGTGCCTATTACATCATGAAATAACCCGTTTTACTCAAAAAACGTGGCAATCTCGGCCAGCGGCTTCTTCGTAATCTGTGGCACCGTGCAATCAGGCGCTGGGTACCCCACCGGCAAGAGCAAATACGCACGTTCGTTTTCGCCACGCCCACAAATCTCGCTCAAAAACCCCATCGGACTCGGCGTATGGGTCAACGTGACCAGACCTGCATTGTGGATGGCCGTAATCAGCATTCCTACAGCGATGCCCATTGACTCAGTGACGTAGTAGTTTTTGCCTTTTTCACCATTCTCCAGCACTTGCCAACTCTCTGCGAAGCAGACAATCAACCACGGCGCCACATCCAAAAACGGCTTGCTGGCGTTGGTACCAAGTGGTGCAAGTGCATCAAGCCACGCCTGTGGAGCTCGCCCACCATAAAAGGCCGCTTCTTCTTGCTCCGCCGCAACACGAATGCGGTGCTTCATCTCAGGATTACTGACCGCACAAAAATGCCACGGCTGTTGGTTGGCACCGCTCGGAGCCGTGCCCGCACTTGCGATTACCTCTGCGATGATCTCACGCGGCACCGGCCGATCACTAAACATGCGCACCGAACGCCGGCGCTGTAATAGTTTACGGAACTCAGCGGCACGCTCGTGCATGGTTGTTGCATCGTATTCACGAAAGGTCGTCAGCGGTTGATCTGCCATGGTATTGCTCCTTTGCCACCCATCAACTACATCGTCGAAGAGAGAATCCCCATCGTACGAAACACATCACGCAGGGCGAGTGGGTCGTGCCGTAGCGTGTCTTGTTTGTTCCAAAGTTGTCGCTGGCTCACGGTACGCTCCACAAGCGGTTGAGCATACACCTGCACCCCCAGCACCCGCATCTGCGCCATATCGTGTTCGCTGGGCACGAGTGCATGGAGCCCTTCGGCGGCCAAACGCTGGTGTTGTGCCTGCGAGGGCGGATGCGTGTTGAGCACCACCGCATCAAGCACATTGCTTCCAAGCAACGCCAGCAACGCCACCACATGCCCAACCACATCCAGATGCTCGGTCTGCCCGGTCTGTGTGGTCGTATTGGCCACAAAGGTGACCCTCCCCGCACACTCGGCCAAGGCACTGCGGATTCCATCAGGCAACAAGACCGCATGCACCGTGGTATAAAAACTCCCCGGACCGATAATCACTTCGTCGGCCTGGCGGATTGCATCAATGGCGGCGGCGAGAGCCGACACTGGTGGCTCAAGTCGGCATTGTGCAATAGGGGACTTTTGCGGAGTACGCACCGCCACCTCACCAATACAATCACTGCCATCAAGGAGGCGGGCACAAAGCTGCGTAGCCTGGGCGGTCACTGGCAACACGGTGGCTTGACAATCGGCCCACTGCGCCATGTCGGCCACTGCTTGAGCGAAATCGCCGTACTCACGGTAGTGCGCCGCAAGCATCAAGTTGCCCAACGCCATCCCGGCGAGTGACTCTCCCCCACTCCCATCGAACCGATGCTGCAAGAGGCGTGCTACCGTACGGTTACGCGCCGTTGCCGCAATGGTGGCACGGAGATCACCCGGCGCAGGCATGCCGCCACCAATGTGCCGAGCTAGCCCGGTTGAACGCCCGGTGTCGGTGACCGCAATAATCGCTGTGCGCTGATACTCCGGAGGCACCGCCTCAAGCACCACACTCGCTCCACCACCACCCCCTAATACGACAACATTGCGTGACATATCTTCGCTTCACGCCCCCCATTTCTACGCTACAATAGAGGCAATCGAAGTCACTCCGTTTTGGAAAGCACCGAACGTATTATGCGCATTCGCATTGTGACATGGCTCATCTGCATGATTTGGCTGAGCAGTTGTGCCGGCACTGCCGCCGTACAACCCGCCTTCATTAGTTTCCGCCTGGCTCAACCAGACAACCAAGCCGCTGTTTCGCTCTACATCGATGCCAACGGCTATGTGGTACGTACCGTTAATCGGCGTACCGACGAGTTCGTGCTGAGTACCACCGACTTTGCCACACTCCTCAATCAACTCGATACTGTGGCGTTTGAGCGTATTACACCACTCTCCGACACAGAACGCGCCAATCACCGCTACTATACGATTGCCTATCAGTCACACCAGGTTCAACTCCTCGAACACGCCGTGCCACCAGCACTCATGCCACTCATGATTACCTTTCAGCGCATTATTGACGTGCAATTATAATTATGTCAATAAACAAGGGTGCTGAATAAACGCTTGGAGGAGGCGCACGGTGGCATGGACGTCACTCGGATCAATCATCTCGAAAGCGGTGTGGGTGTAGCGGGTCGGGATACCGATGAGTAATGCGGGGATATTGGTGTCGATGAAGCCCACTCCATCCGATCCATAGTTGGCATAGACACCATGCTGATAGGCGATACCCTCTTGAGCGGCAAGGTCGGCACAGTGCCACAACAGGCGTCGGTCATACTGGATGGCTGCATCTTTATGCACCAACGTGGGGCCACCACCAAGGCGGGCATCGTACTCACGCAGACCCACAGTGGGGATGTCACCGGTGAGGCCCACATCAAGGGCGAGTACCATATCAAACTGCCCGCGCACGCCCATGGCGCGAGCGCCATGCAGACCGTTTTCTTCTTGGACAGTAGCACCAAACCATAGTTCACATCCTAGTGCCGCACGGTTGCTGTCGTGCAACAACTGATCCATGATGGCCAGCGGCATGCGATCATCCATGGCCTTGCCACTCAAATAGCGACCCACGCGCTGGAGCGGACGGTACCAGATGACTGGCGAGCCGACATGTACGCCGAACATCTCGGCTTCACGCCGGCTGGTCACTCCGATGTCGACGAACACATCTTCGAAGCCGAGATGAGCCTTGTCGACCTGCGCTTGAGTCATCGTATGACCGCTCGCCGCCGCAAAAATACCGCGGGCTGCCACACCATGCCGCCCCAAGACCTGCGCGGTCTGCCCAATCATGTAGCGGCGATCCGGCGATTGCCGGCGTGGGCCCTGTGCGGTGTCGAGCCACAAAAATCCGTCATCGCTGATGCTCCGCACCACGAAACCGATTTCATCCATGTGTGCCTGGATGAGCACTTTGGGACCACGACCACCCACTTTGGCCAGCACGTTCCCGACCGCATCCACTTGAAACGTTTCGCACAGCGGTTGCCAGCGTTGCCTGAGATAGTCTTTGACGGCTGCTTCGCACCCGCTCGGAGCCGGGATATCGCAGAGTTCACGGAGTACTTGCACAAACGTGGATTCATTCATGGCCACACCTCATCTGTTTCATGTTGTGGACAACATCAACTATTATTCGCTATCGGTCACTTTTCCGATACGCGCAAATTCACCGGGGGTTAGGCCACGTGCCATCGCTAGCGTTCGTGCCGCCAACTGTAGCGGAATAATCTCGGCAAGCGGCGCAAACGCCAATACCGGCAACGTAACCGTCGGATAGCGCCGTGACGCCGACATTGGGCCAATCAACCACACGTCACTGCCACAAGCGTGGAGTTCATCGGCAAGGCGTAAATCGTAGGCAAATGTGCTCCCTGGCCCCGCACAAATCACAGCACGATGGCCGACCCCGGCAATTTCGAGCGGGCCGTGGCGGAACTGCGCACTGCTCAAGGCGTCGGCCGAAATCCGCGCGGTTTCTTTGAACAACAACGACCCAGCCAAGGCCGTGGCATACGAAGGACCACGCCCCACAAAGGTAATCGGCCCGGATTGGCGCCATTCTGGGGGCAACGTGTCAGGATTAAAATCGCGCAACAGGGTGCGTTGTGCTTCAATGGCAGGCAACAGCTGATCGGCAATGGTCGCCGGTGCCTCCCCCACGATGCGCCGTGCCAAGATGGTCAGTGCCAACAACGACGTCGTATATGTTTTGGTGGCAACGGCACGCTCTGCACCCGCCATATGGGGGATTACATGGTGGGCTGCTTTGGCCAACGTCCCGTGTGGATTATTGGTAATAGCGACAATCATGGCCTGTGGTTGCCGATCGTTGAGCAGGCGCACTGCTTCGATGGTTTCGCCTGATTGTGAAATCACGATGAGCACGCTGTCACGCGTAAGTGCCGCCGCCCCAAAATGCAACAATTCTGAGAGTTCGACATGCATCACGGGGTAACCAGCCGCAAAAAGACGCAACGTTGCTGGGTAGGCCGAATAAAACGAACTTCCCATGCCAGTAATCACGATGCGACGCGGTGCCGCCTCACGAATGGCCTTCGCCGCATTGTCGAGGGCGCTACCAACCACGAGATGCGCCCGCAATGCGGCTTCTAGCAAATCGGGTTGCGCTTGGACATCCAACAAAAAATCACTACTCATGACACTACCTCGTATTTCAGCATGCGTGCTTGCATCACCAGTCAATCCCAATACCCAATTGATGTCGTGCATCGGCCAAGTCGACCAGATGCGCAGGGCCAGCTATCTGACCATGAATAATCTCAGCCCCAGGGACACAGGCGGCAATGGCATCGGCCACCTGCGTCTCATGCACCTTGGCCATCATGAACACCGCCGTTGGACCAGTATCGGTTGAGCAATAGACGGGGATACCGTGTGCACGCAAATCATTGCACATGCGAAACAACGCGATATTTTCGCTCTCCCAGCCGATGATCTTGTAGTCGTCGCCACCCGACATGGTAATACCGTGGAGCCGCATGCTGTCGATTTCGGCGTACCGCCCCAGCCACTGCCAATCACCACGGCGGGTGGCCGCAATCGCTGCCACTACTTCGTCAGAACGCCCCAACATCCAACTCGTAAACAGGGAGCTGTGGGGCGCATCTGCGTGCGCCTGCTCCGTCTTGAGGCCAATACGCGAGGCCACAGGCACGGTCAACAAGGCCACATCGTCGAACTGCTGTGGACGATCAAGGCGGACCGCGAAGCTGTCGGCATGGCTCGCTCCCGGGTACGAAAGCCACAAGGCGATACCGCCGACTGCCGCGCGGCACCCTGACCCTGCGAGCAACCGTGCCATACAACTCACAAAGTGCTGATTTTGCACCATGTCGTCACCAAATAGAGCGGCAATGGTGGCCACCGCCAAGGCAGCCGAGCCACTCGCACTCGACCCTAACCCCTTGCCAGCCACTTTGGCACGAAACACGTTGCGACTGCGTACCCGTGCCGGCCATGTCACGCCAGCGACGGCTCGCACCCCGTCGAGCGTTTGCACCACGCGCTCACGCTCACGCCCCAGAGCCGGTGTATCACCAATCCAGACGTCATCTTGGCTGAGCTCCGGACAAAACTCCACGTAGGTGAGCGTATGCGCGGCGTCACTGTTGAGTGACACACTCGGTAAATAGGCAATACGCTGATCCCAATCACTCAGACCATGATATTTGAGGATGCCCTGCATGGGGTAGGCTTTGGCCGCAGCTGGGTGATGTGCGAGGGGTTTGGGCAGAACGGTGGGGTATGGGTCAATGGCAATCTGATGATCGTGCAGTGCCTGCATGATACGCTCGTGCCCGGCCTGCATGGCAGGCACGAAGGGAGCGACTGCATCAGGAACGTGTGTCATGTGGATCCTCTTGTGCGCCATGGCAATCTGCGCATACAACGATGTCACGTACGAATGTTGAAGATGTTGTGAAAAATTCACTCAGTACAGAGCAATCATACCATTAAAATTGCCCAAACGTGCGATATCTGCCCCTCACAACCACGTATTCTCGTGGTATCTTTTAGGAGGACGTCCCCAACTAGGGGGACATCCCCAACCATCCATCTGCAAACAAGGGAGTATGTGCATGGTCGTGTTCATTATGATTGACGGACTGCGCCCCGATGCGATCAGCGCTGCCGGATGCGAGCATCTACCCGCATTCCAACGACGCGGAGCGAGCACCATGAGTGCTCAGAGCGTGATGCCGAGTGTGACGCTCCCATGCCACACTTCCATCTTTCATTCAGTGCCACCGGGTCGACACGGCATCACCACCAATTACTACATTCCAATGGCACGCCCACTTCCTGGTTTGGTCGAAGTTGCCCGACTCGCTGGCAAAAAATCAGCGTTTGTGCACAATTGGGAGCCGCTCCGCGACCTGACCCGCCCCGAACAACTCAGTTATAGCTGGTGCCACGAACCCACCCTCGATCATACCTACGACGACGAAATGCATGCCGAAGCGGTACGCGTCATCACACAACAGCGCTACGACTTCGTCTTCATCTACTACGGATCCGTCGATACCGCCGGTCATGCGTATGGCTGGATGGAGCCCGGCTACTTGGCCCAAATCAAACATGTTGACACCCTCATTGGCGAGCTTCTCGAGGCGATGCCGGCCGACGCCAACATCATCATCCAAGCCGATCATGGTGGTCACGACCGGAGCCATGGCACCGATTGCGCCGAAGATATGACCATTCCCTGGTTTGCCGTCGGCCCGCACATCAAGGCCGATTACACCATCCAAGCGCCTGTCTCACTACTTGACACAGCCCCCACGTTGGCCCGCATGCTCGGGATTGCGCCAAGTGATGAATGGGATGGACGTTGTGTGGATGAAATATTCGTCGCATAACCATGCGCTCGTTTGCACCGCCCTCCTCGTGACATTGGTCACGAGGAGGTTTTTTATCCCCCAAAAGTATGACAACCAAGTTGGTGGCTTTTACGTATGTCTTACTATTGTGTATCAACCGTAGCGACGTAAGGAGTGCATGTGACGACTCATCGCCAACCCCTAGCCCAGAAATGGAAAGTGCTCATCTCCGTGGTATTTGGGATTTTTATGATTATCCTCGACACCACGGTCGTCAATGTCGCCTTTCAAACGCTCCGTCGCGAATACGGCGCCACCCTCAACGACGCTCAGTGGATTATCAGCGTCTACACTCTCGCCCTCGGCATCGTCACCCCCATGAGTGGCTTTTTGGCTGACCGCTTCGGAGCGCGACGCATCTACACTGTTGGGCTCATCCTGTTCGCAGCTTCATCACTTGCCTGTGGACTTGCCCCCAGCTTGCTTTGGCTCATCGTGGCCCGAGCAATCCAGGGCATCGGCGGTGGCCTAGCACAGCCTCTTGGACCCACATTCATCTATCGCACGTTTCCTCCTCAAGAACAAGGAGCCGCATTTGGCTTCTTTGGGATAGCTCTCGTGCTAGCGCCCGCACTTGGTCCTATTTTGGGTGGTTGGCTGGTCGACATCGAGTTTTGGCGCTGGATTTTCTTCGTCAACGTGCCTATTGGCGTGGCCGGTTTCATCTTGGCAACACGCTGGTTGCCCACTGACACACTCACGAGTACACCGAAGGCTGACCCACTCGGCATCCTCACCGCGAGCATCGGCTTTGGCGCCATCCTATATGCCTCTAGCATCGTTGGTGAGTTCGGTTGGAGTGATCCGGCCGTGTGGACATGGTACGCCGTTGGTGCTGTGAGTGTGGTGTCGTGGATCATCATTGAGTTATTTGTTGCCGCTGAGCCCATGCTCGACCTGCGTTTTTTCCGTAATCCTACGTTCACCATGGCCAATATCATCGGCTATGTCAGCGTCATTGCTCTATTCGGTGCTGAATTTTTGATGCCCGTCTACTTACAAGCATTGCGTGGCTTTAGCGCATTCGAAAGCGGTATTGCCCTGTTGCCACTCGCAATCACCGCAGGCATTACCACCCCGTTGGCAGGGCGGTTGTTTGACAAAATCGGGCCACGCGTCCTCATCACTGTCGGATTCGTCATCTTGCTCGTCAATACGTGGCAACTTGCCCGCATCAGTGGCGACACGCCAATCTCCACCATCATGTGGCTCCTCGCACTCCGCGGTATTGCCCTCGGCATGACCGTGCAAACCACCTTTGCCACTGCACTGAGCAGTGCACCACCTCCGCAGATTGCCCGTGCATCATCGCTCGTCAACGGCACCCGTTTCGTTGTACAATCAATCGGAGTCGCCCTGTTAGCCACCATCTTGACGAGCACGTTGTCACCCGAGATCAAGGCACTCCAAAACGAATCTCAAGCCAACGTCACCGCCACAAGTCGCTTTGGGCTGTGTGAGACTCCCGGCGTCCCCAGTGCCGACAATATTCCGGTAGCGGCCAGTCAGGCACTTAGTACGATGTCGCCCGACATGGCGACGGCTGCCAAGGCGCAGATCCGCGCCCAGATCACTCAAGCCTGCACCGAAAACGTGGCTGGATTCGAAGCCGCATACCTGTTCACCTTCATTGTGGCCTTGGTCGCAGTATTCCTCGGACTATGGTTGCCGGGATGGCCAGGTGCGTGGATTGGGCGGGCGGGCATGCAACGCCAGGCTGGGGGCGGGCACTAATCCCTCATCGCCTACACCATTCATACCAAAGAGGAGTGGTTATGACTCAGATTCGCCATTCACATGTCCTCATTACCGGCGGTGCATCCGGCATCGGTCGGCTCCTCGGCGAGCAGATGCTGGCCGCCGGTGCTGCCTCGTTGATCGTGTGGGACATCAACGCTCCGCTATTGGCGGAGTGTGTTGCCCAACTCCAAGCTCGCGGTCACGTCGTACACGGCTTCGTGGTGGATGTCACGCAACAGTCCCACATCGATGCCACCGTGGCACAGATGAATGCGCAATCATTGACCGTCGACATCCTAGTCAACAACGCGGGCATTGTGGTCGGCAAGGCCTTTGCAGACTACACACACGAACACATCACGCGTGAGATGGCAATTAATGCGCTGGCGCCCATGCACATTACGCTGGCGCTTATGCCCATGCTCCGTCAACGCCCAGCGGCCCACATCGTCAACATTGCCTCGGCTGCCAGCATGCTCGGCAACCCGCGCATGTCGGTGTACGTGGCCAGCAAATGGGCACTGGCCGGCTGGTCGGATTCGTTGCGCATAGAGCTCGCACAACTCACCCCCGTTATTCGCGTCACACGCATCAATCCGTTTTACATTGCGACCGGCATGTTCCACGGAGTACGCTCACCCATCATCCCTATTTTGACCCCCGAAGTGGTCATTCCACGTATGCTGCGCGCCATTGAAGGCAATGCTCTATCGCTACAACTCCCCTGGATTGTCAACATTCTGCCGTTCGTACGTAGCATCTTGCCCAGCGCGCTGTTCGACCTCATCGTCGGTGAGTGGCTCGGCGTCTACCACACCATGGATGCCTTCACGGGGCGACAAAACTCCCCACAGCGCCCGGAATAGGCGTTGCGGGGAGTCCGTCTGTCGGCCCTGGTCTGGTTTATTCGCCCAACCACATCTGCATCTGCTTGATTTCGGCCGTTTGTGCCGTGATAACTGCCTCTGCAAACGCGACAAGTTCACTCTTCTCGCCCACTTCAAGCAGTTGCCCCGACATGTCAATTGCCGCCTGATGATGCCCAATCATAGCACGCAACCAGCGTTCATCGTAACTACCGTCACCCGGTTCGACCTGCATCGCCCCCATGTCCATCATCGACACATCGGTTTCTGGAGCATCTGGGTACCACGACTCTCGCCACACGTTGAGTTGCATAATCTCGGCCTCTTGGGCATTGATAATCTGCGTGGCGAGTTGCTTCACATCATCACTTTCAGCCTGCGCTAGCGCATCACGTGCCATGGTAATCGCGCCCTGATGATGGACAATCATACCGTCGATGTACGCCAAATCCGATGTCACCGGCGCTGTGTCCATATTGTGCGCCCCGTGATCTATTTCGGCCGTGGCCGTCGGATTCACCGAGGCATTGGCACAGCCTGCGAGTACTAGCACTGCCAGCACTACGATGACCAACGCGAATGTTTTTTGCATGTAAGTTCTCCTTAATCGTGCCTGCATATGCCAATCACTCCTCTGCACTTACCGCTGCAATCACGCGCCGGGCCGATGCCACCATGACTGGATTGGTGTGTAGGTAATACGGTAACTGAAGCAACGCCACCGACAACGCCCACCCCAGACCACGACACCAGGTCGCATCATCGACCGCGACCGCTCCGCGGAACACCTGGCGCGCCGGTGCATCAAGATAGTTCCACGCCACCAAAAGATCGACCGCTGGATCACCGACACCCAGCGTGCCAAAATCAAGGACCGCGCTGATTTGCCCGTGCTGAAACAACAGATTGCTCGGCTGGATGTCGCCGTGCACCCACACTGGAGCCCCTGCCCAGGTCGGTGCCATCACGGCACGGTGCCAAATCTCGTTGAGGTGCACCGCATCCACGAGCCCCTGCGCGGCCTCCAACGCTTCTGCGGTAATCGCACGGCGATTGGCAAGCGGCACCCCACGGGCATAGGGACCAGTAGTAACGGGAGCATCAGCAGGCACCGGCACCTGCCACAAGGCCCGCACGAAATCTGCCAGTTGCCGAGCCACAATCGTCTGATCGGGCACATCTGCCGTCAAGCCGGTTTCACCCGGCAACCATCGATACACTGCCCACGGTGCCGGATAATCGGCAACTGCCTCTCCCACCCCCAGCGGTTGCGGAATCGGAAGTGGCACCTGCGGTGCCAATACCGGCAACCACGTCGCCTCACGCGCAATCTGGGGCACTGCCGATGGGCGCATCGGGAGGCGCACCACGTATTCGTCGCCGAGACGATAGAGCACATTCTCGGTACCACTCGAATCCACAGCTCGGAGTGGTAGCCCCTGCCAGTGTGGAAATTGGTCATCGATGATTTGGCGCACCAACCGTGTGTCAATGTCCCATGCATCAGCATGAAGCTTCATCGCCGCCTCATTCGAAGGTACGCCGCAAGCGCAACGAATTCGTCACCACAAAAATTGAACTAAACGCCATTGCGCCGGCCGCAATAATCGGGCTCAACTGAATGCCCCACCACGGGTAGAGCAGACCAGCCGCAATCGGGATCCCAATCACGTTGTACCCGAATGCCCAAAACAAGTTCCAACGAATGGTGCGGAGCGTGGCTTGGCCGAGGCGAATGGCAATGGGCACAAGCCGCAAATCGGGGCGCATCACGATGACATCGGCCGTTTCGATTGCCACATCAGTGCCACTCCCCATTGCAATCCCGACGTCGGCTCGGGCCAACGCAGGGGCATCGTTGATCCCATCACCGACCATGGCTACGACGCCGTTGTGTTGTAGCTCCGCGACCGTATCAACTTTTTGGGCGGGCAACACGTTGGCAACCACCGAGCCAATGCCGATTTCGTGGCCAATTTGCGTCGCGGTGGCATGGTTGTCACCAGATATCAGCACCGTGGTCATCCCACTCTGCTGGAGCGTGGCAACGACCTCGGCTGCCTCAGGACGTTGGGCATCACGCAACCCAAGCACACCGATAATTGTAGTGTCACGTGCCACATAGACGATGCTCATCCCCTGTTGTTGCCAACCGGTGACCATGGTCTGCCATGGCGTCGTATCGAGCTGGGCAGCCTGCATCATGGTCGCATTGCCGATGCGAACCACGTGCCCGTCTACGCGGGCTTGGGCACCCTGCCCGGCAGTGTCTTGGCCATCCTCTCGGTCTCGCAGCGAAATGCCAGCCGCCACCGCTGCCGCCACAATCGCCTGGGACAACGGATGCGTGCTACCACGCGCCACAGCGGCGGCCCACTCTAGTGCCTCAGCATCTGACATCGTTTGGAGCTGTGGTGCCCCAACGGTCAACGTCCCTGTTTTGTCAAAAGCGACCACGGTCACATGTGCTAGGCGCTCGAGCGCAGATGCACCTTTGATGAGCACACCGAGACGAGCCCCCACGCCACTCCCCACCATGATGGCCGTTGGTGTAGCAAGACCTAGTGCACACGGGCATGCGATGACCAACACTGCCACCGCAAACATCAGTGCCGTGGTCACCGTTTGTCCGCCGACCAACCACCAACCAAAAAACGTCAACAGTGCAATCACAATAATCACGGGCACAAAGACCGCCGAGATCTGGTCAACGAGCTGTTGCACCGGTGCCCGACTATTTTGTGCTTGGCGCACCAGTTGCACCATCTGCGCCAGCACACTGTCACGCCCAATGGCGGTAGCCCGCACCTGTATTTCACCCGTCATGTTGATGGAGGCCCCGATGACACGCGCCTGGTCGCCACGTTGTACCGGTAGACTCTCACCGGTAATCATGCTTTCGTCGATCGTCGTCTCACCAGCCACAATGATGCCGTCAATGGGAATACGCTCACCCGGACGCACAATCGCGATTTCGCCACGCCGTACTTGACTGGTTGGCACCTCTACCGCCTCACCACCGCGCAAAAGACGCGTGGTTTTGGGTTGTAGCCCGACCAATGCACGCACCGCTTGGCTGGCCTGGCTCCTGGCCCGCGATTCGAGGTATTTGCCCACCAAAATCAGGGCAATAATGGTCGCTGCTGTCTCATAGTAGACGTGACCGCTCTGCCCAGTGACCATCAACCAGGTGCTGTACCAAAACGCAGCACTCGACCCCAGTACGATCAACGTGTCCATGTTGGCAGTACGGGCGCGTAGCGCCCCCCAGGCGTGCCGATAAAAATCAAGCGCCGCATAACTCTGCACGGGGATTGCCAACACCAAAAAGAACCAATTCCATGCATCACTCCGGGCGGGCATATGATGCATGTGTGCTAGACCATACTCGGCGACCATCGCCACTGCCTCACCGATGGGCCATGGCGGGATAATCCCGAAATCTTTGCTCATCGACAACATGAACAAGGGCACCGCAAAGATCATGGCCACCCACAAACGCCGGCGCCGGATTGCTAATTCGTGGGCCCGCGCCTGCGCCTCCACATCCTCGGCATCGCTAGACGTAGCACTTGCAATCACCCCGTAGCCGGCGTTCTCGACCGTTGCCACGAGGCGTGCCATATCGACGACCATCGGCAAGACATCGACGTCGGCGCGTTCATCGGCCAGATTGACTTGCGCACGGAGCACTCCAGGTACTTTGCGGAGCGCCTTTTCGACCCGTGCCGAGCAACTCGCACAGGTCATCCCCGTAATCGGCAAGGAAATCTGCTCATGAATGACGCCGTAGCCGGCCTTTTCGACCGCCGCTACCGCCGCCGAAACGGCCTGCGCATCGACCACGAGCGCCGCATGCTCGTCAGCCAGATTCACGCTGACAGAGGTCACTCCCTCCACCTTGCGCAACACCTTTTCGACGCGCATCACACAACTCGCACACGTCATCCCTGTAACGCCAAATTCTACGTTCTGATTCGTCGCAACCATGGCACGCCCCTTATGTACTACCGTTACTGCCCCTGCAGTGAAATATGATTGGCTTCGACCACCTGATATCCGGTGTCATGCACCATTTGCGTCAATGCGGCGCGCTCAAGGGCCTCACCAACGACCGTCACATGTGTGCGATCGTCACTGACAACGACCTCACGGACCCCGGCGACTCCCTGCAATGCGGTGCGTACCCGGTTGACACACCCACCACAGCTCAACCCTGCCACGGTAAATTCAATTGTGTTCATCACGCTACCTCCGTTGTTCGTTCATCACTTGCATCAACTCACCAATTACTCGCTCACGCTCTTGGGCATCTTCACTTTGGATGGCGGTAATCACACATCCATGTAGGTGCTGATCAAGCACGATGCGACTCACCTGGTCGAGCGCCTTTTGGATGGCGTTGATTTGCATCAGTATGTTGATGCAGTATTCGTCTTCTTCGACCATGCGGTGCACGCCACGGACATGCCCTTCAATTGTGCGCAGTCGTTGCAATGATTGTTGCTTGTGATTTGCCATGTGCCACTCACTCTTCTTTTTACCCCCTCCCCCTAGGGGGGTGGGGTCTAGTAGTGAGTATAGCAGAAATACCGGGGAAGTCAATGTGGGCATGGGAGTGCACACGCCACTGCGAAACGGTGGTAAGATGGGGGCACAGTACCAACAACATCTACACGGTTCAAGGAGGAATCAGATGGCCGGATTCAACGGTTTGGGCATGCATTTAGGCACCCTGTCACGTCTTTCCGACGCACAATCGCGCTCAATCAGCCCTGAAAATTTCGATGGTGCCAAAGGTGGCGGCGGCATGGCCACCGAGGGGACAGGCGCCATCCATGCCCGTGGCATGGGTCAGGGGTGGAAGATTTCGCCATCCATTCGGATTGCTCCGGGCGAGACGCGTGAAATCGCCAACATTGCCGGTATGGGCGCCATTCAACAAATTTGGCTGACTCCCACCGGTAACTTTCGTTTGCAGGTATTGCGCATGTACTGGGACGATCAGCCCAACCCGTCCGTCGAAGCGCCGTTGAGTGATTTTTTTGCCTGTGGCTGGGGCAAATATGCGCAGGTGAGCTCATTGGCGGTCTGTGTCAACCCTGGCAGTGCATTCAACTGCTACTGGGAGATGCCGTTCCGGTCACGAGCCCGCATGACGGTCACCAATCTTTCGGACAAAGAAGTCACGCTCTACTACCAGATAAACTACACCCTGACCGACGTCCCAGCCGACTGCGCCTACTTCCATGCGCAGTTCCGCCGCAGCAACCCACTCCCCTACATGACCGACCACACCATTCTCGATGGCGTAATTGGTCGTGGTCACTACGTGGGCACCTCCATGGCCTGGGGGGTCAACAACTGTGGGTGGTGGGGTGAGGGTGAAATCAAGTTTTTCATGGATGGTGACGGACAATTCCCCACCATTTGTGGGACCGGCACCGAAGATTATTTTTGTGGATCCTACAACTTTGATCTCGGACCAGCCAATGGCGGCTACCGTGAATTTACGACGCCATATGCCGGACTCCAGCAAGTGCTCCGCCCCGATGGTACGTATCAATCGCAGACGCGCTTCGGCATGTATCGCTGGCACATCATGGACCCTATTCGCTTCCAGAGTGATTTGCGGGTTACCATTCAGGCACTTGGCTGGCGCCAAGATGGGCGCTACCTCCCCCTGCAAGACGATATTGCCTCGGTCGCATTCTGGTATCAGACATTGCCAACCGCACCCTTCCCCGCTCTGCCGGATCGGGATTATCTGGAAATCATCTAATCATGCAACGTATTTCACTCACTACTTGGAGCATTCATCCATATTTGCACGATGGATCGCTTGCCCTCCTCGACATGCCCGCTCGTGTCAAGCAGGCTGGCATCGGCACCGTGGAGATTTGCCACTTCCACTTCCCCGACACCAGCCCCGCCTACGTGGCGCAGCTCCGCAACGCGGCCGCTGATGCAGGCATCGAAGTGTTTAGCATTCTCATCGACGCCTACGACATCGCCCAAGCACATCCACAGGCCCGTGAAGCCGATATCAATGCAGTCGCCCGTTGGATCGACATTGCGGCCTGGGTGGGAGCCTCACACGTGCGTGTCATCGCCGGCGAGGCACCCGCCCACGACCAAGCGGCATTGAGCCGGAGCATCGCAGCCCTCGTACGCCTCCAGGCCCATGCCAAAGCGCGTGGCGTAACCGTCATCAGCGAGAATTTCAAGGCGTTGGCTGCCACCCCCCACAACTGGCTGGCCATCCATGCCGCGTTGGGCGGCGGTGGTTGCGCCGATATCGGCAACTTCCCAGCCGAGAGCCGGGTGGCGGATTTTGCCCAAGTCGCACAAAACGCTGTGTCTATTCATGTCAAAGCCAGCTACGATGAACACGGGGTCATTGATGCGCGTCAGGTCAATGACTGCTTGGCGGCGGCACGGTCACATGGATTTGCAGGCCCCACCACCCTGGTCTATGATCGCCCCGGTGAGCGCTGGCAAGGCATCGAAACCCTGCGTCAGGTGGTGAACCACGCATTCGCCCAAGCCTAGCCAAGTTATACGGTATCATACATAGTGAGTCTGGTCGTCGTGCCCGTGGGTACACGGGCACCAGCATATGTCAAGGTGGGTCATGGAGAGTTGTGATGCGGGCATGCCGCCCCGCCGTGAGCAAGTTATCGTCCAAAACCGCATCCTGAGCTATCTCCGTTGGGGTGAGGGCGAACGCACAGTTGTCTTGTTGCATGGCATTACAAGTAGTGCCCGCACGTGGTGGCGGGTGGCACCAGCCATCGCAAATCTCGGCTATTGTGTCATCGCCTTTGACATGCCTGGTCACGGTGAAAGCATGCTCCTCGGCTCACACGATCTGCCGAGCATTGCCCAGTACCTGACACATGCCTGCCAACAACTCGGCGTGGCACCGTATGCGCTCATCGGCCATTCGTGGGGTGGTGCGACTGCGCTCCTGTTGGCTCCTCACCTCGCCGTGGCCCGACTCGTACTTGTAGACCCGGCCATTACGCTCAGCGATCATATTGACCCGGCCATGCTCCCGCGCTTTTTGGAGGGCATCGGCGATTCACCTACGATGAGCATTCCGTGGCTCAGCCAACGCCACAAACACTGGCATCGCTGTGATGTGCAATGGAAGGCCGAAGCGCTCGCCCAGTGCCGACGCGAAGCGGTTGAGGGATTTTTCTTGCAGAGTGGTCAGTGGAACCTCGCCTCGCAGGTTGCTGAATGCTCAATCCCAACATTATGTCTTGTCGCGGCCCCGGCTACCACCGTCATCCCCAGCGAGTTTCACGGTGTCATGCAAGTAGCCTTGACGGAGCACGGCGGTGCGTGGCTACAAATCGAGGGTACCGACCACAACATGTACCGTGGTGGCTTCGACATCACCATGCCGCATATCATCCACTGGCTCAAGGAGATGTCACCATGGCCAGTTCACTAAATCCACTCCCCAGTGAGTTGCACTACGCCCTCGAAAAATTGAGTGCAGCCGGCTATAAGTTGACCACACCGCGCTTAGCCGTTTTACACGCCGCCCGCACCTTCACCGGCGCCTTCACGGCGGCCCAGCTTGAAGAACAACTCGACCACCAAGGTACCCCCCTCGGCGACGCCAGCTTGTTTCGCACGCTCAAGCTCTACACCGACGTGGGCATCATGCAACGCATCCACGGCTTCAGTGAGTGTCACCGCTACATCCTTAGCCCGCATACCCACGCCCATCGCATTGTCTGTACCGCATGTGGGTGTGTGGCTGAATTTGCTGAATGTGATCTCGGCCAGCTAATCAATAGTCTTGAGCGCCACACCGGTTTCCACGTCGAGAATCATCTACTCGAGCTCTTCGGTACCTGCCCGAATTGTCGCATTGCGTTGCACCAAGCATCCGCATCCGCCTCATAACCATGCACGAAGGAGGCACTGTTTTGTACGACACCATCATCATTGGCCTCGGCGGAATGGGCAGTGCTGCGGCTTTTCACGCTGCACAACGTGGCCAACAGGTCCTTGGTATCGAGCAATTTACACCAGCCCACGCCAACGGATCGAGTCACGGGCACTCCCGCATTATTCGCCAAGCCTACTTCGAAGATCCTGCCTACGTACCGCTACTCAAGCGCGCATTCACCCTCTGGGAAGAGCTCGCAGCCCAATCCGAAGAACATCTCCTGCATCTGACCGGTGGTATCATGCTCGGGCATCCAGAGAGCGACGTCATCCAGGGCACCCTGGCGAGCATTCACACGCACCAGCTTCCGCATCGCATCTACACAGCAGCCGATGTCCGGAGCCACTTCCCCGCGTTGACGCCCAGCGACGACACCATCGCTGTCGGTGAAACCAGAGCCGGGTATGTGGTGCCCGAGGCCACCATCCGCACACACCTACGCCTCGCCGCCCACCACGGGGCCAAACTCCACTTCCAAGAAACCGTACACTCGTGGCATGTGGAGGCCGATGGCACGGTGCGTGTGCGCACCGACCGCGGTGAATACCAGGCACGCACACTCATCGTCAGTGCAGGGGCTTGGGCACCGAAGCTCCTCGCACAGCTTGGGCTTCCCCTCCGTGTCGAACGACGGGTGTTGTGCTGGTTTGAGCCAAATGGTGGCTATGATGCGTTCGATGAGCGTCATTTCCCCATCTACATCTGGGATTGTGGTGACGGCGTGTCATTTTACGGATTTCCCTATCAACCGGGCACCAAGGGCGTCAAAGTCGCCATTCACACGGTTGGTGAGCTGTGCACACCGGAGACCATCAATCGGCAAATCATGCCCAACGATACCGCCCACCTGCAATCGTTGTTGGCGAGCCGCATTCCCGCATTGACCGGCGCTCTCGTCGATTCAGCAACGTGCATGTATACACTGACCCCCGATGAGCATTTCATCATTGCGCAACATCCTGCGCACGCCAACGTCATCATTGCTTCGCCCTGCTCGGGGCACGGCTTCAAATTTACCCCGGTCATCGGCGAAATCCTTGCCGATCTTGCCATGCACGGGCAGACCACTCACGACATTCGCCTCTTTGCCATGCGTTTTTAGGCACATCACTATCACGGAGAATTTGCCACATGCCAGCACTCACCACGCAGCTCGTCGCTCAGTTGCGCCAACGTACCGCTCAACAACTCGCACAAGCGGGCATTGTGCTCACCTCGGAAGAAACTGCTCATATCGAAATTGCCGATTGTGGTCTCGGTGAAATCGAGACGCTCGGGTTGCAACTCGTCGTCTACGTCAATACGGAGCGGTGTTGTGCCAAAGAGTTGGTCATGTTCCCACATCAGTGCTTCCCCGAACACCGTCACCCACCCGTGGGCGACGATCCCGGCAAAGAAGAAACGTTCCGCTGCCGGCAAGGCGAAGTCTATTTGTATGTCGAAGGCACGCCGACAACCAACCCGCACGGCCACCCACCTGCGGAGCGTTTGCAGCATTTCACGGTTTGGCACGAAATCGTCTTGCGGCCGGGCGATCAATACACACTCCAGCCCAACATCAAGCACTGGTTTCAAGCCGGGCCAGCAGGATGCATCGTGTCGGAGTTTTCGACCCGTAGCCGTGATGAACTAGACATCTTCACCGACCCCGACATTCGGCGCATTCCGACCATCCACTAACACGGAGCCCACAACACGAAAGGATCCCCCATGCAACTTTGTCGCTTCACCTTTGAGACCGCACACGCCCGCATTGGCTACATCGACGGCAACGACGTCTACGACATCACGGCCCGGTTTCCCAGCATCACCGCCTTTTTGCGCTGGAGTATTGGCCGTGCCGATGCTGGCAGTGTGCTACGCACCGCCCTAGCAGGGAGCCGTCCCCTCACCCAACTGAGCAGTATCACGCTACTCCGCCCCAGTGACGACCAAGAGATCTGGGCTGCTGGGGTCACCTACGAGCGGAGCCGCGTCGCCCGCGAAGAAGAATCCGCCAATAGTGGCATCTACGACCGCGTCTATACCGCAGCTCGTCCCGAAATTTTCTTCAAGGCCACACCAAGTCGAGTGGTTGGCCCACACGAGCCAGTCGCAATCCGCCATGATGCCAGCTGGAACGTTCCTGAGCCCGAATTAGCCCTCGTCGTCAACCCGGCCATGGAGATTGTGGGGTACACGATTGGCAATGATATGAGTTCTCGTGATATTGAAGGGGAAAATCCCCTTTACCTGCCCCAGGCCAAAATGTATGGGCGCTGTTGTGCGGTGGGTCCAACCATTGCTCTTTGTGAGCACATCGCCAACCCCAACGACCTCACCATTTCGATTTCCATACAGCGTGCTGGTGCCGAAGTCTTCCAGGGAAGCATTCATACCAGCAAAATCGTACGCCGTTTTACTGATCTTGTCGCCTATCTCGGACGCGACAATGTGTTCCCTGATGGCGCATTCCTCCTCACCGGCACCGGCATCGTGCCACCCGATTCCTTTACCCTTGAAAGTGGCGATCAGGTCGAAATCAGCATTTCGGGGATCGGCACGTTGCGGAATCCAGTGGTCCGCGGCGGGTAAGTAATCTTCCCCCTCGGTGCAACGGTCGTTGTACCGAGGGGGAGTATTTCAACTCGTGCGATTCCATGATCGGTACGTCTGCACTTCACGCCCTGCTTCGGCCAACAACCGCAATCCACGCAGGATGGTACGTACATGGACGTCCAGTACTTCTGCAATTTCTGCGGTCAACAACTCCGCTTGTTGGCGTCTGGTCTGTTCTGCGAGTTGCCAGATTTTTTCGTGTATCTTCAACTGTGGGTCTTGCAAAACCTCCCCCGTCCACACCACTGGCACACATTCAGATAGACGTGGCGCGCGCCCCCGTGGTGCATTGCGACTCGGCAACCAGACAATCACATCTCCCTGCAAACTCCGCACTTTGATGAATTCTTGCAAATGAGAGCTGCGTTCAATCAAGGCGGTGCGCACTGCTGGGTCGCTCACGTGTGCAAAATGCGCAATAATATCACTGACCACCTCACGCCGGAGCATGGTGGCGGCCGATGACCCACAACGTTTCAAGATGACGACCGCTGATGCTTTTACTTCGATGGGCAACTCGAGGCTAATTCCATGCACTCGCGCATTTTCGAGTGCCGCAAATGCGTGTCCAATTGCCACTTCCGGCTGTAACTGCTCATAGGCGTACCACGCCAAATCATGGTACCAACGCACAATGTGAGGGTCTCCACTGCGCGCCATGCTGACGTCGAGCCGTTGTGCGGCCACGTGTGTCTGTTCGGAGTTGCCCGTTGCCCGCGCAATTCGCAAGAGCAGTGCAGCCGCCGTCGTCTCGTAGTCGATGAGATGAATGCGCCGTGCGAGCGCATACCCCTCTTGGACCAATAATTCGGCATAGGTCCACTGTGCCCGTTGGATGGCAAGCTTTGCAAGCAACAGGCATGCCGAGATGCGCTGCCGTGTCAAATGCGTAGTGGTCGATTGTTGGTAGATGATGTACAACAACTGCTCGTAGCGCTCGGGCATGCCATGGCGCGTATATTCCATGGCCAAAATCGCCCCTGCCAATAGCTGGAACGGCACATCATCAGGCCCCTGGAACGCCCGATATACCCCCACAAAAATTCGCACTGCATCATCATGATGGCGTAGCGATGCATGCACCAACCCGACATGATAGAGCAAGAACAGATGGTCAGGTCGCTCATAGGACAACGAGACTTCACCGACCCGTGCTAGATACTGTTGTGCCATGGTCGTGTTGCCCACATTGGCATAGATGTAGGCAAGCCCCATTTGCAAAATAGCATATTGCACCGTGCGGCGCATCGGCGTACCAATCTGTGACATATATGTCAAGGCATGCACGTTGGCTCCACTTTCACGAGCCACATTAAACCACGACTGTGATGCCCAAAACGCTAAATCCTGATTATGCTCTTGCAGAGCATGTGTGTATATGCGTTCATAGAGTTGCAAAGACTGTACCGTTGACCCTCCCCAACGCAAAGCCTCAACAACCGCTAGGAGCATTTCTAACTGTGTATGCTGCCGCATATCAAGACTATCAACTAATCGGTCAAGATTCCCCTGCACGGACTCAAGTGCATCCCCGTACCGTGCGAGGCGTATCGTGTTCAGCATGCGCAAAGACCGCAATGCGGGTGAATCGAAGGGCACTCGTTGGAGCATGCGCTGGGTATAGCGCAACAACATCACATTCCCCGTTTGCCATGCCTGCGCAGACCACGGCACGAGTAGTTGTTGGACGAGCGCATAATCACCAATCGCTACGAGATGTGCAATGCGTCGCACATCGGTCGTACACTGTGCCAACCGCATGTGAGCTTGGTGACGTTCTGCTGCGGTTAATTGCACTGCTACCCCATGCCTAACTGCAAAGGCGTGACAGGTTACGGTGTCCCCCACGCAGACGCCTACCTCACGAAGCGTCTGCAACGTCGGTCCGACATCGAAACACGGATCATCCCACGTGATTTGTTGGAGTTGTGCATACGTCAGGGCTTGTTGGGCCAATACAATCACTGCGAGTACGGCACGCTGATGCGCATCAAGCGCACTCCAATGCAACACACAATCAATTCCAATAGGCCGCTGATAGCGCCATGTGTGAGCGTACTCATCCCAGTACAACCACTCAGCCGCTAGCCCGGCGACCACGATCTCCACTACTTCCATCGGGAAGAGCTGAGCCGCCACACAATCTTCAATGAGTGTGGCATCATACGCCTCACCACACAACAAAAAATCGACCATCGTTGTGACATCAGCGGTCGTCAAGGCGGGAATAGTCATGGATGTTGGCAGGAGCGGTTCGTGCGATGTCACTATCATCCCGATACGCTGGGTATCGACTATTGGCATCATGGTCTGAAGGAACGCCGGAGTCGCATCATCAATGAGCAACACGAACCGTTGCCTGCGCCCCATCAGACCAAAAAGCGCCTGGAGTACCTGACAATCCACCGCAGACACGTCAGACCGCCACGGTGTTTCGTCATGCAACAAACGCGCAAGATGCTCTTGTTCGGGCAACGGCAAACTCAATGCCGCTTGGAGCACGAGTTCCCGAAACTCTTCATCATCACGCATCAGTGTCTGTACATACACCCCCAATGAATCTGCCTGGCCTGGATACTTCCAACATTTCATCTGCGGGCAAACAAATGCGATACGCTCAAGGAGGTGCGTCTTGCCGGCACCACGCTCCCCCACAATGTTGAGGAGCAAACGCTCACCCGCCACGAAACGTCGTATCGCAACCCCTATCTGGTCTAGCACAAAGATGCGCCCTGGCATCCATACTTCGCTTGCGATTTCGCGGCGCTCCATGGCCATGTGCCGACGTCGATGAGGGTCTTGGTGCGCCATTAATGCCATGGAAGAATCACCACCGAAGACGTCCTTGAGTTCGCCACTGACACGTTTGAGGGTTGCCACATGAGGTGCGATTTTATAGCTCTGATACTGAATCCGCAAGAGTCCCAAATACTGCATCTGCACGCCAATATCTTCTGGGAATTCCTGAGCCAACTTATGTAGATACATCAGTGCATACGGCGTTAGATACCGCTGTTGCGCAAGATGTATCGCTCTCCGTAGCGCATCGACATACACGCGTTGCAAATATTCCGCATATTCCTTCGGCCATGCGCGCCGCGGCCGTCCCAAAAATATCCCCTGATAACGATGCAACGCCAAAAATACTTCATCAGCAGAGGCCTGAGGCCGCGTCTCATGTAAAAAGCATTCAACATCGATGGTCACCAACAGATCGGGAGCAAAATCGATGCCCGCACTGTCAACGACGATGGCAGTTCCTAACCAATTCCGCAAAAATGACAGCGAGTTTCGCACAATTTGTGCGGCACTCGGCACTCCCTGAAAGACCACATCTGCAAACTCATCACGCGGTATTACCCGCCGTTGTACTGCCATATAGGCCAACATCGCCCATACCGCGGTCTGTGGCACACGCACACATTGGGGAGCACCAGCAAGGTCGGTACTCCCCAACGTCGTCAAATGCCAATGTTTCTTCACGACCCCAGTATCTGCCATGAAATCACCCAGTACAAACGCATGTGTGTGTGTAGATTGTACACACAAATAACGCATGCGTCTATTCCGGTTGCTCAGGCTCCAAGTAGAGGTCTTGCCACATGCCAGTGGCCTCGTCAAACATATCAATGTAGGCGTATGCATCATCTTTGATGGCATAGTAGCCATCGGCCACGATCCCGACAGCCACCGCCGTACTCGCCATCTCTTCCGTGACCGAGAGGATGTACACGCCGTTGGCGTCGGTTTCACCGTACGCCCAGATATACTCTTCAAACCGATTATAGTCAACATCGGCCCACGTATACCCAGGTTGGAGCAACACCACGAATGCATTTGCCACTGGCTGGTTGGTCAGATAGTCGAGTACACGCCCCTCTACGTCATACACCGTTGCATCACCGGTCGTAGTCCCCGTGTTGTTGTTGGCAGGGTCCGTGTTGGTCGTATTTGGGTCAGGAGCCACCGCAGGTCCGATGAGTGATGCCGCCGCCGCTCCATTGCACCCCGGAATGCGCACCAACTTCGCCGAACTAATCAGGTCATCGGCCAGTGTGACTGGGCGCGCATACCCCAAAGAATCTCCTTGATCTGATATTCCTGCAAAGACAACCGCTACCTGTTGATTCTGATCATTGACAATCGGTCCTCCCGATTGCCCACGTGAATCCGATGCATCGTACTTGATGGCCTCGTATGAGCGTGACGAAAGCGCGCTCATCGAGAACTCCTCAAAACCAACCACCTGCCCGCTCGCAATCGACACCGTTTCACCACCCACACCCGCATAACCGACCGACGTCAATTTATCACCAATTTCGACCGTCGCATCATCCGCAATCTGCACCGTCGGCAAATCCAGACAATCGGCAGGTGGCTCACCGTTGGTGGTCGCAATCACGCGCAATACGGCCAAGTCTTTGCCTGGATCGGCATCAACGACCTGCGAGATGAACTGCACTTTGGGAGGATCGCGAGGATCGCGCGTCACGTAGATGTATGAAATACCGTCAGCGTTGTAGAATTGCCCTGTTTCGTTGTCACCAATCACGTGAAAATTGGTCAAAATCAAGCCACGTGCGTCGATAATCGCACCACTGCCGTGCCCGATTTCGGTCCAACTTGCATCCAAAATTCCAATCCGCACCGTCGCCGCAATCACGTCTGCAATTTTGGTGTCACCGGCAGGTCCCTCTGGTTCGGGAGCTGGGGCATCGGTGTTCGTATTCGTATTCGTGGTGGCCGGTTCTTCGTTTTTACTCAGACCACCACCGACATCTTGCCCGGGGCTTGCTGGCAGTTTTTGTTTGGCTTCACCTGCACTACTCCCTGCCACTGCCCCGCTGAGGGTTTCTTGCACAGCCTCGGGGCTTTTGGGAGTAGCTTGGCCAGGAATCAGGCCACAGCTGGCGAGCATCAGCCCCGCCACGACTATCAGTGTACGCACTGTGTGTTGCATATCATGCTCCTCGTGTCCATTCCAACTGTACACCGTTATGGCTGTACACTCCCCAACAAAGCCTGCCAGGACTGTTCAAGTTCACTTGCCTTACGCGCATTCCCCTCGAGTCGCACCCCGTACAGCGTCTGCCCGTCGATGAGCAACAACTCGTAGCCGTAGGTGGCATCGCGTTCACCAGGGCCGGGCAGACACACGTATTCTTGGATGACCCCCTCATTCTGCCCTATCGTCACATATTGCTCTGCACCTGCATTCAACGACACACACTGCGCTCCACGTTGCAGATTCATCTGGGCCGTTTTTTGAGAAAGCGTCGCAGTGGTCGACTCACTGAATGCGTCGTACCGCACCCCAGTCACCGTACGCAACGGGAATACTTCGCCGATGCGCTCCGGAAACGACTGCTGTGGCACGACCAACTGCAACGGCCCATGTATCACCACACGATCATCCCCCCCGGGCTGACCATGGATACCCATGGCAAGAATAATCACACCCGTCAGCACGCCAATTGCCCACCAGTCACCGCGTTGATATGCAGCTTGTGAGACGTCTGCGGTGTGCGTGATACGCCCTTGGCGCATCAACCATGCAAACGTAGCTAGCACGCCTAGGGCGACCAACAAACCAGGCAACAACTGACGAATGCTCGATAAACGCAACGAATCGAGCACGATGACGACACGGAGCACATCATGGAACCACCACAAGACCCCGCTTCCGACCAAGGCAATCGCCACCGTGAAACCAGGCATCTGCCCAGGCTTCAACCCACCCAATGCAAAGCCGACTACCATGCCAATTGCAACCATCAACAACGTGTCGACGGTGACCGTCGCCGAGAGTGCGGCCAATCCACGCATGTCCGAGGCCAGCACCAACGCCAAACCGTCAGCGGTGGCTACCCCGAGTGCCATGGCAATGGCATAAATCATGCCATCAATGCGTTCATCAAATTCGGCCGTCGGAAACACGGTCAAGCGCACACCCAGCCAGATGATTCCAGCAAGGACCACACCCTGCACCACACTACCGAGGCCCCCTGACCACGTTTCGGCCTGTACCCAGGTGGTCAAATCGAGTGCCCGCAAGACGGGGGTCACCAATCCGCCACCAGCAATCACGCCCAGCACAAAGACCCCCACCACATACTGGTGCGGTTCCGGCTCTAATGCATCTTCACGAAAAAAAACAGCCAACCACAACAACGCTGGAATCAGCACCAACGCAATAGCCACGACTCCACGCCAGAGTGACGACCACTGACCATCCATGGCGGTCTCAAGAGCCACCAACAACACCGATACCACGCTGGTCAAACCAATGACACTCAGCCCTGCCACCCAAAACCCTCGACTGCCCAGGCCACCTACTTGCGATTGCGTCACGGCGGTTTCCTTTCCCCAATACGGCTGTGCACCAACGACGTGGACCTCGACCCAGCCACACGGCGAAGGGCAACATCTCACGCGCAGGGTTCGGCTCTGTGTGTTTCATCCTACGTGATGAAACGTCATTGGAGAGGATTTCGTGGTACTCGGTCAAGTGACAATTTCATGGGGTGAGGCGTGCCGAAGCTGGTACTCGTGGGCGGAATGTGTCGATATATTTCCCCGATTCCCGGGCCTGTTTGAGTGCGCGTAAAACGGTGCGTTCATGCACATGAAGCATTTCAGCCAGCTGTTTGACCGTCACACAGGCGTGTTGTTGTGCGGCCTGGGATACAACAAACTCGATTTGTGCGCCAAGCGTCGCCGCCTGCTGTGTGTGTTTGAGCACTAGTATGACCGGTACAAAGTCACCCGCCTGCAATGGTTTCCCCCGTGGCGCCGTGATGTGTGGCAGGCGCCAAATGACGACTTGCTCATCAGGATACGCCACTTCACACAACACATCGACGTCTGGCAACACCGCCAAAAACCGCTGGCGCTGAAATGGATCCGGTAATTCTTGCAGGGCAGCCACCAACGCACGACCAATGCGGGCAGTGAGTGGCGCAATGTGCGCATAACGGCACCGCTGCAACACCGCCCACGCCTGCATCATCACTTCGAGCGGCGAAATCGGTTGCAGGCGGAAGTGTTCGGCATTCTCAATGGCGCTGAGTGCCTGCACAATGGCCTCGGCAATCTGCCCTGATTGATAGCAGGCCCACGCCAATTCGTGCTGCCACAACCCGACATGATTCGCTTCTCCGTGGAGCTGACTCTGCTCAAGACGCTGCCGCCACTGTGCATCCGTTGTGCCTCGGTGCCGGTGTGTCATCATGGCCAAGCCTGCCACCCCGACCGTATATTCGCGTAACTCGTGGTATGTGGCCACCTGATACGCCGTATCTAGCATCTCCAAGGCCTGTTCGTAGTGTGCCTGTGCCACGAGCATGCGCACATAGGCACTCGTTGCCAAGAGGCGTTGCCGCGCAAGGTGCAACGCGGTCGCCTGCTCAATCACCATTGTCACCATGCCCGTCATGGCCACAAACTGTCCATGCCGAGCATGGACCATACACAGCAACGCACCAGCCATCAGGTGAGTCAGCACCTCTCCCACCTCGAAGGTGCGTTGCCAAGCAATGCGCAAATACTCCAGGCAGGGCTCATACGCAATCGCCGCACATTCGACGAGTCCAGCATGGTACGACAACAACGCCACCGTGCGCACATTCGCATCACCCACCAGGTTGCGAATGTGTGTTACCGTGGCACGCGCCGTAGCAATGTGACCAAGCCGGGCCAGTACATAGCTCCGCGTTAACCCGATTACCACCATTTCCAGCGCATCTGCATCCGGAGCACGGAGCCGTTCCAACCATACCATCCCTGTGGTCACTGCCCCATAATCAAGGCTGGCATAGATGAGCGCATTCACAATCTGAAATTCTATTTTGGGCAGCTGTAACGTGCCGACTTGCAGATAAAGGTTCTCGAGGATAGCGATGGTTTCACGCGGGAATCCACCCCAGCGTAATACCAGGGCCACATGCAACATGCATTCCACGGCATGCTGTGGCGAACGGTACGAGTGTGATTTGAGGAATGCAATTGCGTGTTCTACCTCTGTCACCGGTGCACCAAACCGCGTCAACCGGACGAGTGTCAGTGCGTGCAACCAACGAATATCCGCCGCATCACTCTGCTCGCACAACTGCTGGAGCAAGTGCAACGCACGACGAAGCCGCAGTACATTACCATAGCGCCACGCCAATTCGGTCACATTCACCAAGGCGGTATACGCCATGGTCACTTCCTCGAGTGCGACTGCATGCTCAACATACAACAACCCTTCACTACACTGCAAGGCATGGCGATGTGCCTGCTCACGTTGTAGGGCAGTCATCGATTCACGCACATGTTGTGGTGACCATGCCGGCGACAATTGATACCCCTGATCATCAGCCAGCAATATCCCGTGCTGGATCAACCAGGCCAGCGCCGCCGCCCCATCCACCTCAACCAGCCATTGAATGCGCGCAAACATGTCACGGCTCAGCACTTCACGCATCACCACAAACAACTGCAACACGGGCAACACCGTAACCGGATAGACCGGCAACGACCTCAGCGTTTCGCCGGTGTGTACCGCAGGTGCCAGGCGCCAGCGTCGTTGCACCCCATCCCAGGAGACCCCCTGTCGCTGAATGAACTGCATCAGCAAATAACGCACATCTTCGGGCGTATGACACGCTTCAGTCACCACATCCACCAATTCAGCGTCGTAGTCGTCGCCATTGAGCATCGTCTGAATCATGAGTTCAACGTCGTATCGCGCCAACCGTGGCACCACGACGATTTCGCTGTTGCCCCAGTCATGGGCATGCGTACTTGTCACACAAATACCTAGTTCAAGCCCCTGTGTATAGCTGTCGAGTACTCTCAAAAAATCTTCACTCACATCATCACAAATCAACACCAACGCCACCTGCTGCGCCATGTGCTGCAACAGCGTGCGGATGATTTCTTTTTGCATCACAAAATATTCGAAACCATCAACGCCTGCTACCGGTCCCGTGCCAATCCGCTCCATGCCCACACGATACATGGCAGGGAGCCCAGCGAGCACCGTCTGCACCAACGCCGCAAATCGCCCATCTTCACGGAGCGCCATGCTCAGTCGCTCCACAAACTCATCACCGTGATACGTACCGCGTGTTGGTCGCCCCAATAATACCCGCATATGGCGCGTTGAAGCCCGCCGAAACGCCTGGGCAATGTAAGTCTTGCCACTCCCCGAAATCCCAATGAGTTGCACGCGTTTCGCCAGTGAGCGCCCAGGTTCGACGTGGTACCACCGCGCCTCAAGTTGATCGATGACCGTGGTATGCACATGAAACAAATTATCGTGGAAACTTTGTAAACGCTCGCGCACGCGCGACTCCAAATCATCGTGGTCACCAGATGTCGCATCACCAAGCAAAGATTGATGCATGTGCGTAAACCAGCTTGGCGCCACAGTACGCACAAATTCAGGGTTTTGTTGCAATTGCTTGAGGTAATCCCGGGCTGTAGCTGTCATCCCGTAGAGCGTTAATACGTATAGGTACCGCTCATGGAGCGCCACATCCCACGGGCATTCTTGCAACAGTATGTTCAAAAAACGCACCGTGGTGACCTGTTGGATCTCGTTGGTCTGTAACTCAATGATTCGGTACAGTGTCGCAATATATCGTTCGTTCAGTTTTTGCGCATACCACAGGCACCAGCCATACAGAGGCCGCGCCAAAAAGGCACCACGATACCGATCAACCGCCATCACCAGGTCACGGAGCGTGGCCGTTTCCGTGGTCGCTTGGAGGAACTGCTCAGCATCTACCACCACATGGATCCAAGGCGCAAGTGCTAACGTGTGCCGCGAAACCACAAGAGCATCACCCAGCCAATGCCGGAGCACAAACACCGCATTCCGGAGCACATGCGCTTGCTGCCGCTGTTCAACAAACAGCTCCCTGATGAGTTCCTGACGGCTTACCGGGCGCTGATGCACACAAAGGTAAGCGAGCACCGCCCAAGCAGCCGCAGACACGTTGTGCGCTGGAGGGGCCCCTGCGAGCACAACGTGCCCAAGCGTTTGGAATGTCCATACCACTGTCCGTTGTTTAGTCTGTAGCGGTGGTTGATCCATGCGTCTCAAATCCCGTAGCAATTGCTCGCATGATGGCGGTCAGCGAGATTTTTTGTACATCCGTCGTATCCACTTCAAGCAACGCGCCTGGTAGCGAAAGGGGCGCAACGCGCCCCGTCAATAACCGATCGCGGAGCTCTTCGGCTACGGCTGCTTCTTGGTGACCGGGGTGACGCTGGCCACTCGCTCCGCGTTCACGATGACGCTGCCACAGTGTGGCGCCATCACAGACGACCAATACTTGCACCCACGTCACCACACACGTCGTACTCGCCGCCAAAAAACGCGGAGTGTCGCGCTCTGATTCAAAATTTCCTTCAATCACACAACTACGCCCTGCGTGTAACTCGCATTGCAACGTCAAAAACAACAAATCCATGCTGGCCTGACTGAGACGACGCGACCACGCACGATCACTCCACCCCAATGAATCAAACAGCGATTCTTTAAACATATCTTTCGTAAACAACGGCCAGCCCAAGCGCATCGCGATGTGATGCGCTTGGGTACTTTTGCCCACGCCTGGCAATCCATTGACCACCACCACACGTGCCGATTTCATGGTCGCACAACCAACCGATCAACCGTCACCGCATCGAGGTACTCTGCATCGATCTCGGCGCCACTCGCAATGCCTGTGGGCACGCTCAACGTGCTATCAGCATTCAACGTGAAGGGATTGGTCACAATGTCACGCGTGTAATACCGTGCATTGGCACTGACATCCCCGGGCAACATGAAGTTGGGTAAGCTTGCCAATGCGACATTGGCTGCTCGCCCAATGCCGGTCTCGAGCATGCCACCACACCACACCGGGATATCGGCTGCTTTGGCCATGTCGTGAATCTGTTTGGAGGCCGCAAATCCACCCACACGCGCCGGCTTGACGTTGATGACCCCACAGGCACGGAGCTCGATGGCCCAGCGCGCATGCTCGGGTGAGACGATGCTTTCGTCGAGACAAATGGGCGTGCGCAGTGCGCGCTGCAACTTGGCATGGTCGATGATGTCGTCGTGCGCCAACGGTTGCTCGATGAGGAGCAAGCCGAATTCATCGAGCTCGGCTAGGTGTTCCGCATCATCGAGGGTGTAGATGCTGTTGGCGTCCACTTGTAGCAACAAATTGGGCCACGTTTCACGGACGGCGCGAGTTGGTTCGATGTCCCAACCCGGCTTGATTTTCAATTTGATACGCTGATAACCGTCAGCAATGTAGGCATCAACCACTTTCAACAACGTGTCAATATCGGGTTGAATACCGACACTGACCCCCACACGAATGCGGTCACGTACCCCGCCCAACATGTGTTGCAAGCTCTCTTTGCGGGCATGTCCAAACCAGTCCCAAACCGCAAATTCGAGGCCTGCTTGAGCCATGCGATTGGCTCGTACCGGCGCAAAAATCCGCTGCACATCGCTTGGCTCGACGATTTCCTGGCGCATCAACATGGGCGCCAAGATGTCGTGCACCATCGTTTTCACGGTGCTCGTGGTCTCTTCGTTGTACCATGGCCCCGGCCCCACTGGTGCTTCACCCCAACCCGTAAGACCATCAGCCCAGATCCGCATGATGACCGCATGGCTACCCTCTTCGCGCCAGCCACTCGTTTCAAATGGCGTGACATAGGGCAAATGAATCTGACGTATTTCGACCTGTTCGATGCGCATCGCTTACCTCCGTTCGTGCGCTGGCACAAGGATGTAGTTCCATCCTTTGTCAGGAATTGACACACAATCTACGACCTGGTACCCGGCGGCAAACGCCGCCTCAAAGTAACGTCGTTGCATCTGGCGCCAGGCTTGCAGACGACGCACGTCATGCGTACGAAGCAAGGCCAACTGCTCCGGCAACGGGATGCCCACCGGTCGTCCATCCCACGTCGGCATCTGGTCCGCATGCGGCATATTATCGCTGACGTGCACCGGAATTGTTATCTCGTTTGCCTGCCACAACGGGTAATTACCCGCTAGATGTGTCTCGACACGCGTCGACTGCAACATCCAATCAACTTGCAGGCGATCGGAGGGCGCACCTGCGTTGAGCTGATCGGTCATTTCGCCATACACATCACGCTTGTAGGTGGTACTCGTACCACCGAGGCGGTGAATGTTGAAACTGCCGTTGACAATTTGCAGGGGGTCGTACGTCCACGTCATAATATCGGTCTGGCCATGGCGGATGAGTGTTTCGCGTTGCGCGCGTTTCAACTTTAGACCAATATCACGTCCCTGGTAGGCTGGTAACACCCCCACAATGTGGCTACAGTACTTCAAGCGCGCCGGCTCACCGTAGATGCCATACCAGCCCAGTGCAAACCCGACCATCCCATGTGCTTCGTCCACACGATCGGTGTCGTAGGCGCCGAGGAGCACACATTCGTTGGTCGCCCACGTAATCAACACGTGTGTGGGGATGATTTCGTCGGCACTATTGCCCCATATTTCACGATGTACCCGCTGGATGTCGGCACATCCTGAGAGCGTTTCAATGGGCCGAATCACGATCGACATGATCCACCTTTTTCTATGGATTGGGACGCTTCAACTCTGCCAACCAAGGTCGATGTGTGGCATTATGACAAACATCATCGAACAACGGCCCTGCATCGGCCTCGCTCACCAATGCACTCAACTTGACGTACACCGCATAACCGTTGGCAAAACAAATCGTGGGCACTCCGAAGCACTGATAGGTGGCTCTCGCATATTCATGATCACCCTGGAGCACCGCAAGCAGGCTACGATCGGCCACATCGTGCTGATATCGTGCCATGTCGATGCCCGTGCCTCGGGCAATCTCGGCGAGGAGCTGCCGGTCGTGGATGTCATGGTTTGCTTCGTGACGCGCATCATAAACCGCACGGCGAAACTGCTGAAACGCCCCGACATCTTGGCGTCGTACCGCCTCCGTCGCCCAAAATGCGTTCAGCCCCCGATATTTGTTCCACCCATTGAAACCCGCATAATCGGTTTCTTGCTCCCACAACCGCCAATCACTCTCGGCAGGCACATTGACCTGCTCGAGTGAAAAATAACGCCAGTCAATCGTGACATCGGGACGTTGCGCCACCACCACGTCAAGCCAACGTGATGCGCGCCAAGCAAACGGACATAAATAGTCAAAAAATACGGAAATATGCATTGTGTCCACTCTTTACAATAGATGCTGCGCATAGTATACCGTACTCGGGTATACTCCGCATCCCCCACTCCTACAGCGGGATGTCGACCATGCGGTCATAGAGCGCTTTTTGGCGGTGCATGGCCTGTTGATAGCACCGATGTGCATCCGGATTAGGATGAAATGCTTGGGTGAGGGGAGTCGGGAGTGCATCGAGTGTCGCGATGACTCCAAGGCTTCGCAATGCCAACAAAGCCACGCCACGGGCCGTCGCTTCCCCAATAGGTGAGGCATAGACCGTACGCCCCAACGCATCAGCGCACATCTGCATCCAGGCTGGCGAATGGAGCAATGCGCCCCCGCTCGCCACCACTCGTTGTTCGGCGTGTGTGGGCAAGGCAGCCATCATGGCCGCCACCCGCAGAGCGACGCTTTCGAGGGCTGCCCGCAAAATGTCAACCGGGGCCGTATGTAGCCGTAGACCATGAATGGTTGCTTGAGCATCACCTGCCCAGCCCGGGCTGCGCTCGCCAGCCCACAACGGCAATACGGTCAGACCGTGGCTATCAGGAGCATATGCCGCCAATAGACGCTCGAGATCGGCCCCGTGAGCCGGCATCTGCAGGGTTTCGGTCACCCATTGATAGACATTGCCCCCTTCGCTCATGGCCCCACCAACGAGCGCCGTATGACGATCGATGCGGTAACTCCACAGCCCAAAGGGCGGTTCTGGTCGCCCAGGCATGGCCACCCGCACCGCACCCGTCGTACCAATGGTCAACGCCACCTGGCGCACATCAACACACCCACTTCCCACATTGGCGGCCGCACCGTCGCCGATAGCCGGGTACCATGGTACCGTTGCAAGGTGGGGCCAACGATGTGCCCACTCCGGCAGCAAGCCGATGTGTCCGGCATCGACATCCACCAATGTTCCCAGCTGGTCGGCACTCAGTGCCAACACCCCCTGCCAGGTGGTATCCCAGCTGAGCGTCGCCACATGCAACAACCCGGTCCAGGCAGCGGCGCTCAATGAGACCCGATTCACGCCGAATAACTGCCAATCGATGTACTCGCCGAAGGTCACCCAACGTGCTGCCGCACGCCATTCATGTGCGCACCGATGCTGAAGCCAATGTAGCCGTGCCGGCCAATAGTTGGGCCGGAGCATACACCCGGTGCGCCGATGCACCTCCTGCTCTGCATACATACTCCGGAGCCACACGGCCGATGCATCACTCTGGGTATCGGCATAGGTGCGGAGCGGTCCCACTGCACGCCCCTCAGCGTCGAGCCCGACCATGGTGGTTGCCATGGTGTCGATGGCGACCGCTGCCACTCGATTCACACTCGGCCCCAGCAACGCAACCACCTCGTCGATGACCGCCACACACAACCCGAACAACTCGTCAACATCGATTTCGGCACTCCCCTGTAGGTCACTGTGCACCGCAATACTTCGGCGCGCTTCCACGCCATTGACCTGACGAGCACCCGCATCAAAACACAATAAACGCACCGAACTCGTGCCCACATCGAGCGTCAACACGAACGGAGATAGCGCATCGCGCAGATCGATGTTTTGCATGAATGGCTCCACATGATGACGACAAACGGTATTTCGTTGCTCGTGCCAATTATGCCACACCCCCGCCCCAAGTGGGGCAGGGGTGCGACGCATCACCAGACAAAACACATCTCGGCTTAATTGGGGCGAACTCCCAGGGTCACCTCAAATGTCAATTCTTGCCCGTCGCGGAGCACCACTACGTCAATGACATCCCCCGGCGCAAAGCGCAATAGCACCCCACGTAACGAATCCTGGGCCCCAAGTCGCACGCCTTGCATGGCCACAATCACATCCCCGGCCGCAATGCCCGCACGAGCCGACGGTCCTCCATCGGTTACGCCGGTCACATACGCCCCTTGCTGCACATCCAAGTTGTACTGCACGGCCACATCAGCGTTAATCATGCCGTATGTAATCCCCATGAACGGGTAGCTCACCTCGCCATTCGCAATCAGTTGATCGCTGACGCGCCGTACCACATTCGACGGAATCGCAAAGCCGAGTCCCTCAACGGGTGCCGAAGAGCCCATGTTGGAGCCACGCACCACGAGCGTGTTGATACCGACAATCTCGCCGTTCATGTTGATGAGTGGCCCGCCACTGTTGCCACTGTTGATGGCGGCGTCCGTCTGAATTAATCCTTCAGGAGCATCGCCACCCACGTTGCGGTTCAGCGCACTGATGACTCCAACGGTCACACTGTTTTTGAATTCTCCCAACGGACTCCCGATGGCAATCACCGTTTCACCTTGGCGCAATACGTCCGAATCACCGATGGCGAGGTACGCTGGCACGGCGCCTTCTACTTTGATGAGCGCTAAGTCCATCAACGGATCATCTCCGATCAAGGTGGCTGAACGCTGACTCCCGTCCGAAAAAACCACTTCCAAGGCGTCGCTGTTATCAATCACGTGGTGATTGGTGATGATATATCCATCTGGGCTGATAATAGCGCCCGAGCCACTGCCGGTCACCGTACGGCCAAAGTTGGTAGCGGTTTGATTCAACACCGTCACCACCGCTGGCTCTACCTGCTCGACCACCGTCGGGATGTCGACGGTGGCGACACCGGCTGGCCGTGATGTATCGTTTGCCGGCACGACCACTGGTGTGGGGATTTGTACGGGGGCCGTTGGTCGTGTCTGCTCAGTCGCCGGCGCAGTGTCAGATTGTGCCACCACGGTAATCGGTTGCCGCAGTTGCCGTTGTGTCAAGTATATTGATGCGCCTGCTCCGGCCACAGCACCGAGTACTGCCCCACCGAGCAACGTGAGCAACAGCACCACTATCACCATGAATCCACTCAAGCGTCCCATAGTCTTCCTTTTTCCTTCCCATTCCCAAGAAAGAATTGTAGCGTATATCTCCTACTCAGAGGAGCACACTGCTAGTATGCCCGATACGACTAAGCATGGTGTGAAAAGGGTATGAACAACAGATGAGTGCCTGCCCGTATCATCGCGATGCGTTTTTGCGGTATAATAAAAACGATGGGTCAGCGACGTTGATGGTCCAGCAATTTTACACGTGTGTGTGTCTTTTCACAGCATATACACCATCCCGTTGAGAAACACCATGATCCTTGAACAACGCTACGGCGCAGCGCAAACCGCTTTGCGTGCCACAGAGTCCCTACAACGTCGGGCAACTGCTGGCCAAGCCTCCTCACCGGACACCTTCCGCCACGAAATGTTCCGAACCGGCTGGCAACTCATTAGTGAGGGACGTGCCACCGGCTCCCTGGTGAATCTGGTCAATGACATGCTCTGGGCCATGGAGGGATGCGACACTCCTCATGAGCTCCAAAGTGCCGTCACCGAAAGCATCGCACGCTTTCGCCACCACCTCAATCAGCGTGTCATCGATACGGCCACCCAAGGGTTGTCGGTGCTCACACTCACCCATCATGTACTCATCTACGGCTACAGCACCACCGTACAATACACGCTCCAACACGCCTTGCGCAACGGGCACCGCATGACCGTAACCTGCCTCAACCATGTCGACACATTCGAGCACCAAGAGCTACTCAATCGCATTTCCGCCATCGGCTTGACCGTCGACAGCATCGATGTGTCACAACTCCCTCACCATCTGCACCAGTACGACGCAGTCATGGTTGGCGCCGACACCCTCGATATGTACGGACTCACCAATCGGCGGGGCACCAACGACCTCGCACTGTTGTCGGCCGAAGCTGGCGTGCCTTTTTTCACCTTTTGCACCAGCGAAAAATTCCTCGCCGATGTATTTTACACCGGGCAATGTACCAACGAATTCATCACGGCCACCTCACAACGAATCTCGACCGAACACCCCCTCGTCAACGACCGCACCTCACTCAACAACATCACGGGTATCATCACCGAACGTGGCCCGTTGACCGCTCCCGCAGTGGAGGCCTGGCTGGCCGCCGAACGCCTGCATCCGTGGTTGGTCGGCGCTGGCACCATCCTGCCCCACCCCTGAATAACCATTGACAAAGCCCCCGAAAGCGTGTAGGATGGACCCTATGATTGATAAAAATACAGATCAAATGAACCAACACGACCACAACAATAAACTGTTAAACGAACTCCTCACCGATCGGCGCAAACAGGTCGCTCAGGAACGACGCACCACCATGGAACGCCGGCAGACCAGTGAGTTACCAACACGCCAAACCACCCCGGTGTCAATACGTCAGACCGGTGCTATGCCGACAACACGCCAAACAGGAGCACTCCCAGCACGACCGACGAGCTCGTTGCCGTTGCGCCAGACAGGAGCAATCTCGGCTCAACCCAAATCCATCGATGCGACAAGCATCGCCACCTCACAACCACATCCCCAACTACGACGTCATTCGACGACGCTGACCGAGCGACGTGCGACCGGTAGTCATCGCTACAGCCACGATGATGATCTCTACCTCAGCCCCTCCATCATCTACACCGCAGGTACCAACATCATTTGGGTGGTGTGCATTGCGGTCGTGGCCTGGCTTGGGTTCAGCATCTCACAGTCGACAAACGGGAGTGAAATTTTAAGCAGTTACTACCAAAGTAGCAACTTGCGCGCCGCTGCTAAAGTCATCGGTATCACGTTGCCACCACCCAGCCCTGCCGAAATCGCCGTTGACCTCGTCATCCCAGCCGGTGAAGCCAACATTCTCGGCGCACCGACCGTTACTGCGGAGCGCATCGACGAAATCCTCCGGGTCTACAACTCACCTGCTGTTGGCACCGGTTCGTATTGGATTGAGTACGGGCTCGAGTTTGGTATCGACCCGGTCTATGCGCTGGCGTTTTTCATGCACGAGTCTCAACTCGGCACCAATCCCAACTGGGCCGGTCATAAAGGTGATGGCACCAATACACACAACGTGGGGAATATCATCTGTGCCGGCTATCCCACCTGTTTTGGCCGATTCCGTGATTACCAGGATTGGCCAACTGGCATTCGTGACTGGTATCGCTTGATTGCGGTGGAATACGTACAGGGGCGCGGCGTTGCTACCGTTGAAAGTATCATCCCCATTTATGCACCTTCGTTCGAAAACGACATTCCTACATACATCAACAGCGTCAAATCGTACGTTGCGCAATGGCGCATGCAGTAATTGCACCTTAATGTTGCAATCCGTCGAATATCATACATCCAGCATATCTGTGCCTGCGTAAGATGAGTTAGGCGGCGCCCATCGTTGTAGTTATCGTCTTCGCGCCGCCTTTCCTTCCCCTGTTATGGCTGATGAATGTCACGGTAGTAGTACCACGCTAATCGGTAGTAACTCGGCAACCCACTCCGTTCATAACACGCCCCTCCCGGACAACTCCCATCCACGAACGGAATCCGTACTAATCCCCATTTTTGCGCATGCACCCCCGTTGCCGGTGGAAAATCTTCGTATTTAAACCAAAACACGACCGCAATTTCACGCACTCCATTGCTCAACATCCTGACCGCGAGAGTCTGATACACGGTGCGTAAAAATGCAGCTTGACCAGCCTCCGTTTGACTCGCATACCCCACGTTATAGCCGATTTCTGTCACCCACACCTGACGAAGCGGGTCATTGAGCAACTCTAGGCGGGCACGCAACCGATTAAATGCGGCCGTCTGTGAATACACTCCTATTTGCGCTAATTCCACCGGATACGGGTGGTAGCCGATGCCATCCACGGGCCAACGCCCATTTTTCGCATACTCTGCTTGGAAGGCTGGCGAGGCATATATATCACTCAAATAATCGATGTCACTCTGTGCCGGTGTGGCACCCTGAGCATCGGTACCACGCGGATGCAGGCCACCGAGGATAATCGGTGTGCCTTGGCACGATTTGACGAGCGTCGTCTCATTACAGTGCTGATACAGTGTGGTCACTAGTTGCGCCCAAGCCGTGGCAGGTACCGCATTGCCAACAGGCCCACCCGCGCTGTACTGTGGTAAGCGATTGGCTTCGTTGAGAACCTCAATGGCCGACACCCCCTTGCCGTAGCGCTGAATGATGCGGAAGGCACGCCGCATCCACGCCTGCATGTAGGTGTTGTACCCCGGCCCATACACGGCATTATCCACAAACGGACCAGTCGCCATGGCATTGGCGTCGATCCCCATGAGCAGGTCAAAGTTGAGCAAGAGCAAGACTTTGATGCCGTGGCGCGGTGCCACCGTCTTGATGAAATAATCATAGGGCCGGATTGCGGCATCAATCGCTGCATTCCCAGCCAACAATGGCGTCGCCATGCGCACATCGAGCCGCACCCAACGCACGCCTATTTCCGCCATGTGGCGCCCCATTTCGTCCATGGCCAGCTGATTGATGCGACCACGTGTAGTTTCGAAATAGGGGTCACGCCCCACCAACCCCATCATATCGCTTGGCACCGGTGTGAGTGCCACCCGGGTGGCCGTGGGCGTCATGGTCGGGGTAAACGTCGGTGTGGCTGTGGGGGTGCGTGTGTTCGTAGGAGTACGTGTCGGTGGTTTGGTGCGCGTCGGCGGTTTCACACGGGTCGATGAGGGAGTTTTCGTGTTCGCCGTGGCCCCACCAGCTTCCGGTTGCGCCGGATCAGCATAGGCGAGCCCGGCCCCGTGTAGCCCTACGACGCACAACACGAAGCAGATGACAATTATCCGCAGTGTCCCCTGTTGTAACACCATCGGCTCCTACTCCATCCCGAGATACTCCCGTCTAGCAAGACGATTCTACGATATCTGCGGTTCCTTAGCGCCGATCATCGGGGCGATAGCCGACGGCCGCATGCATCCGTCGCATGACTGCCACCGCCAAATAAAACCCTGCCAAACTACACAACAACACGCCTACCAAACACAACGTGATGCGCAGGAGCTGGGTCCGACCATCGACCTCGCGGAAGCGCTCCGGCGGTTGTTTGACAGCGGTCACCGTGCTCTGCCAGCTGAGTGGGCGCACCACTGACTCTGCAGTGCGTTCAAAGAGTGTTACGGCTGGCGCCAATGCGGGGAGATCGCTCCCTGCCACCGCTCTGCTCTGAATCCGCCACAATCCCGGCCATTCGCTGGTGCCAGGAGCAAAGACTACCACGGGTGCGTGGACGGGCAACTGATTGACCAACGGGAGCACCCAATCGATGTCACACCCGGCACAAGTCACCTCCACAAAACGATGCATGCCACCACTATCGGCAGGAATGAGGAGCGTTACCTGCTCACCTGCTTGATTCAGCATGAACGGTTGCGGGTCATGCAACGCATAGGCGGTCGCTGTTGGCGCAGGAGTTACCGTCGGTTTGCCATCGAAGCGGAGCATACGCCGCTGATTCACCGGCAACATCAAGGCGTCGACCACGACCGGCAACGGTGACGTTGGCAGATCAACCACTCGGCTCCCCGCTGGCACCTGCCACTGCTCCTGCATACCCTGAGCCATGCCCAAATCCACGTGCACTCGCACCTGGTTGTCCGCTGTAACGATAATCATCAATGCTTGTGGGCGAGCAATGCTGTCACCGTCATCGATATTCGCCGCCACAGGATGACTCCAGAGCATCATTACCGCAAACGTGACCACTATCAGGGTCATCAAACGCCCATGTCTTCTCGGAATTACGCTTGCACAACGCACTACAGGTCCATCACTTTCACAAAATTCGTGGCACCACCGGTGGCAATCGGGTGCCCGCCGATCAACACCAAGGTACTCCCCTCAGGCAAAATACCTTGCCCCACCAGCAACGTACGCAGGATATCGATTAAATCGTCGAGGCGCGTCACAACCCGTGAACGGTAAGCCTCTACTCCCCACACCAACGAAAGTCGATTCACAGTGGCTGGCTCAGGTGACACAGCGATAATGCGCATTTTGGGGCGATGACGCGACACCATGCGCGCTGTCAGGCCACTCATCGTAAAGGCCACAATCGCATCTGCGGCAATCTCTGTGGCCACGCCACACGCCGCATGACTGATGGCGGCGGCCCAGGCATCGGTCGGGCCGCTCACACGTGGCATGGGCGCACCATAATCACCACTGCGTCCACTCTGTTCGGCTGCTTTGGCGATGCGGTGCATCATGCGCACTGATTCAATTGGCCAGCCACCGGTGGCTGTTTCACCACTGAGCATCACGGCATCGGTGCCATCGATGATCGCATTTGCCACATCACTGGCCTCCGCACGCGTCGGGCGTGGGTTGCGAATCATCGAGTCGAGCATCTGCGTGGCCGTAATAACGGGAACTCCCATGTAGTTGGCCGCCTCAATGATGCGCTTTTGCGCCAACGGCACCTGCTCAGGCGGCATTTCTACTCCGAGATCGCCACGCGCCACCATGACCCCGTCGCACAGCTCCAATATTGCATTGAGGTCGTCTAGCGCCTCGGGTTTTTCGATTTTGGCAATAACCCCGGCCTGCTTGCCGTGACTCGCAATAGCATCACGGATGAGTTGCATGTCGGCAGCTCGACGCACAAACGACAACGCCACATAATCGACCCCGTGATGTAGCCCAAACTGCAAGTCTTCGCGATCTTTGTCGGTTAACGCAGGAATACTGACCTCCACGCCAGGCAAGTTAATCCCCTGGTTTTGATTGAGGACACCACCGGCAATCACTTGCGTCGTCACCGTATCGTCGTTGATTTCTTGTACCAACAACTCGATGAGACCATCACTTACCAAGATGCGATCACCGACTTTCACGTCTTGGGGCAAATGCATGTACGTGGTCGAGACCCCGCGATGGTCTCCCTCGTAGGGACGCGTGGTAATAGTGAACGGGAGTCCGGGATGCAAGATGACCGCTTCGCCGTTTTTGAGCAACCCGGTACGTATCTTGGGCCCTTGGAGATCCTGCAAAATGGCCACCGGAACGTTGGCACGGGCGGCCGCCGCCCGAACGGCCACGATACGCCGCGCATGGTCGGCGTGCGTCCCATGCGAAAAATTCAACCGTGCCACATTCATCCCAGCGGCAATCAACGCATCCAGTTGACTGTCAGATTCACTGGCCGGCCCAATGGTGGCCACAATACGTGTTCTTCGACCTTCACCCCACATACCACAGCCCCTTTCTGCACATCATCCGTATCATGACACGAACGCTCGTGCGTACCTACCTTCAGTCAATCCTACACAAACACCACCAACGACAGGATTTTTTGGATGAGTGCATCCCCTAGTCCTGGCACCGCACGTAATGCGTGCGCATCTGCGAATGCACCATGAGCCTCCCGATATGCGACAATGCGCTGTGCCAAACTCGGACCAATACCAGGTAATTCCTCCAATTCACTGGCCGTAGCCCGATTGATGTTGAGCGCACGTTGTTGTACCGGTGCGACTTCGCCCGAGCCCGGAGTAGCATGATTCGGCACATGGATGTGCATGGCGTCATAGATGGGCTCCGCCATGTTGAGAGTCTCCGCCTGTGCTCCTGCACTGAGACCACCCGCCAACGCCACGATTTCACCGACACGCATGCTGGCATTTCCTTCGTAGAGCCCAGGAGCCACCACGGCTCCACTCACATACACCACCACATGTGACGGCGTTGGCGTGTTTGCCACGGGCGGCGCACATTGCGCCACGGGCGAGGGCACCAACACCGCTTGCGCATGATCAGTGCTAGGCGTCAACATCTGCCACACAATCAACATAGCACCAAACCCGATGATCCCCCACACTCCCACCCGCAGTATCGTAGCACGTGTCATTTGTTCCATGGTCACCACCTCCTTGACGTTCCACCGATTTCGTCAAAAAGTACCGTGTGAGCCATGCAAAAAGTAACACAAACGGGTGGAGGTGTCGCAGACACCCCCACATCGGGTATACATCGGCTGGCACGTTGCCCCCACCTATGATGATTTCTTCGGCTTGCTGACCGGCGATTTGGCCGCTGCGCGCTTGGGTGCCGCCTTGGCAGTG
>JBBAWX010000006.1:52320-142062 GCA_040396955.1 Roseiflexaceae bacterium
CGATTTGGCCGCTGCGCGCTTGGGTGCCGCCTTGGCAGTGGTGGTCGACGATTTGGCTGCTGCGCGCTTGGGTGCCGCCTTGGCAGTGGTGGTCGATGATTTGGCCGCCGCGCGCTTGGGTGCCGCCTTGGCAGTGGTGGTCGACGATTTGGCCGCCGCGCGACCTTTGCGAGGCGCCGGCTTCGTATCTGTCGTCGGGTCGTACGTGGCAACTTCGGCGAGATCGTTGATGATGTAATCACAATCCGGATAGCGCTGACACCCATAAAACGGCCGCCCGAAGCGTCCTCGCCGCGCCAACAACTCACCCGTCTGGCACTTGGGGCAGGTCACCCCGGTTGGCTCTGGTGGTGCGACCGGTTTGCCATCACGGCCGATGCGACGGGTACCGTTGCACTCCGGGTAGCGCTGGCACGCCAAAAACTCCCCGAAACGGCCACGGCGACGCACCATGTCTCCACCACACTTATCGCACACGATACCAGGCTCAGCCACCGGAGCTTCGGTGTTCGCCTGACTAATGACGAACCCACCGCGCTCATCAAGCGCAAAATCACTGGTAAATGTGCAGTCGGGGTAGCGTTTGCATCCCAAAAACTCCCCTTGGCGACCAAATTTCACCAGCAACATGCCAGCCTCACACTTGGGGCATGGGATTCCCGTCTCGACTTCGACTCGGTCGCCACGATCACGACCAATTTCCGCATTAATGGGGGTGTAGATTTCACGCACCACGGGGACCCACTGCTCATCACCCTCCGCAATCGAGTCGAGCCGTTTTTCCATGTCGGAAGTAAACTCATAATCGACCGTGCGCATAAAATCACGCACCAGCAAATCGTTCACACTACGCCCCAACATGGTCGGGCGAAAGCGTTTGTTGAACTGCTCAACGTACTTCCGATCGAGAATGGTGGTCACAATGGAAGCGTACGTGGAGGGCCGACCAATCCCGCGTTGCTCAAGCTCCTTGATGAGGCTCGCATCGCTAAAGCGTGGAGGCGGCGTGGTGAAATGCTGGTTGGGAGTCACCTTGAGGGCATCGAGCATTTCCCCCAGCGCCAGTGCAGGCAAGGTGCGCTCGCTGTCTTCGTCTTCTTCGCCGTCATCGAGACTGACGTCGTAGACCGCCAAGTAGCCGAGCTCTTTCAGCACCGAGCCCGTGGCACGAAACGTGTAGGGAGCCGGAGTAGTCAGTTGCTGCCCAGCCGCAATGTCGATGGTCACACTGTCAAACACCGCCGGCGTCATCTGACTGGCAATGAAACGCTTCCAAATCAGGTCGTAGAGGCGAGACTGCTCACCCGTCAGCATGTTTTTCATCTGGGCTGGAGTGCGCAACGCTGACGTCGGCCGGATGGCCTCGTGGGCCTCTTGGGCGCCACGCGCCTTGGTGGTGTAGACGTTGGGCTTGGCAGGCACACTCTGGGCGCCGTACTGCTTAGCAATAAACGCACGCGCTTCTTCTTGGGCTTCACGGGCCACGTTGACACTATCGGTACGCATGTAGGTAATCAGACCAACCGTGCCTTCGTTGCCGATGTCAACCCCTTCGTAGAGTTGTTGCGCCAACGCCATGGTCTTCTTGCTCGAAAAACCCAGTTTGCGTGACGCCTCTTGTTGGAGTGTACTCGTGGTAAACGGGGCATACGGGTTGCGCCGCTTATCGGCACGTTTGACGTTGGCCACCTGCCAAGCTGCACCGTGCAAATGCGCGACGATGGCTGCCGCTTGATCTTGATTGGCAATGTCGTATTTGTCGAGCTTCTTGCCGGCAACTTCCACGAGGTGTGCTTGAAACGACCCACTCCCGCCACGCTGTGGCACCAAATCCGCCACGATACTCCAGTATTCTTGGGCTACGAAGGCTTCGATTTCGCGTTCACGCTCCACCACCATGCGGAGTGCTACCGACTGCACCCGCCCGGCTGACAATCCGCGGCGTACACGCTTCCACAACACACCCGACAATCCGTAGCCCACCAAACGGTCCAAAATACGCCGGGCCTGTTGCGCATCTACGAGCGACATGTCGATGTCACGCGGATTTGCAATGGCTTGACGCACCGCATTGGGGGTGATTTCGGTGAATGTGACCCGGTGTACGGGGATTTTTGCGGGTACGTCAATGGATTCAACGATATGCCACGCAATGGCCTCACCCTCACGATCGGGGTCAGTCGCCATGTAAACCGCTTCCGACTTCAGCGCCGAGCTACGGAGCTGGGCGATGATTTGCTCTTTGCCCGGGATAATCTGGTAGTGGGGTGCAAAATCATGCTCGACGTCGACAGAGTCACCACTTTCGGGGAGATCACGAACATGACCCACCGATGCCAACACTTTGTACCCTTTTCCAAGATACTTTTCGATGGTACGCGCCTTGGCTGGGGATTCCACAATGACCAATTTATCTGGCATCAACACGTCCTTAAAAACAATCGTCAAAAGAAAAATGGTGCCGAAGCAACACGCATGTTCACAATATATGGTGTGTGCGATGTGCTTGTCAAGCACCAACCCGCAAAGAGAGACAAAACGAACGTGTTAGAATACAAGAGCGTTGGTACCCGCAATCGTTGCCGATATGGATTATGACGTCACCTAACCGTGCTGTGAGATCACCGTGAGCTTTCTTTTTTTATGCTGTAGTCTATGTGCAATCATCATCTCGGGGTGGCCACTCGCCCGGATTCTCGGCCACGCCGAAGACATCTTTGAGCAGTGTTACCAATCGGCTATCATCGGGGCCCTCATCCACGGTGGCGTGGCCGTGGCACTCGCTGCACTCGGTATCTTCCACATCGCCGTGCATATTGCCATTGTACTTGTGCAGGGCGGGGCTGCTGTATGGTGGCTCATGCGCCAACAACACCCCTTGTGGCCGAGCCGACGGGAGCGTGACGCGACCAATCTGCCCATCGCCCTCGCCATGACGAGCATCCTACTGGTCACTCTATGGCTCAACCGCACCCCGAGTGAGGTGATTTTTGGCGCCCGTGATGCGGGCATCTACGCCAACACTGGCTTCATGATTGCGCGTACCGGCGGCATCATCCAACACGACCCGGTGCTCGCCGCCATCGCACAACGCCGTGAGCACGATGCGGGTGCAGCCCAAGCCTGGAGCAACCTGCTCGGCGTACAAGCTGCCGAACGCTTCATGTCGTCACGCATGCGCCTAGCCGGTCTCTTCGTCGACGAAGCAACGGCGACGAGTGGGGCGTATGTTCCGCAGTTCTTGCACCTGTTCCCGGCCTGGATTGCCTTGTTTAGTGCAGTATATGGCATTTCCTACGGGTTATTAGCCACTGGGTTGGCAGGCGCACTCGGTGTGTGGAGCGTCGGCATGGCGGCTCGGGTCATGCATCACCCATGGAGTGGCGTCATCGCCATGGGGGTGTTGGCACTCAACGCCGTGCAGGTGTGGTTTAGCCGTTATCCCATGGCCGAAACAACGGCACAATGGTTGTTTTTTGCGGCCATATACGGGGTCGCCAAAATCGCTCACGATACACCTCGCCCTGACCGACTCAGCGCCGTCATTGCTGGAGCCGCCATCGGACAACTCATGTTGGCCCGCCTCGATTTTGTATTTGTGGTGGCACCTGTGGTGGTATGGGTGCTGTGGCGCTGGGTCACACAACGCATCGATACGCCGTTCCGCTGGCTGTTGGGCGGCTTTGCCGTTACCGGCGGGCACGGCATATTGCACCTACTGACCATCTCCCGAGGGTACTTCATCGACACGTTTTTTGCACGCCTCCAAGATACCGCAATCAGCGCCCTGTTGGTCTTCCCACTGCTTACACCGCGTCTCCAGCAGACCTTTTTGTTGCGCCCCTGCTCTCCACTCACCGCACAACCCTGCCCCGGTGAAAGCATCGCTGACGCACCCTGGCAATACGGACGCATTGCAGGGGAAATCCTGCTCGTTGTGATCATCATTGCCACCTTTTTTTGGGTACGCCAGCACCATCAGCGCATCACTCAGCATCTCCCCACCCTCTGGCCATGGTATCAACGCACCATGCGCATCGCCGCCGTTGGGATTGTCATAGCCGCTGGTTATGCGTATTTCATCCGCCCACAAATCATCACACCGACGAATCTGGTCGCACTCCCCGGGTGTGTGGCCCCCGCACAAATCCGTGCCCCCCAAGGCGTCTGCTTGGCGCTACAGGGCTATGTGGGGGCTCCGGTCGCTCCGCCCATCTATGCCGACCCCGTCAGTCAACGGCTGACTGCGCTCTGGGATGCACTCCGTGGCCGCCCCCATGAATTGACGCCATTGCGCGATTTGTACGCCAATTCAATGGCCAACCTCGTACGCGTCGGCTGGTACTTGTCCCCTCTCGGGATTTTCATGGCCGTGCTAGGAGCGAGCATCGTGCTCTGGCAGGGCGTCAACCGGCGCAACTGGCTCTTCGTCTTAGTCACGCTCGGCACCGCCATGCTCTATATTCAGCTCAGTTACGGCACAAGCTCGCAAACGTACATCTACATCATGCGCCGCTACCTGACCAACGTCTACCCCGGATTTGCCGTGTTCATCGGCATATTTACCGTCACCCTGTGGAGTCCGGTGTGGTGGCGCAAACTTGCCAGTGTGGCAAGTACTGCACTCCTCGCCCTCTTTTTAGTCATCACGGTGCGCCCTGTGGTGGCAGAGGTCGAGCTCCGCGGGGCCATTAGGAGCGTGGCGCACATTGCCACCCTCAGCCAACCCGACGACATCACCCTCATCCGTGGTGGCAGCCCCAACTACGGCGCGGCGCGCGACTCCATCGACGTGCTCGCACTGCCCCTCGTCGCCATTCACGACCAGGCCGTCTTCGGCATTCGGAGCCTGACTCCCGAAAAATACGGCCGTGAATTGGCCAGTCTCTGGCAAACGTGGATGGATGAAGGTCGGGCGGTTTTTTACATTGCCGGTGCCAACGGCGCGTTGTGGATGCCCGACATGCACTTGGTCAAAAAAGAACCCATCGCTATCACCGTGCCAGAGTTTTCACAGCTGCTCAATCAAAAACCGGGCACCTTCGGGCGCATGCAAATTTCCTACCAACGCTACCAAATCGTGGCTGGGCCGGGACGCCTCCCCGATCGCATCGACACCAGTGATACGGCCTCGCAAGTGAGTGGCTTCTACCCGTACGAGCAAGACTCCACCGAGCGCACCTATGCATGGACCACCGGCGACGCCGTCATCCGTATGCCCCTGCCCACGACCCCCACCACTATCGCCATTACAGCCGCTGCCGGCACCAACATCGCCAACATCCCAGCCCAACGCCTCTGTTTGGCCTATGCCGGCCAAGCACTCCCGTGGACTGAGCACGAGGTCACCTGGCAGGAGGCCGGGTGTGTGGCGCTCACCGCCACCAGTGGCACCTATACATTCACTCTCACCGATATCCCGCCGAGTGCCACCGACACCCTGCTCATCAAATTGGCAAGTACTCCGTGGGTGCCCGCCGAAGTTGACCCACTTCAAAACGACCGCCGCACCCTCGGGTTTCAGTTTGAGGAGGCAGCGTACATCCCATGATTTCCACACACCGTCTCCTCCCGATCGCCATATTTGTGGGGGTTGCCGTCCTCTACTTGAGTACCCTTACCCAGGTACACACGTTCGACGCGCTCTCGTACATTCTTGATGTGCAACGCAAACCGTGGTCTGAGCTGTTTCATCCGCACCACTTGGCCTACGGGCCGCTCGGGGCACTTGCGACTTGGTTCACCGGCGGCGATGCCGCGCTGGCCATGCAACGCCTCAACGCACTGGCCGGAGCAATCGGCAGTGCCCTCCTCGGCGCCATCGCCTACCGACGTTGGCACCGTATCGACCTGGCCATCATCGCCGCCTTGGCACTGAGTGGCACCTACGCCTATTGGTATTACGCCGTCGAAGTCGAAGTCTACACCGTCGCCGCCTGCTTTTTGTTGTGGGTCATCTGGCTCATCGACCAACCACGCGTCATGCAGTGGCGCTGGCAAGGTGCGCTCGGCGTCGCCGTCGCTGGAGCTTGCCTCTTCCATCAAACCAACATCCTCGTCGCCGCCCCGCTCTTAGTAGTGGCCGGTATTCACGGTTGGCGGCGCCCCACACAGTGGCGCGGCTGGATAATCGCCGCCGCCGTTGCCAGCGGTATCGTGGCCGGGAGCTACGCTTGGGTGATGTGGGGGGTCAGCGGCTTCCGCGACAGCACCACCGCCCTCGCATGGTTGACACAGTACGCTGCTACCGGATGGTGGGGCGGGCGCGCGACTCTGACCGATCTTTTAAGCGGCATCAGTGAAAGCATCGCCTGGCCACTGGGAGCAAGTTACGGTATCGCCATCTTGAGCATTAGTTTGGCCCACCTGCGCATCCATCCCCTACGCAGTGAACATGCCTGGATGTGGACGTGGATTCTCGTCTATGCCGTCTTTTTTACCTGGTGGGAGCCCGACAACATCGAATTCTGGATTGCGATCTGCCCGCTCGGCATCCTGCTGTTGCTAGCCCCACTGCGCCATCATCCTCGCTGGGGAATCGGCACTTGCTTGGCGCTTGGTGTGGCACTGCTCACCATGCACACCAACTGGGTGGCCATCAGCCAACGAGGAGATGCCCGCCAAGACCTACAACGCGACATTGCGCGCTATATCGTCGCCCACAGCAATGCGGGCGATCTCGTACTCATCCCGGATGGACTGTTGGAGCTCTACCTGCCCTATTATCATCAGCGTGAACACCTGCAATCGGTCAACGCAGCCATGAGCACACACGGATCATGGTCTGTGGCCTGTGCCCACATCCGCACAGATATCGTGCAAAGCCAACAGGCTGGCCACGCCGTTCTCGTTGCGCAGGATTTTTTGGTGCCGAGTGCAATCATGCAACAGCGCTTTGCACTGAGTGCCGATGCGGTCGCACAGTGCCTACCCGAGATCAACACCTGGAGCACCCCCCTCCCCGACCAGGCGCCCATTCCTGCGTACCGGCGCATCGCTCCCCCAGCCGAACAACTTACCGCACAACGCTGGCAGTCGTTGCAGAGTGCCCCACTCGGGTGGCACATCATCAATGCCCGGACGGCCGACACCCCACACCCCGGCTGGTGGCTTCAGGTGTCACGCGACCCGGTGCTCATCAGTCCGATTCTGGATATCCCGATGCCGGCCGCCATTGCCGTACAACTCGAGCCGGTTGCAACCAACGACCGTCAGGCTCAGTTGTTTGTTGCCGTTGCCCTCAACCAATTCGACGAAACCCGGTCACTCCGCTGGGAGATTCCGGCCGATGCAAGTGAAGTCATCCTCGATTTACGCCAAATCCCCGATGTGCCGCCACGCCTGCTCCAAATTCGGCTTGACCCGGTGGCCGATGGCGGCGAGGGGAGTGTGCGGGTCACTGGGATACGCATCATCCCCACAGCGCAACCCTGACCACCTCCACAACGTCTCATATACTGAAATTCTTTCGTGAAATTTGACCGAACTAGGCTGATAGAGAAGAGGTTGCCCTATGCCCGTAAGTATCATCGTCTTGTTCTTTTGGTCACTGTGGAGTAGTGGATTTATCCCGTTGCCACGCGCCGAAGAACGTACCGGCTACACACCGACGAACTGTGGCGAAGATGCACCAACCTCACGCCCTGTTGAATGTGGCGAGGTGTTTTTGCCACTCTACCCTGATCAACCAGAGCGCAACGAGTGGGTCAAGCTCCCCATCATGATTGTGCAGGCCCGCACCCAGCCAGCTACGCAGCCACCACTCTACATGCTCCAAGGCGGCCCGGGCGGGGATACGATTGAGACATTTACATATTATGTCGATAAAAATCCCGATTATCTGCCCAATGACCGCGACATCGTCTTTTATGAGCCACGTGGCAACCGCAATGCCACCCCATCACTCGAATGTAGCGAGTTTGATGCACTGACAATCGCATACCTCACCCGACCGCAAGCGGATGCCGAATACGCGCGTGATGCGGCACAGGCGTGGCAACAGTGCACCACCCGCCTGAAGGCGGATGGCATCGATTTGAGCGCATTCAACAGCGTTACCATGGCAGCCGATGTGATTGGGGTGGCTGACGCCCTTGGTCATGAGACAATCAACCTTTACGGAGTATCCTATGGGACGTTGGTAGCCCAACACGTGGCACGCATCTACCCAGACCGCCTAGAGACGCTCCTCCTCGATGGCGTAGTGCCACCACACGTCAACTGGAGTGCACACGTGGCACTGTCGAGTGATGATTCTCTCAAAGCCATGTTTGCCGACTGTGAAAAAGACCCTGCCTGCCAATCCGCCTACCCCAACCTGCGCCAGCGTTACGTGGCCCTCGTCGATGCATTCACTGCCAACCCGGTCTCCCTGCAACTCTACAATTTTGTGACGGGTGAGACGCACGACGCCATCATTGACGGTGATGACCTCTCGGGAATCGTCTTTCAACTGATGTACGACGACAGTTTTGTGGGCACCGTGCCCCTGTTTATCGCCCAACTTGAGCGCGGTGATTACACGGCCCTCAAAGATCTCACCAGCGTCATCCTCTTTTATGATTCCATTAGCGATGGCATGTACGCAAGCACGGTGTGTAGTGAGCGCAGCCTGGCGACAGCGGCAGAATATGCGCTACCCACTGACCCTGTGTTGCCCAACGACCCACAAGACATCACCGACAACATGACTGCGAATCAAGAACGCTGTGCGGCCTTTTCTGCGCAACTCGTCCCCGCCGCATACCGCACACCACTGGCCAGCGACATCCCGACATTGTTGGTGTCAGGGCGCTTCGACCCGATTACCCCGGCCGCCTTCGGAGATGCGGCAATGGTAGAGCTACGTCGGGGCACCCATGTCGTCCTGTCCAATGCCAGCCACGGCAGCATGTTTAGCAACGCCTGTGCGGCATCCCTGGCACGCACCTTGATGCAAAACCCCGACCTAGTGCTCGATACCGGCTGTGTGGCCGAGCAGACGTTCGTCTTCCAGACCCCAGCCAACACCATTCCTACCAGCTTCTTGTACCGGAGTATGTCGGGAGAAGAAACCGCACTCACACAGGTATACATCCTCGCAGTCATCTGGATGATAGCCCTAGTAGTGTGGCCCATCCGTATCATCCGCGCGGTGGTAGCCCTCATTCGTGGGACGCCGAGCACCGCCACACAACGCATCTTGTATGTTGCCCAACTCTTTTGGGGACTCGTCAGCGCACTGCTCATCGGCTACCTGGTCTACATTGCATTTGATCTCGTCGGCGACAACTACGGTGCTATTACGCGTTTCGGCATCCCACTCACCTATACTGGGATACAGACCATCCTCTGGTTGAACATCCTAAGCCTCCTCCTGCTCGTTGCAAGTTGGGCCCTCGTACTCAGACAACGCACACAACCACTTGCCGGACACATCTTCACTGCACTGTGTGTCGGCAGTGGCGTCGCCGCGGTTGTCATTTTGGCACTCAATGGTCTGTACGGCTTCTAGTGTGGTATGCTCGCCAGCTCCGGTGCATCCGTGTGCCGGAGCCTAGCCTTTCGATAGCGGGGAAATATGCGGACTACGCGGTGGTGGATGGTTGTGATAGGGCTCATTGGAAGTCTCTGGGTGCCACCGCTGGTCGGCGCACAAGTGGAGACCACGGCATTCGACGTCCCCCTGCAACAAGCGGCCATGCACCAACAAACACGGGGTGACATTGACACCTATGCCGAAACGGTCAATGCCTACCGCATCGATGGTAGCATCGATGCGACCAAGCGCACCTGGTCGGCACAGCTACATCTTTTTTATATCAACACCAGTGCCGATACCATCAACGAACTCCCGTTGCGACTCTTTGCCAACCTACCCGACCTCGGTGGGAGCACCACGCTGAGTGATGTACGCATCGACGGGGAAGCGGTGGAGTTTCGCCTACAAAACGACGACTACATTGCCATGGTTCCCCTGCCCCGCCCACTCGCCCCGGGTGCGCGCCTCACCCTGCGTTGTGACTTCGTCACCCAGATTCCGTGGAACGTGGGACGTACGCTGTATGGGGCCTTCAATCATGACGGGCAAAGCATGTCGCTGGCATCAGCCTACCCGATGGTGGCCGAATACGGTGCTACGGGCTGGGAGATCGACATCCCCGACACCAAAGGCGACCTGGTCAACAGCCCGATGGCCTTCTATGATGTCACGGTGACCGTCCCACAGCCCTACCGACTTGCGAGCACGGGCACTGCCATCGACACCACGCGGCGTACCTACGCCACCCAATATCGTGTGGTTAGCGGGCTACAGCGCGATTTCATGGCCGTAATTAGCTTGCTCGGCGTCACCAGCCAACATGTGGATGGCACGCTCATTCATGTGTATTACCCGCTGGGACGCTACACGGACGGGCAACGAGCGCTCAAGTACGCCCAGCAATCACTCCAACTCTACAATCGCATCTTTGGGCAATACCCGTACAACGAACTCGACATCGTTGCCGTGGATGCGAGTAGTTTTTATGGGGTCGAATACCCGGGGCTTATTTTGATGCAAGATCGTCTGTTTGAGACGGCATGGCAACTCGAGAGCATCATCGCCCACGAAGTCGCCCATCAGTGGTTTTATAATGTGGTGGGCAACGATGTCCAACTCCATCCCTGGGTCGACGAAAGCCTGGCCAGTTATGCGCAAATCCTCTATCGTGAGCAGATCTGGGGCAAACCGGCGGCCATGGTCGAGCGCAACACCTTCGTCCGCCAATACGCCAAACTCGTCGAACGCCGGGTCGATGGACCCATCGACCGCCCCATGTGGGAATTCAACCTCTACACCTACAACGTGATTGCCTACGCCAAAGGGGCCCTCTACATCGATGCAATCCGCACGCGTGTCGGCGACGAGGCATTTGCACGCGGGCTACGGAGCTACTACCAAGACCACCGCTATCAACGGGTCGGTGGTGGCGCGCTTCGTGAGAGTATGGCTCAAGCGTGTGGTTGTGAGCTACAATCGCTGTATCAGACGTGGGTGCAACCGTAAGCACCCCCACCAAAGAGGACATCAGATGACGACCGCACCTCGACCGTTTTTATTGGCAGGCGTGGCCACCCACGGGGAGCACTACACCATTCACTGCCCGTACGACCAACGCCCAGTGAGCAGTGTGTGTCGCGCTAGTGCAGAGCACCTCTCCCAGGCCATTGCCGCCGCCGATCAAAGCTTTGCGCAGACCAAAGCACTGCCTGCGCACCGCCGTGCCAGCATTCTTCGCACCATTGCCAGCCACATTCAGGCCCAGGCAGAAGCGTTTGCACAGGTGATAGCGCTCGAAGCCGGCAAACCGATCAAGCAGGCCCGTGGCGAAGTGCAACGGGCCGTGACCACCTTTCAGACAGCGGCCGATGAATGCAGTCAAAGTCACGACGAAATCCTCCGACTCGACCGAGCTCCAGGTGGCGAAGGGCGACACGCCATGACACGCCGCTTCCCAATTGGCCCGATTGCTGCGATTTCGCCCTTCAATTTTCCACTCAACTTGGTAGCCCACAAGGTGGCACCTGCGCTAGCCGCTGGTTGCCCGGTTCTTTTGAAGCCGGCATCGCAGACCCCAACTGCGGCCTTGATGCTCGGCGAGATTATCGTGGCTGCTGGGTGGCCGGCTGGCGCCATCAGCGTGTTGCCCATGCAGAGCCGTGACACCGACCAGCTCATCAGCGATGAGCGCATCGCCATGTTGAGTTTCACCGGTTCGCCTGCGGTCGGGTGGGAGCTCCGCAAACGGGCTGGGCGCAAACGTGTGACGCTCGAATTGGGCGGCAATGCCGGCGTGATTGTGCACGACGATGCCGATATCGTTGACGCCGCCCAACGTTGCGTGGCTGGTGGCTTCAACTATGCGGGACAAAGTTGTATTAGTGTGCAACGTATTTTCGTCCATCAGTCGGTCTATCAGGCGTTTGTCGCGGCCCTTGTGGCAGGAGTACACCGCTTGGTCGTGGGGGATCCACTCGATGAAACAGCAGATTTAAGCGCACTCATCAATCCGAGTGAAGGTGAGCGTCTCGCCGAGTGGTTCGCCGAAGCACGCGGCGCTGGTGCGACGTTTTTGTGCGGTGGCACTGTCACGCACGGTGTGGTAGCTCCCACCGTCATCGCCAACGCGGCACCACATCTCAACGTTAGCTGCCGGGAAGTCTTCGCACCCGTCGTAACGGTCACCCCATACCACGATTTTGCCGAGGCCGTCGCCATGGTCAACGACAGCGATTTTGGCTTGCAAGCGGCCGTCTTCACCAACGACATCAACCGCATCTACCTGGCGTACGACCTGCTCGAAGTCGGCGGAGTCATCATCAACGATATGCCCACATGGCGACTTGATCCGATGCCGTACGGTGGGGTCAAGCAATCCGGATACGGGCGTGAAGGACTCCGATATGCCATCGAAGAGATGACCGAACTCAAACTCATGGTCATCAACCTGCGCCACTAGTGCAACCCGCCGTCGTGCTTGGTCGTCGTACATAGGAGATCCTCGACGGATCGTGTGTAAGGTGGAGGTCTATCGCCATGAACATCCATACGCGTTTTTTTCGGAGCCGAAGTGATGCGATGATTGCTGGAGTTGCGAGTGGTATCGCCCGTGCCCTTGGCCTCGACGCATGGATTGTACGACTCATCCTGTTGATTCTGGTCATCGGCTTCGGCACCGGAGTACTCGCATATTTCATCTTGTGGATTATCATGCCACTCGAGCCCGAGGGCGTCATTATTCAGCCCTATCAATTCGCCAACGACGAAGTCAGTCAACGCCGAGCATGGATTGGCGGTGTGCTGATGTTGATTGGTGCCTATCTGCTCGTTACGTTGCTGTTTGGGCCACAAATCTGGCGTTGGGCGCTACCGGTTATGCTCATCATCGGCGGGATTATTTTATTCGGCAACAAAAAATAACCCCTGCATGCATCCCCAACAATACCGACGCCCCGTGACCGGACATGGTCACGGGGCGTCGTGTGCCGACTACTCGATTACGAACACAAGGCGATTTGCAAGACTTCATCCATGGATTTCACCGGGATGATTTGCAATTCAGCCCGCACCCGTTGTGGAATGTCACTGATATCTTTGCTATTCCCATGGGGCATGATGAGGGTCTTGATTCCCGCGCGGTGCGCCGCCAATGATTTTTCTTTGAGTCCACCAATTGGTAGCACTTTGCCACGCAGAGTTACTTCCCCGGTCATGGCCACATCATGGCGCACTTTGCGACCAGTCATCGCCGAAATCAGTGCTGTCGTCATGGTAATCCCAGCTGATGGGCCATCTTTGGGGACGGCGCCTTCAGGCACGTGGATGTGGATGATGTGATCATCAAAGAAAGACGGCAATACACCGTAGCTCTCGGCCCGCGAACGGGCATAGGTCAAGGCTGCTTGGGCGGATTCTTTCATCACGTCACCAAGTTTGCCGGTCAACTGCAGAGCCCCCTTGCCCCGCACTGGGAGCACCTCAATGGGCAGCGTCTCACCACCCACCGCGGTCCAGGCCACCCCCATGGCAACACCTACCTCGTCTTGGCTTTCGGCCATGGCGTATTCAAAGCGTGGCACGCCGAGGTAATGCTCAATGTCGTTGGGGCCAATCACGACGGCATCGGGAGTCGTAGTGGCTTCAGCCACCCGGCGCGCCACCTTCCGACAGATGGTGGCGATTTCACGCTCAAGGGCACGCACCCCAGACTCACGAGTATAGCCACGGATGATGGCCAGCATGCTCTCAGGCGTGATTTGCACCATCTCGTTGTTGAGACCATGCGCTTCACGTTGCTTGGGGAACAAAAAGCGTTGGGCAATGCCGGCTTTTTCCTCTTCCGTATATCCACTCATTTCGATGATTTCCATGCGGTCACGCAACGGTCCCGGAATGGTATCGAGTTGATTGGCCGTTGCAATGAACACCACCTGCGACAAATCGAAGGGGATTTCAAGGTAATGATCGGAAAACGTGCCGTTTTGCTCGGGATCAAGGACCTCAAGTAACGCAGAGGTGGGATCTCCACGAAAATCTTGGCCCACTTTGTCGATTTCATCGAGCACAAAGACTGCTGCCCGCGATTTGGCGCTTTTCATGCCTTGGATGACACGACCCGGCATGGCACCGATGTAGGTCCGTCGATGTCCACGAATTTCAGCTTCATCACGGACACCACCGAGACTCATACGCACAAATTTGCGCCCCAAGGCTCTGGCCACCGAGCGTCCCAATGACGTTTTGCCTACTCCGGGAGGGCCGACAAGGCACAAGATGGGCGAGCGCATATTGGTCCCCACCAACTTGCGCACCGCGATGTACTCCACGATACGCTCTTTGACTTTCTCGAGGCCGAAATGGTCTTCGTCAAGCACAGTTTGAGCAGCATCCACGTGGATTTCGGCAATGGGCTCTAGGTTCCACGGCAACGACATCAACCAGTCAATGTAGGAGCGAATGACGCCCGCTTCGGGGCTCCCCGGGCCTTGCTGGGCCAGCCGTCGGTATTCGTGGAGTGCCTGGTCACGCACATAATCGGGAGCCGTCATGGCCATGATTTTGCGTTTGAGCTCATCCACCGGGTCATCGGCTTCTTCGTCTTCGCCCAATTCACGGCGAATCACCCGAATCTGCTCACGGAGAAAGTACTCTTTTTGCCCTTGGTCGAGAATCTCCTTGGTATCCTGCTGGATCTTCTGGCGGATTTTCATCAGCTCGAGATGGCGTGCCAACAGCCGTTGGGTGATTTGCAGGCGTTCAAGCGGGTCGAGGGCATTGAGAATCAAGAGGCGTTCCGAAAAATCGAAGGCCGGGGCATAGGTGACAATGTCGGCGAGATGCCCGGGAGTATCAATGCGATGCACGAACGCGACGGCCTCTTGGGGCACTTCACCAAGCTGATCAACGAATTCATCGACCTGGGCTTTGACCGTCTCCATGAGTGCTTCGACGTCCATGTCAACCACCACGGCGGTCTCACTGACGGATTCGGCGGTCACCAAGTAGTGCGGGTCCACCTGCACCACGGATCCCACACGGGCCCGATGCAACCCTTCGAGGATGATGCGTGCCGTACCATCCGGGAGTTTCATGAATTCTTCGAGTCGCGCCACCACTCCCACAGGTGGGAGCGCTGGCGGCGTGCCGTTTTTGTAGAGCTCGATTTCAGATTCGGGCACATAGATCAACAGCACCGCTTGCTGGGCCTCCCATGCCACTTCCATGGCGCGGAACGACTTGCCCTGGCCAATTTGCAGTGGCACCGTCATCTGCGGCATGATGACCATTTCGCCGAGCACGACCAGTGGAAAAATGGGGGCATCCGCAACATGAACGTGCATGGTATCTATTGAGGTCATCGGTTTCACCTAACTGCTAGAGGACCGCAGGGGCGGTCGCCCCTGCGGTCACGGGTTACCTTTTAAACGCGATACTGCACAATGCGCAAGAAGCTTTCGGCGACCAAAGCGGCACCGCCCACCAACGCACCGTCGATATCGGGCTGAGCCATCAACTCATCGACATTATCGGGCTTCACGCTACCGCCGTACTGGATGCGGACTGCGTCGGCCTGGGCACCACCGAGGCGGCGCAACTCGGCACGAATGGCGGCATGCATGGCTTGAGCGTCCGCAGCAGTTGCTGTGAGACCGGTGCCAATGGCCCACACCGGCTCATAGGCAATGACCACTTGGTCGATTTGTGTGGCGAGGGCAGCCAACGCACCCTGCACTTGCCCGAGGACGACCTGCTCAGCCTGGCCTGATTCACGCTCGCTCCGGGTCTCACCGACACAGATGATGGGGGTCATGCCGGCTTGGAGCACGGCAGCCGCTTTGCGGGCCACCATGGTGTCACTTTCGGCAAACAATTGCCGGCGCTCACTGTGGCCGACGATAACATAGCGACACCCAACATCGCGCAACATAGCCGGTGAAATCTCCCCCGTGAATGCGCCGTGGGACTCCGGATACACATTTTGGGCCCCGAGGCCAATCTGACTATCGGCGAGGCGACCAGCCACACTTGCAAGCGCCGTGAACGTGGGGCAAATGACGATTTCACGGTCAGCAGCAACGGTGCCACTCGCGGCTACTAGCGCATCGGTCAACGCCACTGCCTCGGAGATGGTCTTGTGCATCTTCCAGTTGCCAGCAATTAATGTTGTACGCATGTTGTTCCTCTAATTGTGTAGTCGTATAGTACACGAATGAAATATGCATCAACGAGCAGGGTGCTTACCCGGCCAAGGCTTGTACCATCCAACCCCAGATGGAAATGAACACTTCTTGGCGACTCAAATAAAAGACCATCACGGCACCCACGACGACCGTGGCCACGTAGATGACGGGCGACCACGCCAACACTTTGGCGCCGTCGAATGGCCCGCCTGGAATCATGTTGAAGAGCCCCATCCAGGCGTTGAGCGTGAAGCCGATGACACACATGGTCAACAGAATGTCGAGATCCCAGCCGATGACGTACAACAGCGGGTAGAGCAACAAGAAAACGAACGAGAGCACAAAATTGGAGATGGGGCCGGCCAAGGCTATTTTACCGATGCGCTCCTTGTCGTTGACGCCAGTGTGCCAGACAGCGCCGGGAGCTGCCACAAAAATACCGGCGAGCGCAATCACCAGTGACAACAGGAGCCAACGGGTATCGGCGGCAAAATGTGCTTGCGCCCCGAAACGCCGCGCAACTTCACGATGGGCAACTTCGTGGACCACGAAGCCGATCCCACAGACAATACTGGCGACGAGCAAGTTTTCAATCATCACGGGAGTCAACAGGTTCACCGCGCCGGTGCGGTAGATGGCATATGCAACGGAAGTACCCGCCCATGCTTTGGCGAGCTCTACTACATCATCGTGAGCTGGGCCGCGCAACATCATATCTGGTTGTGTCATCACAAATCCTTTTCAATACACCACGTGTCATTATAGCAGACCACTCAGCGTTTTTGCGTGGTAATGCATTGGTAACGCACTGCACGGAGACTATGCATATCGGCCCACACAACAGCAGAAAAGGGACGAGCGTTTAGTAGGAGGCAAACGATATGCATCACCAACGTGTCACCGAGCTCTATCAGCACCATGCCGACGCTATTCGTCGGTTCATCTATCGCCGCACTGGCGACATGGCGCTCAGTGAAGATTTGTGCAACGACGTCTTTGTGCGTGTCATCGAGGGGTTACCAAGCTATACCGAGCGCGGGCTACCGATTGAGGCCTGGCTCTACCGCATTACGCGTGACCGCATCATCGACTACTACCGCAAACAGACACATCGCCAGGCACAATCCCTTGATGACGAACACGCGGTGGTGAGCGATGCGGCCACCATTGAAAGCGATGACATGTTTCAGCAGATGTTGGCACACCTAAATCCTGAGCAACAACAGGTGCTCTTGTTGCGCTACCGCGACGACCTGACCTTTGCACAAATCGCCCAGGCCATGCACCGTAGCGAAGGGGCCGTCAAGCAACTCCGTCTACGCGGCCTACAACAACTCAAAGAGCACTACCGGCCCATACGCAGTGCCTAATGACCGCGAATTCCGTGCTACAATGGGGCATTCTGTGGGAAAAACAGTGACAATCATTCGACACAGCGAGGTGTCTCATGTTCGTTGACCCGTTTGTCAGGGCACAGGCCCATCCCATCCAACGCGACACTCCGGCGGTGAATTTTTTTGCGGGCGCCCTCCTCGGCAACGGTGGCTTGGGCGTGGTAGTCACCAGCCGACCTGACGGCGTCATGCTTCATCTCGGGCACAACAGCGTCTGGGATATCCGGGTAGCCGAGCATCACGCCGACCAAATTGGCACATTTGCGGAAATTTTCGCCAAAGTACAGGCCATCCCCGCCACACTGGGAGCTCTCGAAGAAGATGCCTGGTACAAGGCGTACACCGACCTCATGCAAGAGAACTACCGGGCCAATTATCCGCGACCCTTCCCGTGTGGCACGCTCCTCCTCGGGCTTGATCGCCGCCAGGCAGAGGTCTGCGGACACACACTCGACATTGCCACTGGCACTTGCCGTGTCCACCTCAAAGCCTATGACTGGCCGTACGACTGTGATCTCGTCATTGGTGTCGATCCCGACCACGACAGCGTCTGGATGCACTGTGAAGATGCCCAAGGGCAAGCGGTCGCCAGCCCGTTTGAACGCCTGCGCTTAATGCCCGACCCGAGCACGCCTGCCGAGTTCCCCGCCTATGACGTGCATCAAGCGGGTATCGGATTTTGGCAACGGCTACCCAGCCAAGAGGGTACGGCACGTGGTCACATGGCTCCCAACGAGTACTGGAAGGGGTTTGACCCGAATCGTCCGACCGCCAACGGAGTCATCGTAGCGCATCCCGACGATCGCGCCGTCAGTGTGGCCGTGGCGGTGTCGAGTGTGCAACAATCGTGGCAACCACAGACCAGCTACGGCACGCCGCGCGCTGTCGACCCACTCGAGCGCGCACTCCACGACACCCACCCCTTTGTGGGCGTGCTCACTCTGACACACGGCGTGGCCGAACAGCTCGATGAAGCACACGCCACTGCCTCGTGGACTGCCCATGCCGAGGCACTGGCACGCCGGCACAACCATTGGCACCAGTACTGGAATCTCGGTGGCGTGGCGTTGGCCGACGATCTGTTGGAGCGCACCTGGTACCACAATGTGTACTTTTTTGCCTGTGCCGTATCGGCCAAACACACCTGCCCCGGCTTATTTGCCAACTGGAGCTACCGTGATATTGGCACCGCCTGGCATGGCGATTACCACATGAACTACAACACACAACAGCCGTTTTGGCTCTGCTTTAGTAGCAACCGCCTCGAGCACCATCTGGCCTACGTGAACCTCATTGATCACATCATGCCACTCAGCAAACGCTGGGCCACCGAGTACTACGGGCTTCGGGGAGCGTACTTTCCGCACTCAGCCTACCCCACCGACATGCGCATCATGCCCTACCCGGTGCCGACCTGGGGGTGGGAAATCTGTGAAACACCGTGGAGTGTGCAAAGTCTGTGGTGGCACTTCCGCTACAGCCAAGATGTTGACTTTTTGCGCATCCGCGCCTACCCACCCATCCGCGAAGCGGTGCAGTTTTTGGTGGACTACATGCGGCGTCCCGAGGCCTGGTGGGATGACTGCTACCACATTTACCCGACAGTTTCTCCCGAACTCTACGGATTAACCCCGGGTCTCACCAAAAATTACGACTGCGTGGTGGATTTGACACTGACGAAATTCATCTTCAACGCTTTTCTTGACGCCGTCTCAATTCTTGATATGGAGGGCACCGAAGCCACACTCGTACACGATGTACGTGAAATATTGGCCCATTTCCCCGCCTACCCCACCGCTGACACCCCCAATGGGCCAGTGTTGGTGAGTGTGCCCAACGAAGACCCACAAGTGGTCTACAACGTGCCCTCCAGCACCACCACTATCTTCCCCGGCGAGGAACACGGATTGCACTCAGATGCCGAAAGCTACCAGTTGGCATTACGCACGCTACAGCACCAGCGGAACGAAGGCGGGAACGAATTGGTCTTCCTCAACATGCAGGCTGCTCGGCTCGGAGTCCTTGACTTGGACAAGTTCAAGCGTCAAATTGCCTACTGCCTGCTCCCCAATGGCACATGCACGGACATGGTACTCCAAACACACGGTCGCTACCGTGACGACTTGCCCTTTGATTTCATGGCTCCGATGGGCATCTGGTTGGAAAACTTCGCACTACCGGCGGTCATCAACGAATGCCTGATGCAGAGCTACACCGGTGAAATCCGCTTGTTCCCCAATTGGCCACTTACCACGGCAGCCACGTTCAGTGATTTGCGTGCGGTCGGCGGGCATCTTGTCAGCGCATCATGTGCTGATGGCCAAGTCACCCAGGTGTGCATTCGTAGCGAACGCGGCGGGCGTGTGGTGCTGTGGTCGCCATGGCAACCCGGGCACCTGCTCGAGCGCATACTCGGAGCAGGTGAAACGTGGGAGATGACATCTTCACATCACCACTAACTAGATGATGTTGCGTTCGAATGCGGTACCAGTCGCAAAACGTTCGTAGCGCAACGGATCAATGTCAAACGTGTGGGCACGCCCATCGATGATTTCTTCGGCCATGAGCAACCCAGTGGCCGGCGAGTGCATGATGCCGTGACCGCTAAACCCGGCCGCGTTGACCCAGCTAGGGAGATCGGGATGGCGTCCCAAAATGGGCATGTGGTCGGGGGTGATTTCGTAGGCGCCGGCCCAGCACTGCTTTTCTGCGAGCGCGACGTCGGCAAGACGCGGGAAGCGCTCCAACCCGGCGTCAATGACCGTATCCAGCCACTCCCAGTCGACATTGGTGTTGTAGCCGACCGGTTCATCAGCTTTGGAGAGACCAAAAATCAAGTTGTCTTGCTCTTTGCGCATCCAAAAACCAGACGCCACATCCACGGTCAGTGGCATCTGGTGTGGGATTATCTGAGTGGGCTGTGTCACGTACACGTTGCGGCGATACGGAGCAACAGGCACGTCAAGCCCGGCAAGCCGTGCAACCGCACCAGCCCATGACCCGGCACAGTTGACCACGAGGTCACACTCGATGCGCCCGCGTGTCGTTTGTACGGCCACCACGCGCCCGGCGTGCACCTCAACGCCAGTCAACGGAGTAGCCCGAGAGATGCGCACACCGAGACTGCGAGCACGGTTGAGATACCCCATTGCCACACCGTGTGGATCACAATAGCCATCGTCCGGACCAAAGGTGGCACCAATGAGGTCGTCGATGCGCACATCGGGGACGATGTCGTGTACCTCATGTGGAGCAAGTAGACGCGTACGCACGCCGAGGTGTTGTTGCATGTGTGTGGCCTCGACATAGCCGCGCCACGTGTCTTGATCATTGATGAGAAAAAGATAGCCGACCTGATGCAGTCCGCTCTCACCGCCGATTTCACTGGCAAAGTGCTTGAAGCGTTCAATGCCATATTGCGACATTTTGACGTTGAGTTCGTGAGAAAACTGATGGCGTACCCCGGCGGCCGAACGCGCCGTACTGCCCTGGACTTCGGTTTCGAACTGCTCAAGAATGACAACATTATGTATACCACGGAGTGCCAAATGACAAGCCACCGAAGCACCCATGACACCGGCGCCCACAATTACTACGTCTGCTCGATCACTGCTCATCGCCATGCGCACCATCTATTGGAAGATTCCGTGTGAGTAGTATATATCACTTCTCAAAACCATGAAAACTCTCTATAATCAGAGCACATTTTCACTGGAGTGGGTTGGCAAGGTCGTACCTCATGCAACAGTTGTTCCGTGTTGGTCGGATTATCCGGCACGAATTCGCGCACTATTCGCTCATCATTCTGCGCAAAGATCTCTTGGCTGGTCTCGCAATAGCGGCAGTCGCACTACCTTTGGCGCTGGCCTACGGGATTGCAGCCGGCATGTCTCCCGAAGCCGGACTCGTTACCGCCATCATTGCCGGCATCATTGCCGGCATCTTGGGGGGGACTTCGTATCAGAGTAGCGGACCCACCGGCGCCATGTCGGCCGTGTTACTCGTCATTTTGCATCGCACGGGAGTCATGGGGATGTGGAGCGCCACGTTCCTAGGTGGGATACTCCTCATTGCGATGGGATTGTTGCGCTGGGGCCGCTACGTCGTGTTCATCCCGACACCGGTGATTACCGGTTTCACGGCTGGCATTGCGATTATCATTGCCGTCAGTCAAATCGACGCCAGCCTCGGCATCCACACGCCTCCCGCCGACACCGCGTTGCTCAAATTGACCGGGTATGTTTTAGCGGATGTCGGGCACACCATCAACACCGCCGCCCTGGGAGTCACCATAGGCACCATCGCACTGTTGTGGGTCTTTCGGCGCTTCATCACGCATATTCCCGACACCCTTGGCGCCATGGTGGCGATGACTGGCATTGTCTGGAGCACTGGCATTGCGGTGGCCACCATTGGGCAACTCCCAGCCAGCATCATGCTTGAATCACACTTGCGCATCGACCAAATCCCATGGAATGCGTTCAACGACATTGCGGGGGCTGCGGTCTCAATTGCTTCGCTTGCCGCCATTGAAAGCCTGATGACGGGCACCGCTGGGGCCGCCATGAGCGGCAAAGCATTTGACGCCGATCAAGAGCTCATTGCCCAGGGCAGTGCCAACCTCATCGTGCCCTGGTTTGGCGGGATTCCCTCGAGTGCGGCTATTTCACGCACCGCAGTGGCAATCCGCACTGGCGGTGAAACTCGGCTAGCCGGGATTTTTCATGCCCTCGTACTGTTCGTGGCCGTCTTGGGGATAGCCCCTATCATTGCACACGTACCACTTGCCGCACTGGCAGGGGTCTTGCTCTGGACAGCGTGGCACATGTGCGACTGGGGCACGATTCGGCGCTACTTGCAGAGTGGCGTGCGTCACGCCATTGTGGGCATGCTCGTGACCATGGCGGCCACAGCAGCACTCGATCTGACGCAGGCCATTTTAATTGGGCTAGCAGTATCCGCCATCATTCACATACGTCTTGAAGTGCAATCAGCACACGTCAGCGTGGTGCCAATCGATCCTACGCGACTGCCCCATTCATCGCTCCGCTCCGCCTGCGATGGGGTACGTGTGGCCTACATCAGCGGCTCCATGTTTTTTGGGAATGCGGCTGCCATGCGTCACGCCCTCAGCCGTGAACCCAGCTGTCACACGTTGATTTTGAGCATGCGCGGCGTCCCCATGATCGATGTCATGGGGGCCGAGCTGTTGCGTGGTCTCATCCAAGAGTTCCGGAGCCGCCACGGCGATGTCTACATTGCCGGCATGCAACCCGCCGTTCAGCAGATGTTGTTGCGCCTCGGCGTCATTACCCTTATCGGTGCGGACCACATTTATTGGGATGCAGCGACGGCCATTCATCGCGTCCATGAGCGCTTGATCAACGACGGATGCCCGCATTGCGGCGCTGACTGCCGAGCGCAATTTGCCACCACACCGCCTACGGCGTCAAACGATACAAAAACTCCCCTGCTCGGGGAATGACTAGACACTCAGGGTCGGCCTGTGCGTGCAACGCCACCGGGTCAATGGTGCGGTAATCGGCGTAGTTGAGGTTGATGGCCGCACAGGTGGCTGCATCGAGACCGGTGGCAAGAGTGACCGTAATGCGGGGGCGCTCGACGCCGGCCTGCCACGTACCAACGCCGCGCAAGTGCGTGGAGTGAGCAATGACGCCCTTGGGCAAATGTGCGAAACGCTCCCACTGCCCCAAAAAATAATCAAGGACGTGATACCCGATTTCACGGATGACCCGGCCATGCACGACGCTGATTTCACGCAGATGTGGCGCATAGATGACCACCTCACCCCCATCAGCCACCACCGGCTCACTTTTGTACATCCCCTTGGAGCCCACCCACAACTCATCGTACATGGTCGGCAAGACAGCGATAACTCGTTGGACGGGCTTGGCCAACCAGCGCATGTGCACCTGTGCCGACAGCTGCGCCGCTGCCTGCCAAGCAGGCTCTGGAGCATCCACAAACACCCCGTGAATGCCAGCCGTGGTTACCACCGAGCAGATGGCGAAACGAGGCACTGGAACGAGCGAAGCGGCGTGGTCGATGACCGCGCGTACTGCGGTGTCGGCGGTGCCAATAATCGCATACGAGGTCAACAGAGCGCCCAACCAGTGGGTAGCATTAATGACGTCCGGGCCAGAAATGCCTGGGAACAGGTACTTGTTGCCACCCGAGAAGCCCACCACCTCGTGCGGGAACACCGGCCCACAGATGAGGATGTGATCGTGCGTCAACACGTGCCGGTTGATCCGTACCGCTACGGTTTCTTCGCTGCGCCCGCCACTCAAACGGTACATGGTGGGACTGTCGATGTGCCCCACCGTGACCAGCGCATCGTCGTTTTGCCACTCGTGATTACACACCCGAATATCAGGCTCCGTGGCACAAATTTGCCGATAATCGCACCCCAACAGCGCATCGATGGCCGCATCATCCATGGCAGGGTGCGTACCTAAGGCAATCATCCAGGTCTGTTGCGTGGCTCCAGCCGCCCGCAGAGCAGCCCGCACCACCGCGAAGTAGCGGGGCATGGGCATGGTACGAGTGCCATCTGGGATGAGCACCAGCACACGCTGACCACGCCAATTGCGTTGTGACAAACCGGCGGCGACCACTTCTGCTAATTGAGTATCGTTGAGGAGCTGCATGCCATTCATCCTTGTCGTATGTGAAGAATCAATTGCGTACCCAAGCTCGGCTATACGCCACTAAATGCCGAAAAACCGCCGTCCACGGCGATCACCTGACCAGTCACAAACGCGGCGGCTGGCGATAACAGCCAGAGCATGGTCCCAACCAAATCAGCCGGCGTGCCGAAACGACGCATCGGCGTATGTGCCAAAATTTGCTGACCCCGCGGCGTCAAGGTCTGCGCATCGGCCTCCAACAACAGATAGCGATTTTGCTCGGTCAAAAAAAAGCCAGGAGCAATGGCGTTGACTCGGATGTGCGGTGAATACTCAAGTGCCACATGCGTGGCCAACCAGCGCGTGAATGTATCGAGGCCGGCCTTGGCGGCAGAATAGGCCAACACACGGGTCAGTGGTCGCTGTGTGCTAATCGACGAAATATTGAGGATGGCCCCGCTGCCATGTGCCACGAGATGAGGAATCACGTGCTGCGAGAGCTGAATGGCACTAAACAGATTCACGTCCATGACTTCGTGCATGGCAGCCAATGGCACATCCGCAAAGGCCTGATTTCCGGTCGTAGCCGCAGGGCGATTACCACCAGCGCCATTGATCAGCGCCGTAATCGGGCCACTCGCGACCACTTGTTGGATGGCCCGTGGGATGTGCGCGGCATCACTCAGGTCAACCGCCACCACTTCGAGGTAACCGGCCGGCACATCGGCGAATTTTTGCTGGGTCAGCTCCGGATTGCGCGTCAGCACCACCACAGTCGCACCATGATGCACCAACGCACGGACCATGCTTTCACCGAGCACCCCACTCCCACCACTCATCACGATGCGCTGCTGGTGAAAATCAAAGACGCTTCGCATGTCCATGCTCATGGCCTTTCCTTCTTACTACCGGTGTATGTAAAAAACTGTAATCGTGCCTGGCTAACGCCGTTTGCTCCGCCCACCACGGGGGGAAATCTGGACTTCGGGCTCGGCAATCTGTGGTTCTTCGCCGGCAAGTGCCTGTGGATCAAGCTGTACTGGTGACGCTCCCGCCGGTGGATGTGCCGCTGGCGCTGGATCCGGCATCGATTGCACGCTCAACAACGACTCACGCCAAGCGAGACGCTCGGCCACTTTGACCTCGTAGCCGCGATCGCTGGGGTGGTAGTAACGACGTCCACGCAAATTCTCGGGAAAGTGGACCTGGTCAATCTGCGCATCCGGGTGATCGTGCGCATATTGATAGCCACGCCCATAGCCGAGGCCTTTCATCAGGCTCGTCGGCGCATTACGCAGATGCAACGGTACCGGGTCATTGCGGGTCTGTTCGACGTCGGTGAGTGCTTGGGCATAGGCGGCATACACGGCGTTGCTTTTGGGGGCCTGGGCCAAGTACACCACCAAGTTGGCGAGTGCCAAATCACCCTCGGGTTGCCCAATAAAGTGCACCGTTTGTTGGGTGGCAGTCGCCACCACTAACGCCTGCGGGTCGGCCATACCAACGTCTTCCACGGCAATTCTCAGCATGCGGCGCGCCACATACAGCGGATCTTCACCACCGGCCAGCATGCGCCCCAACCAGTACAAGGCGGCATCTGGGTCACTGCCACGAATTGACTTGTGGAGTGCTGATATGGCATCGTAGTGCAGTTCACCGTTTTTGTCGTAACGCGTGGCTCGACTCTGGAGTGCCTCGCGCATGTCATCAACGGTAATCAGACGCTTCCCTGCGAGACTCGGTGTTTTGGAGACCACGGCAACTTCAAGGGCATTGAGTGCCACACGCGCATCGCCATTGGCCATGTCGATGAGATACCCACGTGCATCGCTAGCAAGCAACGGCTGATACTCAGCAAGACCATTGACCGCATCGTGCACGGCACGGTCGATGAGGGCACCGAGTTGCTCGTCGCTCAGCGCTTCGAGCACGAAAATGCGGGCCCGGGAGCGTAGCGCAGGGTTGACCTCGAATGAGGGATTCTCGGTGGTAGCACCAATCAAGATGACCGTGCCATCTTCGACGTGGGGGAGCACAGCATCTTGTTGCGCTTTGTTGAAACGATGGATTTCGTCGATGAACAACACGGTACGCTGCCGATACATGCCGAGGCGCTCACGGGCTTCACTCACCACCCGCCGCAAATCGGCCACTCCAGCGGTAACCGCAGATAATGGCTCAAAATAGGCCTTAGTATGCTCGGCAATGATCCGTGCGAGGGTGGTCTTGCCACACCCAGGTGGTCCCCACAAAATCATCGAAAACAGGGCATCTTGCTCGATGGCGCGCTTAAGCATGCGCCCATCACCGATAATCGTCTGTTGCCCGACCATCTCGGTAAGGGTGGTCGGGCGCATGCGGGTAGCCAAAGGAGCCTGTTTGTGCACGTGACGATCAGTGCTCGGATCAAACAATTCTCGTTGTGCTTTGGCCATCAACCACCTCCCACATCCATCACGATGACCGCCATGCGTGACCATACCTGTCGTTTGTTTTGCACCTCACACCCCCATAGTAGCACAAATTTGCTACTTTTTCAGGGGGAGGGGAGTGTGGCACCTGGGCGGACGCTACGGCTCACCACGATAGCTTGCCACGGCGCGCACCTGAGTGACCACGTCGGTGAGCACCTGCTGGAGGCCACTGCCACGATCGGCAGGCACTAGTGGCCCGCCAATGACGACCGAGGCAGCCCCGAGGCGGGCCGCTGTAATTGCATCGGCCACCGAGAGACCGCCAACCACTTGCACCGGAATATTGACGGCAGCAATGACGGCGGCGAGCCCATCAATGGCACGCAATTCGGTATGGACCTGACGATGATCAAGGCCAAGATGCCACCCAATCATGTCAACTCCGAGGGATGCCACTCGCTGGGCCGTCGCAACAGGATCTGCACAAAACATGGTATCGGCGATGACTTTGACGCCATTCGCATGGGCTCGCTCCACGGCACGCACAATGGTGGCATCGTGGGCAGCCGCCATCACATCGAAATAATTCGCTCCAGCGGCTGCCGCCAATGAAGCAAAATACCCACCACCATCACACACTTTGAAATCACAGACAATGGGGTGTGTGGGATACGTAGCCCGGAGCGCTCGGACCACTTCCATGCCCTGCTCGACCATCAGACCGGTCCCTGCCTCGAGCCAATCGACACCGGCATCTACGGCAATCTGAGCGACATGCAGGGCATCGGGAATAGTATGCAAATCGAGAGAAATTTGGACACGACACGGCATGGCAAGTACCTCCTGGGCATCAGCACGGCGAGACACGGATCTAGGTCATCGATGAAAAAACTGATGCCGCCATTGTACACCGAATTGCACAATTGCGACGAACCCCGTACAATGCGTATATCCAATTTTTTACACACCTGAATCGTACTGCATATGCGTATCATCACCAGCGATGCCCATCGGCTCCACATGCCCCCACATGAGTTTTATGATGGCGCTCTCATTCCTCCGTTTGAATCAGCAACGCGTGCCGATATCATTGATGCCGCGCTAGGAGCCGCCGGCTACGACGATACCCTGGCGCCTGAGCCAGTACCGCTCGCGTTGCTTGAGCGGCTCCATCACCCCGACTATCTCGCCTACCTACAGCACATCTACCCGCAATGGTGTGCGGCGGGCGGGGCGCCTGAGGCGGTCATTCCCAGCACCCTGGCGGTTCGTTGGATGCACCGGTTTTCATCCCATCCCTTGGCCACACCTGGCTACTACGCCTTTGATTTGAGCGCCCCGATTGTGGCTGGTACGTGGCAAGCCAGCCTTGATTCTGCCAGTATGGCCGCTACGGCAGCCCAACAGATACTAGCAGGGCACCGCGCCGTGTATGCCCGTTGCCGGCCACCGGGTCATCATGCCGGTAGCGACATGTGTGGCGGGTATTGCTACCTCAACAACGCCGCCATAGCCGCTGAAACATTGGCAACGCATCATCGAGTCGCCATTCTCGACATCGACATTCATCACGGCAACGGCACCCAGCAGATTTTTTATGCGCGTGACGATGTGTTTTTTGCCTCCATCCACGGTGATCCACAGGTCTGCTACCCCTACTTCATGGGGTTTGCCGACGAAACCGGCGTTGGTGCCGGTCACGGGAGCACCCTGAATCTGCCGCTCGCATTTGGATGTGACGATGCCACCTACCTTGCCACTCTTGAGCAGGCCATACACGCCATTACGCGCTGGGGTGCGACGGCGCTGGTAATTTCGGCAGGGTTCGATACGTATGCCGGCGATCCGTTGGGTGGCTTCCAACTCAGTCGGTCGTGCTACCAGCGCATTGGTGCACGCTGTGCGGCCATGGGAATCCCCATCGTGGTCATCCAAGAGGGGGGATATGCGGTATCGGCGCTCGGCGACAACGTGGTGGCACTCCTCAACGGCATCGAGGCGTAATCGCCGTGGTTGTGTGATAGGATAGAGGCAAGCATTTTTTGTGACAAAGTGACACATGTATGACACGTTTACCAAGTGGTGGTCGCATCGAAGTCATCTGTGGGTGCATGTTTAGCGGCAAAACGGAAGAGCTCATCAGGCGCCTTACCCACGTCCAACTGGCGCGCCAGACCCTGGTCGCCTATACGCCACGCCGCGATACGCGCTACCGCACCGGCAGTCTTGCTAGCCACAACGGTCAGACCATTGAAGCGGTAACCGTGAGCTGCATTGAAGATATCGTCGACTCCATTCCTGCGGGCACACAGGTCATCGCCATCGACGAGGTACAGTTCCTCGAAAGCACTGCACAGGCAGTTGTGGCTGGGTGTCAGACGATTGCCGATCGAGGCATCCGCGTGATTGTGGCCGGTCTCGACCAGGATTTTCGTGCCCAGCCGTTTGCGATTGTAGCGGAGCTGATGGCCGTCGCTGAGCAGGTCGACAAGCTCTACGCTATTTGCATACAATGTGGCGCCTATGCGACCCGATCGCAACGGCTCATCAATGGGCTACCGGCTCCCCATTCGGCACCGGTCATTGTCGTGGGCGGCTCAGAACTCTACGAAGCGCGTTGTCGCAATTGCTACCAAATCGGCACCGAGGGATAACACACAGGCACATTGACTTTTCAATGAATCTCCAATGTTTGTGTGGTATCATAGACGAAGGTTCGGGTTTTTTGCACATCCACTCAGGAGGTACCTCACCTATGCCATACGTGATTACCGAGGCGTGTATCGGCACCAAAGATGCATCATGTGTCTCAGTGTGCCCGGTTGACTGCATCTATGAGGGCTCAGATCAGTACTACATCAATCCCGACGAGTGCATTGATTGTGGCGCCTGTGAGCCAGAATGCCCAGTCGAAGCCATCTTCGCTGATGATGCAGTACCCAACGACATGCGGTCATTCATCGCCAAAAACTCCAAGTTTTTTGGTGAATAACGATAGCACCAGCGATTCGGCGCCGAGCCACAAATAAACGGTACGTTCACGCACGACACATCAACACGGCCACAGTCATTATGAATGACTTGACGTGTTGATGTTTTTTGGTAGGAGCGCATCATCACGGTGCACACAAGGGAGGGTTCGATGCGACCATGGCAACAATTTTGTCATAGCAACCGCCAGATCATCATGGCGATTTGTGGCATTGTGAGCCTCGTGGTGGCAACTTTTTGGTGGGTGGTGACGTCACAATCAAGTGACATTTCCCGTGCGGCCTTGCTGTTTATCATGCCACTAGGGGCAGGCATTGGTTTGACGCTGGGGTGGTCACGGCAGTGGCAAACGATATGGATAAGTGTGCTACTGATGTATTTGCTGACCCCATTTGTGTCGGCACGCATTGAGTCGTGCCTGTTGCCGATTGCGGATCAGTGGCCGTGTTTTGCAAGTCTTGATCAGGTACGCAGTGCCGGCAATCAGAGTGGGCATCGCATCTATTTCGGTGGGCTTATCGTCATACACACCGCAGTAACAATCGTGCTATGGGTTATCATGCACCGACAGGAGGCGCGCGATGTCGCACCAACACATTCGTGAACGCATCGAAGCATTCGAAGCCAGCTACCTTTCGCCGTATGCGGCCCGGAGTGTCGACGCAGTCCGGGACATCGCCGAGGTCGAATCGCCGGTGCGCAGTCGCTTTCAACGAGATCGCGACCGCATTCTGCACTCCAAGCCTTTTCGTCGCCTCAAGCACAAAACGCAGGTCTTCATTGCGCCCCTCGGTGACCACTACCGTACTCGACTCACCCACACGCTGGAAGTGACTCAGATTGCGCGCACCGTGGCACGCGGACTACGGCTCAACGAAGACTTGGTGGAGGCGATTGGACTCGGGCACGACATCGGCCATGCGCCCTTTGGGCATGCCGGTGAAACCGCACTCTCACACGCTCGAGGCGATTCGTTTCGGCACAACGAGCAGAGCCGCCGCATCGTCGAAGTACTCGAAAAAAACGGCACTGGGCTGAACTTGACCTACGTGGTGCGTGAGGGAATTTACATGCACTCCAAAGGACGGCGGGACATCAGTGCCAAAGCCTGGGGAGTCGCAAGCACCCTCGAGGGTCAAATCATCAAGGTGGCTGATTCGGTGGCCTACATCAACCACGACATCGACGACGCCATGCGAGCAGGGATTTTGCGCGAGGCAGATTTGCCAGCACGGGCCTTGGCCGTGCTAGGGCACACTCACGCCGATCGCATCAACACCATGGTATGCGACCTCATAGACCAAAACTGGTGGGCGAGTGGGGACGGTACCGCTCCAGAGCACCGGGAGCTCGTCATGAGCGCAGAAGTGCTTGCGGCCACCAACGAGCTACGTGAATTCATGTATCAAAACGTCTATCTTGGCTCTATCGCCAAAACGGAAGATCACAAGGTGGATTTGATTATTGAGTTGTTGTACAAGTACTTCATGCAACACCCAGACAACATTCCCGATGAGATTATGCGCATCAATCATGCCCGTGGCGAACCGCTCAGCCAAGCGGTGGTCGACTATGTGGCAGGGATGACCGATCGCTTTGCCACACAAATATTTCAAGACATCTACGTGCCACGCACGTGGGGCAAATAAATCGAATGGGCACGCCGGCCGACAACGAGAATCTATGAGCTACACCAACGTCATCGAGACCATCAAAGAGCGCCTCGACATCGTCGAGCTGATTAGTGGCAAAGTCCAACTCCGCAAGTCGGGGCGGTCATTGGTCGGATTTTGTCCGTTTCACTCCAATACGCGGACGCCGGCCTTCACCGTTTACCCAGATTCACAGAGCTTTCACTGTTTTGGCTGTAAAGCATCGGGCACTATTTTTGACTTCGTGATGCGCAGTGAGGGGCTCGAGTTCCGCGAGGCTCTCGAGCTCTTGGCGCACCGTGCCGGGGTCGAATTAACGCCGCGCACCAGTCAAGACGAAGAACGCGATCAACAGCGCGAGCGCCTCATCGAGATCAACGTGGCTGCGGCGCGGTTGTTTCACCACATGCTCCTCAAATCACCACGCGGGGCTGAAGCGCGAGAATACGTGGCGCGGCGCCAAATCAACGACTGGGCGATTGAGAGCTTCCAACTCGGGTTTGCCCCCGAAGAGCGCACCTTGGTGTTCGATTATTTGACACAAAAGCAAGGCTACGATGCGGCAGAGGTTGTGGCAGCCGGACTGGCCATTCAGCGTGACGACGGGAGCTACTACGACCGTTTTCGCGGACGTGTCATCTTCCCAATTCGCAACGCCAAGGGTCAACTCATTGCCTTCGGCGGACGGGCACTCGGCGACGCACAGCCCAAATACCTGAATTCACCGCAGACGCTCTTGTTTGACAAAAGCAGTGTGCTCTACGGTCTCGACATGGCCCGAGAGGCGATACGGCAACACGATGCAGTAATCATTGTAGAGGGGTACGTAGATGCCATTGCCCTGCACCAGCACGGGCATCGCAACGTGGTCGCACCACTCGGCACCGCACTGACGCCCGAGCATGTACAGCTCATCAAAAAACTGACCAAAAACATTTACTTGGCACTCGATGCGGATGGGGCAGGAATCCGGGCTACGTTGAAGGGATTGCAGACGCTCCACGAGCATCTCGATTCACGACTTATCCCCGTGCCGACCCCTAGCGGAGTCATCTCTTGGAGTCACAACGTGGATGCGCAGATTCGCATCATTGAGCTCCCCGAAGGCAAAGACCCCGACGAGCTCCTCAATGAAGATGCGACAGTCTGGCCACAACTCGTAGCCCAAGCCCTGCCCTCCATGGATTTTTATGTGCAGGTACTGACTCGTGATCTCGATTTGGATACCTTGGCCGATAAACGCACAGCACTTGACCGCCTCGGGCCACTCATCGTACAAATCGGCAATCAACTAGAGCAGAGCCATTATGTACAGTTGCTGGCACGAATGCTCAGCCTCGACGAGGCAGTACTCCGTAGTGAACTCCGCCGCCTCAAACAAAACAAACCGGTGGCTGTTGCCACTGCCACTGCCACGGCAGTGGCCCCCAAGGTCGCCACGCCGACAAGTACGCCAGCGGCCCCAAAGACGTGGTTGAAGGGGCGGGCACAGTACTCGGCCGAGTACCTGTTGATGTGCTTGATGCAGTTTGGCGAGACACGGACCGAAGTCGAGCACAAACTTGCCCACGACATGGCCGAATTCCCACAGGTACAACAGTGCATGCAAGGCACCATTGATGAGCTCCTCCAAGGGGATGATGAGCTTCGAGCCATCTGGCAGGCCTGGGCGAAAGCGGCACCGGCCGATCTTGTGCAGTGGATAAACGGCCTCCCGGAGATTTTGCGTGAGCGCCTCAACCAGATGAGCCTACGGGTGCAACTCCCCAAAGAATACCTGATTACCAACGAAGCACTAGAATGTGTTACAATCTTGCAACGCGAAGTTGCAAAACATTGGAATACTCGGTTGACCCGTCAGCTTGTCGACAATGACCACGACACAGCACAGATGGAGTTGTTGCAGGTTATTGCCGACATACAACAGTACCTCAACAGACTCATGACTCCACCACGCAGTTCGACGTACGACGACCTGCATAATCGTCAACAGAGCTAAGGGACAGCTGCCATGGATGGAAACAAACCACACGCACAACAAGATCCCAGCCACATTCCCAACGAACTCGACGTGTCTGAAGAGAACGAAGTGGGCAGTGAATTAGAGTTCCCACCAGAAACTGGCGACCAAAGCAACGAAGCATATCGCACGTTGGAAGTCACCTGGTGGTTGTTGCCACCAGTCATGCAACAGACGCTATTGGCGGCCCCCGAACACGTTGCTGCGATACTCGGTGCCCAGAACGGGCATCCGCTGTTTGATGTGCATGCCGACCCGATACGCATCCCGACTCCCGAATACCAGCACGACGGTGAATTATCGGGCACGCTGAAAGAGATGGATGCCCGATCAGGCGCCGATGAGTACGAAGAAACCGATTTAGAACTCGACCACGAGGTCGTTGCCACTGCACCGGTGCATAGTTTTAGTGATCCAGTGCGCTTGTACCTGCGTGAAATCGGCAACATCAAACTATTGACGATTGCTCAAGAGCGCGCCTATGCGCGTGCCATTGAAATCGGCAGTTACTTCGAAAAATACCTGATGATGGTCGACATCGAGACCCCCATCGCCCATGCAGACAGCACGACGCTCCTCACGCACGTCAGCAAACAACCGGCAGCCACGGTGGCACGCTTCATTGAGCAGTTCAGTGAAGTGGTGGTGCTCCAGATGAGCAAAGCGCTAACCGACATCCACCCCAACAGCACGTTTCGTTGTGATGTGGCGAGCCATCACGAGGCGTTTGCAGCACAGCACGACGCCATCATGGTGCGCTGGATGACGCTGATTAACAATGGGCGACAGGCACGTGAATACTTGACATCGGCCAATTTGCGCCTGGTGGTGTCCGTGGCCAAGAAGTACATCGGCCGCGGTTTACAGCTCCTTGATCTCATCCAGGAGGGCAACGTAGGGCTCATTCGCGCAGTTGAGAAGTTTGATTACCGCCGCGGCTTTAAATTTTCGACCTATGCCACCTGGTGGATACGGCAGGCCATCACACGGGCCATTGCCGACCAAGCACGGACCATCCGCATTCCCGTGCACATGGTCGAGACCATCAATAAGCTGACACGTGAGACCCGGCGCCTCGTACAAGAGCTGGGGCGTGATCCTTACGACGAAGAGCTGGCGCGTGAGATGGGGATTAGTGTGGATCGCATTCGCGTCATCCGCAAGACATCACTCGAGCCGATTTCACTCGAGACACCGGTCGGCATTGAAGAAGACAGCCATCTTGGGGATTTCATCGAGGATGCCAAGGCGCTGGCCCCTGCCGATGTCGCGACCAATCATCTGCTCCGTGAGCAACTGCGGCAGGTGTTAGAACGCCTCAACGAGCGGGAGCGGCGCGTCCTCCAGCTTCGCTTTGGGCTTGAAGACGGTCACAACTGGACGCTCGAAGAAGTAGGGCGTGAGCTCAACGTGACCCGTGAGCGGATTCGTCAAATCGAGGTAAAAGCACTGCGAAAATTGCGTAATAGTCGATTCTTGCTTGACTACATGGAATAACCCGCATCACTGCATCCCCATGAGAATGTGGTAGAATGGTCAGTCAGAAGCCAATTATCTAGGGGATGACGACACGTGCCAGGATACGATTTTGAGAAGCTGAATCACTACCAAATCTTGAACGTGGCGCGTGGGGCATCGCTCAACGAAATCAAAAAAGCCTTCCGCCAAGAGATTGCCACGTACCATCCGGACCGCTATGTACGGGCTGGCGATGCCGATAAGCAGTATGCACGGGCACGAAGTCAACGCATCAACGAGGCCTTCCGGGTGCTCCGTGACCCCAAATTACGCGAACACTACGATGTGAGTATGTCAGGAACAGCGACCAGTGTCCCGCGACCCAATGTGCCAGTACCGACCGGGCCACTGATACCACGCGATCATCAGGCCGAGCTCTACGACACGGCCCAAGCGCATATCGAGGCAGGGCGACTCATCCAAGCGGTCGGTGTACTACGACGACTTCAGCAGATTAATCCGTTTTATCGGGATGTCGCCACACTGCTCACCACCACAGAGCTGAGCATTAATGCACGCCAAATGACGATGCCGCACGAGAGCATACGGCGCACCAGCTGGCTCACCGTCAGCATTGTGGTGATGGTGGGAGTGCTGGTGGGACTGGTGTGGGTGTTGAATGGACGCAACGAAATAGGTGGCGGTCGGGTCGTGCCCACAACCGCAGCCGCAGTCAGTGTGGCCGATACGGCAACTCCGATTATCACGCGCACACCGCGCCGCACCGCCACGCGCACCGCACTTCCGGCGACACCCACTCTTGAGCAAAACGTATTACTCGACGATACATTTCAGACTGCCGACTGGGCGGAGGCCACTGGTGACACGTGGAGCACGCGCTATGCGGACAAACGGTACTTGCTCCAAGCACAAGCGGGTGGAGATGCGGCATGGAGTTACCGCCCCGTGGAGCAGAGTGATATTGTGGTCACGGCCGACATCGAGGTACTGAGTGGGCGAGGTGGCATCATGCTCCGTTATCTCAACGAGAGCGATTTCGTGGCGTTCGTCATTGACCCGACCACACAAACGTATGCACTCTTGCAGCGCCAAGGCGCAAGCTTCACCGAGTTGACCACTGGCACATCCCCAGCCATCAAAACCGGTGCCAACGCCAACAACCAGCTTGAGGCCAGTGTAGTGGGGCAGACGGTCGCCATGACCATCAACGGCAACGTGGTCACCGAGCAATTCATAGAGCAGATTGCCAACAGCGCCCGCTTTGGCCTCATCGCCATCCCGACCAGTCAAGATGCAGAGGTTGCTGCGAGTCGCATCACCGTGCGTCTACCAGTGGCACCCTAACGATGCACGCACGCTAGGGGTTGGCGTTGTCGCTACCAACCACGACCACGATGTCGGCGCTACTCTGAATACTCTCCGGTGGCGGACCCACCACGACCCGACCTGGGATGATGTTGGCGATTTGGGCGGCCTGTTGCGGATGCCCGTTCACATCATAAATAATCGTTTCGGTGATGATGTCAGGGGCATCACCAGGAACATCGGTGGTAAAGCCGACTGCCGCGAGCTGATCACTGATGCGCCGTGCCAATCCGCCCACCCTCGCCCCATTAAACACTTGAATACGTGCCACTGACTCGGTCTGGCTGAACCCCAACAGTGTGCGGGCCTGGGTCTGCAGGTCGTTCCATGTTTTGGTGGCATCGCTGATGAACTGATTGAACACATCGCTGCCAATGCTGACCGGTGCTGCTGTGGTTGAAGCGCCAGCACTTACCAGCCACAGCTCGACCAGTGCTTTCACCCCAACTGGATCCCACAAAATATCACTGCCATCGACCGTATAGCGTTCGATGCTATCGGGCGCCATACGAAATTGGGCGATGTCGGCGACTTCAAGATTCACGAACGTCATCACAAGGGCTGCCGCCATGACGGGATCGTTGAGTGGCATGGTGGTTTTGAGGGTGCCACCAAGAATATCAGGTGCCTGATTGAACAGACCAATGGCGGCAAACGGACCACGCTGACGCATTTCGGCCAACATCGCTTGAATGACCTGTTGTTGGCGTTGGTTGCGACCAAAATCGTTATCGGCATGACGTGTACGCGCATATATGAGGGCTTGTTCACCCGTCATACGTTGTACACCTTGGGCAAATTCAATGCGCATGACGCCGTAATCGGCGGTGGGGTAGGCCTCATCGACGATACGTTTGGGCACATCGACGGTAATCCCGCCGAGTGCATCAACGAGAGCGGCAAACCCGGCAAAGTTGAGCTGCGTCATATAGTCGACGCGGTACCCGTATTGGCGAATGCCGGTCATCGTTTCAACGGTCTCTGCAGCCAATGCCATGCCGGATTCTTGCTGACTGACGTCACCAGCATAGAGGTCGTTGGGGTGGAGATACCCGTAGGCGTAGGCGCTGTTGATTTTGCCTTGGCCACGCCCACGGACATCGACGCGCGTATCGCGCGGGATGGAGAGCAGACTCATGCGTCCATCACGCGGGTTGACCCGGAGAAGCACCAACGTGTCGCTACGCACCCCGTCCCCCTCATCACCGGCACGTTCATCGACACCCACCAACAACACGGTGAAGCCGTCGAGATTCACGCTACTTGGGCGTTCGATGCGGGGATCATTGGCCACCACGGCCCGAGCAATGGCATTGAGCTGAATGACAAACGCAACGACCGGAATGAGGATACCCAGGAGCACCCATACCCACCGTCGCGAGGTGGTCGTAGGTGGTGGAGCAACCAACTTGCGGATACGACTGGTGCGTGGCAGAATGATGGTTGAGCCGGGGGTAACTCCATCACGGAGACGGCGTTCTGGCTTGTTCATGAATACCTCCGCGCAAACAGACTCAGACCCTATGTGAGCATGAGCACCGTTCAGGCACTAGCGTGTACACCACGTCTGGTTATTGCTATTATACGCATTCCTACGGATTTCCCTGCACACGGCGTGGTCCGGCAACTACGCTCGTTCACGCTCTGGTGGAAAGAAGACCAGTCTCATGTCGAAGCATGCTCCCCGAATGCTCCCCGCACCGGCACCACGGCACCCGCACCTGCGCCAACCGGCCGATGTGACATATAGCCGCCGCTGGCAATTATTCATCATGCTGGCGGGATTATGGGGGTGGCAACAACTCCGGCACCGACATTGGCGGCACTTCACATCTGCACTGGCAGCAACACTCGGCGTGGCGTGGTATGCGCGCTACCGCGAACCAGCGACCCCAGTACTACGGCACATCGAGATTTGTGATCCACGCATCCCGGCAGCATTCGACGGCTTCACGATTGGCCAGATAAGTGATATTCATCTTGGGCAGCCCCACAGCCACGCCAATTTGCACTGGGCGCGTGATTGTATGCGCACCATGCAACCCGATTTGATTGTGTTTACGGGGGATTTGGTCAATGAGCGCCCTGCCATTGGCACGTTGGCCTACGAACTCACCCAATTTCAGGCACCCATGGGGTGCTTTGCAATTGCAGGCAACCACGACTATGTGGAAGAGATCGACGATGTCACCCAGGCCTGTGCACTCGGCGGCGTCCCACTTTTGCGCAACACGGGAGTAGCACTCCGGCGTGCCGGGGCCACGCTGTGGCTGGCCGGGGTCGACGATATTTGGCATGGAGCGATGCGCATCGACCATGCATTACAGGGTGGTGAGCGGCACCCCACCATCTTGTTGGCGCATGCGCCCGACATCGTGCTACAGGCGTGCGCCTACTCCAACGTGGTACTGCAATTATCGGGGCATGTCCATGGTGGGCATCTCCACGCACCACTCCTCGGGCCACTTGCCCGCCCACGCTATGGGGTACACTATACACGAGGCACACATCGGGTCGGCACCACGTGGATGCATGTCTCAATGGGGCTCAGCGGGCGGGCACTGCGCTTCGGCAGTCCACCTGAAGTTGCTCTGATTACCTTGCGCCATCAGGCGCCCACCACACAAGGAACACCGGCATGCAACGCATCAACGGGAGCGTCTGGAGCATCGACATGATTGCCATCATTGTATTTGCCGCATTGGGACGCCAAAATCACAATGAAAGCAATCCACCCCTCGAAATCCTCATCACCGCTGCCCCCTTCATGATTGGTTGGAGTTGGGTGGCATGGTTGAGTGGAGCACTCACTCGCCAACCCATCAAACGCTGGCTGTGGTTGACGTTTGTCACCAATGTGGCAGCGGTAGCCATGGGATTAGGGGTGCGCAGTATCTGGCTTTCGCGCCCCATCCCGTTGAGCTTCGCAGTGGTCACATTCCTGGTGATTACTGCCTTACTGCTTGTTGTACGTCTCGCCCAAATTCCGCGTATTGCCAAGGAGGTAGTCCATCATGAGTGACACTGTTTTGACCTTGATTCGACACGGACAATCGTTTGCCAACGTGGAGCCCATCGTTGAATCATACAGTTGCCGTGGGCTGACACCACTGGGCACAAGCCAAGCCGAGCAGCTCGCAGCGCGCTTCCGTGCTGAGCAGACGACCTTTGATGTGCTCTATGCGAGCACGCTCAAACGGGCGCGTATGACTGCCGAAATCATTGCCCCCGCGCTCGGATTACCAATTATCTGGGAAGACGACCTGCATGAGCTACGTGTGGGCGAGGTTGACGGCATGTGCTATGCCGATGTCACCAAGCAATACCCTTCGTTTGACCGTGGCATCAAGGATTACCACGTACGCGTAGCTCCCAACGGTGAAAGCTGGAACGAATTTGCGACGCGATGCGCCCGTGTGCTTCATACCATTACGGCCGCCCACCCAGGGGCGCGGATTGCGGTGGTTTGCCACGGCGGTGTCATTGAAAGCTCGTTTTTGTGGGCGCTCAACTTAAATGCAGGCGCGCGGCACGGCGTCTCATTTCCTGCGCACAATACTGCCATGACGGTTTGGAAGCAACACATTAGCCCCTACGATGGCCGGCTGGAATGGCAACTGTCTAGTCACAACGATCACACGCATTTACGCACCCTGTAGCCTGAGTGCACGCACAACCATGGAGCAAATTGCCGACTCCCCCACGAAACCAGTCGCATTCTCTGTGTATAATACGAGTAATTGCACATAGTATTGAGAACTATTGTCGTATGAGTGACCTACCACCCACATCGCCACAACAGCGGCTACCACGCATCACGTGGGAGCATGTTTTTTGGGTCGTGATTATCCTATTGAGCATCCTCACGCGTCTCTGGGCGCTCGGAGATCGCGCCCTGCATCACGACGAAACGTTGCATGCCGAATACTCATACTCACTCTTTGCGGGGCTTGGTTTCGTGCATGATCCATTGCTCCATGGGCCATTTTTGTACATCATGGGGGCGGTGGCGTACTTTTTCTTTGGTGATAACGACACCACCGCACGGTTGTCACCGGCCATCTTCAGCATTGCATTGGGGCTGACCCCTTTGCTTCTACGCCGTGAACTCGGGCGCAGCGGCACAGTAATTGCCGCACTCATGTTGCTCTGTTCGCCGGTTTTTTTGTATATTGGGCGTTTTTTCCGACACGACATCTACGCGGTTGTCTATGAAGTGTTGGTGCTTATCGCCATTATCCGCTATGCACATCAGCACAACCCTCGCTGGATTTTCATTGGCATGGTTGCGATGAGTCTCATGCTGACCACACTAGAAACGGCCTATCTTTACTTGGCCATTTTCTTACCAGTCATCGTGGCGGTATTTTTTTGGCAGGTCTGGAAACCCGGTTTGGCCGTGGTTGCGGCCACCGGCATGCTGATTGTGGCCAGTGTCTTCGTATTGCCCGGGCAAGCACGCCCGGCCGACCTCCCCAGCGAAGATGTCACCGTAAGCCGGGTGGACGGGCAATATACCTGCCCAAGTAGTCCACTTGACGCGTACCGCGACAACCCGATTATCACGGCCCAACCGGGACCGTTGTTTGGTTGGGGCGCACTTGAGACGGTCGACAACAGTTATGCCCTGTGCGTACGCCACCAGCCCGACAACGACATTGGCGCGTATCTGTACAAACTTTGGCAGTTCTTTCGTCACCCGGCCATTCTCACGGCCCTTGTGGGGCTGATAGCCGGCGTTGCCAGTCTGTGGTATCTGGTGTGGCGGCGGCGTGGCGCTGACGGTCAGACCATTTGGGAGCAGGCCAGTGCCAGCACCAACCCGATTGTCGCCATTTACCGCAGTCTCGCAGTTGACGGTCGCATCCCGCGAGCCATCGGACTCGCCTTGATCCCCTACACGCTCTTTTTTAGCTCGTTTTTGGCCAACCCGGTGGGCATCATCAGTGGCACGACTGGATCGTTGTTGTACTGGTTGGCACAGCACGAAGTCAAGCGTGGTGGCCAACCCGACCACTACTACGCGGTCATGCTCGCCATTTATGCCCCCTTCATCGTCTGTGCGGGCATCGCCAGCCTCATCCTGGTCGGCATTCGCAGTGTGCGCATGATTCGTACCGGTGCGTTGCCCAGTCGGCAGTTGGCCGTTGGCATGTTACTTGCCTGGTGGTCGCTGGGGGCGTTTTTCATTTTTTCATGGGCCGGCGAAAAAATGCCGTGGCTGACAATCCACCCGCTCACGCCACTCACGTTTTTGGCGGCCTGGGGGCTCGGGCAACTCATCGACGCCTGGATTGACAATCATCGCCACCAGCCCGAAGGGCGTACTGGTGTGCTTACCGTAGCCGGTATGGCAGGAATTGTGGCCTTTGTGGCAACCATTTTGATGATGATGGCCATCAATCCACAGGGAAGTTATGCAGCAGTAACGCCGTGGATCCCAGTGGCCTTCATAATCATTTGCACGGCGCTCGCCGTTGTACACATCCCTAGCCATGGTCGATTGTGGAGCCTCGGGCTACTCGTCTGCGTTTTGAGCACTCCCCTGGCGCTTTACGAAATTCGCAGTGCTTGGCGGCTCAGTTTCATCAACGGCGACATCCCCAAAGAGATGATGATTTACACGCAGACCTCACCCGACGCAGTGCGGGTAGTACGTGATTTGAGCGAGGCGTCGCTCCGGCGATCGGGCGACCTGAGCATGCCCATGTGGCACGACAACGAGACCATCTGGGACTGGTACTTCCGGCGTTTCAACAACGGCATTGAGCAGCCACCTGGTCCGCCGGCAGTGCCCGGCGATGAGGTGATGGCGATCGTCATTCTCGACGAAAATTTGCGCTACGTCGACGAAAGCACGCTCCCCGGGTTCCTCATCCAGCGCTATCCGTTGCGCTGGTGGTTCCCCGAAGACCAGATATACCGCCTATCCGAAAACTGGTTGGAGCAACCCGTTGATGCGAGTGATCCACTGTTGGCGCGTGTATTACGCCAGCCGTTCGAAACAGAGACCGCCGTCGCTACCTGGCGCTACTTGCTTTATCGCGACCCTGGCTTCCCGTTGGGTTCTTCGGATTTTTATGTGGCCGTCCGTCCCGAAATTGCGCCATTCATGAGCCTTGGGCTCGGTGCTCGTTAATGACAGCTGTGGGAGAACGCATGTCTGACCAAACATCTACTACCACCAATCGCTCGGCTACCCCAGATTCACCGACGCTGACCTCTTGGCTGAGTTGGGAGGGGCTCGCTTTTGCCCTCATCGTGTGTGCGAGTGTGCTGGTGCACCTTGCACGTCTCGACGTGATGGCCATGCACCACGATGAATCCATTCATGCCTGGTTGAGTTGGCGTTTTTTCACGGGGACAGGTGGGTTTACCTGTGCCGGTGGCCGTGTCGCCGACACCTACTGTTACGACCCGGTGTACCACGGGCCATCGCTGTACATTTTCACCATCATCTCCTACTTTCTCTTCGGTGACGGTGATTGGCAGAGTCGCCTACCGCAGGCCATAGCCGGCATCGGCTTGACCCTCTCGGTGGCCTGGCTACGTCCATACTTCGGGCAGCGGGGCGTACTGTTGGCCATGGTCGGTATAACGCTGACCGCCGTGTTGCTCTACTTCACGCGATTTGCGCGGCACGACGGGCTGATGGTGTTGTGGGTGCTATGGGTGGTCATCGGATTTTTCCGGTATCTCGATGATGGGCAGCCACGTTGGCTGTGGTTGATGGCGGCTGGCATCGGCTTGGCCATCAGCACCCACGAGCTCTACTACATCATCGGGTTCTTGTTTGCCTGGTTCCTCGGGCTTCGCATTGTCAGCGAGTACTGGCCAGTGCGCTACTCACGCCTGACACTGCTCGGGCTCATTGGGGCCTCACTGGTGGTCGAAGCACTCATCTTGAGTGGCGTGTGGAGTGGCCAGCTTACACCATCGCTCAACGCTGGCGGCATTGCCGTGGTGTTGTTTTTCGTGGCAATGACGAGCCTGATGGTGCAGCAGCTCTGGGATGCCACACCGGTTGTTGTACCCTTCGCACTCGATAAATGGCGGCATCACCGCCAAGAATTATTCGTCGCAATGGGGATTACGGCGGGCATATTTGTCCTCTTGTACGGCAACTTTTTTGCGGACCCGCGTGGCATCCTCGACGGCATGTACCAGGGGTTGGCCTATTGGCTCGGCTCACAACAATCGTTTGCTCGTGGTGACCAGCCATGGTACTACTACCTGATGATTATGGGCATCAACGAACCCTTGGCTCTTTTTGGTGGGGTGAGTATCGTGATTGCAGGAGCTGTGGCGGCCGTGCGCAACTGGCAAGCACAGCAAGCCGGCAACGTAGTCGCACGACTCGGCCTGTTCCCCGTCTTTTTGGTGTACTGGTTTGTGGGCGCGTTGGTCTTTTTTTCGTGGGCCGGAGAAAAGATGCCCTGGCTGACCGCACATATCACGCTCCCCGGGAACCTGCTCGTCGTCTGGGGTGTGGTCCAGGTGGTGCGTGCTATTCAGATCTCCAATCGGCATTTTTGGTGGATTATCCCGGGGGCCGCAATCCTCGCTTTGATGTCGTTGGCGGTGGCCGTGGTGCAGCTCAGCAGTGGGATTGGTTCGGTGCAGGGTGTTTTCCCGCTCATCGCAGCTGCCGGATTTATCTACGTAGTACTGCACTACTCCGATGTCGTAGGGCGTGAGCACACCGCCCGTCTTGCCCTCTTGAGTGTGGTCATCGTTTTGGCGGCCTACGGTGTACGGGCGAGTTGGTTGGCGAATTTCGACGCTCCCGATACAGCGCGGGATCCCATTGTATACACACAGACCTCACCAGATGTTCCCCGGATGGTCCGTGATATTACAGAGCTCGCCATCAACCAGACCCGCAACCAACGCACCGCCAATGATACTGCGGGTGGATTGTCGATGCCCATCATGCTCGACATTGGTGGCACCGATGGCGGATTGGCATGGCCGTTTCAGTGGTACTTCCGTGATATGCTCCGCATGGAAAACCGGAGCGGTGACTTCTTCGCTGAGGTGACACCTGACTCATTTTTGGTGGATGCCCCCGATGCAAGCCAGCAAATTTTGGTGCCGGTGGTCATGGTGTATACCCCCAACATGACTGAGAACACACGTAGCGTGCTGGAACAAAATTATGTCAAATTATACGATGGTCAACTCAATTGGTGGTTCCCGGAGGGGGACAAATGTACGCCGACCAGCCCCGGCTACAAACGGTTCTACTACAGCACCCTGATTGCTCTGAAGGCCGGAAACGACTGTCCCAGCCTCGACACCACTCAACTACCCACGTTGCTTGCGCCCATCATTTGGCCATTTGACCCGAGCCATTGGCAAGAGACCTGGCGTTACCTGATGTACCGTGAGCTCCCTGCTGATTTGAGCATCAGCGGCCGTGCCATGGAGGTATGGGTGCGGAGTGATCTCGCTGGTGGCAGCGGGAGTACGGCAAGCACGAGTACCAGTACCACATACAAACTAGTAGCAAGCACCAGCTTCAGCGACGGTGAAATGTTGGCTCCGCGTGGCATTGCCGTCGGCAAAGACGGCACGGTGGTGGTCGCAGACAGCGATACCCATCAGATATTCATTTTTAACAGTGATGGCACAGTGCGCCAAAAAATCGGCACCCGTGGCAATCGTCCAAATGAATTCAATGAACCCCGTGGAGTCGCCATTGACGACAGCGGCAACATCTTTGTGGCCGACACGTGGAACGCACGCGTCGTCAAGCTTTCACCGCAAGGCGAGTGGTTGGGCAGCTGGGGAAGTGGCACCCAAGACTTCGGCGATGGCCGAGTCGCCAGTGTGACTGACGGCACCCTCGCAGGCAATCAAGCCGATCCGCTGGGCTTTTTTGGGCCACGTGGTGTGGCGGTCGACGCCCAAGGCAACGTGTACGTCACCGACACCGGCAATAAGCGGGTGGTAGTGACCGACAACGACGGAACGTACCTCTACCAATGGGGGGAGGCCGGGAGTGCGCCAGGGCAGTTCAACGAACCCATCGGCATCGCTGTTGATGGCGATGGCACGGTGGCCGTGGGTGACACCTGGAATGGGCGCGTACAATTCTTTGCGAGCGATGGCAATGCACAAATCAACCCGTACCCCATCCAAAGTTGGCGCGTCAACGGGTGGCAGGCTCAGACCTACGACGACCCCTACATCGCATTCAGCGACGGGCAAGTTCTCGCGTCAGTGCCCAAACGGAACGTGGTCGCAGCAGGTGGCATTACCGGTGAAGAAACCCTGCGCTGGGGTGGTGCCGGGAGTGATACGGCGTCGTTCATTGAGCCAAGTGGCGTAGCCTTTGGGCCGGATGGACGCGCCTACGTCATCGATCGTGGCAATTTGCGCATCATGGTCTTTACGTTGCCCTAAGCAAAAACGGCAGTCACACCGACCACTCCGAATCGGGAGTGGTCGGTGTTTTTTTGGCAAACACGAACTGCAATAACCGCGTCATCCCATCAAAAATCTCTTGGCGTTCAGCGCCCTCTGGAGATTCGCTGACAACCTGTTCAATCCACTCGTAGATGTCTTCGAGCACCCGACGTTCCTGATAAAAACGCAAGCGCTGAGCATCGACGGGAGTCTCCCCACAGATGCGTTGATAGGCGGCATACCACTGTGGCCAGTGTGGTTCATCCCAGACAAACATGAAATCATGCTCGGGCGGAGCAAGCTTGAGCCCCTCAATATCGAGGAGCACGGTTTGATCGGCATCAACGAGCATGTTCATACAGTGAATGTCCGTGTGACACAGCACCAATGGCACTACCTGGTGTTGAAGCTGTGCCGCCACAGCACCAAAGCGGGCATGCATCTGCCGGAGGGCGGTACGATACGGCGCCACGACGGCGTGCAAATCACCGGCAAGCTGACCCCACCCAGACCCAAGATAGGCGGCCAACGAAGCATCCCAGCGCGCACTGAAATCTTCGCGTTCGACGTGTGCCGGCCATGGGACCTGCGACGTGCTCCGGTGGAGCCAGGCAATGGTGGTAGCAAGATGTTCGACGTGTGTGGCAGACAACGGTTGCGCACACGGCATGACGCCTTGCCAGTAATCGAAAGCCACACACACGAAACGGCCCATGTCGACGGTGAACGTCCCCGCCGTGGTGGCAAATGGAGCCGTCATGCGCCCACGCAGAGGAGTATGGGCGACTGCCCAGGCACTCACCGGCAGCGCAAATTCGTTGGAGCGAAGCATGCGCGCCGTGATGGCCCGTTCACGATCGTAACATTTGACAAATGCCTGATGTGCGTCGACTTCGAGCAAAAATGCTTGAGCCACAAATCCGCTTTGGAGTGCGGTAATCCGCACTTCAGCACCATGCCAGCCCAACGCGGCCGGCATGTATGTCACCGCATCGTATGCGGTAGGTGGTTGGTGCATCATCACGCAGGCGCTCCCTCTTATCCCCCACTTCACCGTGATTTATGGTGTCAAACGCATGCGTGTAAAACGCGGTTGAAAGCCGAGTGCCTGCCAAAATGCGGCTCCGGCTTGATTCCACACCAGCACGTCAAGTTCAAGCGTCCCGCCCCCCAACAGATGATGCAGGGCTGCAAAGGCCTGACGGCCGAATCCGTGACGGCGGTAGGTGGCGAGTATCAAAAACTGGCGCACATACGGGGGATCGCTCTGCATATGCACCAGCGCATACCCACACACGGTGTCTCCCTGGACAAACAGCCATGCGCGGTAGCCAGATGTGAGGAATCCGGTCATGCGGGTGCACAACTGCTGCTCATCCATCGGGTTATCGGAGCCCTCATCAACGATGAGCTGACGATTGAGTTGCGCCAACAGCGGGCAATCTGCGAGTGTCGCCTCGCGAACATCACACGTCATGCCTGCCGCTCCAGCGTGACCACGCTTTCAATGTGTGCGGTCTGCGGGAAGCAATCGACACAGGCGATGCGGGTTATCACATATCCAACCCCTTGGAGTGCCTGCACATCACGGGCCAGTGTACCAGGGTGACACGACACATAGACGACACGTTGCGGGGCTAAACGCTCAATGCCCACGATGACATCAGGATGCAACCCACGACGGGGTGGATCAAGCACAATGGCATCAATGTCGTAGAGGTGGAGCAACCCTTTTTCGACTGGCTCTGCGATCCACTCCACATTCTCAAAACCGTTATTCCAGGCGTTGTGTTGCCCATTAGCAACCGCTGGTGCATATTCTTCGATGCCGATGACACGCAGGCTCCGCTGTGCGAGCGGCAGGGTAAACGTACCTGCACCACAATAGGCATCGACCACCCGTTGCCCCGATGTATCGCCAATCGTAGTTTGTACTTCGTGCCACAAGGCGGTGGCAGCGGCCTGGGATACCTGGAAAAAGGTGGTCGGGCCGAGATCGAGGCGAATCCCGGCATGGAGCTCGGAGATCGTGGCCGCTCCTTCGTAGTTTCCCCACGGCATACGCACACCGACCACGGCAGGCTGAAGCGGTTGCCACGCCTCCCAGACTGCAATCGCCACACGATTCGGCAAATCGTCGAAGGCGGCAACCACGGTGCCATTGGCCTCACTCATGCGTAACCAGGCGGTCCACACTGTGCGCGGCGGCGGTGGATGTGCTGCTACCGCCTGGCGGAGCGTATGGATGGCGGCCTGCAAGGTGGGGTGCAACAAGGGGTCATCGTCGACCACGGTCACGTGGGCACTCCCATCGGCCTTGTACCCGAGATAGGCGCCGTAGCCGTGCAACCGCGCACTATTGCGGTAGTGCCAGGGAGCTGAGCCTGGTATCTGCTGTACTGCAGGCAATGAAGTCAGTTTGCCGATGCGTTGCAACTGCTCCACTAAAATCTGTCGTTTGAATTCGACCTGAGCAGTATGTGCGATATGTTGCCACTCCATGTGCGGTGCATTGGCGAGCCGAGGTGCAACGCGCTCTGGTGCGGCGACAAGTACCTCGACGACATCAGCGCGAGCAAATGAACTCGTAACCTGACGCAGACGCGCCCGTACGTGCTCACCTGGCAAGGCGCCTTGAACAAAGACAGCCAGACCATCGAGACGGGCGACAGCGTCGCCCCCCTGTGCCATGGCATGCGGATGGAGCTCTACTTCGGTGTTTGTTTGCATTCGTTCCTCAATTGATGCAGACGTCGCCAGACCATGCCCAGCAACAATGCAGTTTCGCCATAACAAGTCGCCACGTGGGCGATGGGCACGGCGACGATGCCCCAGCCGAGACCCCAACCGTTGAGCACCGCCCATTTCACAGACAACTGGGTGACATTCGTGGCCAGCGGTGTGTGCGTGTCGTGCATGGCATTGAGCATGCGTGACGAAAGCTCGGTAAGCACAAAGGCCGGTAAGCCCAAGATATACCATTGTAACACTGCAAAGGTGCGGTCGCCGGCCGCCTGGTCAAAAGCGCCACGTTCGAGGATGAGTGCGATGCCGGCGCGTCCTGCCACCAACAGTACCAATATGACCGGCAGGGTGAGCAACACTGCAATGACGGCCACCCGCACAAAGGTGCGCCGCGCCGTCACGAGATCACGAGTCGCAATGGCATGTGCAAACTGGGGAAAGGCGGCTTGCCCAATGGCAGAGCCTATCAAACGCACCGGCATGTCGGCCAATAACCACGCACTGTAGATGGCGGCCACCGTGGTCACACCGATACGCGTAGCAAACGACGTGTCGATGATACTTCCGGCGTAGTTGACCGTGACCGACAATGCCGTTGGCGCTGCCAGCCACAAGGCGCGCCGGAGCATGGGGTGGTGCACATCCCACTGCCAGCGCAGTGAGCCGTTGAGCCAGTGGAGCCCAAGCCAGACAATGCCTACTTTGAGCACCGCGGCCATCAACAACCCGATGGTAGGACCGTAGATGCCGATGGCGGGCCAATACCAGGCCGCACCAATCCCCAGCAGAATCGTCATGTTGTGGGAGACATAGGCCAGTGCAATCAACGCAAATCGCCGCTCAACGGTCAACAAGGCACCAATGATACTTGCAAGCGCCAACAACAGCGGTTGAAACAACAAGATGCGCGTGAGTGTGGTGGTACGAGCTTGTAATGCGGGGTCTGCTGCCGGCATCAACACGACGCGCACAAACCAGTCGGTGGCCAAGATACCCACCACTGTGGTTACTGCCACCCCAACCATGGTCACACTAGCGATGACGTTGAGCAGGCGTTGTTGCGCAGTGCGATCCGGTAATTCTACCAACAGCGGCACGAGAGCGGCCACCAGCGCGCCACCAGCGACGAGGTTGATGAGTGTTTCGGGGAGACGAGCCGCCGCATAGTAGGCAGCGATTTCGCTACCATCGCCGAAGGTGGCACCGAGCAAGATTTGGCGTACCATGCCCAAACCGGCCGACAACGCGAAAGCGGCGGCCATAATGACCGCCGCAGACCGGATGGGGTATGCGCGTAGTAACCAAGGCTGCACCAAAGCCCACCAACGCATGACTCTCTTACCCACGGATAATGGCAAGGACTTCGTCGCGTCGTCCCGCCATCGTGGCCGCATCCATGGCTTCCAAATTCAGCCGGATGAGGGGCTCCGTGTTGGAGGTACGCACATTGAAGTGCCAATCAGTGTAGATGACCGACAACCCGTCGCGGGTCTCGATGGTAGCATCGTGATAGCGCGCTCTGAGGGCAGCCAACACTGCCGCAGAATCCGCCACCCGCGAGTTAATCTCACCCGAAATGAAGTACTTCGATTCGATGGGTGCCAACAAAGCCGACAGCGTGGTCTGCTCACGTGCCAACATTTCGACCGTCAGCAACGAGGGGAGGAGCCCGGAATCCGCAAAAAAGAAATCCTTGAAGTAGTAGTGACCCGTCACTTCACCGCCAAACAGCACATCTTCGTCGGCCATGCGCCGCTTGATGAATGCGTGCCCAACGCGCTCTTCGAGCGGTACGCCACCAGCAGCCGCAACCAACTGCGGTACCGCCCATGAGGCACGCACATCGTAGACGATTTTGGCACCGGGTGCACGTTTGAGGAGATAACGCGCCAAGATGGCGGTAAAGAAATCACCAGCCACGAAGCGTCCTTGGTCGTCGATGGCAAAAAAGCGGTCACCATCGCCGTCGAAGGCGAAGCCGGCGAGGGCTTTTTCACTGATAACGCGTTGCTCGAGCTCTGCACGGTTTTCGGGTTGCAACGGGTCGAGCCCGTGGTTGGGGAGTGAGCCATCGGGATTCAAGTAGAGGCCGACCAAATTGACGGGCAGGCGTTGGTAGACGCGCTCCAAAATGGGTCCAACCGTACCATTGCCCGTGTCGGCCACAAAGGTCATGGGGCCGGCTTGAGCGATGACGTCGAGATCAATGAGCCCGAGCATGTGGGAGATAAACCCTTCGGAGAGATCGATGCTCCGGCGCGAGCCGGTGCGCCCTGGGGTGGCGTAGGCGTCGGTCTGCACGATGTGGCGCAAATCGGCGATACCTTCGTTGCCACTGAGCAAATAGGGCATCTTGCGCACCATCTTGAAGCCGTTGTACTCTTTGGGGTTGTGCGACGCTGTCACCATCATACCGGGCAGGCCGAGTTGTGCACACGCATAATAAAACTGATCGGTACTGACCAAACCAATTTCGATGACATCAGCTCCCTGATCGATGAGACCTTGCGTCACTGCGGCAAACAAACTCGGGCCAGAGAGGCGCATATCGTGCCCGACAATGACTTGACTGGCGTTGAGGTAGGTAGCAAAGGCCCGGCCAATGGCATACGCGCCGTCTTCGTTGAGCTCGGTCGGATAAATGCCACGGATGTCGTAGGCCTTGAAAATGCCAGGATTGATTTGCATGGGCACACTCCCACTATTGCATAGAATCTGTTGGTATTATAATACACTGCACTCGAGTGGCACGGGATTTGACAAGCACGACAAAATACCGTATAGTGCAGGCAGATTTTTCACTGTGGGTACGTCATCTATGATGTTTGTTTTTGTGAAGAAGCAGGATAAGCGCGCAAAGCAGCCGGCCAAACGGTCTGGTTGAGCATGCTTGTTTGTTGATACACAAGCCCGCTTCACCAGACCGGTGAAGCGGGCTTCTTGTGGTCTGTGCCAATGACATTTGCCGAGAAAGGCACCTCAGATGGATGCGTTGCTCCGCGGTCTCACATTTGGATTTCTCATTGCCATGCCGGTTGGTCCGATTGGGCTATTGTGTATCCGGCGCTCATTGGCGTACGGCTGGCGAGCTGGCTTCGTATCGGGGCTTGGTGCGGCCACCGCCGACACCGTCTACGGGATGCTCGCAGCTGCCGGATTGACATTTTTGAGCACGCTCCAGCGTCCTGCCGCCCTTGTGGGCGGTTTTTTGTTGCTCATCATGGCCTGGCAAACAGCGACGAGCGTGCCCACCCAAGCCGCCACGGTCAAATCGAGCAATTTGTACCTCTCCACGTTGGCACTGACCATCACCAACCCGGCCACCATCATCGTCTTTCTCGGGCTGTTTGCGGGTGCAAGTGGCATCGCACACACGCAGGGGAGTGCACTCTGGTTGCTCGTGCTCGGGGTTGGGCTTGGATCAGCAGCCTGGTGGCTCGTTTTGGCTGCCCTGACCGGTTGGGTGGGGCGTGGCATCAACGAGCGCGCCATGATCTGGATCAATCGCTTGTCGGGAGTCATCATCGGCGCATTCGGCGTCGTTGCCATAGGGAGTTTTTTCGCATGAGTGCTTCATCATCCGCCTCCGAGCATCTCGAAACGCTGGCCGTCCACGCTGGACACCAGGTCGATCCACACAACGGTGCGGTAACCCCGTCCATCGTGCTGTCGACAACCTTCGAACGCCATGTTGATGGGAGTTTCCCCAGCGGCTATGTGTATACACGGAGCCAGAACCCGAATCGCAGTGCCCTCGAGACGGCACTCGCCACGCTCGAAGGCGGTGCACGTGCGTTTGCCTTTGCCTCTGGGCAAGCGGCCACGAACGCCGTTTTTCAGATGCTCAAAAGTGGCGACCATGTGGTTATCGCCACCGAGTCGTATTTCGGCACCCCCAAGCTGATGCGCGAGGTCTACATGCACCTTGGCATCACGGCCTCGTTTGTCGACATGAGCAATCTGACCGCAGTCCAAGCTGCTCTCACTCCGCAGACCAAAATCGTCTGGGTGGAGACCCCTTCAAACCCGCTATTGACCATCAGCGACATTGCCGCCATCAGCACCCTGGCACATTCCGTGGGGGCGCTCGTGGTCGTCGACAACACCTGGGCTTCCCCCATCATGCAACGCCCGCTCAGCCTCGGTGCCGACATCGTAATGCACTCCACCACCAAGTACATCAGCGGGCACACCGATGCCCTCGGTGGCGCCTTGATTACTGCGCGTGACGACGAAACCAGCGCCCGCATCAACATGATACAGACACTGGCCGGCGCAGTACCCTCGCCCTTTGACTGCTGGCTCATCATGCGCGGCATCCGCACATTGCCATTGCGCGTGCGCCAACAGAGCCACAACGCTCAGCGTATCGCCGAGTTTTTGGCCGATCATCCTGCCGTGGAAACGGTCTTTTATCCAGGGCTCGAAAGCCATCGCGGCCATGAGATTGCTTCCCAGCAAATGGTGGGCGGTTTTGGGGGCATGTTGTCGTTTGCGGTGCATGGCGGAGCGCCTGCGGCCATGGCGATTAGCAACCGTCTGCAGTATTTCACCCGTGCAACCAGCCTTGGCGGGGTCGAGAGCTTGATTGAGCACCGGGCATCCATCGAGGGTCCAGGGAGCCTGACTCCGCAAAACCTGTTGCGCGTATCGGTCGGCATCGAGCATGTCGACGACCTGATTGGCGATCTCCGCCAGGCGCTGAACGTCTGACGAGTTCGATAGTGTGAATGTGTGTGTGTATTCGTCGCCCGTTATGGAGAAAGGCACCATCATGGCAGCTCATGCAGTGTGTCCGGAATGTGACGCAGACATCATCTTTGCCCCTGGGACCGTGGCCGGCGAAATCATCGTCTGCCCCGATTGTGCGGCCGAACTGGAAGTTATTTCGGTTACGCCGGCAGCCGTCGAATTGGCCCCCGAGGTTGGCGAGGACTGGGGCGAATAACTGCTCTCATTTACCAGAAGAGGAGATGCCCATGCGCATCGGTGTGCTGTGTTCGCGGATTCGTGTCGAAGAGAAACTCCTCTTCGCCGAACTCGAAGCCCGTGGAATCGAATATGTGCGCCTCAACGATGATGAGCTCATTTTTGACCTGAACTCCGGATCGTACCCGTACGACGTCGTACTCGAGCGCTCCATTCATCATTCGCGTGCGCTCTATGCGCTCCATGCCCTCAACGATGCGGGTGTCCCAACCGTTAATACGGCCCACGTGGCTCGTATTTGTGGTGACAAATTCTTGACCACCCAGGCGCTCATCAGCCATGGGGTGCCCACCCCCAAGACCCGGATGGCCTTTACGGCCGAATCAGCGCTCCAGGCCATCGAAGAGCTCGGCTACCCGGCGGTGCTCAAGCCGGCCATCGGCTCGTGGGGACGCCTGATTTCCAAGGTCAACGACCGTGAAGCCGCCGAGTCCATCCTCGAGCACAAAGAAATCCTCGGCTCCTATCACCATTCGATTTTTTACATCCAAGAGTACGTCAACAAACCCAACATGCGCGACATCCGGGCCTTCGTGGTCGATGACGCATGCATTGGTGCCATTTATCGCACGAGCCCACACTGGATTACCAACACGGCCCGCGGCGGGCAAGCCAGTGTGTGCCCGTTGACCAGCGAACTCACCGATATCTGCGTGGCGGCCGCCCAGGCGGTGGGAGGTGGCGTCGTGGCCATCGACCTCCTCGAAGACAACGACGGACAGTTGCTCGTCAACGAAGTCAACTACACCATGGAGTTCCGCAATAGTATTACTCCGACGGGTGTCAATATTCCCGGCCGCATCATCGACTACACCGTCGCTGTGGCACAGGGCCACCGAAAGGGGCTGTGATGACGCGACCATGGCAGGTACTCGGCCGCCGCACGCTCCACCAGAGCGAATGGGTGAGCCTGCATCAAGACGACGTGCGGCTCCCCGACGGGAGCATCATCCATGGTCACCACGTAGTGGACTACCCTCGGCCAGCGGTCGGGGTGGTGCCACTGCGAAGCGACGGTGCCGTGCTCCTCGTCGAACACTACCGTTTCATTGTCGACCGCACCCACTGGGAAATCCCAGCCGGGCGGGTCGATGTGGGCGAGGATCATACCCAAGCAGCGACCCGTGAACTCTTCGAAGAAAGTGGTGCAATCGCCCAACGATTGACCTACCTGGGCTGTTATCACCCCGCCAACGGCAGTAGCAACCAGACCTTTTTCGTGCATGTGGCCGAGGGGGTGGAGCAGGTGGCCGCCATCAGCGACACCAACGAAATCATGTCGGCCCGCTGGTTCACACCGGCCGAAATCTGGCACCTCATCACACACAACGAAATTCGCGATGGACTCACCTTGACCGCATGGCTGTGGTGTGATGCCTACTTGCGTGGCATCTTCTCACCAAGGAGCACGCCATGATCCGTGTATCAATTGTAGGTGGCAGTGGCTACGTGGGGGGGGAGCTGTTGCGCTTGTTGTTGCGCCACCCACACGTCGACATCAACCAGGTGACGTCGGAGCGCTTGGCCGGCAAGCCGGTGACGAGCACGCACCCACACCTACGCGGTCACACCGACCTCGTTTACACCAGCCAAAGCCAACTGAGCGACTGCGACCTATTGATCTTGGCCTTGCCACATGGATCGGCGGCGACCCGCATCACCGCCTACGCCGAGCTGGCCCCACGCATCATCGACTGCTCGGCCGATTTTCGGTTGCGCGACCCCGATGCATATCAGCGCTGGTACGGTGAGGCACATGCCAACCCGGCATGGCTGGAACGGTTCGTATACGGTCTGCCTGAACTCAACCGCGACGCCATTCGCACTGCCACCCATGTCAGCGGGGTCGGCTGCAACGCCACCGCCACCACCTTGGCACTCCTCCCGTTGGTGCGGGCCGGCATTCTTGCCCCACACGACGTGGTCATCAGCGACGTCAAAGTGGGCTCTTCCGAGGGGGGCGCGCAGAGCAACGATGGCTCACACCACCCAGAGCGGAGCGGTGTGGTACGCACCTTTGCGGCGACCGGCCATCGCCATACCGCTGAAGTCATCCAAGCCACAGGGCTCACCAATGTGCATCTCTCGATTACGAGCGTGGAGCTTGTCCGTGGCGCAGTGGCCACAGTCCACTGCCTGCCTCAGCAGGTGGTCGATGAAAAAGCACTCTGGCGCGCCTACCGTGGTTGTTACCGCGAAGAGCCGTTTGTGCGCATCGTGCGTGAACGCGGTGGCATCCACCGTCTGCCCGAGCCTAAGTTGCTGAGTGGCACCAACTATGCCGATGTGGGATTCGACATCGACCCGCAGAGTGGGCGTATTGTGAGCATCTGCGCCATCGACAACTTGATGAAAGGGGCGGCCGGCAGTGCACTACAATGCCTCAACTTGATGTGCGGATTCCCCGAACACACCGCGCTTGACCAGATTGGGCTCCACCCATCATAACGACTACGCACAGACGTGTGCAACCCGTTTCGTATGGCCACCTACTAGACAAGGACGATTTTAATTATGTCACGTAACTGGGCCATTGCCGGCATGATTCTGGCCTGCATCTTGTGGGGGAGCTCACACGCCATCGCCAAAGCCGCGCTCGACACCGTGCCACCGTTTTTGTTGGGAGCACTGCGCATCAGTATGACCATTCCCGTGCTGTCGTTGATTTTTTGGGGCACCAAGCGCCAAGCCGTCACTCCCAGCGATCGTTGGCCCATGGCACGGTTGAGCATGATAGGGGTGGTGGCAAGTTTTGTCTTTGGCTATAGTGGTATCAACCTAACCCTTTCATCAGATGCCTCCCTGCTCATCATCGGTGAGGTCATTTTTACGGCCGTGTTGGCGGCGTTCTTACTCCGTGAGCGCATCGAGCGCAATCGGCTCATCGGGGTCATCGTGGGCACGGTTGGAGCGGTCATCCTGATTGTCGGGTCAGCTGGCGCCAATAGTGAGGCAGCCCCCAACCGGCTCTTGGGGAATCTGTTGTTTTTGGCATGTCTTGCCTGTGAGTCCTACTACACGGTCCGCGGTGGAGTCTTCCTCAAACGCAACGACGCCATTAGCATGATGCTCATCGTCAACGCCGTCAGCCTGGTTGTATGGGTCCCCATCATCGTCTGGTACGCCAGTAGTGGGCAATTCCCGGTTTTTGACAATATCACCCTGCTCAGCACCATCTACTTGGCGCTCGTGCCCTCGGTGCTCTGCTACTTCTTGTGGTTCAACGCCATCCAGCACGTCGGTGCCACAGTCGCTGCCGTTGCACTGCTCTTCCAGCCGGTGGTAGGGGCACTACTCGGGATTACTCTGATGGGCGACCCGATTACCTGGCCGTTCATCATCGGAGGGACACTCGTCATCGGTGCACTCGTGCTAACCAGTCTGCCACAGGATGCCATGCGCACTACGGAGGCCAGCGTATGAGCACGACTTGGGCCCTCATCCTGCTTGCCATTGCCAACATTCTCTGGGGATCATCACACGCCGTCGGCAAAATTGCCACTGATTCATTCGAGCCCGTGCTCCTCGCCGGCTTGCGGGTTGTCTTCGCGACTGCGTGTTTTTGGGGATTACGCCTCAGCGGCGTGGCCCCAAGTGAGCCAATGCCCGCCGGGCAACGCCTGCGACTCGCCCTCTTAGGACTGATTGCGGTGGCAGCCGCACAGATGCTCGACTACAGTGGCCTCAATTTGACCACAGCCACCGACTCATCACTGATGATTATCGGTGAAGTCATTTTTACCGCTGTGCTCGCCGTCTTCATTGCCAAAGAATACCTTGGCTGGCAACGTGGTATTGGCATGATCATCGGCATCGTTGGGGTCGTCATCCTCACACTTGGCGGAGCACCTGACACCGAATATGCGCCGAACCGCGCCCTCGGCAACACGCTGGTCTTGGCAGCCCTGCTCTGTGAATCTATTTTCACCGTGCTCGGTGCCAGCCTCGCACAACGCTTTCACCCCATGACGATCATGCGTTGGACCTACACGGGCAGTTTGGTCATCTGGGTGCCGTACATCGTCTTTGTACTCATCACCGGTGCATTCCCCAGTGTGGGCTGGGATGCGTGGGTAGCGGTGGCCTATGTGGCCGTCTTTACCTCGGTCATCAGCTATCTGCTCTGGTTTTGGGTGCTCCGCACCGCCGGCTCAAGCCTCGGCGCGATGTCGCTGTTCATCCAACCGATTGTGGGATCGCTGATTGGGCTCTTCATCCTCAAAGAAGGCAGTAGCCCGGGGTTACTCGTCGGCGGCACGCTCATTTTTGTGGCACTCGCTCTGGCTACCTTCCAAAAGGAACCAACCACCCCCACGCAAAGGAGTCACCCATCATGATTGTCGTCAAAGTCGGCGGTGGTCTCGATGTCGATTACGGCGCGCTTTGTGACGACATCGCGCAGCTTCAGCAGGCCGGGCAGCAGGTCGTGCTTGTCCACGGCGGCTCCGAAGAGACCAACCGCGTGGCCACCGCACTCGGCACCCCACCACGGTTTGTGACCACCGCATCTGGCCATGTCAGTCGCTACACCGATCAAGCCGCCATGGATGTGTTCATGATGATCTATGCCGGCAAAATCAACAAGCGCGTCGTGGAGTTGTTGCAACAACGTGGCATCAACGCCTTCGGCTGTAGTGGGCTCGATGGCCGTATCCTCACGGCACAACGCAAGGCGCAGCTTCGCATCGTGGAAAACGGCAAGCAACTCATCTTGCGTGACGACCGCACCGGCACCATTGAGGCGGTCAACCAAGCCGTGCTTCACACCATGATGCAGGCAGGCCTAACGCCCGTAATCGCGCCGATTGCCTGTAGCCATGACGGCGAGGCGCTCAACGTGGATGGCGACCGCGCTGCGGCACAGATTGCGATGGCGCTCAAGGCCGACACGCTCGTCTTGTTGTCGAGTGTACCAGGTCTATTACGGAACTTCCCCGACACCAGTACCCTTATTCCGCACATTGGGAGACACGACATCGAACGCTACATGGATGTCGCCCAAGGGCGCATGAAAAAGAAGGTCATGGGAGCCGGTGAGGCCCTCGTAGGCGGGGTCAAACGTGTCATCATGGCCGATGCACGCATTGCGCAGCCCATTCAAATGGCACTAGCCGGGCAAGGCACGGTCATCGACTAAGTTGTAGTGGCCGCCTGTTGCAACAGCGCAATCAGTGGTGCCTGATCGATGGTGTGTGCCTGCGCAAAGCCGCCCACAAAGCGTGATGATGCGACGACGACCCGCACCAACACGAAATCGGCGAAGCCGAAGCGCATCTCGGCCGCCGGAAAGCGGCGAAGATAGGCGGCTCGACATGCTTCGTAGCGTGTATCCGCCGTATTCAACACCTGTGCAGTACCCGCAATACTGAGGCGTGCCAAGGTCTGCACATCGACAATATCGGGGTGGTCAGGCGCGGTCAACAACACGGCCACACGCGGGTCTTGCAGGAGCTGACGGGTATGTGCGGCCAGCGTACTCACGTGCAGGATGAGCGACGTGCCATCAGGCTCGATGGCAAAGGCGACCATGCCCACATTGGGAGCGCCGTCAGGAGCAACAGTGGCGAGCGCTGCACTGCGTTGCTGGCACAATGCGCCAATGACGGTCGCAACATCGGATTGTGTCATCACCAAGACTCGTTTCTAGCGAGGGATTGAGCATCCACATCATCTACCAACGGAAGGCATCATGAGTATACCATCACCATTTACCACGCATGCCGATATCATGGCTCACGAAGATGGGCGCACCAGTGGCGCCTACACCAAACGCGGTCTCGCCATTGTCCGCGGTCACGGCGCCACCCTGTGGGATGCCGATAATCGATGCTACATCGATTGTGTGGGCGGTCAAGGATCGGCCAATTTGGGGCACGGCCACCCGGCCGTCGTGGCAGCCATCCAGGCACAGGCAGCGACGCTCATCCACTGCCCCGAAATTTTCCACAACGACCAACGGGCCGCCTACCTCACCGAGCTCGGTGCAGCCCTGCCAGAGGGGCTTGGTCGCATCTTTTTGTGTAATTCGGGCACCGAGGCCGTGGAAGCAGCCCTCAAATTTGCACGCTTAATCACCGGCCGGAGTGCAGTGGTCGCCGCCATGCGTGGCTTTCATGGGCGCACCATGGGCGCGCTTTCGGCAACGTACGAACCCAAATACCGCGAGCCCTTTGAGCCTCTCATCCCCGGCGTCAGCCACGTGCCATTCAACAACGTGGCCAAGTTAGCCGCTGCCGTGAACACAGAAACCGCCGCCGTCATCCTTGAGCCGGTACAGGGCGAAGGCGGTGTACGCCCCGCCGATTCCGAGTTTTTGCGCGTAGCCGCCGATTTGTGTCGCACCCATGGCGCTCTGTTGCTCATCGACGAAGTCCAGACCGGCTTTGGGCGCACGGGCAGTCTCTTTGCGATTACGCAGTTTGGCATCACCCCCGATGTACTCATCATGGCCAAATCAATGGCCGGTGGCATCCCCATGGGCGCTATCGCCATGCATGAACGCTGGGGGGGATTTACTCCCTCGAGTCATGGCTCTACCTTCGGCGGCAATCCGCTCGCCTGCGCCGCCGCCCGGGCCACACTCAAAGCGCTACTCGATGACGATATCCCGGCCCAGGCAGCGCACAAAGGCGCGCACCTGATGCGCGAGCTCGCCGCACGCAACCTGAGCCATGTGCGTGAAATCCGCGGGCGTGGTCTGCTGATTGGCATTGAGCTCAAAGAACGTGTCCAACCTACCCTTGCTACTCTCATGGAACGCGGTCTCCTTGCACTCCCTGCTGGCCCCAACGTACTTCGGCTGTTGCCACCACTCATCATCAGCGACGCCGAAATCGACCAGGTCGTCGACATCGTGTCCCAGGTGCTGGCATGAACGATTACGCTGATGTGGAACTGCTTACTCGGGCCGTGCAGATTGACAGCCCCTCCACACACGAAGCCGAAGTCGCACAGTTCTTGGCAAGTGCCATGCACGATCGTGGCATCCCCAGCACCATTGACCGCGTCGGCAACGTGATTGGTCGCCTCGGCACGCATGGCCCCGAGATTGCCCTCCTCGGGCACATCGACACAGCTCCCGGGCACGTGCCGGTGCGCATCCACGATGGCAAGCTCTACGGACGCGGCAGTGTCGATGCCAAAGGTCCTTTTGTCACATTCATCTGTGCTGCCACCCGATTGGCACAGCGGGGCGAGCTCCCCTTTCGCCTGACGCTGATTGGCGCCGTCGAAGAAGAGTACGCCACCTCGCGTGGGGCACACTTTGTGGCGCAACGCTCCCATCCCCAGGCCTGTATCATCGGTGAGCCGAGCGGCTGGGACCGCGTCACACTCGGCTACAAAGGGCGCGTGCTCCTTACGGTGAGCACCAGTCAGCCGAGTGCGCATAGTGCTGGCCCAGAGCCCTCCGCACCAGAGCGGTGCATGGCGGTTTGGCACCGCATTCAGCACTACTGTGCCGATTTCAATGCCGCACGCCCACGCCTCTTCGACCAACTCATGCCCTCGTTGCGCCAGATCGCATCCCACAGCGATGGCATCACCGATACCGCTCACGCCACTGTTGGTCTGCGCCTCCCCGCAGATCTCTCGCCCCATGTAGTGATGCACCAGATTGGGGCCTTGGGCGATGCACAGACCACCATGCTCTTTCGTGATGCCTGTGCGACCTGGCAATCACCACGCAACGATCCCTGCGCTACAGCACTCATCAGTAGCATTCGCCAACAGGGTGGGCAACCCGGCTATCTGCTCAAAACCGGCACCGCCGACATGAACGTCGTGGCCCCGCGCTGGCGCTGCCCCATCGTGGCCTACGGCCCCGGTGATTCTAGCCTCGATCATACTCCGGAGGAGCACATCGAGCTCGACGAATTCGCCCAAGCCATCGCCGTGCTGACACAGGCCCTGCCCGTGCTCGCAACTCGCCTCGGCTAACACGCCACCCCCCACTGATAGCAAGGCAGTGGGGGAGGGCACCGATGAGTCACGCTACCAGGCGTAGACGATGACCCCCAGCATGATCAACACAAAATACTTCCACTGCGACCGGGCTACCGCTTCATCAAAAAACATCCAGCCAAATACCGGCGCAATAATATACGACAAAGACGAGCCAATGTAGACCATGCCAACCCCCAAATCACGGGCAGCCAACATGGTACACGGCACCGCCAAACAAAACAGTGTCAAGCCGATAATCAACCACTTCAGCGCTTTGTGAGTGCTGTAGCGCTTATAAAACAACTGCCCGAGCACCGCAAAAAGCACGCTCCCCAAGAGAAAAATCCATGCCATGTGCGTTCCTCCTTATGCTTCGCGCACCAGCGATACGACACCAAGCACCACCAAGGCGACGCCAACAAGGTGTTGCATGGTGACCGGCTCACCATAGTAGTACGACAACGCAACAATGCTGGGGAAAAGCAAGGCTGATGAGGCATAGGCAATTCCAAGCGGATAGCGTTTGTGAATAATCCCCCATACCACGAAACGGCCCACATTCAGCGCCAAAACCGCCACGTATACCGCCCCAATGACGATAATTTCGTGGAGCGCATAACTCGTCGAAAACTTCACAAGCCCTGCGATTACCAGTTGAATAACAATGTTGATGGCGGTTAGTCCGACCAGTACCGCTTTGCCACGCGGCGTTGATACCAGAGAAATGTCGGGTGATGATGGTGTTTGCATGATTTATTTGCGGCGCTCCATAATCATGTAGCCAGGCAAAAGTGTAAAATTGGGCACAGGCCGATACTGCTCACGCAGGTACTCGTACATCATACTATGGGTATTGCGAAAGCGCCGCTCTTCCGCACCGTCGAGCCCCTCTTTTTTTAGCAAGACTGCGGCTGGCTTTGCGTCTTCGAGACGCTCAATTTCACGTTGCTGAAAGGCCTCATCTCGTGGCCAAATGGCGTATATCTCCCATACCGGCGAACGCGTATTGAGGATGGAATAGGCTCCTGGCCAAAACGGCGCAATGTAGACATGCCCACCTGGCTGCAAATACTGATCACCGAAGTGCTGGATGAGGTCGATTTCATCGGCGACAACTCCTGGTATAGAAATGTCGTCGTCATTGATACGCACCACCCGACATTCCACCGTGTACCGACATTCCCACCATGGCTGCGCTGGCACCATCACCAACACACTCACCACCACGATCCCACTCAAGGCCAGCCAACGCCGCCAGCGGTGCCAATCCACCGCCAATGCGATCCAGGCCAACACCACCAACAATACACCCTGAGTAAGATGCGCTAAATCGGCCCGCGACAACACATATGTGATATAGGGAGGGATCATGCCCACACTGGCCAATACGATGGGATTGGGGGCCACACGTTGCCAACTCCGCCACCACAACCACCCAAGCCAGATGGGGCCAGCAATGACAAAGCCCGTAAACAATAATCCGACCAACCAGCCATAGGCATTGTCAACCCATGCCACACTCCACACCCATGGATACGGCAGCGGAATATTGGCCGTTTCACGTTGCCAAAAACCAACCACCATGTGCTCCCAGTATTGAGCGCCGAACGCCGGCTGTGCCATAGCAAATCCGAGCAATGGCAAAACACCAATGCCCACTCCGACAATTCCGTCACAGAACCACACCACCACCTGCCGCCAATCACGCCGGCGTAACAGCCACGAAACGGCCACCACAAGCATGCCAAAGACAAAAAAAGCGACATGCTTGCGCATGTCACCGACCAAAATGGTAGCCAACCCGTAGAGGATGCCCATCCCCAATACAAAACCAGTCCAGTGAGCGTACCGTTGCATGACGGTCAGTGCGGCGACAGCGACGACCACAATCATCATATCGGGCATACGGTAGGCGGGCCATGCCCACAACGAGATGACCAGCGATACAATCGGGATAGCCCAGAGTGACAACGCAGTGCGGCGAAACAGCAACAGCGCACTCATCAGCACCACGATCTGCATGGTGGCAAGACCAAAGCGCAAGGCGAGGAGCCCCGTGTCGCCCCATGCCACCATCCCGAGCGCCAACCAGAGATAACGACCAACATCGTACGCAAAAAAATCACGAATCGGTACATCCCCCTGCAGAATGCGTTGTACACCGTACCAGAGAAATCCCTCATCCCACAACGAAAATCCCGTTGCTCCTTGAAGCACAAACATCCACCAGGTCACCAAACCGCTGACCCCGATACTTGTCCCCCACCACACTCGGCGTTGGAATCGTTGCTGTATCAATGCACTTCTTCCCGTGTCGTAATGCATAGAGATGCGCTACGACACACAAAAGCCTGCGGTCTCCTGCAGGCACGGTCTTTGTCCCTCTTATTGTGCACAGCATACCAAATATTTCACACAATCACAACAATTTCTTGATCTAGGGCACACATGTAACTTGATAGACGACAATCGTCGCCCCACGCCAAATCGGATGAGATTTCATAGTGGCAGCATGATGATCACGGCAGTACTGTTCCAACCATGGGAGCATGAAGGGTTGCGCAATCACGGCCAGCCCAGTGGTCGAACGCAACGCCGCATCGATGTCAAACCCCCGTCGCACTTCCTCATACGCCACCGATGTCGGCTGAATCGCCGCCAGCGACAACGAATAGATGGGCACATGCACCACATCATCGCGCAGTTGCCGAATCGGATACACCATTTCATACTCCAGTGCACCGCCCCATACCACTATCGGGCGGATTGAGATTTCATGGAGGTCATACCACAACGCCGCCCCATGGGCAGTATATGTCTGCGAACGCTTGGTGATTTGCGGGAGACCGTGCCACATCCCCAATGCGATACAGAGCACCAACACCCCTTGCATCCAGCGGCGTTGCGCCCATGTAGTCGTTGGTATTACGACCAACACCAAAAACACGCCCGTTACCAACAATGGATAGACCACGCGCCCAGGTGCAACACGCCCCAAGAGACCGAGGCCTATCACTCCCACAATCAAGGCGGCAAATACCGCCCACGACTGCGGTTGGCGACACATCATCACCAATCCGAGCCCCGTACACAACAACCATGGGGCAACCGCCACCAGCATGCGCACATTCTGCGTAATGATGACCGGAGCCACTGCCCAGTCAAATCGGGGCAACACCGCAATAATGGCACGTAACGCATCCACATCCATCAACGGCCCCGGAATCAAAAACCGACTCCGAATCAATTGCATGTCGTTGGCATACCATCCCTGGGTCGCCAAAACCTGCGGATACTGCTCAAAGTACAACGCCGCATTGTTGTTGAAAATCGGCTGGTAGAGGCGGTACAAGGTCTCAAACTGGCGTAATTCGGGGGTCAACTGGTACGCCCACCAGTTGATAATCAAGGAACCCAGCATGCACCCTAGCAGACCTACGCCCACCCAGCGCAAACGCCGATCCGCCCAAAACCGGCGCCACGGCAACCATGGCACCACACACATCACCACAGCCAACCAGCCAAATGTACGCACCCACATCCCCGTCACACCAAACACCACCACAACCACCAACAGCCATGGTGTCGGTCGTACCAGGTACTGCCGGATGGCAAGGACCATAACCAATGACAATAATATTGCATGCACGGTGAACTGTGGGAACAGCAACGACTCCACCACGACTGCAACCACCAGCACCAGCACCAGCCATGCGGGGGCCGCACTGCGTAAGCCGAAGTACGTCAATCCCCAGGTATATGCCAACATGATGAGCACGGTCACCCAAGCATAGGCGTAGAGGTGATTGATGCTCGGTAATTGAAAGAGTATCCAACCCCAGATTACATTCGAATACACAATAAACGGGCTCGCCTCGGCATATTGACCGAAGCCATGCACCCGCATGGCCATGCCCACATCATCGTTGGTGGCGTACATCGGCTCAAACCATCGAAACGCCCCCCACACCAACGCAAGACTCCATCCTGACGCCAACCAAAATCGCCAGGAGGTGATTATCGTTTGTTTCAACCACAAAATCGGGGCAGTTACTCGCATACCACGCAGACTCTCTCGCAATCACATCCCACGTCTGCGTCAGTATAGCATAGCCACTATTGGCCACCCCACAGATCGAGGCGCTCCCCCAACTGCAACACCCGATACGGCTGACGAATATCACGGGCACACTGTTCGAAATAATCCGGTGAGACCGTATTAAAGGCAAACATGTCGTAATGACATGGCACCACCACTCCCATGCCCACCTGATTTGCCAACATCACTGCCTCTCGGCCATCGAGGTTGCCAGCCACGCGCCGCTCGGGCACATTGCCGTTGATGGGCAACAAACCACAATCAATCTGCCACCGACCCAGCTCTGCCACCAATTCCGGATACCACAACGTATCACCGCTGTGGTAGATGGTTACACCACCCACTTCAATCACCAACCCAATATAACGCTCATGACCGTGAGCATCGGTTTCACGCGCGTTGTGGGCTGCTGGCACCACATGCAAACGAAACGGCCCGTGTTGCCACGGCGTACCACGGCGTAGCCCTACAATCGGTATTCCCGCCCCAAGACGCTCTCGGGCAACATCTACGTTTGCCGCACTACACGCGAGTGGCACGCCACCGAGTGGCACAATCGTCTCTGCATCAAGGTGATCGGTGTGATTGTGACTCGAGGTCACCAACGACACCATCGACAGCAACGCCGGATCAATCACGCGCACACTGATGCGCTCGTGTGGTTTATCGGTGGCGGCGTATTTATGGGTCAGCGAATCCGACAAATACGGGTCCACCGCAATACACACTCCGGCAAAGTGGATGAGGTAGCCACTCTGCCCCAACCACCACAACGACACCCCGTATTGCCGCGCCATGGTTGCCCGTATATCTGCAAGCAACACCTCATCACGCTGCAACGGCACAATCATCGGCTCACCCGTTGCTCAAGGGCACCCGTCTGCTTATGGCGTAGAATCAGCTTTTTGGCACCATCGGGCATCAATTCTTCTTTGATCAACAAGTAGTGCTCATCAAAATCACGCCGTACCGACACATGAGGCACGCCCTCGCGGCCCCGCCACTCTTGGAGGAGGACCGGCTCCCAACGCTTTGATTGCATCGACGCATAGGCCGCATCCATAATCGCATTGACCACGTAGCCGTCATAAAACGTCTCCATGGGGGCGCGGCCCGCATCGTGCGCATCGAGCATGTCTTGGAACATGGCGGTATAGCCCAATGCTGCCACTTCATCGCCAACCGGGAAGAGCCAGCCGCGGTCACTTTCGGCCTTCTCTGCCACATACCCGTTTTGCCCGTTTGCAGTAAACATCTCGAACCCGGTACGCAGCCAGTGATTGAGCCAAATGGTGCCCTCGGTACCCGCCACCTCATCGCGCAAATCCATGCCGCCGCGGAATGACCAACTGACTTCAAACTGCCCCATGGCGCCGTTTTCGTAGCGCACCATGCCCACCGCATGATCTTCGGCCTCGATGGGGTGCACCTGGGTGTCAGCCCAGCACATCACCTCGACGGGGCGAATGTCTTTGCCGATGAAATTACGCGCGATTTCGATGCAGTGGCAGCCCATGTCGATGATGGCACCGCCTCCCGATTGCGCTTTATCCCAAAACCAAGCGCTATGCGGCCCAGGGTGTGTCTCGCGCGAACGCGCCCACAACACCGTGCCCACGGCCCCGGCCTGCACCGACGCCAGTGCTTTCAGCGTTTTCGGGGTATAACACAAATCCTCCAGATACCCGTGAAACACGCCGGCTTGCTCCACGGCTTGGAGCATCCGGTAGGCCTCTGCAGCCGTACGCCCCAACGGCTTGGTGCACAAGATGCCCTTGCCTGCGGCCACGGCAGCCATGACGGCTTCTTCGTGCAGGTGATTGGGCAAACCGATGACCACCAATTCGGTCGTCGGGTCGTTGATGGCCGCCAGCATGTCGGTGGTGGCATGCGGCACGTTGAATTCTTGGGCAAATGCAGCCACACTGGCCGGATTGCGGGAATAGACCGCAGTCACCCGATCACGGCTCCGCCCACTTTGGAGCGTCAGCGTATAAAATCGCCCGATAAGGCCCGTACCAAGCATTGTGATGTTCATCTGCATTCTTCTCCTTTCACCGGCTACAGCGTTTCACGCACCTGCTTGACCCCCGCCACCATATTTACCAACTTGCGTTTAGCCGCCCAGCGTGCGGTCTGACTCAGGCCACAATCCGGGGCAAACGCCAATCGATCGGCAGGAGCATAGGCCAGACAGGCGCGGACGCGCTGGGCGATATCGGCCGGTGTCTCAATGAAATAGCTCTTGACGTCGACCACCCCCACTGCCACATCGTAGTGCTCTGCCAGCGTGCCGATGATGGCGAGCTCCGCAAACTCACGGCTCGCCATTTCGAGGTGCATTTCGTCGACCGTCATGCGCAAAAACGCCGGAAACATTGGTGCATACTGCCGTGGTCCAACCGCCCGCCCCTTGAAATTACCGAAACAGAGATGTGTCGACAGTCGGGTCTGCCCGACCACCGGCGCCACCGTACGATTGAAGATGTCCACGAAGCGCTCGGTGTCTTCTTTGTAGGCATAACAGCTCATCGACGGCTCATCGACCGTCAATTCTTGGCATCCTGCTGCCACCAACGCCACCAGCTCGGCCTGCACAATCGGCAACAGGGCCTCGGTAATCGCATAGCGATCCGGGTAATCGGCATTGGGAATGAGGCGCCCACTCAACGTATACGGCCCCGGCACACTCGCCTTGAGGGTGGGGCCCTGCGCCGGTGCGAGTGCTTTGAGACGCAGAAATTCCTCGACGACCCCCAAGCCGTGCGGCGCTTCCAGCGGCCCCGTAATCAGATGCTTGCCGCGCTGATCGTGGGCCGGTGGGCCGTACCGCCGCGCCCCTTCGTCTTCACGGGCAATGCCCTGCACATACCCATAAAACGACAAGTTGAAATCAAGCCGGGTCTGTTCGCCATCAGTGATGACATCGAGCCCCGCCTGTAGTTGATCTTGGATGGCGACCATGGCCGCGTCGCGTTGCATTTCGGCAATATCGTCACGCCCAAAATCCTCCAGATGGAGCACCGCATGCTCCAGCCAGGCCGGAAATGGGTAGCTCCCCACGACCGTGGTGCGCAGTGGTTGAGATTTCATTATTGGTCACCTCGCTGTGGTTGCGCACCGTACAACGGCGCAATGCGGGCTCGAAAATCATCGTACGTGCGATCAAACAGCTCCGCCGATGCCGCACTGCCAATCAACGTGCTACTCGTCAGCACCAGTGGTGCCTGGCCACGCTTAGTCAGCTCCTCGGCCACCAGACATTTCAGCATGTTGACCACGGCCACATACCCGATCGACGAGCCCGGGCCCACCGGGTACGCCAACCCGTCGATGTCGACCATGGCATCGCCGAGCGGCGAGCAGTTGTCGATGGTCACATCGGCGATATCCGGCAAACGCTTGCCAGAGCTGTGCTTGATCGGCGATCCCAGGCAGTGCGCCAGCGATACCACCGCAATCACCGGCATACCGCGAGCCTTGGCCCCCAATGCCACATCGATGACCACGCCGTTGACGCCGCTATTGGAAAAAACCATCATGCAGTCGTGCGCCCCAAAGGTGAAATTACGCAAAATGACCTCGCCAAACCCCTCGAGTTTTTCTAGGTACATGGCCTGACGCTGCCCGTTGTTGCCGACCACCTGCGTATGATTGGTCAACGACAACTCGATGATGGGGTGAAAGCCGGGGAAACTGCCGTGCCGCGGAAAAATCTCCTCCACGGGAATGCGCGAATGCCCCGTGCCAAACAGGTGCACCAAGCCGCCGGCCGCAATCGACTGCGCACACAACTGCGCGGCCGCCCGAATCGCCGGGAGTTGGGTGGTGCGAATTGCACGCAAAATCTGCTCAGACGCATCCAGATAGCGCTCTGCGGGATCGTGTGTCGTCATCGTGTCTGCCTCTTATTCCACCAATGCCTGCGCCCGTTTGGTCTGCGCACTGAGCGCTGCCGTCTCCACGATTTGCTGACCAATGCGGCAAATCTTGACCGACAACGGCCCATGCACCGGTGCGCCTGTGCTCAAACTATGAATGAAATTCTGAATCGGGTCTTGCATGGGCGCCTCAAGCACATCAACCGGCATCACAAAGCCCTCAGGCTGCGTGCGCGTCTGCACACGAATCGTCTGCTCGTAGTCGTACGACGCAATCGTGCCGTCGGTGCCCACAATCACGAAGCCACATTTGGGCTGTGGCTGATGCGTCCATGGGTCGGTAAATGCTCCCCAGCGCGTCTCGAATTTCGACAAGCCCTTGGCATAGCGCGCCACCGTAATACTATGCTCGTCGACCTCCAGCCCCAACGGCTCGTCAACCATGGCCATCACCTCGATCGGCTTATCACCGTCGTGGTACCACGTGCCCAGCGTTACGCCGTACCCCAGATAATCGAGCATGGAGCCGCCGCCTGCTTCTTTCTTGTACCACCAGGCCTCGTTTTTGCGGCGTGCGACTTCTTCGGGCGATACTTCGATTTTGTCGGCGACATGCCAAAGTGGGCCACGGTTGCCGTCGTAATAATGCACCTCCATCACCTTGCCAATCACGCCTTCGTCAATCAGCCGTTTGGCGGTCACATGCGGCGGGTACCACGCCAGCGGCCAGTTGACAATCATCTGCTTGCCACTGCGCTCCATGGCCGCAATCATGCGGTCAGCCTGCGCCAACGTCGCCGCAAACGGTTTTTCGACGAGTACATTGACGCCGTACGGGGCCACCATTTCGACATAGTCGGCGTGAAAGGCCGTGCCGGCACAGATTATCGCCACATCGGCCTGCGTGCGCTGCAAACACTGATGCACATCCGTAAATACGCGCTCTGCCGGAATGTTGAAATTGGCAATGGCCCCCTGCATGCGGGCCGGGTCGGCATCACAAATCCCGGCGATTTCGGCATGCGGATGCTCATACACCTTGCGTAGCAAATCGCCCATGTGCATATGGTCAAAGTTGATTCCCACAAATTTCCATGTTTTCATTGCAGACTCCTTCGTTGCAACAGTACTCATCACTCATCCATCAAATCCGGCGCACCTGCCCCGGCACATAACTCAATCCATCACGGCTGCTCGCAATGGCGGCAAAACACAGCGCCAAGCTGGCCAAATTGTTGGCGCCACTATTACTCGGCTCGCGCCCCTCTTCGATGGCACACAACAGCTCGGCCATCGTGCCGTGGAACCCGTCAGGGAACCAAGACCCCGTCAATACAGGCGTCTCCACACCCTGCTCCGTCACCAGCTGGAGCTGTTGCTCACCGAGTCCCGGGCCTTCGCTCCGGAGCGCCCCACGTGCGCCCACGATGTGTGTGCGGTCGTGCCCGCCAAAGCGTGTGTCGGCGTTGAAGCTCAACGTCACCTGGGCATGCGCATAATCGGCTACCACGTGTGCCAACAACGGTGGGCGAGCGCGTTGCGTAGACGTATGGCGCACACTCGCAGTCACCCGCTCTGCCCGTTGCCCGGGCACATAACAGCTCACCATGTCGAACCAGTGGATGGCGAAATCATAGAGGATGAGGTCATCGATACCATCAAACACGGTGCCAACAACCCAGTTGTGATCCCAGTGCACCGACATGTCGACGCTGCTGATATCCCCCAGCAACCCGGCCGCCACAGCACCGCGCATGTAAGCCACATGCGGCGCCCAACGACCATTTTGGTTGACCGCAAGTTTGACTCCGCGCCGATTGGCGGCCTCCACGAGGCGCTCACCATCATCGAGATCAAGCACGAAGGGCTTTTGACTCAGCACATGCTTGCCGGCCGCAATCGCCGCCGCAATCAAGGGAATGCGATCGGCGGGGTGCGTGGCAATATCCACGACCTCGATATCGTCACGCCGCAGGAGCAGTTGTGCATCGGTATAGACGGTCGCCTCCGGGAAGAACTCACGCTGACGCTCTTCGGCCCGACTTGCGTCAATATCGCACAAGGCCACCACCCGATACCCCGCATTGCGGTAGGCGGTCAGATGATGCCGGGTAATTCCACCACACCCAATCAGACCAATGGCTGGTCGGTAGGTCCGTGGATTCCGTGGCTGGTACTCAATCATGGTCAATCCGTCCTTTCCCCCTGTGGTCTATGCCCCAAACAGCCCTGCGACCTGGCGATCGCCATTGCGATGTGCCGCCCAACACGCCGCGCCCATCACCCCGGCATCCCCGCCCAATGAGGCCAGACAAATGGCAATGTCGGCCACCGGAGTTGCGCGGCAACGCGCTTGCACGATGTCGACGACCGCCGCACGCAACGGCTCTCCCAGGTTGCTCACACTTCCCCCCAAAATCACCGCATCCGGGCTAAACATCGACACGGCATTGGCCACCCCCGCCCCCAAATAGCGCAAAGCGCTCGCCATGATGTCGCGAATCGCCACATCTTGCACGGCCATCATCAATGCGGGCGTGAGTACCTGCCCCTGTGCCACCACGTGAGCGAGCTGTGGCGCAGTGCCCGCAGCAATGGCTGCTTCGGCGGCCCGCACCATGGCACTGCCACTCGCAAACGCCTCGAGGCAGCCCACGTTGCCGCACCCACAGCGTGGGCCATCCAATGCCAACGTCTGATGCCCGAATTCACCGGCAGTGCCCCTGATTCCCAGGTACAGCTGCCGGTGCATGACCACGCCACCGCCAATCCCCGTGCCAATGGTGAAGCCGACCACATTGGCATGCCCACGCCCAGCCCCATGCAACGCCTCACCCAATACGAAAGCCCGGGCATCGTTGATGAGCCAGAGGGGGCGGTCTACGGCCGCACTCAACACGGCCCGTACCGGTACCCCATGCCACGTGCCCACCAGATTGGGCAAAAACAACGTCTCACCGCTCTCGTCGTCGAATACCCCCGGCACCCCCACCCCAATGGCAGCTACCTGCGGGAAGCGCTCTACGAGCGGCACCAGCACGGCCACCATGCGCTCGAGCACGGCCGCCGCCCCCATCTCCGAGTGCGTGGCAATCACGTGGCGTTCATGGACGGTGCCGTGCTCCGCATCAATGACCGCAAATGCGATTTTGGTGCCCCCGAGATCGATGCCCACGTACATAGCGCGCTCCCCTTTGTATTAGCGATGAATGGGCAACCAGACACTCATGGCACCCGGCTCGCGGTTGGCCCACAAATGATACGGAATCAACGTGAGTTGGCACGGTTGCCCCTGATCGACCCGCCACGGCGCATACAGCGCATCGGCAGGCGTCGCCACACTGAACCCATCGGATACCAACACGCGATGCACTCCCAGTACACCCGCACCGGGTCTGACGTGCCACGCCCGTTCCGGGCGCACCGCCAAACTTGTGACCGGCACCGTCTGATCGACCTGCTCGGCACAGTACAAAATGGGGCCGCGTGCAACTGCCACTCGCCCCGCATTGTTGTGCACCACCGGGTTGGCCATGATGAGACGTGGCTGCATGGGTAGATCCAATACGACCTCGTCGCCGATTTGCCAAGCGCGCCGGATGGTGACGTAGGTGTCGGCCGGTGCCACCTGGCGCATCCCTGCGACACTCACACTCGCACCACTGGCCCAACTCGGCACACGCAGTTTGAGGCCGAACTGACCTCCACGGGTGGCCACGAGACGCACACGCCCCTCCCACGGGTATTCGGTTTCGACCCGAAACGCCGCCGGCAGACCACTGCTCTGCGCATCAATGCTCCCCTGCATGTAGGTGTGCACCCACAGCGTATCGGCATCGACACTCGCCACATAGCTCCCAAGTTGCGCCAACAGCCGCGCCACATTGGGCGGGCAACAGGCACAACCAAACCACGGCGAACGCCGATGCGTGCCGTTGTTGGCCAGTGGGTTCTGGTAAAAGTATTCGTTCCCACTCAACGACAACCCGGGCATCACCGCATTGTAGAGCGTCCATTCGAGGAGGTCCGCATAGCGCGCCTCGCCAGTGCCCTGCAACAACCGCCAATTCCACATCACCGACGCAATCGCCGCACAGGTCTCGGTGTAGGCCGTCTCGTTGGGGAGCTCGTAGTCGCCACCAAAATCCTCGCCGTTCCACCGCGAGCCAGTGCCACCACTCACGTACATGCGCTTGTGCGTCATGTTGTGCCACTGCGCATCAATGGCCGTTTTGAGCGCACTATCACCTGTCTCAAGCCATATATCCGTCGCACCAGCCGCCAAGTAGAGCATACGCACCGCATGACCAACGACCTCGGTCAGCTCACGATAGGGCACATGGTCTTGATGATATGCCGCATCAAATCGCCCAAACGGATTGGTGCCGACCTTGTGGGCGCCACGCACATCCAGCAAAAACTGCGCCAGCTGTAGATAACGCATCTCACGCGTCTCTCGGTACAGCTCCACCAGCGCCAATTCAATCTCTGGGTGACCGTCGCTACTCTCGCGCTTGCCCTGCTCCGCCGGGCCAAACGTGGCATCGATGTGATCTGCTAGCCGCCGTGCCGCCGCAAGTGCTGCTGCCTGCCCACTCGTACGATAGACCGCAATGGCCGCCTGGATGAAATGACCCGCACAGTACATCTCGTGCAGGTCCATGTTGCTCCAGCGCTCTGCGGTACGCTCTTTGCTGAAGTATGAGTTCAAATATCCGTCGTGATCTTGGGCGGCCACAATGTCGGCGATTACTTGGTCGCGCATGGCGTGTAATTCGGGCACCGCGCTAATCGCGTCGTTCCACCCGACTGCCTCCAACCATTTGTAGACATCAGAGTCGTTGAAAAACAAACCGACGAAATCGCCCGCTTCACGCCCCGCCGCCCGCCGAAAATTGGCGATGCGCTCCGTGCTCTCACAGTGCGCATGTTGTGATGGCAGGGTGACCTGCGTGTTCGTCGCTCGCCGTGGCTGCCAAAATGCATCTGCGATGACAACCCCCGGCAACGCCAGCGGTCGTAACCGAGCATGCGGGCTGTGGCTCGTGTCGACCACATATGCGTGACGCTTCATTGCGTGCCTCCTCTGGTATCGTGGGTGAACGCCCCCATCATACCATTCTTCTGCGTGGACTTCCGCAGACTCATCCCCCCGCTTGTTCCCCCGATTATATCATAAATGTTCGGACATTCGCATATTTACATTGGGTTCACAGTCGGCCACCTGATCACAATCCGGCGTCACCGGTATCGGGTGCATGATTGCGCTGAGTTCGTGATGCAGATCAGCGGAGGCCATCCAACGGTACGTGTAGGGGGTATCCCACGGTGGCGACCACCCAGCATACGCGGTCACCGCAAAGCGGGCCGCTGCCCGCACCCATTCAATGAGTTGTTCGGGGGCATGCGTGGTACGACAACGCACAATGAGGCAGACCTGGTGCGCCTCCACCCGGCACAACAGCGCCACACAACCAACACGCCACACACTTAGCCGGAGCGCCTCACGGATGACGCGTCGCAACGTGCTTTCGCAGGGGACCGATTCAAGTGACTGTGGCCATGTCACACACAACAAACGATCAGACATATGCAAACCTCCGATAGGGCATGAATACTACCATGCATACCGTATCGGAGGTCGCAAAAGACACGCATTGGCGCCACATTTCCGCTTATTGGAAGCCACCCGAGGCATCTGCGAGGCCACGCGTATTAGCGATGTGTTGCTCATACCCACTCGCCGCATAGGCGGCCATGGGGTCGATCGGCACGCCCATCTCGAGGCGGACCTGCGCCAATAGTGGGCGGACATCGGTGCGGTAGGCATCGGTCAGCAGACGATGCGCCGTCAGCACTTCACCGGCGTGCTGGGCGGCCGCCAGGCGTGGGCGGGGGACGACGAGGGCTTTGGCATAGGCCTCTTGGCAATTGAGCACCGAGTAGATGATGGCGCTCAGCTTCCCTTCAATGTTGTGGCACTGGTCGAGCATGTAGGCCACCTGTTGGGCGCAACTCCGTGACGGTTCGCTCTGGCCGAGCTCAGCACCCGCCAATTCGTTGAAAATCAAGAAGAGCTCGTACGGATTGGAGCTCCCCACAATGAGATCGTCGTCGGCGTACTTGCGATTGTTGAAATGGAAGCCACCGAGGCGCCCTTCATCGAGCAAAAAGGCCACAATTTGCTCAATGTTGACCCCTTGGGCATGATGCCCAAGGTCGACAAGCACCTGCGCTTGTTCACCGAGTTTCAAGGCCCACGCGTACGCAGTCCCCCAATCGGGGATATCGGTGCTGTAGAAGGCCGGCTCAAAAAATTTATACTCAATCAGCATCCGTCCGCCGGCAGGCAAGCGTTGGTAGACCTGGCGGAGACCTTCTTCGAAGCGGCGTTTGCGCCCTTGCAGGCTGTCTTGGCCGGCATAGTTGGTGCCATCGGCAAACCACAGGCTGAGCGCATTACTCTTGACTTTGGTCATGATTTCGCAGCACTCAAGCATGTGATCGAGGGCGGCTTCGTGCACACTACGGTCTGGATTCCCCAACGAGCCGAGGCGATACTGATCATCTTGGAAGACGTTCGGATTGACGGCGCCGATGGCCACCCCTTGGGATTCGGCATACTGGCACATGGCCGTATAATCGCCGTCTTCGGGTTTGTCCCACGGGATATGGACGGCCACTGACGGTGCAATCCCGGTCATTTTATGCACCATGGCGGCGTCGTCGAGTTTTTCACGCGTGGTACGTGCAGCGCCGGGCCATGCGAAGGCCTTGAAGCGTGTGCCACTGTTGGCGTACCCCCAACTTGGGGTTTCGATGCGCTGCGCTTTGAGGGCCTGTTTCACCGCCGCCACATCAATTCCCTGCTCCTGCAATACCTCGGCCAATGCCGCATACCCTGGCACTTCTTGCATACCCTCACTCCTTGTTCTGTATACCGACACGGCGTACTACGGGCGACGTTGAGCACCGTAATCATTCGCCGAAATCACACTTCCGCGCAATGCGGCCATATCAAGGCACCGCATTGTTTCATCAGACAACACGTAGCAGTGGTTCGTATACCGCGCCGGCGGAGCAGCCCGCCGTTGCAAAATCGCACAGGCGAGGTCGATGACGCGCTCGCCGTACCGCTCAGGGAAGCTGGCCACAGCACCAATCATGCGGCTCCCGGCGCGACGCAATTCCCGTAGCGCGTCGACATCGGCACCAAGCCCCACCGTCACACAGCGCGCCAAACTACCATCTTCGGCAAACGCCGAGAGTGCGCCGAGTACCGCTTCGTCGTTGATGCCCAAAATAATCACCCGGTCGGTGCGACGGATTTTTTTGATGGCGATGCGCGTCGCCGCACACGAATCAACACTCGTGTTGCGACTATCGAGGCGCACAATGCGCCCCTCTGGCACCGAGAGTTGTTCACGCAGACCGTCAATTTGGCCCTGCATGCGTGCAGCCGGTACTGGCCCCGAAATTGGCAGCTCGAGCGAAAACACCACATCAAACGCCCCATGCCATTGCCGACGCACATACTGACCCAACAATCGCCCACTCATCAGACCAGCACGGTAGTTGTCGAACCCAAAAAACGTGGCACCCGCAATGGGGATATCGATGGCAATCACCGGCACGTTGACCTGGCGCAACGCCTCCACAATCATGTTGTTGGCGTGAGCGTCCGTGTTGAAAATCACGACTAAATCGACCTGTGCTTTGATGAAAGCCTCGGCATTTGCCACTGCCACTGCACCATCACTGCGATTATCAGCGAGCAACAGCTCGACCCCGGCGGTCTCAGCTGCAGCCAGCATACCGCTCCGCACTGCCACCGCAAAGGGCAACCGTTCATCTTGATTGGCAAAACCGATGCGCCAACGTCGCATGGGTATGTTTTCAACATTACGACGCCCCACTGCACTACAAATGGTCATTGGAATGCCGTGACCCGCAAGTTTGCTGATGGTGGCGTTGTCGATGGCATCTTCACTCACAATGCGTGTCACCTGCCGAAATTCCGGAGGGGTGTCACTACGCATACGGGCAGTGATTTCTTGGCTTTCGACCATCAACACCACCTGGTCGCAGACGTCCATCATGCGCCGTCGCAACGTTTCCCGCCGCACCGCCACATCACGCCCAATTTCATCACCGGGAATGCCCGACAAAAACAAACAACTTGCGCGCACACCCGGAGGCAGATAGTGGTTCATGTCGGGCCAGCCAATGCTCCGACCATAGCTGATAATCCCCCCCAACAACGCCACTGTGTGTGCACTTTTGGTCAGTACATTGGCAATTTCAAGGCTGTCGGTATAAATCATCAAGCCACGATGCTCATGAAGATGCGCCGCCAAGGCGAGGCCGAGCTCCCCCCCTTCGATCATAATCGTCTCATAGTCGGTTACTAGGCTGGCCGCCCCTTGGGCGACCCGCTCGATGCGACCCGGCAACCCACCTTTCAACGTTGAGCGCATCTGCTCACGAGACAAAGCGCCGCCGTGGGTACGCATCACCAAACCTTGCGATTCCAAAACGTCCAAATCACTGCGAATGGTGACTTCTGAAACCCCAAAGAGCTGGGCAAGCGCAATCACGCTGACAAAGCCGTCGTGCTTGGCTACTTCAATGATTTTTTCACGTCGCTCTTTTGTTTTGGCACCCATGGCATGCTCCGTGGCTCGGTGACGTGGGGGGAATGGCCCAATCGTATGATTTTCTTTCGATTTTGTCAAATTTTACGATTTCTCAATGCAACAATCCAAAGTTTGTTTCTCATATAATACAAAATGGAGGTGACAGTACGGCATGAACAAGCACCAAAAGGCCCGTGAACAGCGACGCCGCGAGATCCTACAACTACTTGACCAACACGGGTACGTGATGGTCGAGCAGTTGTCGCGGCATTTTCGCGTGTCCGACGTCACCATTCGTACCGACCTCGAGCATTTCGCGGAGCTTGAGCTTGTCATTCGCATGCATGGCGGCGCCAAACTTGCCCCAGCCACCGAACGCGAGTTACCGCTTGCCGCCCGGGTCCAACAGCGTCCGCACGCCAAAGTGGCCATTGGGCGCATGGCGGCTCGGTTGGTTCACGACGGCGACACCATCGTGCTGGATTCGAGTAGCACATCGCTGGCCATTGTGGCTCATTTATCCAAACGCCACAACATTCGTGTGGTCACCAACAGCATTGCCGTGGCACGAGCGCTCAGTGAATTCCCGCAATTTCACGTCTTTCTCCCAGGGGGACGCATGCGTCACGAATCGGAGTCCATTGTTGATTTACATGCGGGAAGTATTCCAGCCACGACCCACGCAAATATCGGTTTTTTTGGAGCACACGGCATCAGCACTGATGCTGGGTTAATCGAGATTAGCCCCGAGGAAGCCGCAGCCAAACGTGTCATGCATGCGCTCTGCCGCCAAAGCGTGGCCTTGCTTGATTCAAGCAAACTCAACCGCGTTGGCTCCATCCCATTCATACCACTTGCCGAAGTCCACACCCTCATCAGTGATTCTGAAGCCGACCAGCAGGTGTTGCGTACATTGCGCATCCATGGAGTGCACTGCTTTATTGCGACGATTGACACGGTCGAAACGCCCGTCAGCGAATGACACACGCCCACGAGGATGTGTATCGTAGTGTCATCTTCTACCCGTTGATTCGCAGATGCACATGTCACGAGGCGGCCAGTGCCCTCAACGGAGCAAGCCCTTGCATGCGCACGTTGCATGTAGTCGCTGTATGGGGGAGCTCCCCGCCGAGCGCACATCCACCGTGCATCGATGAGGCTGATTTACCGCTATACTGGACTCACGTTTTTGGGCATCAATGTGAAAGGGAACAATGCGATGCGGCAACTCATCTTGCAGGCTGCTGGAGATCTCCAGCTCCGCCATATCAACCCGGTCAGCGCCCCGGGTACGGGCGAAGTCACCGCACGCGTGCGGCGGGTCGGCATTTGCGGCACTGATTTGCACGCATTTGCGGGGAAACAACCGTTTTTCCAATACCCACGGGTGCTCGGGCACGAATTAGCCGTCGAAGTGGTTGCCTGTGGCGACAAGGTGAATACGGTCAGCCGCGGCGATGTGGTGGCGGTGCGTCCCTACATGGAGTGTGGGCAGTGTCGTGCATGTCAGCGTGGTCTCACCAACTGTTGTAGCACACTCAAGGTGCTCGGAGTACACATCGATGGCGGCATGCAGGAGTACATCAATCTGCCTGCCGATCACCTGCATCATGCACAGGGAGCCAGTGTGGAGGGGCTTGCACTCGTCGAAATGCTCTCGATTGGCTTCCACGCCATCCGACGCGCCCACGCCCTCCCCGACGATCGCATACTCGTGGTCGGCCTCGGCCCGATTGGCCTGGGGGTGGCACTGGCCGCCCGTGAGCGGGGACTGGGCATCATGGCACTCGACCCCAGCCCTATCCGGCGCCAATTTGCCCTCGACCACGGCCTTGTCACCGCCGCCGCAGCCCCTGGTGAGCATCCCGCCCAAGCTGCACACGAGCTCTGGGGCGGGCATGCGCCCGACATCGTCCTTGATGCGACCGGGCATGTGGGCGCCATGGAGAGCTCGTTTGCCATCCCGGGCAGTGGCGGCAAAGTGGTCTACGTGGGGCTCGTCCAAGACCATATTCGCTTTTTCGACCCCGAATTGCACCGCCGCGAAATCAGCATTTTGGCGAGCCGTAATGCGACCAGCGTCGATTTTGATGCAGTCATCGCCGCGCTCCCACACATCGACGTGCCAGCGTGGGTCAACCGCACCACCACGCCAGATGAGCTCGCCGGCGTCATGCCTCTCTGGCGCGACCCAGCAGCCGGCGTCATCAAGGGCATGCTTTCGTTTGACTAGTGCATGCCCCCGCCTACGGATAGCAGAGCTGGCTGGCACCACTCGGGATACGGGCCAACATCTGTGCAATGGTTTCGGCGGTGAAAAACGGCGCCGGACAAATGGCACTTGCCCCCACTGGCACCACGCCCCAGTGTAAGTGGGCACCGCTTTTGCCACCAATGAGTTCGCCAATCATATCACCTGCCTGCAGTTGCTGGCCCGGGGTCACCAACACGGCCTCACGTTGTTGTTGACCAATCGCATCATCGGCAGTCATCGGCTCAAAGGTGTACACCGTGTTGTACTGGTCGTTGACACGCACAATCACGCCCACCTGCCAGTTGTTGAGTGGCGGGCGGCGTTCGAGTTCGACCCGCTGCACGGTGCCCGCACTCACCGCATAGATGGGCTCACGCGCTTGGCTGGTCATAAAATCGATGCCGTTGTGGGCAAATTTCCACGGTGCATCGGCACTCGTGCTATACGCCTCCATGATACGGACCGCATTAATATCGGCCACCGGCAAACGAAACACGGGCAATTCCGTGGTTTGCGCCGCGAGCACCGTCGGGCTTGCAGCCGGCTCGGTTGCAGTGGGCAGAGCGGTGGGAACGGCTGGATTGGGCGACGGTGTCGGTGTCGGTGCTCCTAGGCTGGGTGTCGCAACTACGACCGTAGCAGTCACAGCACTAGCCGGGGTTGGTGTCTGCGCCTCACCAGCGCCGAGTTGCGCAATCAGCGGTGTTCCGCCGTCATCGGCGATGGCCGGGAGTGCGCACCAGTCACGCATGAGGCGCCGCAACGGCTGTTGCCACGTCTCACGCACCGCCGCCGCAATGAAATCATGCGGGCAACTGCGTTGCCCGCGCACACGATCAATCAGGCTGACGATGAGCACCCCCTCGGGATGCATGCGCGCCGACATGATGCGATCGCCAGCACCAAGGCGGTCGCCGTGGGCGACCGCGACGGTCACCACATCGTCTCCTGGTAATTGCGGTAATAGCAGGTATTCGACGGCGTACTGTGCGTCGAAATCGACGATGACAGTCTGAGCCGTGTACATGTCCGCCATGTTGGTGATATCGACCGTGCGTACCACCCCGGCTGCCACTGCCTGCACGGTCATGCGATCGGTCTCACTACGAATGGCCCAACCGGGCAACGCGGCGAGATTGGCGTATGACTCACCAAACCCGGCCCGCATGTCGCCCTGATCCTGGATGGGAAGGTGCGTCCACGCGAAGGCCGATGTGCTTGTTGTAGAGGGAGTAGTCGTTGCTAATGGTGTATTGGTGGAAGATGGCACTTGAACGGCGGCCACTGCAGTGGGTGTGGGCAGTTGCATGTCGGTAGGTGGTACGGCGCCACACGCCACCAACCACAGACAAGCCAGCCAAGCCAGCATGCGTTGCACGATGTCCCCTCCTTCTTTCACGCACATTTCCAAGTATGTGTTCTATACTACCATTCAATGACTCACACCTAGCAAGAATGTGTTGCCATGTTTGCCAAACAATACCCGGCGCTCAGCAATCGCCCATACCGCCTGCTCTGGAGCGGCCTGTTGGTCTCCAACATGGGCACATGGATGCAAAACGTGGCCCAGAGCTGGCTGATTTTCAAGATGACCAACAACGATCCCCGCTATCTGGGCTGGCTCGGTCTGGCTTTTGCGGTGCCCATGATTATCCTGCCTTTGTTTGGCGGGGCCTTGGCGGACCGGTTCCCCCGTGCCAAAATCCTCACCATCACGCAGTGGAGCATGCTTGCCCTGGCCCTTGTCCAGGCGCTACTCACGCTCGCCGATCGCAACACGCCGGGGCTCATCCTCGGGTTCAGCTTCGTGGGGGCAGTGCTCCTCGCCGTCGACAATCCAACCCGCCAAGCGCTCATCCCCACACTCGTACCGCGTGAGCACCTGATGAACGCCCTAGCCCTGAATTCGGCCACCTACAACGGGGCTGCCCTGCTAGGCCCGGCGATTGCCGGCATGTTGCTCAACATCTGGGGTCCGGGATGGTTGTTTTTGTTGAATGCAATCAGCTATGTGGCAGTCATTTATGCCGTCAGGCACATGCCCGATGAAGCCGCACAGGTCGCAAGTACGACGAGTTATACCGAAGCCTTGCTCGGCGGCATCCGTTACGCCTGGGCGCACTCGCTCACGGCCACCCTGCTCTTCACCTCGGCCGTCCTGTCGATTTTTGGGCGCTCCTACCAACAACTTCTGCCAGTCTACGCCGACGATATCTGGAGCATCAGTGCGCAGGGCTACGGCATCCTGTTGTCGGCCGCAGGGGCTGGTGCCATGATCGGCGCACTCGGGCTCGCTTCGTTGCCCGCCATTACGCCGAGTGCGCGCAATTTGACCATTGCCGGCATCGGCTTTGCCGCCTGCCTGGCCGGATTCGCCGTGGCGCCATGGTGGTGGTTGGGGGCACTGTGCCTCGTACTCACGGGCATCATCGGCACAGCGGCCACCACGATTATTTCCACCAACCTGCAGCTCAGTGTGCCTGGGCAACTGCGGGGGCGCGTGATGAGCCTGCACGCCGTCACGTTGATTGGTGTGCCCTCGCTCGGTGGCCTGCTCATCACCAACCTCACCACGTGGCTCGGCAGTGGCGCAAGTGTGGTGGCCATCAACGCCAGCGGCGCCCCACGGGCCCTGTTGGTCGGCGCAGCCTGTGTGGTGCTACTGTTTGCGCTGGTGCGCATCCCCATCCCGCAGCCAGCGACGAGCTCACATGACCACGCCTAAGTGTGGGTGTTGAGGATGCGCAACACGCTGAGAAAAAGGACAACGATGGCAGATCCAGCATACCAGTAGCGCAACGCATCGACGTCGGTACCGGCGAGCAAGGCATGCACGGCGACGAGCACGAATACCACGAAGCTCAGGTAATGCACGGCACGCCAGACTTTTTGCCCGGTCCAGGTCCGCACCCAAAAACTCACGGTCACCAAGACCAGGGCATACAAACCGATTTGCCCCAACGCCACCGCAAATGGGCGGTACGAGGTCTCGGCATAGGGCACAAACAACGACGTCATCGTATATGTGATGTACTGGTCACCGAGCAAGACCACGGCATGCCCGAGGGCAAAAGAGATGGCCAGCCACGACAGATGGCGGTGCATGTCCACAATAGGCGCTACTTGCCCGAGTTGCTTGCCGATGGTGGTGGTCAACAACAAGCCCCACACCACGCTCAACCAGACCAAGGCGTAGGCCACCACCCCCGCCGAACGCGACAGATACCAGTACATCTTGGGAGCCTCGCCGACCATGCTTTGGAGCATCCCAGTCAGATAATTGGGCAACACGAACCACGCAACTACGAGCCCACCTGCCACCCCAATCAGCAATGAAAACAGCACGTTGGCCCATGAATAGCGGCTTAGCATGGCATCAAGCAATGCGGCCGTCTCGGCGTCGCTCCGTTGGCCACGCTCAGGCTTGGGAGCTGATACGACAGGATGTGGATCGGTCATGACGCGGGTTCCTTCTTCTGGGTGGCGTCATCACGCCACAAAAATTCCTGCCAACGCCGACTCACTAGCACCTCCCCGGCATGGGTGACCATGCAAGCTGGCAAGGCCTGTGTATCGAGCCACGGGAGCGCGGTCGCACTGCCACGCACAATCGCCACTTTGGCGGCAGCCTCGGCGTAGATGGCATCATCGGCAATCACTGTCGCCGTGACCACGTCGCTCTGGGCGGGCAGGCCGGTCTGCGGATCAATGAGGTGATGCACGACCCGCCCACCGCGGCGCCAGCGCCGTTTGAGCACACTTGAGGTGGCCACCGCACCGCGGTAGAGGGCGATTTCGGCCATCACGGCGGCGGTGTGCGGATGCTCCACCGTAATCAACCACGGGTCAGCGGGCTGTGGGGCGGAGACTGCCAGATCGCCACCGATTTCGGCGACCACGGCCGCCCCGTCACGGCTCAGCTCCGCCACCAACTGCTGCGCCATCCAGCCTTTGGCGATACCTGCCACATCGAGCATCAGTTGTGATGGCAGTGTCACCGTGCCGGCATGCACCTGGATACCCCGCCACGATGGCACCACGCTCGGCGTCGCTAGGGCCACGTCGGATTGCGTACCGATGTCTGCAAAGGTGCGATCATAGCCGATATCGTGCATGACGTGTCCGAGACTAGGCACCACCACCCCATCCGTCCAGCGTGCAATGAGTAGACTAGCCGCCACCAGGTGGTGCAACGTGGGTGATACCCGCATCTGGCGTTGCCGATTCAGGCGCATCAACTCACTCGTCGGGCGAAAACGGCTCAGCACCTGCTCCCACTCTTCGACCTGGGCCTCCACCTGCTGCGCCGCAAAGGGGCGATTGCTGGTCACCTGGCAGGTGACACCGACCGCCCGCCAGGTATGTCGATATGCGCCTTCCACGTTATGATCCACCCGTATTGCCACCCGGATTCGGCTTGGGGCGTGCGGCGGGGGGCGGAGCCACCGGGGCGGCGGTCGGTTGTGCGACCACCCGCAGGGCCGGCATGGCATCCACCGCCACTGGCGCCGGTGCCGCCGCTTGATTGGCAGGAGCTGCCGCCGGCGCCGCGGCTGCCGGCGGCGGAGCCCCACCATCGGCACTCGTCATCATGGCAGGAGCTGGCATCAGCGTGGGCGCCGGCACCGCCTCTGGCACCGCGGCCACCGTGGGGATGGGTGCATAGTCGATTTGCACCAGTGCCAATGTGGGGGCCAACGGTGCGGCCACAAGCATCTCGGGGGTGGCGGTAGCCGGGGCCTCTTGTTGCGCGAGTGCATCAACGGGTGCCGGCTTCGCAATCAACATCCAGCCCACAATGGTGCCACAGGTGGCAATAATGGTGGCCATGGTGCGCCCCAACAAACGCTCGTTTTGCTCGGTCTGCGTGCGCACCCGCTGGAGCAACTTTCGATCTGGTGCCTGATTAGTCATCGTCGCCCTCATCGCGATCATCATCACGATCATCGTCATGATCTTCGTGGTCTTCGTCGTGGTCATCATCATCATCGCTATCGGCACGCGGTGGTTGTGCGGCTGCAGCCGCAGCCGCGGCATCGGCCTGACGTTGGGCCTCGAGCATGACCGCGATGCCGTTGTACACAATGGCGCCATCGCTGGCCTGCACATAAATGGTGCCCATATCAAACACGTACTCATACGCCACGGTGTTTTCATACATCACCAACTCCGGGTCACGGAGCAGTTTGGCGTTCGGATTCACGGCCTGCGCCAGTGCATACGCCATTTCGGGGGCAATCCGAGCCGGGGTCGGCGCAGCGGCTGCCACGGCAACGGGCTCCGGGGTGGCCTCGAGCGTCGGCGCTGGGGCCGTATTGTTGGCCTGCGTGGCGGCCTGATTTTGCCGGGTCACGAGTTGGTTATACTGTTTGGCGAGGGCTTGTTGCTCGGCTTGGGCCTGCGCCAACTCGGCTGCCGACTTTTCAATGGCCGCATTGGCCTCAGCGAGGCGAGCCTGGTAGGTGGCCTCACGTTGCAGCACCGACTCTGCATCGACGACAGGGCGTTGCGTGGGCATGGGCGCAGGCGTTTCGGTCGGCGCCATGGTTTCGGTAGGAGCCACTTCGGCGGCGACGGTGGCAGCGGGGGTGGTCCCTATATTGGTAATCACGGCACCCGCGACCACGCTCACAAACACGGTAGCAACCGCAGCAATCAGTAATTTTACGTTCATTGTCATGGTCAATGCTCCTAGCACAGGGATGATGTGTGTTCACCTGTTGTTTCGTAGTGTAGCGGCGAAGTATCGTCACTTGCTTAAGAGAGTTGACGAATTTTCCAATCTTTTTCCAATCCTTGCTCGGCATACTAACGACAGACGTGATGAAAGCAGAATGGGTGGGCGGTCTATGCGCATTTTACTCATCGAAGACGATCCCAAACTCGGTCGGCTCATCGTGCAGTTTTTGCAACGGCATCATCACCAGGTCGATCACGCCACCACCGGCCATCAGGGCATCGACCTGCTCCTCAACCACATGTACGACGTGGCCATCATCGACTGGATGCTCCCCGATCGCGATGGCCCCGACATCTGCGCCATTGCCCGTGCCGCAAGCATCCCCACCGGGCTCCTCATGCTCACCGCCCGCTCGCAGGTCGAAGACATCGTCACCGGGCTCCGTCGTGGTGCCGACGACTACCTGCGCAAACCGTTCGATGTTGGCGAGCTCCTCGCCCGCATCGAAGCGTTAGCACGGCGCCATTTGGGCAACTACGACCACGACACGCTACGGTCGCACGGGGTCGAAATTAATCGGCGAGCTCACCAGGTCGTAGTCGCCAACGAGCCCATCGCCCTCACCAGCACCGAGTTTGATCTGCTCGAGCTCCTCATCCGCCACAGCGGGCAAGCGCTGAGTCGCGATCAGATCTTGCGCGCGGTCTGGCGTGACGAAAGCGACGTACTCGCCACAGCCGTCGACGTCTACATCTCGTACTTGCGGCGCAAATTGCACCCCCATGCCGATTCCTGCATCGAGACGGTTCGCGGTATCGGATACCGCTGGAAAGCGGATGTCACTCGATGACACACCCCACAACCATGTTTCGCCGCCTCCGCATGCAACTGACCCTGCTCTATGCGGGGCTAACGGCACTCCTCATCATCGGGATTAGCGTGGCACTCATCTCGTGGCTCAATCAGCAATTCACCAACGCCGCAGATGCCGCCCTCTACCTGCGCATGACGCGCGAAATCGACGAGCGTGATTTGCCGATGCCCGCCGCCTTACTAGGCTACTACCAACTCATCACCGACGACGACGGGCATTCGTACGACGTCACCGTCGATGAGCTGAGTCAGTACCTCCCCAGCGAAACACCCCTGTACGTGGCATCGGCCGGTAGCGACCCCGGCAACGCGAGTCTTTTCGTGGTGAATGTGAATGCCGAGGGCTTGGCCATCCGCGACTCCAAAGCCATCCCGCCCGTGCCACTCAACTACCCCAGCCTTTTGGCGGCCGTTGCAAACGGCACCAATTTTGACATCCGCACCGTCGACGATGGCAAGAACAATCAGTTCCGGATTTTGTCGTACCACACGCAACAACCCGACACGATTCACTACATCCAAATCGGTCGCTCGCTCCAAGAATACCAGCGCCTGCAACAACAAATCATCTGGGGCATGATCGTCATTGATGCGGTCATGGTGGGGGGTGTGGGTCTGTTGTCGTGGCTCTTATCGGGGCGCCTTGTGGCCCCCACCGAGCGCGCCTATGCCCAACAACAACGCTTCATTGCACACGCCAGCCACGAATTCCGCACCCCGATTAGCATCATGCGTGCGGCGGCCGAGCTCGCCAAATACGAGCATCCCGAGCAACCTCTGCTCGACGACATCATCCACGAAACCCGCCACATGGAGCAGACCATCGACCGCCTGCTCACCCTGGCCCAAACCGAGCACCAGGTGGCGCCCGTGGCCCGCTACGACCTTGGCCCCATCATCGCCCAAACACTCCAGGCCACCCTCACCACGGCCCACGATCACGCCTGGCACTTCACCCCACCGCCCGAGCCCATCTGGTGCGAAAGCGACCCCACCTACGTCACCCACATCGTGCGCATTCTGCTCGACAATGCGCAGGCGCACACCCCTGCTGGGAGCCAGATCAGCATTGCCCTCGACACCGCCAATGGACGCCCGCGCCTGCGCGTCTGCGACGATGGCCCGGGCATCCCCGCTGAGCACCACTCCCGCATCTTCGAAGCCTTTGTGCGCCACAACAGTGGCACCAATCATACCGGGAGCGGGCTAGGACTGAGCATCGCCAAGGCGTTTTGTGCCGCCATCGACGCCGAGATCGACTACACCCCCAACCAACCGCAGGGTGCCTGCTTTGTGGTATTGTTGAGGAGATAACGATTCACCGCGCACAGACAGGGACACGGCAATGGTAGTTTTTTTGCTGTTGGGGATCTCATTCGGGCTATCTGCGAGTGTCAACCCGGGGCCGTCTTTGACACTCGGCATTTCTCGGGCACTCCGTGACGGCCCAAAGGCGGGCATGCTGGTGGCACTTGCACCGCTCCTCACCGATGCGCCCATCATTGCGGCGGCCACGTTGCTCGTGGGCAGTCTGCCTCACAGCGTATTTGGCTGGTTGGGGGTCTTGGGCGGCGGCTACATTGTGTCGCTCGGCATCCGTGGCTGGCGCGAGGCCTCAGCACGGCAAATCGACATTGCGGCGCTGAGTGCGAGCCGTGCCAAAGCCGACGACGGCAGCCTCAAATCGCTCTTCCAGGCCATGATCGTGAATTTTCTCAACCCCAACCCGTACCTATTTTGGGGCACCGCCGGTGGGCCCAACCTGGTCAAAGCGTATGCGCAACATGGGCTCCTCGGCGGCGCCGCATTCATTGGTGGCTTTTACCTGATGCTCGTGGGTATCCGCATGCTCTTTGCCTACCTGATTGGGCGCAACCGCAACGCCTTTTCACCGGCGCTCTACCAACGCATTTTGCAGGGGAGCGCGCTCCTCTTGACCGTGCTCGGCGGCATTCTCGTCAAAGATGGCGTGTTGGCCATCCTCGCCGGCTAAACGAAGGACTGCCCCATGAAACCCATTCATTTCGTCATGATTATCATCGTCGTGTTTATGATTGCGCTGATTGGCCTCAACGTCATGGCCAATCGCACCACCCCCACCGCCAGCACGGAGCTAGCCAGCTCCAATCCGGTGGCCACCGGCAAAGCGCTCTATGCGCGCCACTGCGCCGTCTGCCATGGCATCAACCTCGAGGGCCAAGCCAACTGGCAGACCGCCCTGCCCAACGGCAGCTATCCGGCCCCACCCCACGACGCCAGCGGCCATACCTGGCACCATGCCGATGAATACCTCATCGCCGTCACCCTCTACGGCGGCGCTGCCGTGACTGGCACCCCCACCAACGCCATGCCCGCCTACCAAGGCATCCTCAGCGAAGCCGACGTGCGCACCATCTTGGCCTACATCAAAAGCACCTGGCCCGAAGAAATACGCGCCCAACAGGCGGAGTTGAAGTAGCGCATACGAATCCCCTCCGTATCTCATACCAAGATGCAGAGGGGATTCGTGATATATGTACCGCACCACAGATTACCCACACATACAAAGGCATAGCGATGGCACAGACCGACTTCAGCATGCACCCCAACTACGAACTCTTAAACCTCCTCGGATACGGGCTGGCCAAATTTAACATGGCATTCGTGTATGAATTTGGCTTCAAAAACAAAACCAAGTTCTACCAGCACTTCGTTGATCTTGGCATTGTTGAAACCGGTTCAGTCGTCAAAAATCGCCAAGATTTATTTGACCCATTTTTCGACAACGACCGCCGGGGCTGGTGGCAAAAAGGTGATACTTATATTCATCGCAAACACGCCATCGACGAAATTTGCGGCAACATGAATGTGGCCCAATTTGCACTGTACGTGAAGGGGCACATTGCTGATAAACGGTATGTACAGGTACGCGGGGAGTAGGATTATATTACCAAGCCAAACGCGTCGGGAGTAGAGATTGAATCCAAAAACGTATACGGTCGCGTACCGACAGCTCTCGCAAAGACCAAAGTGGCTCATGAATTACAGTTAGTACCCAAGCACCTTCATCCATACCAACCGCAAAT
>JBBAWX010000007.1:0-136187 GCA_040396955.1 Roseiflexaceae bacterium
GGAGTGACCACCTGATTCAGGCTCCAGATTGCCGCTGGCTGTGGTGCCGACACCTGACGACTCGACTGCGAAGAATTCGGCTCATCGAAGCTGTAGTAGTGGAGTGCGTTGCCGACGACCGCTTGCCGCATGGTGTAACTGGCGCGGGCCTGGTTGACAATTTCACGGATGCTCGGCGACAAATTGCTCTTGATCTTGACGACCGCCGTCATCACGACTACACCGCCTGGTGGTACACCGTATGCGTTGATCTCCATGGCGGTGTCGCCACTGGTGTTGCCTTGCACAATGGTGGTGCCGTTGTACGAATTATTGCCGACCACACAAGCGCTGGTGTCGCCACCGGCTGTAATGGTGCCACTCTCCAACGTGCTGTTGGGATCAAATCCGTCATAGATGTTGACGGTACACGCCATGGTCGAACCAATGTTGATAAGCGTAAACGTGTATTTGACGTTGTCACCGAGATCAACAAGTCCGTTGCCGTTGACGTCGGTATGTAGCTCCCAGTCCTTGAAAAGATCAATGATGGGCCGGTCTTGATAGGGCGCCACGGTGGGGTCGCCGGGGCGGGTTGTTTGTGGAAAATCGGTCTTGACTGGGCTCACACCCGTAGCAGTGACGGTTCCTTGATTGCTGAATGAAGCAACACTGGCTGGTAAATTCAACTTGGGGCGCACACTGTACTTGATGGTGACTTTGGCCCCGGCTGCCAATGTGCCAATGTTGACCTTGACCGGTGGCGTGCCCGCATTGCCGCTGACAATGCTCCCTGCCGACGTGCTCAGGCTCCCCGTTACGAGAGCGGTGTTGCTGTCAGGGATATCTTCGAACAACACACTCGTCGCACTCGCTGACCCCGTGTTGGAGACCACCACCGTGTACGTGTAGATGGCACTGCTACCAATGCCCGACATGACATAATCTTTGGTGGCGGCAAGTACTGGCCCGGTGATATTGGTGTTGACCGTGGCCGTGTTGTTGCTCAGCGTGCTTTCATTGAGGGTGCCACTGACTGTGGCTGTCGCTGAAACAGTTGACAAATTGGGCAACGAAGCACTGCTCTTCGTCGTAATGGTGAAGACGGCACTGCTTGATCCTGGCATGCTCGTCAATGTACAGCGCACAGTGCCAGTGGTGTTAACCGCCGGGTTGGTACAGACCCACCCAGTAGGTGCCGTAATGGATTGGAACGTGACCTCGGCCGGCAAAGGAAAACTCATGGTGACGGAGTTTGTACTGCTGGTTAAATTATTGACAGTGGCCGTGTAAACAATATTACTGCCAGCTGTCACTGATGTTGCAGCACTCAGACCAATGCTCAAATCTGATTGCCCGACACCAACCGATGCGGAGACCACGCCAGTCGTATAATTCCCTGTGGCTGCACGAGCACTGTTGGTGTAGGTGCCCGTGGTACCTGGCACATTGGCACGATAGACCAGTTGAATGGAGCTGTTGGGGCCAATCGTAAAGGATTTGTAGGGGAAGTAGGCTGATTCAAGGCCGCCGATCCAGACGATTTGGCCTGTAGCACCTGCACTCGGTTGCGCCGACAAATAATTGGCAATCGCTGGCGACGTTTTGCCACTACCGGTCAAGAGCTGACTAAAGGTAACGCCAGTTGGCAGCGTATCGGTGATGCGCTCGAGTGTGGAGGTAATCCCCGATGTGTTGGAGATGACCACGGTGTATTCGACACTGCCCGCACTTGCAAGTACAGCTGGGCTGACCGTCTTTTTGATGTCGAAGCCTACACTGCTGGCTGATACACCGGGCAGTGTTAGAAGATTCATGGCTCCAGCCGTGTCGTAATTCCCGGTGTACTTTACGTTGGTATTACCGCTGGTCTGTGATGCATACGCCTTGAGCGATGACCCACTCCCGACACAGTTGGCCTGAAAGAAGTACTTCATACGCGCCGTATTGCCACTACCACCTTGACGCCCCGTGGCGAAGTAGAGCAGACTATCACGGCTGCCCGTCGCTACACCCACACCCTCTAATTCGCTGTACATCAGTTCGGAATTGAGGAGTTGGTAACAACCGGCATTAAAACCAGGCACACCGCCAGGTTGGAAGTTGAAGCGATCATCAGGGTTAACACTGCCGAATTCATACTCGACTTCTACCTCAACGACACCACCAATGGTGGCCACCGATGAGACCCGTGAGTCGACGACAAGCCCACCAGCGTTGGCGCTGATGGTGGAATAAGTGAGGAGCGTGGTGCCGAAATCACTGCGTGCAGGTGATAATGGCAACGGATTGGTCATCGCTTTGGAGAAGGTGGTCGCTACTCCTGAACTGTCAACGACAGTGACCGAGAGTTGTTGAGACACGTTGAATGTACACGGGTACTTAACCAGCCAATACACGGTGTCAGTTGCATTGGCGGCAAGTGTGCCGATATACTGCGTCGCCTGTTGTCCACCAGTGAGCAGATACCCATTGCCGAATCCGCCGAGGGTGGCGCGCAAGTTGGTTTTGGTAGTGCCACTGATGTTCTTGATGGCAAATCCGACGTATGCAGCATTGGGACCCTGTACACAAGGTTTGTTACTGTCCAACACCATGTACGGATCCGTGGCCATGGTGATTTGTACGTCGTTTGCTACCAATGCCTGAACCGCTGGGGTGTGCAATGGCAACAACATGCTCAGCAAGACGACTAGTACCGTCAGCCGATATAACTTTGACACTAATTTATTCTCCACCTACATGACACCACCTTGATGATATATGGTATTTATACTGGCGTCAATATGCGAAACGCTTTGCAACGCTGGATTTCACCAAACTGTCATGTAGGTAATCATGTGTATCTATAAAAAATTAAACGAACAACAGTAGTATAGATCGTTTTGTACTGCAATGGCTTTGGCACATCAATCCGTGCATGGAGCAGATCTACGTCGTATGGCGCAGGTGTTGGGCTACAGTTTGCATGGTGGTGATGGTGATTTGCTTGTGACTCAAATACTGAATGAACCGCTCGAGCATGGCGATGCGTGAGCCCCGCCCGATAATTTGAGGGTGCATGAGTACGGTCAACACTCCATGATTGATGTTACTGTCCATCCAATCAACTTCTTGTTGCCAGATCGAAAGCACGTCGAGTGGGTTGCTAGTGCCGTTCCGGTAGGGTGAGAAGTTGTACTGGAAGTAGACCCAGTCGTCGAACTCATAACTGGTGGGAAGCTCCCAGATGGTGGATGCTCGCCCGCGTTGGAGCGGAGTTTCGCGGTCGACCACGTCACCGATGCGTGGATGATAGGGCAGGTAATCGGATCCCTTGAAGCTAGAGTCATACCAAAAACCATACTCTTCGAGCAGTGGTAGCGTGTATGGTGAGTGTTCCCCTGGCCCACGGTATCCGACCGGTGTGACACCGATGCGGTGAAAGGCGGCCAGCGCCCGCTCGAAATCTGCGCGTTCCGCTGCCGGGCTCAACTCGTTGGGCGCTACATGGTTGTACGAATGATGGGCGAGTTCGTGCCCGGCATCACGGATGGCGGCGGTCTCAGCGGGGAATGACTCGACGGTATGCCCGGGCACAAAAAACGTCGCTTGGATGTGGTAGCGATCGAGGAGCGACAGGATGCGTGGTATGCCGATGCGGGCACCATATTCGCCGCGCTGGAGCATGTTGAGTGAGGTCTGCTCATAGCTAAACCACACCGACAGCGCATCAAAATCAAACGACAAACAGACGGTAGAGTGTGGCATGACAAAATCCTCGATTCTACGTAGTGGGAGTGAGCAGTGGGTATAGGTCGGTATGGTGGCCCTGCTGAGCGTAGAAGAGCGGCGTGTGCCCGTCGTGGGTCTGCGCAGAGATATCTGCGCCAGCGGCAATCAACAATGCGCAAATGGCGCGATTGCCGTGTTGAGCGGCAGTGTGGAGTGCCACAAAATTACCCGACTGGCGTGCATTGACATCGGCACCTGCCGACAATAACAGGCGCACGAGTGTTTCGTCATTGGCTGCGGTCGCAGAGTGGATGGGGGCGACGATGAAATCGTTGTGTGACGCTTGATTGACGTCGGCACCAGCGTCGAGGCAACGCTGGGCACTGGCCACGGCCCCAAAAAAGCAGGCGAGACCGAGCATTTGAAAACCATCACTACTGAATTCATGCACACATGCAGGAGTGTGTTGGAGGTGCCAATCAAGATCGTCAATGCGGTTGAGAGCCGCAGCGGTGAATGGATCGACGTGACGACACCGGGCTGAAATCGCTTCGGCGAGGGTGCGATGCCCGTGGTAGAGCGCATGGAGCGCGAAGGAGATACCGTGCTCGTCACAGAGCATGGTGCCGTGCGCATCACAGACTGGGAGGTGTGCGACCGCCGCATGGTCGTTGGCATGAACAAGCGTGAGTGCGGACATGCAAGATACCTTGTTGCTGGTGAAAACATGTCCGCCCATCATAGCACATCGTTGCTACAGCGTGATGTGTATCACGGGTCACGCACAATGACTGCGACATCGGCGCCTTGGTGGGTCGTGCAGGCAAACGTATATTCGCCGGCACTCAAAAATCGCTGGCGCGCCTCTTGACCGGGCGCAATACTCCGCCCGGCAATTAATGCGGTTTTGTTGGTTTCATTGCGGATAATCAGTGTGTCACGCACGCCGCGGATGAGCTCGACGGTCTGGGGCAACGCACGTGGGGCATCATCACTGATGACCACCACCACGGTGCGTTGCATGTCATACCATTGCCATCCGGCATACCCGGCACCAAAAAGAGCCACGATGCAGATGATGAGCAAGGTAAGTCGCTTCATTAGCGTACCGGGACTGTGACGGTGATTTCACCGGCATTGGCGAATGTGAGTGTGATGTCAAAGGTGTCGCCACTCTTGAGCTCGTTGGTGAGACCAATGAGCATGATGTGGAAGCCACCCGGTTTGAGTAGTTGCATGCCCATGCCGGGGATCTCGATGCCGCTTTCCACGGGGCGCATTTTCATGACACCGTTTTCTTCGATGACGGTATGGAGTTCCACGCTAGCCGCGGCATCTGATGTGACGGCCACGAGGGTGTCAGTGGCGTTGGCGTTTTTGATGGCCACATAGGCGGCACTGTTGTCACCACTGGTGCCGGTGCGGGCCCATGGATCGTGCAGGCTGATGCCGTTTTGGGTCACCGTAGCCGGTGCCTCTGCATCTGGGGCGCTCATGTTCATGCCGCCCCCCATGCCCATTTTGCCATCGTGTGAGCCCATGGTCTGATTGCCACAGGCGCTTAGTGCGAGCATGAGCATCATGAGGATGGTGTACCAATAAATGCGAGTACGCATGATATGAATATTCCTTATTCGTCGTTATTCGTTGAGGAGGGCCTGGATATCGCTGGTCATCTCTTCGACGGGTGAACCAAAGCCGAACAAAAGCCTTCGTTGGCCGGTCTTGTCGATGACGGTGGTGGTCGCCGTATGGTCCATGGCGTATTTGAGGGCCGAATTGGGCAACTCGCGGCGCGTGGCACCCGCACCATAAGCCTGATAAATGGGCCCGAGTTGTGCGGCGTCACCCGTTAACCCGATGATGCGGTCGTCAAAGCGGGCCGTGAAGCGTTGCAGTTTTTCTACGGTGTCACGCTCTGGATCCACGGTAATCAAGACCATGCGTACCTGCTCGGCTTGGTCGCCGAGGCGATTGAGCACCAACTGCATGTCCGACAATGTGGCCGGGCAGATATCGGGGCAGTTGGTGTAGCCAAAAAAGATCAGCACGACGTTGCCTTGCTGTTCTGCCAACGTGAACGGCTGACCGTTTTGGTCGGTAAGCGTGAAATCAAACGCCTGGTCGGGTGGCTCAAGCGTGGCACCACGAAAGGTGTACGGCGCGCAGGCACTCACCATGAGCGCCATCAACACACTGAACCATATTGTTCGTACCGCAAAAAGCGCACTAGCACGCATAGCAGATGTCTCCGTGATTGTAAGAGGAACCGCACGCAAACGCTGAACAGCGCCGACGTTGCGGTGGCGGCACGAGTGGGGAAACCACACATCCACGGAGGTGTTGGTGAGGCACGACAAATATCGCAAGCAACCAGAGCCCGAGCCAGAGCCCAACGAATGGACTGAGGAGCTCGAAGACGGCCGGGATGCGCGTCGTCGCATGCACGTCGGTGTGACTGGCGTCGTCGACCATGCCGTGGCCCATGTCACATACGTACAGGGAATGTGTGTCGCCGACGTGGGCGTCGTGGAGGCCGCAGTGGATGATGCATGTCACTGGTAAGATGCTGGCAAGTGCAACGGCCAAATAGAGTTGTACGATGACGCGTAATTGCATGATGACGCCAGCCCCCATGTCTACATTGAGCTCATTCTAGCGTATTTCTCACCGGGGGAAGTTAAGAAACCGGTGAATGCGTGGCGCTCATTTTTTGATGCCGGGGCAACCAAAATACCACGATCCACATGAGTATGCCACACGGCAGTGCGGTGGCCAAAGCAGTCTGGAGGCTGGCTTGATCGGCGAGCCAGCCGAGCATGGGAGTACTCACGGTGAATCCGACCTCGCCGAGTGCCAAAATACCACCACTGACCAACGCGGTGCGGGTGGGCATGAGTTTGACGCCGAGTGAAATGGCTGTCGGCTGCGCACCAGCCACCGCCGCGCCGAGGATGATGAATGCGGCGAGTACGAAGTACTGATTGGTGCTGAAGTAGAGGAGTACACCTGCAAAAGTGATGCCGACTGCGCCACACCACAAGATGGCACGTGCCCCAAACCGCGTGACCAAGAGGCCGTTGCTGAGCCGAAAGAGCGCGGTGGCTCCTTGAAACGCGGCCAGGGCCGAGCCGCTGATGAGCGGATCGGCGCCAAGGGTGTCAAGGTAAATGGGTGACCACGACACGCCGATGTTTTGTGCAAAGGTTGTGATGACGACGAGCGCCCCGATGATGGCCAATGTGCGGTGACCAGCAATGAGCTGTAATCCGGCAAATGGATGCCCGCTTTCCTCGTGGGCCCCAGATCGCGGAAACGCACTCAGCCCAATGAGCACAACGAATGGCGCACTACTCATAGCCGCCAACCACATGATGTCGCGATAATCCCACCCGATGCTGAGGAGATAGCCACCCAAGACGGCTCCGGCAATGCTTGCCACGTTCCAACCGGCTTGAAATGCGTCAATGATGCGCTTGCCCCGCACCCGCTCCCAGTCGATGACCACACTCGTGCATGCCACGAGCATGGCTCCAAAGCCAAGCCCCCAGCCTACGTTGACGACGATGAGCATGCTCTGCGAGGGGGCGAGTGCCAGGAGGAGATGTGAGAACACGAGGAGCGGGATGGTGATAAGGAGTGTTTTACGTGTGCCAATATGGCTGACAATGGAGCCACCAATCAGCATCGACACCATGCTGAGTGCGGCCCCGATGACCGAAATAAATCCGAGGAAGGTGTACGAAATTGCAAATGTTTTAATGAGGTCGATCCATGCCACACTGATGGCACTAAATGTGAGTGCAGTTTGAATGTAGAGGAGTACCGTGAGTGCAAGCGCCCAGTCGTAGGCGCCGTAGAGGTAGAGTGTACGTGTTGCCATGATGCCTCATTACAAGAGTACAAGTAGTGTACCTGAAATCGGGGCATCATGGCATGTTAGCTCAGCTCCTCACCTGGGAGTGGTTGCAGGAGCGTGCAGATTATTCCTGCGGGATTTGTGCGAGGAGCGTGGCCATTTCGATGGCGGCTGTGGCGGCTTCAAATCCTTTGTTGCCCATTTTGCTGCCAGCGCGTTCAATGGCCTGTTCGATGTTTTCGGTGGTGACCACTCCAAAGATGGTGGGTACGCCGGTTTGCAAGCCGACCTGGGCGATGCCCGACGTGACACCGGCGGTGACGTGGTCGTAGTGGCTCGTTGAGCCACGGATGACACATCCGAGGGCGATGACGGCATCAAAACGTCCGCTGGCCGCGAATTTTTTGGCGGCAACCGGGAGCTCAAATGATCCTGGCACCCACGCTACGGCCACGGTCTCGGTGTCGACGCCATGGCGTTTGAGCCCATCAAGCGCACCCTCGAGTAGGCGTTGGGTGATGATGTCGTTCCAACGGCTGACGACGATGGCGATCCGCAGACCCGTGCCAACAAAATGACCATGATACTCTTGCATGATAGTGCTCCTTACTATGTGCTTCTATAGCGCGCTTGCGGCGATGACTGGTTGGTGCAGATCGTGTTCGTGGAGGTATTCGATGAGCTGAGCCACACTGGTGAGCACCAATCCGTGGTGGCGACAAAACTGCTCGAGTTGTGGTCGGCGGGCCATGCTTCCATCATCGTTCATGATTTCGCAGATGACGCCAGCTGGGCGAATTCCCAGTAATTTGGCAAAATCAACGGCGGCTTCGGTGTGTCCGGGACGGACTCTGACTCCGCCATCACGTGCTCGCAGTGGAAAGACATGCCCGGGGCTGACAATGTCGCTCATCGTGCTGTGAGGGTGCGTGGCCACGGCAATGGTGTGTGCACGGTCGGCCGCCGAAATCCCCGTGCTAATGCCGGAAGCGGCTTCAATGGAGACCATGAACGCCGTGCTCGTGCGCGAGCGGTTGTGGCTGACCATCGGTTGCAGTCCGAGTTGGTCACAGATGCTGCCGTCGAGCGCCAAACAAATCAAGCCACGTCCGTACACAGCCATGAAAGCAATGGCCGCGGGCGTGACGAATTCGCTGAGCATGAGCAAATCGCCTTCGTTTTCGCGATCTTCGTCATCGACGACCACAATCATTTCACCGCGTTGCAAAGCGGCAAGTGCCTCATTGATTGGTTGGAGCATGTGTGCCTCCCCATGCGGCGCTGACGCGTTCTACATATTTGGCAATAATATCGACTTCCAAATTAACCGGCGTACCTACCGCTTGCGTGCCCATGGTGACGACTTCTTGCGTATGGGCAATCATGGCGATGCCGAAGCTAGTATCGTCAAGGGCTGCTACGGTCAGACTCACACCATCGACAGCAATATAGCCCTTCATGACGATGTATTTCAACAAATCAGGCGGCGGTGTAATCGTGATGAATTTTGATTCACCCTCGGGGCGAATCGCACTGATATGCCCAACGCCATCGACGTGCCCCTGTACGTAGTGACCACCCATGCGTCCACCATAGCTCAGGGCACGCTCTAAGTTGACGCGGTCTCCGACCACGCGCTCTCCGAGATTGGTGCGCCGTAGCGTCTCCGGTGAAAGGCCAACGGTAAAACTATGGGCGTCGAATGCGGTGACTGTCAAACAGACGCCAGCCACGCTGATGCTGTCGCCGATGCGCACCCCTTCAAGAGACAGCGTGGCAGAAATCGTGAGTGTGTTGTCACGCGCTTGGTTGGTGTGGGCAGCAATGATGGTGCCTTGTTCTTCGACGATGCCGGTAAACATCGGGTGTACCTCCTTTAGGACGGGTTGGATACCGCGAAAATGTGTGGATTCTCAAAAAGATCAATGACGTGTTGCCGATGAAAGGCCCGCAGCCATACATCAGTGCCGCTCAACGAAAACTGGGCGATGTGGAAACGTTGGACGTCGATGAGTGACGCATGGCCGTTCCCCCCGACGGGACCGGGTGCCGTGTTATTGCCAATCACACTCGGGGCAATGAATGCTTGGATTTCATCGACCATGTCGCAATCGGCAAGTGCGCCGGCGAGACCTGCGCCTGCTTCAACGAGTAGGTGATTGATGTGCCGCTCTGCCAACACCCGTAGTGCTTGTGAGAGATCGACGTGTGCTCCATTACCGCCCACAATCACCTCCACCCCTTGTGCAGTCAGAGCGTTCCGCCACGCCGCAGACGCCGCCTGCGTGCTAAATACGATTGTCGGTGTCTGCTGTTGTTCTTGAAAGACGCGTGCATGTGGATCGCTGTGTCCGTGACCATCGATGACGACGCGCAGTGGGTGTTTGATGGGGCGGGAGGGGTGCTCGATGCGGGTCGTGAGTTGGGGATTGTCGTGGTGTACCGTGCCACTCCCCGTCATAATGGCATCGACGTGGTCCCGCAACACATGCACGGCCTGCCGGCTTTCGGCGCCGCTAATCCACTGGCTTGTGCCGGTGTAGGTGGCGATTTTGCCGTCGAGGCTCATAGCATATTTGAGAGTAACCCACGGGCGTTGGCACCGGATGCGCGTAAAAAAAGGCCCAAGAAGTGGAATCATCTGATGTTGGAGCTGTGAGATGCGATTGACTTCGATACCGTGTGGTGCCAACACCGCTGCCGCTCCACTTCCCATGCGAGTGTCGGGGTCGCCACACAAAAAAAAGACACGCTTGATACCGGACGCAATAATTGCATCGGTGCACGGTGGGGTCCTGCCATGAAAGGTACAGGGCTCGAGTGTGACGTAGAGGTCCGCACCACGTGCCTGCTCACCCGCTTCGGCGAGTGCTACGCGCTCGGCATGGGCTTGTCCTGGTGGCTGTGTGGCTCCTTGACCGACAATGACGCCGTCACGCACCACCACCGCACCTACCGGTGGATTGGGTGAAGTCCGCCCGTGTACGCGCCGGGCTTGTGCCAGAGCCGCCTTGATAGCCGTTTGTTCGATTTCAGAAAACACCACACCACCGCCTTTGTATGTGTACAACGGGCGATGGCGTGACATACGGCTCCCCACGACAATCGTCGCAGAGCACACTCGTCTGACGCACCACACTTCTTTCATCCGGACTGTGACCGTCGGCCCCGGAATCGCACCGGTGTCCTGCTCGGGTGAGCTCGCGGGCTTGTCGTACGACTTACCGCCGGTGGGGACTTTCACCCCGCCCTGAAGGTGTGCAAATTATGTGCAAATTATAGCATATTTTGCATTCAATAACGCATATTGTGCACAGGTTATCGGTGTGTGGTCAAAACGTGTGCATAGTCGACGAAAAATTTCAGGCATTCTGGGTTGCGCAGCGTATGTTGATTGTTGATGGGAATGCCGTGTAAGATGCGCTTGACCGTTAATTCGGCCAATTTGTTGTTGTGTGTGCGTGGCAATGCTGGGGTTGATACGATTTGCCACGGTTGGTAGTACACGTTGTACTCACGGAGATGTGCCCGGATCTGCTTCCAGAGCTCCATGTAATCGACCACGTCATCGGCCACCACCACAAACAGCACGATGCGCTCGTGCAGATGCGCGGGCGCGGTATACCCGACAGCGAGAGCATCACGGACACCAGGCACTGTGCTCAGCGCCGCATAGAGTTCGGCGGTGGCAATGCGAACGCCACCGGGATTGAGCGATGCATCTGACCGCCCCAAGAACTCCCAGCTCCCGTCTGTGTGTGCCACCACCAAGTCTCCGTGACGCCAGACGCCAGGAATATCGGCGAAGTACGCTTCGCGGTAGAGGGCACCGTCCGGATCATCGAGAAATGCGATTGGCATGGACGGAATTGGATTGCGACAGACCAACTCCCCCACCTGTCCAACCGTGGTGTGATGATGCGCATCGAGTGCTGCAATATCGACGCCAAGACTGCTACATTGCAGATGTCCAGGAGTGACGGGCAACAGCGGATTCCCAAGTGCAAAACAGCCGACGATGTCGGTTCCTCCCGAAATACTTGCGATGTGGCAATGCGCAATGTGCTGGCCAATGTAGGCGTACTGCGTGGCATGGAGCGTGGAGCCAGTAGCGAGGATGCTCACGAGTGCACGGGTGTCGTAGTGGGCGTTGGGAGTGAGGTTGCGTTCGGCGAGAGCATGAAAGTAGGCCGCACTACTGCCGAAATGCTGGACTCCGACCTGCGCGGCCATGCGCCACAGGGTCATCCCATCACCGCCCAACGGGTCGCCGTCAAAGAGGACAATGGTGGCGCGTGCTGCGAGCGCGCTGACCAGCCAGTTCCACATCATCCAGCTGGTGGTCGTATGAAAAAAGAGGCGTTCCCCGGGGCGCACATCGCAGTGCAGGACGATTTCTTTGAGGTGCTCTAGGAGCGTGCCACCAGCCCCATGTACGAGACCCTTGGGCGTGCCTGTGGTCCCCGATGAAAAAAGATGATAGAGGGGGTGCGAAAAAGCGAACGTCGTGTGTGGGACAGGAGAAAGCGGTTGTTGTTGGATGTTGTGGTAGTACGCGTGAGAGAGATGGGTGCTAAAGACAACATCTGGCGTATGATCGATGGACGCACAGTAGTCCACCACAATGACATGGCGTACACTGGGGAGGTGTGAGATGAGCGTCGTAATAATCGTGCGTGTATCGATGATTTGATCGCGCCATAGGTAGCGTGGTGCGACGACTAGGAGTGTGGGTTGAATGCGTTGCGCGCGACTCAACACCCCGCCCTGCTGGTAATCGGTCCCGCAACTTGCCCAACTCATGCCGAGATGTGCACATGCGAGCATGCCGACGACGCTTTCGGGGATATTGGGGATGTAGGCAAAGGCACGGTCATCAGCCCCGTAGCCGAGTTCATGGAGATGGGCGGTCAAGCGGTCGACCGCTTGATTGAGGTCGGAGTACGACCAAGTGCGTGTAAGTCGTGTTTCGCTCCATGCCACAATGGCCGTCTCGTGCAGATGATGGGGGTGGCGGAAATGGTCGCGGTAATTGAGTGTCAGCTGAGGAAACCACTCGTGTGCGAATGGGGTCGGGCCTCGGCGATTCGCATAGACGGGCAGTGGGGAGCCGTGATACGCGATGCCAAGGAGATCGAGGAGTAGTGGCCAGAGTTGCTGTGGATTGGCGATTGCCCAGCGCTGTAATGTGCCATAGTCGACAACTTCGCCCGCAGTCAGTGTCTGCACCTGCGTGATCAGCCGGTGCATGGCTGACGTGTGGGCACGTGCCGGATCTGGGTGCCAGATGGGGTGCAACGACATGCGAGTGCCTCTGTGATGTGTGTGGAGCTTGTTGCAGATACAATACCATAGCTGGTGGCAAAATCGAAGGATAGGAGGAATACTCAATGGAATGTGCTGTTTCGTATGTCGATGTACTTGCCGCGACCGAACGCCTAGCGGGTGTCGTCCATCGTACACCTGTATTGACATCGGTCACACTCAATCGCATGGTTGGCATGGATGTCTTTTTTAAGGCGGAACATGTGCAACGCACGGGGTCGTTCAAAATTCGTGGGGCGTACAATGCCTTGGCACAGCTTGATAGTGCCCAGAAGCGCGCGGGTGTGGTGGCTTTTTCATCGGGCAATCATGCCCAGGGTGTGGCGCTCGCAGCGCAATTGCTTGGCATCCCGGCAGTCATCTGTATGCCCACAGATGCACCACCAGTGAAAGTGGAAGCGACGGCCGCCTACGGCGCCGAGATTGTGCGCTACGATCGCCTCACGCAAGATCGTGAGCAGGTGGCGCGTGAACTTGCGAATCAACGTGGTCTGACCCTCATCCCCCCCTATGACCACCCACACATCGTTGCAGGTCAAGGGACTGCCACACTCGAACTGTGTCAGGCAGTGCCCGATTTGGATGCCGTGCTCATTCCGGTTGGTGGTGGTGGCTTGATCGCCGGTGGGGCACTGGCAGCTCATGGCATTTGTCCGAATGTCCGCATATTTGGTGTCGAACCGGCACATGCAGCCGACACGGCGTTGTCGTTGGCGCGCGGGGAGCGTACGGCGATCGCTCCACCCGACACGATTGCTGACGGATTGCGCATTACAATACCGGGGAAATTGACGTTTCCGATTGTGCAGTCGCATGTGGAGCAGGTGATTACGGTCACCGAGCACGAGATTGTTGCAGGAATGCGCTATGTGGTTGAGCGCATGAAGCAGGTGATTGAGCCGAGTGCTGGCACGGGGCCAGGGGCGATATTGGCGGGCAAAATCCCCGCCAATATTCGGCGTTTGGGAGTCGTGTTGTGTGGTGGCAATGTCGAAATGAGCACGCTGGCGGCATTATTGTGTGCCTAAATGGCATGCGCCCTGCGTGGCGCGGGGCGCATGCGGTATTAGAGCAGGTGCATGACTGGGCGACCGTGCACATACACTTGTTTGACGACGGGGGTGTTGTCTGCCTTTTCGACAACGACGAGATCAGCGCGTAAGCCGAGCTGTATGCTCCCGATGGTGTGTTCGACGCCGATTGCTCTAGCTGGGTTGAAGGTGATGAGGTTGATGGCATCGGGGAGCGAGCAGAGTTTGAGATCGACCAATTTAAAGGCTGCTGGAATCATCGCTGCTGGGTAGTAGTCCGAGCAGAGCCAGTCAACTACTCCCGTTTTGACGGCATCAATGGCGCTCAAATTCCCGCCACTCGATTTACCGCGCAGGACGTTGGGGGCTCCCATCCCCACCAGCATGGCGTGTTGATGTGCTGCCAAAGCCGCCTCCATGGTTGTCGGGAATTCGCTGATGCGGATGCCCTGCTCGACCCATGCATGGACTTTGGCTGCTGTATCGTCATCGTGTGTGGCCAGCGGGATGTGGTGGGCGTGTGCGAGTCTGATAACTTCTTCGACGCGTTGGGGAATGCTCGCCTGTAGCGCATGTTTCTTTTGGATGATTGCGTCGATTTCGGCATCGTTGCGACCCGTGGTTTTGGCCACATAATAACGAAACGACTCGTCGGTAGGGTACTGCCCTTGACCCGGGCTGTGGTCCATGATTGAGATGAGTTTGATGTACGGCGAATCAACGACCTGTGCCAGCGAGATAATACCGCGTTCGCTACTCACTTCGACGCGACAGTGTACGAGGTGATTGATGATCCGTTGATTGGCTGCGGCAATCTGTGCAATAAAGTTGCGTACAAATTCTTCATTGCGGACACCGAACTCGGCATCGTCGAGCGAGAGCGAATGTAGCTCAGTCGTAATACCGCTACACGCCAAGATGCGATCGGTGGTGTAAAAGGCCACAGATTCATCAATCATGACCCCTGGGCGTGGTTGAATTTGTTTTTCGATGGCATCGCAGTGTAGATCAATGACACCGGGTAGCACGTAGTTGCCTGCCAAGTTGTATACCTGTGCAGCATGTTGCGGGCGAGAATGTGCTTGTCCGTAGCCGGCAATCACTTCGTCTTCGATGAGCACCCAACCGCGTTCGATGACCTGGTCACGGAGGACGACGTTGGCATCGGTCAGCAAAATTTGCATGTGCGTTCCTTCACTTGGCTTAGAGTGCGAGTTGACCGTCGGCAAGTTTGACCAGGGTATCGAGGTCGTGAGACACGGTGAGTACGGCCGTGCCGTTAGCACGGGCGTGATGAATCATGTCGACCACGATTTGTTTGGAGTTGGCATCGAGGCTTGCCGTAGGTTCATCAAGCAGAAGCAAGCGTGGAGCAGCAATGAAGGCGCGACCAAGGTTGATGCGTTGTTGTTCGCCACCGCTAAATGTGACTGGACTGGCGTGCCAGAGTGCTTCACGGATGCCGAGCCGCGTGAGCCATTGACAGGCCTGCTCGTGCGCATCTGGGTGCGCCATGCCTTGGCGAATGAGCGGTTCGCTGATGACATCGATGGCAGACACACGGGGCAAAACTTTGAGGAACTGTGAGCAATAGCCGATTTCGCGTTCGCGAAGCCGTAAAATGACGCTGTCTGTGGCTTGTGCAACATCGATGCAGCCAAATTGCACTGAATCAAACCAAATTTCGCCGGCTGAAATCAAATATGCGCGATAAATGCACTTCAAGATGCTGGTTTTGCCGATGCCACTGCGCCCCCAAATGAGGAAGTGCTGGTTGGGATAGAGCTCAAAATTGACATTTTTGACGGGATCAATTTGACTGCCATCGATGAGATGCAGGTGGAACGACTTGTTGAGATTGCGGATGCGCAAGAGCGGGGTAGGCATGGTTGTCATTCCCTTACAATGCCGATGAAACAAGCAGTTGAGTGTACGGATGTTGTGGGTCTTCGAGGATCTGGTCGGTCAGGCCGCTCTCCACGATATGGCCATTTTTCATGACAATAGTGCGGCGGGCAAGTTGTTTGATGACGCCCAAGTCATGCGATACCAGCAACATGGTCATGTGGTGTTCCCATTGGATGCGCCGAATCAGGTCGAGCACGCGGGCTTGCACAGATAGGTCGAGACCACTGGTGACTTCATCGAGCAACAGCAAGCTGGGGCTACTCGACAGTGCTTTGGCGATTTGCACGCGCTGGAGCATGCCACCGCTAAACGTGTGTGGTTCGTCGTCGATGCGTTCCGGCGGCAATTCCGTTTGGCGCATCAATTCGCGGATGCGTTCGCGAATGTTGCCTACGTGGCGCCAGTTGGCCAATAACAACTTCTCGGCCACATTGCCACCGACTGTGAACCGCATGTTGAGACCGAGTTCGGGGCGTTGATAGACGATGCCCAAGCGGTCATTGCGAAAGGTGCGTTTGGCGAAGGCGTTCATGGTAACGAGGTCGACTGCCTGTGCATCCGATTCGCGGGGTTCACGGTACCAGATGTGGCCGTGATCCGGAGCAGTGGCCAAATTGATCATCTGGAGCAGGGTGCTTTTGCCGCTGCCACTTTCACCGACAATGCCAAGAACTTCGCCCTGATGGAGCGCAAAATTGGCGTCCACGCATGCATGCACGGTGCCACAAATCGGGCATTGACTGGAAGAATGCTGTGGTCCCGTATGTTCGGCACAACGTGAGCACCCAGGACCGTATTGTTTGCTGAGGTGCTCCACTTGGAGGACCATCGTGGCAAGATGCGTCATGAAATCTCCTCTGATGTGACCATTTGTGCGAGTACCCGTTTGGTGCAGTAGCTAGAATCTGAGCAGCTACTTACCCAGTGGCCACCATTGGGGGCATCGGGTTGAACCACAAAGTGCGAAGTCAAAAAGGTATCGGTGGCACCACAGCGCTGGCATTGCTGACCGGGGGTGTATTCCACCTTGAAGCGAAAATCTTCGAATTCCAGGGGCACGACACTCGTATGCGGAGGGACGGCGTAGATACGTTTTTCGCGGCCTGCGCCAAAAAGAAACAACGTGTCGGCCATGTGTATTTTGGGCACATCCCAACGCGGAATAGGGGTGGTGTCCATCAAATACCGCCCTGCCACAATCACGGGGTATTGTGAGGCAATGCGCAGATCTCCTGCTTTGACGACGCTTTCGTACATGTACACCCACATCCGCCCATAGTCGGCTTCGCCATGCATGATGGTGGCGCGCTCGAGATTGGGCTCCACCCAGCGGAGTGGGTCAACCATGGGCACTTGCAGCACCAAGATCTGATCAGCGCGCATGCGCTCTTCGGGGATACGATGACGCGTTTGCACGATGGTGGCAGCTTCGGTATCGGTGGTGATGGCCACGCCAGCCGTATGTTGGAGCAGGCGGCGCAAATTGACCGCATTGACACTTTCATCATCCCCTTGGTCGATGACCTTGAGGGTGTCATTGGCTTGGATGATGGCCATGGTAATCTGCAGACCGCCGGTGCCCCAGCCGCGTGCAATGGGTAAATCGCGACTTGCGAAGGGAATTTGGTGGCCAGGAATGGCAACGGCCTTGAGCGTCATACGACGAACTTCGCGTTTTGAGTCTTCGTCGATGAATGCGAAATTGTAGAGTTGTGATGGCGATGGCTGCGTCATGCCTGCTCCTTGAGGTGTGTGGCAATAGTGGCAAGGCGACTTTGTTCTTGGGTGGCCTTGTGTTGCTTTGAGCGCTCGAGAACTTTGAGGTCAGCCTCAAAGGTCACGTAGTGTGGCAATTTGTAGTGGGCCGTGAAGCCGCTTGCTTCGATTCCGTCACTGTGGAGCAGCACGAATTCCTCGTTGGCGGCTGGGCCGGATTCGCCGCCGAGGCTATTGCGTTTGGCCTGACTAATGACACTGTCGAGGATGGCCATGCTAATCGCTTTGACTTCGCCGTGCCCAAATGTAAAGCCATAGCCCAGGTTGAAGCGTGGTTTGGTGTCGTGATTGCCCACACTGTGTGCTTTGGAGACGGTTTCACATTCGGTCACTTCGATTTCGCCGATGGTGATAGCCTCGCCCGTAAGTGGATGGTTGACTTCAATCGGGAGCATGCCGTAGCGGAGCTCTGCGAGTGTGGGGTGGGCATCGCCGTAGCCACGTACACTGCTGTAGGCGTAGGTAAGGAGACATCCGGTGTCGCTCTGGGCAAGTGCTTGTAGGCGGGCACTGCGACTACACGGAAAGGTGAGTGCGGTGCGCGTGATGTCAAATGGCTCTGCCTCGATCTGCTCTGCCGGGAGCGGTGCAATCATTTCTTCATCACGCATGTAATCAACGACCTTGGGGAAGTGGCCGATGGCACGGGCATCGCTGCTTCCCTGGGCGACAAGCTCTTGATACTGAGCGTGGACACGACCAATGTCGGCAGTGGTTTCGTTGATGAGCAAGGTGTTGAGCAGACGGATGTGGTAGTCTTGCGAAGGACCGAGCATTTGCCCGCCTGGAATGTCTTTGAATGACGCTGAAATGCGTCGCAAACAGCGCATCTGTCGGCTCGACATTGGTCGAGTCGGCATAATTCTTGAGAGTGTCGAACGAAACGCACGAATCAAAAAACTGGCTTCGATGCTATCGCCCTCGGCTTGTTTGACTGCTAATGCAGCGAGCATGGGGGCATAGAGAGCGCCTTCGTTCATGGCGCGACCGACTGCATGACGCAGTTGATCGCGGATTTGTACGAGCGTGAGCGGTGTTGAGCCGCCCTTGAGGCGTAGATATTCGACGAGTTGTTCGGCGTTGAGAATGGCGTTGGTGCCGCCGCGAGCTGCAATATACCCCATGTGTGTTCTCTCTGTGTTAGTGCACGGTTATGGTCGTACTGCGTGGAATTCCCACGCACTGGCCTTGTTGGTCGATGAGAAACACATCGACACCGAGTGGGTAATGGGCGCGGACCTGGCGCATGTGTTGCCCTAGGGAATCTGCATCGGGTTGTATGCTGAGTGTTTGTACATCTCGAATTCCTGGCCCTGTGAGATGCCATGTGGCAGCGGTTGAAGAGATGGCGTGTACGGCCACAAACGCCGTTGCACCGTGTTCGGGAAACGTGAGGCTTCCGCATGGGAGTTGGCTCAGTGCGGCGTAGCTTTTTGCATCCCAGATGATGGCAAACATGCTGTGCTCAAGAGTGGTCATGGTATGGTTGGTGCGGATACGTGTCCACTCGATGAGTGGGTGTTGTGCGGGGAGTGTCGCTCCTTGCCAGAGTTGCGCGAGACTCGTCTCCTGGTCGAGGAGTGTCATGCAACTTGCGAGGACAAATGGATTCGGTGGTGGAGCCTGTGTATCAAGCACCGGCATGGTGCTCATGAGTTCGTCGGGGTCGGGAATCTGACCAATCTGACCAGGGCGTGCCAAACAATCAAGTAGGATGCGATAGGTTGCAGTGGCGTATGCCTCGAAGGGTGTCGGGGTACGGTAGGTGCGTTGCATGCGGAGGGCTCCCTAAAAAATGTCGAAGTCGACTTTGGTGCTGGCACTCGCCGCAAACTGCTCGATATGCCGATCGTGGAGTTGTTGGGTCAGTGTGGCGATGGCCGCGTGTATGTCTGTGTGAGAAATATCGGGATTCCGCAGTGCGGCGTCGATGACGGCGAGTGCGGTAGCGTGTAGTGGATCATCGCCGATAATCATGCCGAATCCAAAGATACCGTTCAATTCAAGGCGAACCTCGGTAACCAGGATTTCGCCGGCATTGAAGGCACTGTTGGCGACGCTTTCTTGCATGCGTAGTTGCACCATTGCAAGTTTGGGGCCGCTAATCATGGTGACGGCCTCGGTCGGGTATTGACCGAGAATCTGCTCGGCAATTGCTTGCACCTGTTGCGAGTCGCTCAGACTGAGCACATGTGAGACACTGTACATATGGGTGTGTTTCCTCCTGAGTCGCATTGTCGTTGCTACAGGTTAACGCGTATCTATTGTGTGATTAACGAGCGACAAACCTGCAATAAGAACGAGTTAACCGCATCTAGATACCCAGATGCGGTTGTGTGCGTATCTGCTTTATTTGCCTTTGAGGCTTTCTTTGTAGCGAGTTGCAGCTGCTTCAAGTAGAATGGCAAAAATGACGATTGCATAGGTGTATATACCAAGTTCGCGGAGATCGAGATAAAATCCGCTTGCCATGAACATGTCATAGCCGATGCCACCCGCACCGGCAGCGGCGCCCATGGCGATTGCAGTCGAGAAGTTGATCTCAAAGCGCAGAAATGTCCATGACAGAATGGCCGTTGCAGACGATGGGAGTACGGCTTGGCACACAATCTGCCACCAGTTGGCACCACTTGCTTGCAGGGCTTCAATGGTGCCTTTGTCGAGTTCTTCAAATGATTCGGCGTATGCCTTGATGAGGTATCCAGCCGAATGGAAGGTCATGCCAATGACAGCTGCGACGCTTCCGAGCCCGGCAGAAATTGCAAAGATGAGAACCCATAGTACAGTAGGTATGGCGCGCACCAGTGCGGTCAGGGATTTTACCACATTGGTTATCCAGCGTGGGGATAGGTTTTGTGCTGCAAATAATGAGAGGACAAGTGCGATTAAGGCACCGAATAATGTCGTGAGCAGACCAAGAGATATTGTTACAAGGAGTTGTAACAGCAGGTCTATGAATGTGACATTTTTTAGCCGTGCTTCGAGTAGGAGAAGTCGAAAGTTATCCAGCATGTCACGAAATGCATCTACAAACACGATGTCACGGTTTTCGAATGTGGCAAAACTCAGAGTGGTCAGGAGAACGAGTATGATAATAGTCAGTTGTAAGAAAAAATTTGACCACTGGAATGGGCGGATGTTGATATGGCTTGGGGTTTGCATTAGAGAATGGCCCTCCGGATACCATTTGAAATGAGTTCAATGATCAAGACAGTAATCACGATAACCAAAATCACTAAACTAGCCGCACTGTAGTTCATGCTTTTGTAGTACAAGTCAAATGAGAAACCGATGCCGGTACCGGTCAAAATACCGACAAGTGTAGCACTTCTGATATTGGTTTCGATCATGAAGAGAACCCAACTAACCACTTGTGGGGTGCATGATGGGATGACAGCTTGTGTAACTATTGCGAGATATCCCGCGCCGGTGGCGCGCAGTGCTTCAACTGGTTCACTGCCAATTTCGTCGATAGTCTCAATCAAAACACGCACCATGAAGCCGAATGTCACAAAGAATAAGGCGAAATATCCAGTAAATGAGCTTTGACCGAACGAAAAGAGCAAAATCAACGCCCATGCAGAGACATCAATGTTGCGAAAAACAGTTGCGGTACCACGTGCAAATATGCTGAAACTGCGATTGATACGAGTTGTGTTGGATCCGAGAATTGCGACTGCGAAACCCAAAATGGTTGCAACAGTGGCTGAAGAAATAGAAACAAGAATCGTTTCTTGAAGTTTCTCTAGGATTTTTGGTAAACGTTTGAGAGCTGCCTCGTTTGGAATGAAGTTGTCGAAAAGCCATTGGAATGCCTTGGGAATGGAGGTGAACCCTTTGATGACATCGTATTCAGCGATTACGATAGCGCCGTAACTTAGTAAGGTGATTACCGCTATTGCAATTGATGCGTTTATTCGTTGGCGTGCAAAATAATCAAGCTTCAACATAACGCTCCTCAAGGTCAAGGATGAGGTCACCGGCTTCTGAACCATAAATCTCGTAAATTTTGCTATTGCTGATTTGTAATGGTGAACCGTCATAAATAATCATGCCTCGGTTTACGCCAATAATACGTTGCGCATAGTGGAGCGCGACGTCAACTTGATGTAAATTGACGATAACAGTGATGCCGAGCCGTTGGTTTATGTCTTTGAGCGTGTCCATGATGATTTTGGCGGCATTTGGGTCGAGTGAAGCAATAGGTTCATCACAGAGCAGAAGTTTTGGTTGCTGAATGAGTGCGCGCGCAATTCCTACTCGTTGTTTTTGACCACCACTTAGTTGATCGCAACGCTTGTAGATTTGTTCCTCTAGACCAAGCGATTGTAGAATTTCGTAGGCTTGGGTTTTTTCTGCATGTGTGTATAATCCCAACATGCCTGATATGGTTGTTTTGTAGCCAAGTCGTCCGTGGAGTACGTTTTCTATGACACTGAGACGATTAACGAGATTATAGTGTTGAAAAATCATACCAATCTGTGTACGATGACTTCGAAGTGCGGCCCCCTTGAGTTGATTCACTTGTCTTCCTGCAAAAATGATGTCGCCTTCACTCACATCGATCATACGATTGATGCAACGTAATAGAGTCGATTTACCAGCACCAGAGGGCCCGATGATAGCAACAAACTCGCCTTCGTTGACGGAAAAACTCATGTTGTTGAGAGCAGTTGTTTCGGAATTATACCGTTTAACGATGTGATTGATTGACAGCAGGGTCATGAGATGGATACCTCAACTTCTAGTGCCCAGCAATACCCCACGGGATATTGCTGGGCATGACAGATTACGAATCAGATTATTCGGCCATTGCGCGAATAGGATCAAAGAACGAGTCCGGTACTACTAAGAATCGTTCTTTGTCGGTCTTCTTAAAGAAGCCTTTGAAGCCTGCATCAATGACTTCCTTGGTGGCAAAAATCTTGGTATTGTTGGCAACTTCATCTGAAGTGAGCAACGCTTGAATGGTGGCAATTTCTTCAGCGCTTAACATGGCTGAATTGGCTACAAACGGTGCGTTGATGACTGGAGTCGAAGAAATCACAACGAATTGTTTGCCAGGATACTTGTCAAATGGTTCGTCGGCTTTTTCATTGACAGTGTAAACTGAACCAACAGCATTCATCTCGCCCTCGGTGAGTGATACATAGTTGGTTACACAAGCATCACAAAATGCTGCTACATCTACGGCACCTGAGATCAAGTTGACCGCTGAACCTTGGTGTGAACCACCGAACTGTACATCGCTGAAAAACATGTCACTACCGCCCTCGAGCAAGTCATCAGCGGTAATCTCTTTCCAGGAATCCATCTTACCGAAATATGTAACAATCCCCTTTGACGGTACGCGGAAACCAGAGGTTGAGCTGTTGGATACGAATGAAAATCGCTTACCCTGAATGGCGTCAATAGTGTATTGACCATTGACCTGGTAATTGCTTTCTTCGCCTTTGTTTACAGCCAACCAGCTGTAGTAGACTGCATCTGATTCTGTTCCAGAGGCACCACTAGGAACAACCAATGGCACGACAGCATCATTCTTTGCCTTAGCTTGGACGTAGGCTTCGGCACCGAACCAGGCAAGATGGGCATTGTTGTTAGCAACTGCTTCTACAGCAATCAAGTAGTCGGTGGTGGTTTTGTGTTCGACTTCACGTCCGGTTGCCTGAGTGACCAACGCGCCAAAAGCTTCGCGTGCTTCCTTCGTCTCAGCACCGGATTCATTCGGCAACCATGCAATCACGATTGGTTCTTTGGCTGGTTCGGCGGTTGGCTCTGGAGCTGCAGTGGGCTCTGGAGCGGCGGTTGGCTCAGCGGCTGCAACTTCCGTGGCAGGAGCTTCGGCAGCCGGGGCTTCGGCAGCTGGAGCAGCACCACAGGCGGCCAGCACCAAGCTCAACGCAATAATCCCGAGTAACTTACGCATGATTTCTCCCTTGCGTCTGATGATGTTGCCTTTTTTTCAGGCACTTGCAGTATGAACTCCAATTGTCAACGTGCATTTGCCGCATGGTTGCTGTGATGTTTAATCTTGTTCAAATTTATGTTGCACCGGTCAGTTGTCTTTAATAATGAATTAACAAAAAGCGCTGTAGCGTATGTGCTACAGCGCCATGATGTGTTGTTGTACGATGGCTATATGAGGCGATGTATGAGTGTATCAATGTGTTCGTCGTTGACACCGATATGGCGCATATACTCACGGCTGTGACCGTATTCGCTTCGTATCAGCGTGAGCACGGCTTCAATGTAGTGGCGCTTGGCATTAAGCAGGCGCTCGTACTGTTCTGCCGATAGTTGTGCAGGGCGATGGGCTCGCAACGCAGGGAGCAATCCCTGGATGTGATGCTCTGTGGCGACATAATCTTGCACAATGGCCTCATGCTCGACATCAGCAAGATCGAGGAGCAGTGCAGCAATGATGCCGGTACGGTCTTTGCCAGCGCGACAATGAAAGAAGACGGCCCCGGTGCTTTGTGCCATGTGGGTAAATACCTGGGCAATCTCCGTTTGTGCGGTACGTAATAAATGCTGATAAAACACATCCATGTTGAGGAGATCGGTTTGTTGCGCGACGGCACCGCCCGTAAACAAGGGCAACGCATGATAGCGCAGGCTTGGTTGCGTGGCGAGTGGATTGGGCATGACCTGGCGTTCTTGTTCGTATCGCAAATCAATGACGGTGTGGATGCCGTAGTCGAGGAATTGTTGTTGCGCGTCGCTCGTAATGGTATGTGGTGAATCGCCACGCACGAACCAACCAGTGCGAGTAGTGCCCCCAGATTGCGTTGGCAAACCACCTAGATCTCGGACGTTGTACATGCCATGAATGTGTAGGATGCGGGATTGCATTTCTTTTTCCGTTCATACGGAGAATTTCTCATTTTGAGTATGCCACTTCTCCATCAACACTTGGTCAACGTTCTTTGAACGTTTCATGATATGGGTATTCGCCAACCCAGATAAGTGCGTGTGTGTGGGTGATGAGGAGTCCGGTAGGCAGGGCGCTGATGCCCAAAATATCTCCGTAGGTCGTGTTTGTTTCATAGGTCCAGAGTGGGGTAGCTTCACCGATGTGGTAGGCGCTACAGCGTTGCGGCGTACATCCGATTATTCGTGCATCATCGTCGCTGACCATGACGCGCCAGTCAGCGGGGATGGGTACGTGGTGCGGATCGCCCACCCGTGGTACCCAGACGAGCAGGGCTTGATTGCCGTAGCCGGTGTAGGTATGCCAGGCAGTGCCACGCACGCTGACGCCACTTTGATCGGGATAAAAGAGGGTGACGCGATTGGCCTCCCAGCCAAGATCGGCGATCACGGTGCTTTGGAGTTGGCTGACCTGCAACGCATAGAGGTGATGACCGACCCGATGATAGACGAAGCCGTCGGCACCACTCACAAAGGTGGGATTCTCGAATTGTGGCCCGGTCTCCACCCCAAAGGCGGGTAAGCGACCGCCATCGCTACTATCGAACGCCGTTGCGCCGAGGAAGACCAGGCTCCCGTCTGGTGCAAGTACTGCCGGGTACTCGGCGTAATTGGCGATGGCGGGTGTTCGCCATTGGAGCGCTCCGTCTTTGAAGGCTTCGAGGCGGTCGACCACTGTGACGATGACCGTATCGTCGTCCATGATGACTGCTCCAGCGGTGGCTTGTGCACGTGATGCGGTGCCATACTCACGGACAATTTCACCCTGTAGTGTGTAGTGGCGAATAAGGCCTTGGACGCCAACGGTGACGATTTCGCCCTGTGATGTGAGACTGGGTGTGCCTACAAACGGATATTTGACCGGGATTTGTTGCCAGGTGCCGGCGGGTGTGTAGATCAAGAGCGAGCGTTCGCCGTAATGCACCACGCTCCCGTCGTTGGCAACCACGCCGCCACCGCTGAGTGGCTCCGGCGCCATGGTGAGGAGCTGTGCAGCTGGTAAACCGCTGGGGATTTGGCCCCGATAACTCTGGGCAGCATCGCCATGCACGTGCCCCCAGGGCTGGCGCGCATTCATGATGACTGGAGCAGGCTGGGTCACCGATGCTGATGGTGCGGGCCACTGCTGGTAGGCGATGAGCAGGCTCGCTCCCACCACGATTGCACCCGTACTGACAAGGGGGAGCACTCGCCACTGGCTGGCACGAATCAGCCCAGATTCAACACGAAATGTGAGCCCGTCCACCCATGTGTGGGCACGTGCTTGTGGAAGTTGTGTGCTTTGTTGACGCAAGAGATCGAGCACAAGTTGGATGCCGAGTGTGATTATGCCGACGTAGATGCCGACCACGATCAGTCCTTCGGGGTGCAACATGCGTTCATAGCTCGTGGCTAGCAGTTGTCCGAGCTCGGCATAATCGGCGCTTCGCGCACCGACTGGTACTGCATCACCAGCTACGATAATCCAGGCTGTTCCCCCCACATAAAAGCCCAAAAACCCGAGCGCTGCCAACAGGATGAGCGTAGTACTGAGCTCATTGACGATGATGACGGGCAGCAGTGGGGCGACAAGACGGAGCATGTGCCGCATGACGATGGTCATGGTCGTACTACCGCCACTGACGGCGGCTTCGTAGACCGCCTGGCGTTTCAAGGTGTGCCCGACGTGCGCCACCTGTTGCGACACCTCACCCCAGCCACCCCAACTCATGGCCACGATGAAGATGCCAACCCCGGCCGATGAACCGCCGACGGCAAGGACGAAGAGGGCACTTAGGAGCACTGGCACAGTGAGGGTGAAGGTCTGGAGTGGCTGCAAACAACGGCGAGACCAGTGGCCACCAAATGCGAGTAGTACGCCGACGATGCTGCCAATGAGAAGGCGGAGCGTGGTGGCTACGGCAATGGTGAGCATGGTCGGCTGGGTTCCGGCCAGCAAGCGACTCAGTAAATCACGGCCGTATTGATCGGATCCGAGCCAAAAGCCATCGGTGCCGATGGGAAACGGTGGCGATATGTAGCCTTCGGCCACACGAAGTACCGTGTGTCGTTCACGGGGGTCGTGCGGGGCCAAAGTCGCCCCACAGAGCGTAAGCACGAGAGTGAGGGCGATGATTATCGCGCCAGCGATGTGACCGATGCGCCATGTCAGTGTCATCACGGTGTCCCACCCTGGTAAACATGGCGTGGTTGCCACAGTCGCCGTATGAGTTCGATGAGCAAAAACCAGACGAACAGGCCACTCGCAATGGCGGCGATGACGCCAGCATCCAGATAGACGGCAACACGTTGCTGCGTGGTGAATGCGGGTGCGACAATCGCTCTGACCAGCGTTTCTCCGATGCCACCCCATTGAAAGATCATCTCAACAATGATGAGATCGGCAATAAGTTGGCGTAGTTGCCCGGCAATGACGATGCCGATGGCCACGTGTTGGGCAGGGAGTAGATGATTGGCGATGATGTCGCCTCGACTGAGGCCGCGTGCTTGTGCTACCACCACGTGTGGGGCATGCCATGCCTGCTCGAGGAGGGTCGTAATGCGTTGAGTAATGATGAGAAATGGCCGGAGACATAATGCGAATAACGGCACGACGAGGTGTTTGTCCCAGCCGAATCCGTGTAACGGGAGTGGCGGTTGCCATGGAGTCGACACGAGGATGAAGTAGAGTGCTGCCACTGCCATACTTGCCACGAACAAGCTTTGTAAGGCATCGGCACCACTCAGCCACCAGGGGAGTTGCCGCTGTTGTGTGACCAATCGCTGTGCCAGCCAACTGCCAGCCACGGTTGCCAGTGTCGCAGCCAGCAGGTAAAGACCGACTGAGCGCATCCAGCGCTCATTGAGGACACTCCTCAACGTCTCGTTGCTCCCTGGGAATAGCGCGTCATCGTGCCACACGGCATCAAGATGGGTCAGATAGGCATCCCAATTGCGTGTGGACGTCGTTGGTCCTGTGGGCAGGGGGCTCGTTTGGCCTTGGAGGTGTACGGTCAACGCAAAAAAGAGCCCATGCACCAAGGGCGCACCTACGACGACCATCACAAGCATGCGGAGCAATGATTTAAGCATGGGAGTAGCGTTGTGGCGTGGTTGGCACGGCAGTACCATGTGCATGCTCGCCACAGAAGTAGACCAGCGGGTGAGTGGCCGCATGATTCACTTGGACGCGTTCCCCCACAGCAAAGAGGTGGTCGTGGCGCTGTTTGGCGTTGATGACCTGTCCCGATGCAAGTTGCAGGCGGTAATGGTACTGTGGACCTTCGTACGTGCGCTCTACAATCGTCGCATTGCCGGTTTCCGCATGTGTAAAGTCAATATCGTCGTAGCGGATGAGGATTTGGCAGGTGGTGGTCGTGCCATCGAACGTGCCAATGGGGGTGAGTGTGCCGAGTTCACTGTGGAGTGTACCATCACGCCAGTGCGCATCCACAAAATCGGCCTGCCCCATGAATGCCGCGGCAAAGCGCGTACGCGGTTGTGCAAATAGCTCTTCGGGAGTGCCGATTTGATGCAAGATGCCCTCGTGCAGGAGTGCAATACGATCAGCAATTGCGAGAGCCTCGGCCTGGTCATGGGTGACAATGATGGCGGCTGTACGGGCAGTGCGCAAAATCCCGCGTAATTCGCTACGTACGTGGTCACGCAAGGCGGTGTCGAGGTTGCTAAACGGTTCGTCGAGCAAAATCACCGGCGGCTCAGGGGCGAGTGCCCGCGCGATGGCGACTCGTTGTTGCTGACCGCCACTGAGTTGGTGCGGGAGTCGATCGCCGAGTCCACTCAAGCCGACCAACCGCAATGCTTCACTGACCCGAGCAGACTGTTCGGGTTTGGGGAAAGCGTGGAGGGCAAAGCGAATGTTGTCGTTGACGCTCATGTGCGGAAATAGCGCATAGTCTTGAAATACCATGCCCACGCGCCGCGCTTCGGGAGGCAAGGATTTACCGCGACTAGCTGCTGACATTCCCCGAATGGTGATTTCGCCACTGTCTGGCATTTCGAGCCCTGCGATGAGGCGAAGTGTCGTGGTTTTGCCGGAGCCACTTGGCCCCAATAATACGAGTATTTCGCCCGGATAGAGGGCGAGATCAAGGGCATTCACGATGGCGTGAGCTGCTGTAGCCGGGTGGCGTGTGACTTTTTTTAGTGAAACGACCGCTTCCATGCCCATTTCCCTATCTCTGAACACCGCAACTCATCGGTATTGATTCCGTAGCACCAAGGCAACGGGCACAAGTGCTCCCACAATCAGGAGTAGCGCTGGTGCCGCAGCTGCCGTATAAAACCCATCACTGGCCGGCATCCAGATACGCACTGCCAGGGTGTCGAATCCGGCTGGTCGCAACAAGAGTGTGGCAGGGAGCTCTTTGAGCATGCTGAGAAACAACAAGGCCCAACTTGCGCGCAACCCGGGTGCCGCTAGCGGCATCACAATGCGGTACAGGACACGCAATGCGCTCTGGCCGAGACTGCGCCCCACTTCTTCGATTGAGGGGGCAATTTGCTCCAATGCGGCATCGAGGCTTTGAACTGCCTGTGGCAGAAACCGGATGATGTAGGCAAGCACCAACGGCACAATTCCGCCAGTTAACCACACTGCCCCCTGATTGACCATGAGTACGATGCTTAAAGCTACTACGACGCCCGGTAGGGCATACCCGGATTGACTGAGTCGTGCTATAACCAAGCCTATTTTACCACCACGGCGTAGGAGTAGGGCAGGCGTTATAGCAAGGATGGTGGTCAACGTGGCGATGAGTCCCACAAAAATCACATTGTTGGCGCCGATGCTGACGAGTTTGGGCCAGGCGATGAGGCTGGCCTGCTCACTAGGTGAGAGTGGCAACCAGCTCCAATAGAGGAGTGTCCCGAGGGGGGCGACGAGGGCCACCAGGCTAAAGACTGCGAGTACGAACTGTGCTCCTGCTTGCCACCAGCCGAGTTGACGTACGAGTTGAGGGCGCCATGAGCGGTTGATTTGAGCGCCACCACGCCCAGCCAGCCACTCCTCGAGTACGATGAGGCCGAGTGTGGCGATAATCAGCGGGATGCTCAAAAGGGCCGCACCTTCGCGGTCGATTTGCCCGGTAAACCGACCATATATTGCCGTGCTAAATGTCGGTAGACGCAGTAGTGCGGGCACCCCAAAGTCGGCGAGCGCATAGAGCATCACCAACAACATGCCTCCTCCTGCTGCTGGCGCAATCAACGGCAAGGTGACATGACGCAGGCGATACCACGTCGATGCCCCACTTATCTGGGCAATTTCGCTGAGATGATTGCTTCCTTGGCGAAGCACTGCGGCTACTGGCAAGTAGATGTAGGGTGACAGACAAAACGCTAAGACGATGGTACTCCCGGGGAGACCGAATATCCATGAAAAGGGGATGTCACCAAATGCAACTACGCCGTGTTCGACGAGCCAGCGCTCTACGAGGCCACGTGGCCGGAGTAATGCGAGCATGCAAATGCTCAATACGTACGGTGGGATGGCCAGTGGTAAGGCGGCTACGATGCGCCAAATACTTTTGCCCCAGAGATGACTCCGCTCGATGAGGAGTGCTTGAATGACACCAATGATGCCGCTTAGTAGCGCACTAGCAATCGACAATAAGACGGTGTTGCCGACAAGTTGGAGAAATAGTGGGAATGGTGGTAAGACTGACCGTCCGCTTGCACCGAGCCCACGCACGACCGTATAAACGGCAGGAACCAGTGAAATAACGGCAACGCTGATGGCCAAAATCCAGACGAGCGCAGGTGGACGACGCGTCCCACCGGTTAGTTGTTGGAGGGTGTCTCTTGGCATTTATGGGATCCCCACAGACTGCATGAGCGCGATTGCTTCGGGGACACGATCGGCACAGCGCTGCATGTCAATGTCAGCAACGTGGAAGTTTGCTAGCGCTGGGATGCCGGGAGCAGGCGCGACACCAGCCACCACCGGGTATTCGAGATTAAGGTCCGCAAAGAGACGTTGCGTCTCTGTCGCAAATAAAAACTCCATGAAGCGTTGGGCATTACGCTCGTTGGGAGCCCTGCGGATGACGCCCACCGCCGTCGTGTTGACAAGCAACCCCATTTGCCCTGCCTGTTGGTCGGGGTAGATGATGCCCACATTCGCACCATCTGCTTCACGGCGTTGGAGCTCATAATTGTAGCTGTTGAGCAGTCCAATGGCGTACTCCCCGTTGCCGACGGCTTTACGTATATCGGTGGCCGCCGCCAAAAATGTGGTTTGATTGGCAACCAAGCCCGTAAGCCACGCTTTGGTCACGTCTTGACCCAGTAATGTCAGCATGGCGGCCACTTGCGCTTGCATGGGGCCATTGTTGCTGTCTGCCATGACAACCTGGCCGCGCCAGCGTGGGTCCACCAAATCCAACATCGATTGGGGCGCGGCATCTGCGCGAATCATGTCGGTGTTGTACATGATGGCACGAGTCCGCAGGGTTACTGCATACCACGTCCCATCGTGTGCGCGAATGCGTGGATCAAGGGTGTCACTCCCGACAAACACACTACTCTGCAGACCACCCTGGCGACTCAGGTTGATGTGCGTCAGCTGGTCGGTGCTCACAAACACGTCGCCCTGCGGATATGCCTGCTCTTCGAGGATGGTCGCCGCAAGTTCGTTATTTTTGCCAGATTTTAATTGTACGCGTATCTCTGGGTAACGTGCTTGGAATTCCGCTATGATCGGCTTCATGAAGGCTTCAGTTCGGCCACTATAAATGACCAACGAGTTGGTCTCACGGTCGAGAAGTTGACAACCACTGAGGAGTAGCCACATCCCAACGAGACAAATCCAAAAAATACGGCGTCGTATGTGCATAGTTGTGTTGCCTAAATTCCCCACCAAACTGAATTCCATTGTACCGCATCTTTGCACCATCTCCCCGCTCATGGTGCTCGTCACCATAAACGGGGAGTGCTCATTGTTGGCTTCGCAATGACGTGACTAGGGGATACCTGCTCCCTGGATGAATTGAATCGCCGTAGGCACAGTGTCGGCAATACCTGGCATGTCGACATTCAACGTGCGCAACGTATCGAGCGGGGTGACGCCTTCTGCCACATTTACCCCTGCGATGAGTGGGTACTCGTAGTTCAATTCAGCAAATAACTGTTGTGTGCTGGGCAAGAACAAAAACTCCACGAACGTTTTTGCCGCTGCCGCATGCGGACTCCCTGCGATGATACCAACTGCGGTCGTATTGACCATCACGCCAATCTGGTCAGGTCCTTGGTCGGGATAGACCACTGCAACTTGATTGTCACTTGGCTCGCGCTTTTGGAGTTCGTAGTAGTAGTGATTGACTAAGCCGATCGCAAATTCACCGGCGCCAACCGCCTTGCGAACATCGGTGTGTCCACCGAAAAATGTCGTCCCGTTGGCAACAAGCCCTTCAAGCCACGCCGTAGTCGCATCCTCACCCACTGTGCTCATCATCATTGCCACCTGGGCTTGCATGGCACCGTTGGTTGAGTTGGCCGCTGCAATCTTGCCCTTCCACTTGGGATCGGTCAAATCAAAAATCGACTGTGGCGCTTCTTCGGCACTCACAAGCGTCGTGTTGTACATAATGACGCGGGCCCGTTTGGTGACCGAATACCAGCTCCCATCGGCCGCTTTTAACTCGCTTGGAATGCCTTCAGTGCCCGCAATGGACTCTTTTGCAAGAGCATCGGCAGCGCTCAAGTTGATGTGGGTCAACATGTCCGTGCTTATAAATACGTCGGCCTGTGGATTTTGACGCTCCTCGAGAATTGTTGCCGCAAGTTCGTTGTTTTTGCCAGATTTGAGGCTCACTGTAATCTCAGGATGTGCTTGCTGAAATGCCTCGATAACCGGGGTAATCAGCGCTTCACTACGCCCGCTATAAATCACGAGCGCCTGCTTGGCACTGTCACCCTCTGCCGCTGGTGCCGTCGCCACGGGAGTGGCGGTGCTCCCACATGCGCTCAATGCACCCATCAACATTACGCTGCTGATGACCTGTTGCCATCGTTGCATCTGCATACTCGTTCTCTCCTGTGTATCCGTGGATATGTTGCACATGCCATAGTATATCTGAATAAATTTATTTTTGCAAGATAAAACTTATAAAAATGTTTTTAGTAAACAATTACTCCCACAACGGTGTAGCGAGATGTCCGGCGAGTGCGCAGCCAGCCCAATCACTGAGTCCCAGTGGTGGGAAACCGTTGTGTCGTGCAATCCGATCGCCAAAGAGGGCGGCCACATGGACATGGTAGGCGGTTGCGTCACGGTACTGTGAAAGCACGGTGCGGGTATAGTCAAGGTCATCGGCATCGAGTGTGTAGTGGCACCCAGCAAAGCTACAAATGGTGCGTTCGTGGGCGAGCAGTTGTGCCAAGGTTAGTGTGTGCGGCTGTGGCAATGGCCAGGCGGCTCGGGCGACGGTCGTTTTGACGACGCGTCGGATGTGCACGAGATCGATCGGGTCACTCACAAAGAGGAGACTGGTCAGCCAGCCATGGGCTGTGCCGTAGGCGAGTGCGGTGCGCATGGTCATTTCTACGGCACTGCGCTCCGTCCAACCACCGGCGACATCATCGACGACGGCAAACCCGTGCTGAAAGGGTTTTGAGAGTGTGAGTCGGGTAACATCAGCATCTTGGAGCCACATGCCAGCCATCTGCTCGATTTTGAGTGCGACGAGGTCATCGATGTAGGTGGCCACATGCGGTTTGCTCATCGGGTTATAAAAATTTAGGGATGGCAACACGACACCACCGGCATGTGCGCCCATCAGCTTCAGGTATTCAGCCATCCGCTGGGCAGGGATGCGTGGCACATCGAACAGTGGGCGCACATGGGTGAGCAGTGGGACGTGGGTCACCATGGAGCCTACTCCTGCCACACTGCAAGTGCGGGTGCGTGGCCGTGCACAATCACTTCTGTCACCAGGCGATTCACGATAGTGCCCACCACGTTCCCTGTGCCGTTGTAGGCGCCACAGGCCCATACACGGGGCATGATTTCGCGCACGAGTGGGCGGACATCGGTGATGTGATACGCGACGCTCGCACCCCAGCGATGGGTGACGGGCGCATGACTGCCCACCACGGTACGCAGTGTGTGTTCAATGTCGTGTTGGACGGCGTGTGATGGACCAGTGGCGTAGCCCCATTCACTGTCAGCATGCCGATCACGGCTCCCGCCGATGACAATTCGACCATCACGGAGTTGTTGCCAGTAGTCGTAGCCGTAGCGGTAGTACACCGGGCGTGACAACGTAGATTGGTGGTCTGGGGCCGTACCAATCATTTGAAGGCGCGTGGTACGGACTTCGTTGCTGAGCTGTGGGAAGATGCGCTCAAGTGCACCGTCGACGGCCACGATGATGTGTTCGGCATGAATGCGGTGTGCTCCCACTCTGACTTCGCCTGGGCGCACATCTGTCACCAGGCTCCGCTCGTAGAGCTGCGCACCAGCGGCGTGTACGGATTGGGCGAGGCGGCGCACGCGCTCGAGTGGCTGAAATACGCCATCACCGGGGAACAGCAATCCTTCACCTTCGGGCCCCGCATACTGCTCCACAGCAAGCCCATCAGCGCGCATGATACGGTACTGCTCTACGCAGTCCGCGTATTCGGTGGCATCGCAGGCAATCCGCAACGACCCTGTTTGGCGGAAGCTCGGCTCTGCATGGGCGAGGTGAGCGATTTCGGCGATGGTCTGCCGATAGAGGTCCGTCGCGCGGGCGTGTCCGAGTTGGGCCACAGCGTCATGATGAAAGGCGGCAATGCCGGCCAAGATGAACCCGCCATTGCTCCCGGCCGCACCATGCCCGACCATGTGCGCATCGATGCCGATGACGGTGCGTCCAGTTGCAACGAGGTGTTGGATGGCGGTCAGACCAGAGGCGCCAAGCCCAATGACACAGACATCACAGACGGCATCGCGTTGGAGGGATTCAAAGGCACTCCAAGGGCGATTGTTCCAGAGTACGTCGTTGCTGAAATGGGTCATTGTTTGCCTCGCTTGCCTAGGCGGATTGTGCGCTCTAGCGTAGCATAGATGGACGATACTTGGCAATGCTCAGTTCCTGCGGGGCAGTAGCGGAGAGTGGTATAATTTCAACAAATTTCTTCGCCCATGTGAAAGAGGGTCCAATGCTATCAAATGACCAGCCAGTCATGATTGCAGATGCGGCAATACACTCCATCTTGAGCGCACTCTACGGGGTGCACGCCACCATTACCCGTCTCCCGGGTGAATATGACTGCAACGTCAAAGTCATCGATGCACGAGGTGCCGCCTATGTGCTTAAAATAATGCATCCCAATCGTTCCAGTGCATTTGTCGACATGCAAATTGCCGCGCTCAACCACGTGGCCCAGACGGCTCCGCAGATTCCGTTGCAACGGGTAGTGCGTCAGCACAACGGCGCTGATTGGTCGGTGGTCGACATCGCAGATCAGCGTCACATTGTCTGGATGTTGACGTATTTGGAGGGGACGCTATTTGCCCAGGCAAATCCTGTCGACGATGCGCTTGCCGGGCACGTGGGCGAGTTGGTCGGGCAACTTGGCGCCGCCTTGCATGGATTCACGCATGCGGCTGCGTACCGCGAATTAGAATGGGATGTCATGCGGGGTGGTTGGATACGCGATTACTTGCACGTGTTCGGAGATGCCCAGCAACGGCACATCGTCGACTCCATGAGTGCCAACTGCTTGGCCGCCTATGCGCAGCACGGCCATCAGGTGCCCTATAGCATCATTCATGGCGATGTCAACGATTACAACATGGTTGTGGGTGCTCCCGCCTACCAAAAGCGCCAGGTCACTGGTATCCTCGATTTAGGCGATATGATGCATACCGCCACCATCAGCGATTTGGCCATTGCAGCGGCCTACGTGTTGATGCGTCATCCTGATCCCCTCGATGCCCTGATGGTGATGGTAGCACGGTATCATGCGGCCCGACCCCTTACCGCCGCCGAGATGGCTCTGCTCTATCCGATGCTCTGCATGCGCCTGTGTATTAGCGTGACCGTGTCTGCAATCCGCAAACAAGAACGCCCCGATGACCCCTACATGGTGGTCAGCGAAGCACCGGCCTGGCGTTTGTTGCAGTGTTTGTGTGCAGAGCATCCACGCCTCATCGAATATCGCATACGAGCGGCTTGTGGTGAAGCCGCACATCCAGCACATGCGCGCATCGTGGCGTGGATGCAACAGCAACCAACCGCGCCGATTTTGGGCCGCGAATTAGCCGACCACGACCGGGTGGCCCTGGATTTGAGTGTGGGGAGTACGTTGTTAGGGGCAGACCCAAAGAATGCGGCCATGCCCCGGTTCGCCAACATCCTCGACATTCACTTGGATGGACGTATCGGTGTCGGGGGGTACCTTGAGCCGCGCATGATTTACACCACCGATCGCTATGCGGCCGCTGGACTCATCAATGCCGAGCGCCGGACGTTGCACCTTGCCGTTGATTTTTGGGGACCAGCGGGGACCCCTGTGCATGCGGTACTTGCCGGCCGCGTAGCCATGCTTGAATACCTGCCGGCGGATCTCGACTACGGGTATTTGACGGTGCTTGAGCACACCACCGATGCCGGCGATGTGTTTTATACCTTCTATGGGCATCTCAGCGACGAATCAGTCCGCACGTTGGTGGTCGGACAAGCGGTGACCGTTGGTCAGCGTATCGGCAGTTTCGGCATTCCTGATGTCAATGGCAAATGGCCGACTCACGTGCACTTCCAAATTGTGCTCGACATGCTCGACAAAGGGCGCGATTTCCCAGGGGTTGGCTATGCGTCACAGCAAGCGGTGTGGTCGTCGTTGTCACCCAACCCGAACCTCTTGTTGCGGATGCCGGTTGATGCAGTGCCAGCGCCGCAAAAGCCCCTCGAGATTACTCTCGGTGAGCGGCGGCAACGCATTGGCCGCAACTTGAGTATCTCGTATCGGCGACCGCTCAAAATCGTCCGCGGTTGGCAGCAGTATTTGTATGACCACACTGGCCGGACCTATATCGACGCCTACAACAATGTGGCACATGTGGGGCATTGTCATCCTCGGGTGGTGCGGGCTGCAACGGCACAATATGGTTTGCTGAGCACCAATACGCGCTACCTCAACGATCAACTCCAAGAGTACGCACAACGCTTGAGCGCCACCATGCCCGCAGGTCTCGATGTTTGTTATTTTGTGAATTCAGCGAGCGAGGCCAACGAGTTGGCCATCCGTTTGATGCGCGCTGCTACAGGTCGCAAAGATATGATCGTACTGGAAGCGGCCTACCACGGGCATACCAACACACTAATTGACATAAGCCCATATAAACATGATGGCCCTGGGGGCACAGGGGCCCCAGATTGGGTACATACGGCACCGATTCCCGATGACTACCGTGGTCCCTTCAAACGCACCGATCCTGCGGCAGGGCATAAATATGCACAGCAGGTCCAAGACGTGATTCGTCGTATCGAAGGGCAAGGGCGGCAGTTGGCCGGGTACATTGCGGAGACGTTGCCGAGTGTGGGTGGTCAAATCGTTTTGCCGCCGAACTATCTGCGCGAGGTGTATGCGGCGGTACGTGCGGCTGGGGGCCTTTGTATTGCCGATGAGGTCCAGGTGGGGTTTGGGCGCATCGGCACGCACTTTTGGGCATTTGATTCGCATGATGCAATTCCAGACATCGTGGTCATGGGGAAACCGATTGGCAACGGTCAGCCGTTGGGAGCGGTTGTTACGACGCGTGCCATTGCGGACGCATTCGACAACGGGATGGAGTACTTTGCCACGTTCGGGGGCAATAATGTTTCGGTGGCTGCTGGCCTTGCCGTCCTCGACGTGTTACGCGACGAGCCACTGCAACAAAATGCACTGGTGATGGGTGAACGCCTATTGCGTGGATTACGTGATATTGCTCCGCACCATGCCATGATCGGTGATGTGCGAGGGGCCGGGTTGTTTTTGGGTGTGGAGTTGGTTCGTAACCGTGAAACACTTGAGCCTGCGGATGATGAAGCGTCGTATGTCTCGAACCGGTTGCGCGATTACGGCATTTTGGCGGGTACGGATGGCCCATATCACAACGTGGTCAAGATCCGCCCGCCCATGCCGTTCAACGGTGACGACGCCGATTATTTGTTGGAAGCCTTTGCACAGATCATGCGTGAGGATGTGCTGGCATAGCAGGTTGTTCCGCTCCGTGGTACGATACATGTACCTCGGGTGTTGGTGAGACCATCAATTGAAGGAGAATGCCATGATTGCAACACAAGTGTTTGGGCGCACCGGCCATATGAGCACCAAGACTATCTTTGGTGCGGCAGCCCTCAGCAATGTGGACCAGCGGACTGCAGATCAGACTCTTGACGTGCTGATGCAGTACGGCATTAATCATATCGACACGGCAGCTAGTTACGGCGCGTCCGAAGATCGCATGCACTCTTGGTTCAAGCAAGGTCGTCGTGATCGCTTTTTTCTGGCCACCAAAACCGGTGAGCGCACCTATGCGGCTGCCCGCGACCAGATTCGTATGTCGTTGCAACGCATGGGTGTTGATTCTATCGATCTCATTCAACTTCATAACTTGGTTGATCAGGCCGAATGGGACGTGGCAATGGGACCAGACGGCGCGTTGAAGGCCGCCCTTGAGGCGCAAAAGGCGGGGATTGTCAAGTATGTCGGTGTAACCGGCCACGGCTTGCAAGTCGCCCAGCGCCACTACGAGTCGCTCGACCGGCACGATTTCGACACGGTGCTGTTGCCGTATAGCTACATCTTGATGCAGAATGCACAGTACCGGCACGATTTCGAACGTTTGCTACAGCGCTGCCGAGAACGCAACGTGGGGGTGCAGACCATTAAGGCCATTGTGCGTCGCCCATGGGCTGAAGGCATCGATCGTCATTCTGCTACCTGGTATGAGCCGTTGCTTGAGCAGTCACAAATCGACACTGCGGTGCACTGGGTGCTGGGGCGCAGTGGTGTCTTCCTCAATACCGTTGGTGATGTCACCTTGTTGCCGCGCGTGTTCGATGCCGCAGAGCGCTATGTGTACCCACCCTCTGAAGAAGCCATGCAACAGCTCCTCAAGCACCAAGAAATGGCCCCACTGTTTGTCGACTAGTGTCACAGGCTACGCACCGTTGCGTAGTCGTCATTACCATGGAGTAATCGATGTACACACAGCTGCAGTACGAATTTCGCGATGATGGGTATACGGTGGCACGGGGCATGTTTAGCGCACAAGAAGTGGCAGATCTCCGCGATCACTACATGCAACTGAACGTTGAGCACCGAAGTAAGGCCGATGTGAACGCGGTCAAAGAGGCACACGACCCGCTCAAGCAATACCCGCGCATGCTACAAATGCACCGCTACGATGCCCAAAGTCTAGCGTTTTTGCTTGATGAACGTCTGCGTGATTGTATGACGGCCATCTTGGGGAGCGAGCCGTATGCGGTGCAGACGATGATTTACTTCAAACCACCGGCTGCCCGTGGCCAAGCACTCCACCAAGATCAGTACTACTTACGAGTTGAGCCGGGCACCTGTTGTGCGGCATGGTTGGCACTCGACGATTGTGACGAAGAAAACGGCTGTTTGCAGGTGGTGCCGGGGAGCCATCGCTTGCCGGTGCTGTGCACGGTGGCAGCCGACACCACGCAGAGTTTCACGGATGTGACGGTGCCAGTGCCTGCTGGTATGGCAGTAAAGCCGATTATCATGCGTGCCGGCGATGTGCTCTTCTTCAACGGGCAGCTGATTCATGGCAGTCTCCCCAACGTCAGCCATGATCGCTTTCGGCGCTCACTCATCGGCCATTACGTGGTTGGGGAGGCCGAAAAGGTCTACAAGTGGTATCATCCGGCCCTGCGCTTTGATGGTAGCGTGATGAACCTCGGCGAGAGCCAAGATGGCAGTGAATGCGGTGTCTGGGTCGAACGCGACGGGACTCCGGTGGTCGAGATGATTGGCAAGACCAAAGCCGTAGGAGTCGCGCAATAATACAACCCGAAGTTCGTGCACGCTGTCGGGTTCACACCGACAGCGTGTTTGTTTTTTGCGAAACATAAGGAGCATGTGTGTACTATAGTCGTTTACACGAGTTGTTGGCCACTGGTAAGACCGTGGTGACCGGTGAAATCGCTCCCCCACGCGGTGCCGCCCCTGAAGCACTCTTGAAGTTGGCGGCAAATCTGGCTCCTGCCGTGGATGCCTTGAATTTGACCGACAACCAGCGTGGCCTTGGTCGCATGTCTGCGATGACGGCAGCTATTTTTCTGCGTCAACACGGCTATGAAGTGATTGCACAGATGACATGCCAGCATCGTAACCGGATTGCACTTCAGGCAGACGCCCTCGGTGGTGCAATGTGTGGGGTGCAGAATATTTTGGCGATGACTGGCGATCATCCACGTATCGGTGATCACCCAGAGACCAAAAACGTCCTTGACGTGAATTCGTTTCAACTCATCACCATGCTTCGCACCATGCGTGATCATGCCACCATGCAATCGGGCACGACGTTGACGGTGGCCCCGCGGTATTTGGTGGGCGGTGTCGCCAATCCCAACATCGAAAAGGCCACCCGGCTCGAGCGTAAAATCCAGTTCGGTGCCGAGTTCATTCAGACGCAAATCATCTTTGATGTGGACCGCTTTGCTGAGTGGATGCAGGCGGTGCGTACACTCGGGTTGCACCAGCAGGCGAGTATTATGGCTGGTGTCATGATCATCAAATCAGCACAGTCGGCCCGATTTTTGCGCGACCATTTGCCCGGGTCACGCGTGCCGGAGCATATCGTCGAGCGCATGGAGCAGGCTGCTGACCCCGAAGCAGAGGGGGTGACGGTAGCAGCCGAGCTTTGTCAGCAACTGCTCGCCATCGAAGGGGTGCGCGGCGTCCATCTCATGTCGGTTGGGTGGACCAAGGCCATTCCATTGGTGGTCAGTCGTGCGGGATTAGATCATCGCTCCTAATACCTCTGGAGGTTGCCATGCGCGTGCTTAAATTTGGTGCGGCAGCATTTGCTGATGTTGAACAAATTCAACAGACCGTTGCCATCATCCGGGATATGCACCGTGAGGTGCATGCCCTGGCCGTCGTCTGTAGTGCGTTGCCCGGTATCACCGATGCACTCTTGCGTGCAGCTCGCGCATCGACTCATGGTGGTGAAATCGAAACGGATTATGCCCGACGTGAATTGTGGAATCGTCATCGCCAAATTGCAGAGCGCTATGTGAGTGATGCCTGGGAGCGAGAAATGCTCTACCAGAAGCTCTCAGAGCTCCTCAAACAACTTGATCGTACCTCGCGTGCCATGAATACTCTTGGTGAACATTCTCCTCGTGGGAGTGATGCCATTGCCAGCCTCGGGGAGCGCTTTGCCGCACATGTGCTCGCCGTGATTTTGCGCCAAAATGGCGTGGCCGCACAAATGATTGATGCCACCGAACTCATCATTACCGATGAACGTTTCGGCTCTGCACGGCCCTTTGTCGATGATTCGGTGGTGCGCATCTGTGATCGCATTTTGCCCATGTTGACCGCAGGCATCGTGCCGGTCATCACAGGCTACACAGGTGCTACGCGTAGTGGTGCCATTACCACGCTTGGTCGTGGTGGTGGCGACTATACCGCATCGCTGGTTGCCGCCGCCGTGAATGCAACCGAAGTGTTTTTGTGGACCGACGTGAATGGCGTCTTGACCGCCGACCCCAAAATCATCTCCACTGCGACATCGTTGCCCGTGCTGTCGTACCGTGAGGCCGCCGAGCTGGCGACGTTGAGTGGCTCCGAGATCTTGCATCTGCGCGCGTTAATGCCGTTGGCCACCAAGCAGATCCCACTGCGTATCGTCAATGTGCGTGCCCCCGAACTGCCTGGCACCCTGATTACCGCACATACCAGCCAGCTAGGGAGCTGGGGAAGCATCATCTCCACGCGTAATTTAGCCATGGTCTCGGCAACCGCCTCTTCACTGCCCGCAGTGTACGATACGTGGACTCCGGAGTTGGCCGCCGATGTGACACGCGCTTTGGCGCAGGCTGGCATCGAAATCCTCATGGCCCATCAGAGTGAGCTCGATCGCACCCTGATTGTGTTGGTGCGCCAACCCGATCTCATCTATGCCGATGAAGTCTTCCAAACTGCTTTCGTAGATGGCTACCAGCTCACCAATGTGCCCTCGGTTGCGCTGATTTCGGTCATATCACCCGTGTTGGGAGGGACGTTGGTGCCCCGCTCTGTGCATGCCCTTGGCCGCGCCCAAGTACACTTGCTGATGACGTCACGCGCCATGCATGGCGCCTACATGTCGTTTGTACTCCCTGATGATGAAGTCGAAACTGCGGTACGCGTGTTGCATACCGAGCTCCAGTTCGATCAGATGAGCACGAGCGACTTGTCACGCTAGATGTGTGGTGGTAAGTGCACCAATCAGCACATGGCGCAATGCCAGAGCCGGGGGCGTCAAACTACGGTCGCTCCGGGTTACAATTCCCACGCGGCGTTGCATGCGCGTGTGGCGGATAGGCACGCTGGCAACCGCTGGTGCGTCCTTCAAGGCAAGTTGTGGCACAATGGTTACTCCCAATCCGGCCGCTGCAAGCCGTAACAATAACGCCACATCCCCACCGTTCAACACCACTTTGGGGATAAATCCTGCCTCGTGGTAAATGTTGATAATCAGATCGTGCATTTCGTATCCGGGTGGGTACAACAAAAGCGGCTCAGATGCTAACTGCTCAATGGTAATCATGGGCAGGTGTGCAAGTGGATGATCGGGATGCATCACCGCTTTGAGTGGCTCCGCAAACAGCTCTACGATGTCGTGACCACGCTCTGGTATTGGCAATGTCACCACTGCCATGTCGATTTCGCCGAGGCTGAGTTGGTGGAGCAAGTTGCTCGTACTCCCCTGCTGGATGCGCAATTCGATGGCACGGTGTCGACGGTGAAAATCAGCAAGTACGTCGGGTAATGCCCAGAGTCCGATGGTGGGTGGTGTGCCCACTCCCACGCTCCCCGCCGACATGCCGAGTCGTTGTTTCATGGCGACTTCGGCCGCTGCGACTTCGGCAAGAATCGATTGCGCATGGAGCAATAGTGCGTCACCTGCCTCCGTGAGACGCACATTTCGCCCCACCTTCTCGATAATGGCAATCCCCCCACAGGCACGCTCAAGCTCGCGGATGTGCCGGCTGACGGCTGGTTGCGCCATGTGGAGCTCCTGGGCGGCTCGGCTGACGTGCTGGTACTTGGCCACGGCAATAAAGGTGCGTAACTGGTCGATTTGCATGCTTCGCTCCTCATGTTTGATGTTGTTTAATTATAACAAAATTGATATAAATAAAATGAAAATTAGTATTTGTGCAATATAGAACAAATTGATATAGTATGGGCAGGAAGCAGATGATCCGAGGAGTACTTGTATGACGCACATCTTATATCGGATCGATCGCACGGTGACGTGCTGGATGCAACGCAACGCAACGGTGCTATTGCGATGGTCGATGGGGTTGGTTTTTGTATGGTTTGGAGCCTTGAAGTTGATTCCCGGTTTGAGCCCTGCAGACGGTCTGATTCGCGCCACGATGGGGTTTTTGCCGCTCGAATATTTCATTCCCTTTTTAGCGTTGTGGGAAATTGCCATCGGCGTTGGTTTTTTGATTGGCTACGGCATGCGGGTAACCATCTTGCTGTTGTTTTTGCAGATGGTCGGCACACTGTCACCACTGGTTCTTGCACCGCATCTCGTATGGCAACAATTTCCCTTTGTGTTGACACTAGAGGGGCAGTACATCGTAAAAAACGTCGTACTGATTAGTGCGGCAGTGGCAATCGGGAGCAAAATCCGTGCCGACCAGGAGTTTGATCTCTGGCAACCGCCAGCCAACGAGTAGCTGTATGTGCGTGTAACCACGCTACGATCCCCGCTCAGCATGATCGCTGAGCGGGGTTTCTTTGCGGAACACCAAGATGAATTGATGGGTTTGATTGGCCACAAACGTATACGGGTAGCCGAATGGGAAGAGGTTGATATTGGCGTCATGCCAGATGCGATAGCCACGGAAGCGCAGGCTCGGAATGCGGGTGAGTGCCGTCACCACATCGGCATGGAGCATGTTGTGGTGGAGCTCCGTTGGTTGAAAATCTTTGATGAAAAGCACGAGATGGCCATGTCTGCGCAAATGATGACTAGCATGTTGCAGGGCCACGAGCAATTGTTCCATGAACACATCGCGTTCTAAATTGCCTAAATCTGCGCTGAGGTCGCTAAACGGTGTGGCTTGTGGTGCGCCCTTCTTGGCGCGGTGTCCGGTGCGTTTGCGCGCAAGCATCTCGCCATAGGGTGGGTCGGCGATGACGAGATCCACGGGGGTTTCACCCAATACGGCATAGCTCCGGGCATCACAGGCATCACAGACGTAGTAGGGGTGGGTGGCAAGCCCCAACTCGCCGGCTGTGTCGGTGTACAACTGCTGGTATTCAGGATTCAAATCGAAGCCAATGCCACTGCGCCCTTCAAGGCTACAGGCAAGGAGTGTGCTCCCCGATCCACAAAATGGGTCGAGCACGCGGCCGTTTTTTTTGGTGAAAAACCGTACGATTTCGGCGATGAGTTGGGGGGGTTTGGGTGAAGGATGGCGTCGCCGTATGTGGTGCGCCATGCTATCAGCGCCTTTGGCCGGGTAGCGAGTCATCAGCACCGATCCAAGCGCATACGTCCACTCTTTGCTACTTAGGTCGTTGAGTTGATTGCGTGGGTCGTATAATGGAGGGGATTCTGTTTTGCGTTTCGCCATGAGATCCTTCTGTGCACATTGTTCATCTCTACAAAGACTATGCTCCCGTCCACGGCGGCATTGAAGCGCACCTACAAACCCTTGCTGAGGGAATGGCTGCACGCGGGGTGCGTACGAGCGTGGTTGTCTGCCAGCCTGCCGGGCAACAACTTGCACCGCAGAGCATGCACCACGGTGTCACGATTTATCGAGTACCCCGGCAACTCGACATCGCCTCATCGCCGATTTCATTGGCGTTGTGGCCGCTGTTACGACGGCTCAAGCCGGATCTAGTCCACCTACAAATGCCATGGCCAACAGGCGACATCATGAGCTTGGCAGTACCGCAGACTCCATTGGTGGTCAGTTATCAAAGTGACGTGGTGCGCCAACAAGGCTGGTTGCGCCTCTACGCCCCTGTGTTACGCCATACGCTCCGTCGAGCGGCCCGCATCGTAGTGTCGAGCGATGCCTATCGTGACTCATCGCCGTGGTTGGCGCCATTCCACGCAAAGTGTCGCACCATTCCACTCGGTATTGAGCCTGCAGTAGCTGCTGATCCAGCTTTGATTGCGCATTGGCAACACCGCTTGCCTTTTCCCTGTCTGCTCTGGGTTGGGCGCATGCGCTACTACAAGGGGTTGGAGTATGCCGTGGCCGCTCTCGCACTGCTTCCCAGCGAAGTGCGCCTTGTGCTGGTTGGCGATGGTCCGGAGCGTGAGCGGCTCGGCGCATATGCCCGTGCCATCGGTGTATCGGAGCGAATCATCTGGTTGGGGTCGTGTAGTCGTGCCGACGTCAGTGCCCTCTACAGTGTAGCACAGCTGTTTGTCTTCCCGTCGCATGTGCGTGCCGAGGCCTACGGTCTGGCGATGCTTGAGGCTTTGGCGGCGGGTCTGCCAGCGGTCAGTTGTGAAATCGGCACCGCCACGAGTGTGATTAATCGGCATCAAGAGACCGGTCTGGTGGTGCCACCGGGTGACGCCGTGGCTCTGGCTGAGGCAATCATGCGTCTACTCGCCGATCGCACGTTGCGTACGCAGTATGCGCACAACGCCACAACATGGGTGCAACGGCAGTACACCGTGACACCCATGATCGACGCCATGCTTGCGTTATATGGTGAGCTCGGCGTTGTGTAGCGTATTAAAAGAGTGCGGCTGCCAATTCGCGACGTGCGCTTGCCACGAGCGGGTGGGCATCGCCGAGCACCACAAAAATGGCGAGGAGCGTTTTTCGGGCCGCATCATCGCCCCAGGCGCGTTGGTAGCGCACCATGTCGAGGAGTCCGGCGATGGCTTCGCTCACTGCCCCCGTGGCAAACTGGCGCATGGCCACATCGTAGCTCGGGTTGCTGGCGCTTGTGGTGACTTGGGTGCCCTGTAAGGCGGCAGCGATGACCATCCAAGCCTGCGCTTTGGCGTATTCATCGCTGCCTGCTGGAATCTGCTTGAGTTGCGGTACAGCCTCACCGTCATCACTCCGTACCAAGAGCTCGGCATAGGCCAAACGGAGGGCATGATTGCTGGGGTGTGTGCTCAGGAGTGCTTCAAATTGTTGTTTGGCCATCTGCGGATTGCTGAGCGCTAGTGTGAGGAGCTGGCTGATGTGCAGATCGTCGCCACTGCTGACGAATTTCTTGAGCCACGTTTTTACCTGTGATTCAGGGAGCGCCCCGGTGAATTGCTCGATGATTTTGCCATCCTTGAACGCTTTGACTGCGGGAATTCCCTGAACCCCAAACATCTGCGACAGAGGCTGGTTTTCATCCACGTTGACTTTTGCCAGTATCCAGCTACCGTTGGCGTGATTTGCCAGGCGCTCAAGTGTCGGTCCAAGGGTCCGACATGGCCCACACCACGGTGCCCAAAAATCAACGACCACGGGAACGTGGTGCGATTGCTCGATAACGGCCGCTTGAAAGCTCTGTTGGTCGACGTCAATGACGGTCACGTTTGCCTGTGACATGATGGGTTATTCCTCCTTTGGGATCTCCACAAAGCGATATCCGACACCGCGCTCGGTAAGAATGTACACCGGATTGGCCGGGTCAACTTCGATTTTTTGGCGTAAATAGGTCACATAGAGTCGCAAGTAGTGAGTTTCGTCGTGGTACTCGGGCCCCCACACTTTGGCCAACAATTCGTTGTGGGTCATCACATAGCCGGCGCGTTGCACGAGGTGGTACAGCAGACGATATTCGGTGGGGCGCAAGTTGATGCGTTCACCGTTGATGAGCACCTCCCGTTTGTTGAAATCAATGGCCAAACGGTCATCGACGATGATTTGACCGAGTGTGGCGGGTGCCGGAGTATGGTGGCGGCGCAGTACGGCGCGAATGCGACTGAGTAGTTCGCGATAACTGAACGGTTTGCCGATGTAGTCATCAGCTCCCAACTCCAGCCCTTTGATGCGGTCATCTTCTTGATCTTTGGCCGTAAGCATGATGACGGGCACCTGCGAGGCGATGCGGATGCGGCGGAGAGTCTCGTAGCCGTCCATTCCGGGCATCATCACATCGAGGAGGATGATGCCGGGCATTTCTTCGCGGAGGGCATCGAGCGCTTCACGACCGTTACTTGCGACCAGACTACGAATCCCCTCGGCCTGCAGGTTCATCTGGAGCATGTTGGCGAGGCGGGTTTCATCGTCGACGATGAGGATCAATATATCGCGTAGTTCTGTCATGTGGATTCCTCCCCACTACTGAGGTCGATGACCACATCGTCGGCAATTTCTACTGTCCCGCCGATGCGGCTTGTCGAGAGTGGCAACGAAAACGAAAACCGGGCGCCTTGTTGTGGGCGACTCTCAACCCAGATTTGCCCCTTTTGGGCCTCGACAATCGACTTGGCCAAAAACAACCCGATGCCGAATCCTTGGGTCTCTCGGCTGACGCGATTGTCGACCCGGTAAAAGCGATCAAAAATCTTGCCCTGTTCTTCGAGCGGGATGCCAATCCCTTGATCGGTGACCGATATGATGGCAAGCGCTTGGTCACGACGCCCCTGAATACGAATAGTACCACCAGATGGACTGTATTTCATGGCGTTGGTTATTAGATTTTCGCAAACAAGTCGGGTTTTTTCACGATCGGCGAATACATCGGGGATATCTTCGCTGATGCGTACCTCCAAATGCACACCACTGCGCTCTGCTTGAGCGGCAAAGCGCACACAGACTTGTTCGATGAGCGCTTGGATGGGCCAACTGCTGAGCTCAAGGTGTAAAGCGTTGAGTTGCATGCGTGATACATCGAGGAGGCTGTTGATTTCGTTGCCGAGCCGATCGGCTTCTTCGATGATGATCTGCAGGCTGTCACGGATTTGTTCGGGGCGCCAGGTCACATCTGGGCGTGCCAGCATTTCGGCGTACCCCTTGATGATGCTGACCGGGGTTTTGAGCTCGTGTGAAATCACCGAAATGAACGTATTTTGCATCTCGGATTCAATTTTTTGTTGAGTGACATCACGCACATTCACGATGGCGCCGGCAAAATGCCCGTTCGGGTCACGTTGGATGGTGTATGTGCTTTGAATGTACCGCCGCCGGCCATCGCGTGAAAGAATCCAGCCTTCGGCATGCACAATATTGCCCACATGCTCGCGCTGCAACGGGCAGTCGATTTGACACAGATTGCCACCAGCAGCGGTCTGAATACCGACGACTTCGGCACACGGACGGCCGTTGGCCGCTTCGCGCTCCCACCCAGTGAGTAGCTCCATCGCACGATTAAAAGCCGTAATCCGCCACCGACTATCGAGAATCATCACCCCGTCTATGCTCTGCTCGACGATGGCTGAGAGGTGCTGTTTTTCACGGGCGAGGGTCTGAAACAAACGTGCATTGGTGACCGCGATGGCGGCCTGATTTGCAAACGCAGCCAGAATGGCTTGGTCGTCCTCGCTAAATGCAACATTTACTGCAGCTCGAAATACCAAAATCATCCCTACCGAGGTGCCGTGATACCGCAGTGCTAATGCAGTTACTTGACGTAATGGCATTTCCGTTAAAAGCCGTATATCTTGTAAATTTTGGTCACTACATTGAAATTCTTCATCTTGGAACTGCTCAACGAGCGCAGTAAACGCCGACCATTGTGGCTGAGGAATATGGGCAGCTGCGTGGATGCGGAGTACACCAGATTCGTCACGTAGTGCGATAATGCCCGCATTGCCTGCCAACAAATCGACCGCTGAGTGGATGACCAATGAGAGGAGCGCGTTGATATCAAGCTGGGCAGTCATCGCATTGCTAATCTGGAGCAGTGTCGCATGTTGTCGAAAGAGGTCCGTTGAATGTACCGGCATCAGTGCTCCTTTCTAGGTAGAAAGAACCTTAACATTTGATGAACAGACGACAATTTGATTTGCATACCCAAACAATCGTATTGTACAATGTTTTTTGAGCTGTCAGAGTGGTTTCGTTAGTGAACTATGGAGTCCAAAGATGCAAAATCTTGAACAAAATCGTCGTGCAGCTAAGTTAATTGATGACCTCAACTTAACACCCGATGAAATTCAGCAAATCATCGCCATAGCCCGTGTGCACCTTGCGACATTCGACCCCGAATATCGTACCAACGTGACCCAGATTGCAAGTGCATTGAATAAAAGCCGTCCAACCATCTATGGATGGGCCGACAAGACGCTCGAAGCCCAGGTTGAGGCATTGCGCATGATACGCACTGGGCGTCCCCCCAAGACCCGACCAGTGTTGAGTGGCCTGCGCAAGCGTCGTATCGGAGAGGGGTAGACTCCATGCGTGCACTGTTGAGTGTCTCTGACAAGCAGGGAATTGTTGAATTTGCCACGCAACTCGTTGCGCTCGGGGTTGAGTTGTACTCGACGGGCAACACCAAGGCGGCTATTGCGGCTGCCGGCGTGGCGGTCAAGAGTGTCAGTGAGCTGACCAACTTCCCCGAAATTCTCGATGGTCGTGTCAAAACTCTGCACCCAGCCATCCATGGTGCCATCTTGGCACGACGTGATCTTGTTGGGCACATGGAGACGCTCGCTGTGCACGGAATCCACCCGCTTGACCTCGTGGTTGTCAATCTGTATCCATTTGCGGCTACTATCGCCAAACCTGGAGTCAGTGATGTAGATGCCATTGAGCAAATCGACATCGGTGGACCAGCCATGATTCGGGCCGCCGCCAAAAACCACGCAGCCGTGTTGCCGGTGGTTTCACCGGCCGATTACCCGGTCATCATTGCAGCCTTGCGTGCCGGAGAGGTTGACCACGCCATGCGTCGTGCGTTGGCCACCAAAGCATTCGCGCATACTGCCAGTTATGATGCGACGATTGCCCATTATCTTGCCGGTGATGAATCCTTTCCCGCGGAGCTCGTCGTGCATAGTCGCAAGACCCGCACGTTGCGTTACGGCGAAAATCCGCATCAACAGGCAGCGTTGTATGGTGATTTTGATGCGCGGTTTCAGGTGTTGCACGGCAAAGAGTTATCGTACATCAACATTCTTGATATCAATGCTGTACAGGAATTAGTCGAAGAGTTCGCGCATACGAACGATGTGGCAGTGGCCATCGTGAAACATACGAATCCCTGTGGTGTGGCCGTGGCACCCACCGGTGTTGCAGCGTGGCACAAGGCCTTCGCTACCGACCGTGAAGCTCCGTTTGGTGGTGTCATTGCGGTGAGTGCTCCCCTCGATTTGGCCCTAGCTCAAGCCATTGACGAGATTTTTTCCGAAATTATCATCGCTCCTGATTTTCACCCTGATGCATATGCACTGTTGACGCAAAAAAAGCAACGCCGCTTGGTGAAGGTGCACCAGGCGATTAGCGGCGATCAAACGCTACAAATCCACACCATTCCGGGTGGTTTCCTCGTGCAACAACCTGACCGTGAGTCGCCTCGGGGTGAAGTATGGCAGTGTGTCACCGAACGACAACCAACGGCTACGGAACAAGCCGGGCTCGAATTTGCCTGGAAGGTGGTAAAGCATGTCAAATCCAACGCCATCGTCTATGCTGCAGCAGATCGCACTCTGGGGGTGGGGGCCGGGCAGATGAGCCGTGTCGATAGTGCTCGAGTGGCCGTAGAAAAGGCGCATCGGGCCGGGTTGTCGCTACAGGGATCCGTGCTGGGCAGTGACGCCTTTTTCCCCTTCCCCGACGGAGTCGAGACTGCCGCACAGGCCGGAGTCACCGCCATTGTGCAACCGGGTGGTTCCGTGCGTGATGCCGACGTGATTGCCGCCGCCAATCGCCTCGGCGTGACGATGATATTTACGGGGCGGCGACATTTTCGCCATTAATCGGCCACCTCGGCTTGGTGAGGTGCTCATCGGGCGATGGTATAATGGGCCACAGACAAGACAATCATTGCCAGAGGCAAAAGTAGGTCATACATGGTAACGTTCGATCGTGATGGATTGGTGCCTGCCATCGTACAACATGCGGTGTCCGGCGAAGTGTTGATGCTCGGTTACATGAATGACGCTGCGCTTGCGCAGACGCACGCCACTGGGTTGGTGACTTTTTATAGTCGCAGTCGCCAAACGCTGTGGACTAAGGGTGAGAGCTCCGGCAATACCTTGACACTCGTTGAAATTCGGCATGACTGTGACGGTGATGCGTTGCTTGTGCTTGCGCTTCCAGCCGGGCCAACGTGCCACACCGGGCAGCCCAGTTGCTTTGCCTGGCAAAGCGATGGCACCCCGAGTGCGCATCGTGTGCCTGCGTTGAGCATGCTCGGGCGGCTTGCGGTGCTAGTCGCCGAACGCAAAGCCACCATGCCGCCTGATTCATACACCACCAAGCTTTTCACGGGTGGGGTCGATCGCATCGGCAAAAAAATCGGCGAAGAGGCGGCCGAGATGATTATTGCCGCCAAAAACGCCAACGACCAGGAATTGACCTGGGAGACGGCAGATTTCTTGTATCATGCGCTGGTGTTGTTGACCAATCAAGGGGTGTCGTTGGAGATGGTCATGACCGAGCTTGAGCGTCGCCACAACGTCTAGCGTGGAGCTGTGTGTTCGGGGCTTCGTCGTTGCCACCAACGGCGGAGCCCCCATTGTGCGCACCAGCACAAACAAACTCCCAACAGCGCACCGCGCTCAAAGCGAGCTCCATAGCGCGGCTGGCCGGCATCGATCCACTGCCAAGGCCAGTAGAGTGGTGTGCTCACCCAGATGATGAGCTCTACCCCCGGGTTGTCGGGGCGTGCCGCAAACAACAACAACACCATGCGGCTCAGGAGTACCGCAGCGACGAGCGCAAGGAGGAACGTGATGCAGTTAACTACGCGTGCGTTCAATGCGAGCTCCTAGGGCTTGGAGGCGTTGCTCGATAGCTTCATAGCCTCGGTCAATCTGAGCAATGTTGTGGATGACGCTCTTGCCGCGAGCACACAACGCCGCAATGAGGAGCGTCATGCCCGCACGAATGTCTGGGCTGGGCAAGCCATCCGGCTCACCGTACAGCTTTGAGGCCCCCACTACCACGGCGCGATGTGGGTCGCAGAGGACGATTTTTGCTCCCATGCCGATGAGGCGATCAACGAAAAAGAGTCGACTCTCGAAGAGTGCTTCGTGGATGAGCACCGTCCCCTGAGCCTGTGTGGCCACCACGAGGGCAATTGAGGTCAAATCGGCTGGGAAGCCAGGCCACGGCATCGATTGAATCTTGGGGATGGCGTTGTGCGCATCCTCGCGCACCCGCAACTCCTGGTTGCCGGGGACCACGATGTCGTTGCCGTCGGCGCGGAAATGCACCCCTAATTTGCCGAGGGTGAGTTGAGTGATGCGATGCTCTCGGGGACGCGCATCCACGATGCGAATTTCACTGCCTGTGACGGCCGCCAACCCGATAAATGACCCTACCTCCATGTAATCCGGGCCAATGGTGTAGCTGGTGCCACGGAGTGAGGTAACTCCGTCGATGACCAAGTAGTTGGTGCCGATCCCACTAATGTTGGCACCCATGCTCACCAAGCAATTGCACAAATCTTGCACGTGTGGCTCCGAAGCCGCATTGGAGATGGTCGTCGTGCCCTCGGCGAGGACTGCCGCCAAGATGGCTTGCTCGGTACCGGTCACACTCATCTCGTCCAAGAAGATCTCGGCGCCGTGTAATTGCCGGCAACTCAGCACGTATTCACTCGGCGTGATTTCAACCTTGGCGCCGAGAGATTGGAGGGCTTGAAAGTGGGTGTCGAGGCGGCGACGACCAATCGCATCGCCGCCCGGGCGTGGGAGTCTGACGTGTCCACGGCGGGCGAGCAACGGGCCGGCGAGTAGCATCGACGTACGAATCCGCCGAGCAAGGGCAGTATCTGGTTCGCCCTCGCTGAGCGTCGGGGTGTGGAAGCGCCAACTATGGTCGCCAACGGCTGAAATATGCACCCCAAGCGCCCCGAGAAGTGCTCGTTTGGTGACGACATCGCCGATTTCTGGCATGTTGTGTAGGGTGATTGGTTCGGTACTCAGCAACGTGGCCGCCAATAGTGGCAAGGCTGCATTCTTGTTGCCCGCTGGGCGTATCGAGCCACTCAGTCGATGGCCACCTTCGATAACAAATCGATCCATTCCACTTCCTCGTTGTTGCTATAAAACCACAGTGCGCGTTGTTAGACCAAGCTCTGGATTCATGTTGCCTTCACCACCTAGGAGCACTACCCGCCATTGTTGACTGAGATCTGCGAGTGCACGGCCGTAGCGCACGAAATCTTCGCGGTTGACTGCCAAAATGCTATCACGTACCTGCTGACGGTAGTGGTCATCGTCACCGGCGAGGTGCCGCACAAACGCACTAAACCCACGCGCATCGGGAAGCTGGTGCCCGTCAATGTCACCGATGGTGCCAATGATGGCCTGTAGCAGGGCTTCGTCATCGAGAGTGACCTGCTGTAGCCATTCGCCTGCCTGACGGTAGACCTCGAGTGTCTTGCTGGTGTTGGGGTCGCGGTACGACAACATGGTGATGATGCCACTGCGAATGTCGAGTACACTGAATGCCCCATACGCGCCACCTTGTTCGCGGATGCGATCATGTAAAAACGTGCGTCCTAGGTGTCGGTTCACCACAATATCGGCTCCGCGACAGGCATATCCGATACTTTCGAGGTTCGCTCCCACTCCCACATAATTGACCTGGGCTGGGGCAATGAGTCCCTCGCCTGCAGGCAACGCAAGGGTTGGCCAGAATTGGCGTTCATTCACGCTGGTGGTGATGCCCTGTAGCGCATCGCTGAACACGGTACGCACCCGTTCGACGTCGTCTGCGCTGACCGTCACATGGATGCGCATCCCTTGACGCTGAATCAACGCCCGATGGATGCGCCACAACTGCGCCTCTATGTCACTCCAGGCTTCGGCACCCCGTTGCGCCACATTGCGGATGAACTGCACGTACGAAATGCCGCCGACGAGCTCCGCATAACTCTGCGCCACGCCGTGCGGCGCCCGGAGGCGATTGTTAATGTAGATGTGCCCTGACGGCAACAGGCTCGCCTCGCGGCTAGCTTTGTCTTCGCGGACCATCTGCAAAATGCGCTCTTTGTGATGGAGATGAGGTGCTTCGAGCATCTGGCGCATCAAATCGGCGAGATGGGTGACGTTGGCAATCGTAGCTTTGCCGGTGAGCATGAACAACCCGTAGGGCTGTCGACTGACCCGGTGCATGCCCACGTTCATGCTTGCACTGATGCCACCGGTGCTAATCCCGATGCGCTGTGACAACGTGATATTGTCCATGTCGCCCGCACCCGCCTCACTCATGGCGCGTGCAAAGAGTGGCAAGTAGGGAATGGCGTCGTGTGGTAGGTGCATCAGGTCGAAACCGACGGTGACATAGGCGATGCCACTCGTATACAACGGGGCAACGCTCCAGGCAACGCCAGCATGGGTGCTGACGTCGAGGGGAGTGTGTTTGACGTGACTCTCGATGTCATCACGATTGAGGCGTGGGATGCTTGCGAGTGCCTGTGGGTCGTCGGGGCTCTCTTGCCAGAGGCGTAGCCGCTCGGCGTCGCTCTCGATGCGAGCTCGCTCTGCAGCTGTCATGGTGGCCGATACCGTCGCCAACTCAGTCGCTTCTTGGGCGTCGAGCCGCTCATTGAGCTCGTTGTCCGGGTAGACGGTCAGAGTTAGCCGGTGCGTGTTGCCCATCAGCAAGCGCTGGAGCAACTGCCCTGGCCGGGCACGATCGGCGAGACGCGTTTTGACCTCGTCGAGTGGCGCAGTAAACTGCAACGCCGTGACAATGTCTTTGCCATACAGCCAAGGATCGCTTATGGCGAGCATCAATGAAAGACCGCGTGGGAATCCACCTGTGTTGTTTTCGCGGAAGCGGAACTCGATGGTGTTGATGGCGGCTTCGAGTTGTTCGGCTGCGATACCGTCTGCAATGATGTGCGCAATGGAACGCATCACCAAGGGCTCAATCTCGGCTACGTGCGCTGGCATGACGCCCTTGAGCCCGAGGGCGAAGTATGCTTGCAACCCGCTTCCGAACCCGCCACCTGTCAAATTTTCACCCAAGTTGCTGTCGAGCATGAGCTTGCGCAACGGCGATGCCGCATCGTGGAGCAGGGCATGGTTGACAATCGTCAACTCCATTTCGTCGACGTCGCTGAGCTGCTCGTCTATCAACCATGCCACGGTCACCTGATGCCGTTCTTCCCCGGCACTTGCGGGGTAGGGATGGCGGGCAGTGCGCGGTGCACTCCAATGCGACTGTGGTGCGATCGGCGGTGGCGGCGTTTGGGCCGTAAATGTGCTCAAAAATGGCTCGAGATGGGCCAATCGCTCCGCCTCCGGGTCATCGCCATACCAAAAAATCAGCGCATTGCTGGGGTGATAGTAGGTACGGTGGAAGGCCGTGAATTCGGCATAACTCAACTGTGGAATACTGCGTGGGTTGCCACCAGAATCGTGTGCGTAGATGGTGTCCGGTAACAGCTCTTGGTAGAGGGTTCGTCCGGTGATGCGCTCAGCCGTTGCGGATGCCCCCTTCATCTCGTTGTATACCACCCCTTTGTAGCAGAGTTGACCAGCGTCGTCGAATTCATAACGCCAGCCTTCTTGACGTAATGTGTCTTCACTAATCAATGGAAAAAAGACTGCATCCATGTACACCGATACCAAGTTGTAGAGATCTTTTTGGTTGGTGCTTGCCACCGGGTAGACCGTCTTGTCGGGGTAGGTCATCGCATTCAAAAAGGTATTCACGGAGCCTTTGAGGAGCTCGTTGAAGGGGCTTTTGACAGGGTAGCGTTGTGACCCACACAACACCGCATGCTCAAGAATGTGAGCAATTCCGTTCGACGATGCCGGCAATGTCCGTAATGTGACGCCGAAACTTTTATTTTCATCGTCATTACTGACCGACAGCAACGTGGCTCCACTTGGGTGCTGATAGATGCGGACTTGCGCGTTGATATCACTGATATGTTGATCAAAGGTACAGGTAAATTGATGATGCACGACTACTCCCTTTCGTTTCTCTCATATCATACCACGCTGATTTCGGTTATACTTGCCACGTGACTTTTTCGTAGGAGGAAATAGAGCGACGATGAACAAAAAAACCATTCGTGATGTGAACTGGCAAGGTAAAAAAGCCCTTGTGCGTGTCGATTTCAATGTGCCCATGGAAAACGGCGTCGTTGGTGATGACACCCGAATTCGCTCTGCGGTGCCCACCATCCGTTATCTGCTCGATCACGGGGCAGCCGTTATTTTGATGTCGCACCTCGGTCGCCCCAAAAACACCGTGGTCGAGTCACTGCGCCTGTTGCCGGTGGCCCGCCATTTCGCCCAACTCCTTGGATCACCCGTACAAACCACTCCCGCGGTCGCCGGCCCTGAGGCCTTGCAAGCCGCGCAGCAGCTTCAGGCGGGTCAGGTGTTGATGCTCGAAAACACGCGTTTCGATGCTCGCGAAGAAGCCAACGATGCGAGTTTGGCCCGTGAATATGCCGCCTTGGCCGATGTCTATGTCAACGACGCCTTTGGTGCCGCCCACCGTGCCCACGCATCCACCGAGGGAGTCGCACATTTCTTGCCTGCGGTGGCCGGGTTCTTGATGGAGCGTGAGCTCGAGGCATTGGCGGGCACCTTGGCAAATCCAGAGCGTCCGTTCATTACGATCATCGGTGGTGCCAAAATCAGCGATAAAATCGGCGTGATTGAGAATCTCTTGAGCAAAGTGGACGCCCTGCTTATCGGTGGTGGTATGGCCAACACCTTTTTGCTCGCCCAGGGCTATGCAGTCGGTGATTCGTTGGTAGAGCCGAGTAGTCTTGCGCTTGCCAAGCAGATGATCGATTTGGCAGCCTCCCGTGGTACGACCCTCTTGTTGCCAACCGATGCCGTCATTGCGGATGCCTTCGCCGCCAATGCAAATACCCAGATTGTGGCAGTGGATGCCGTGCCTGCCGGCTGGCGCATCCTCGACATTGGTCCGGCGACACGGGCCACCTACGCCGCTCAGATTGCCGCCGCCAAGACGGTCATCTGGAACGGGCCCATGGGGGTCTTTGAGATGCCCGCTTTTGCCGAAGGCACGCGTGCTGTGGCACAGGCCTTGGCCGACAGTAGCGCCAAATCGGTCATCGGTGGTGGTGATTCGGTGGCCGCCATTGAGCAGATGGGCCTCGCCGCCAAAGTCAGCCATATTTCGACCGGCGGTGGTGCCTCGCTCGAACTCCTCGAGGGGAAGGTGCTCCCCGGTGTCGCTGCCCTCGCTGATCGCTAGTAGTACCCAATACACCGGCCCTAGGCACTGCCTAGGGCCGGTGTGTGTCTGCTGGTCACGTTGCTTCTAGCTCTCGAGCAACAGGCTATCGGGGTCTTCGAGGAGATCTTTGATGTGCACCAAAAAGCGCACGGCCGTGGAGCCATCGATGATGCGATGGTCGTACGACAACGCAATGTACATCATGGGGCGGATGACGATTTGGCCGTTCACGACCACTGGGCGCTCTTGGATTTTGTGCATCCCCAGAATCCCCACTTGGGGTGCGTTGAGAATGGGCGTCGACATGAGCGATCCAAAGACGCCCCCATTGGTAATGGTGAAGGTGCCACCTTGGAGGTCGTTGAGTGTGAGTTTGTTGTCTCGCGCCCGCTTGGCCAACGACTCAATGCCCTTTTCGATGCCGGCAAACGACAAGGCATCGGCATCGCGCAATACCGGCACGACCAAGCCTTCTTCGGTTGACACGGCAATGCCGATGTCGTAGTAGTGCTTGTAGACGATGTCGATATCTTGAATTTCGGCATTGACTGCCGGATATTGGCGCAACGCACTAATGGTGGCCTTGGTGAAAAACGACATGAAACCGAGCCCAATGCCGTTTTGTTCCTTGAAGAGGTCCTTTTTGCGCTTGCGAATGTCGATGACACGGCTAAGGTCGACTTCGTTGAACGTTGTCAGCATGGCCGCCGTCTGTTGTGCTTGCACGAGGCGTTGCGCAATGGTCTGGCGCCGTCGGGTCATCCGTACCCGCTCTTCGCGCCGAGGCCCACTGGCAAGCGGGGGCGCGGCCGGTTGTGCTGGCACCGGTGCCGCTGGAGTTGCCGGCTTGGCAGTGGCCTTGATGACATCTTCCTTGGTGATGCGCCCCTGTGGTCCACTGCCACTCACGGTGCTCAGGTCGACTCCGGTTTCACTCGCCACGTTGCGTGCCACGGGGGTGGCTACCGGTGGAGTGGCCGGATTGGCACTGGTCACGACTTGAGGTGTCGATGCGACAACTGCGGCGGTGACTGCCACTGCACTGGCGTCTAGGTGGGCAATAACTTCCCCTACCGACACGCTCTCGCCGGCTTGGCGCAAAATGGCGGTTATGGTGCCACTGGCCGTGGCGGTGACTTCCACGTTGACTTTATCCGTCTCGAGCTCAGCGAGTACTTCTCCCGCCTGGACCACATCGCCGACCTGCTTGTGCCAGCTCGCAATCGTCCCCTCGACAATCGATTCGCCAAGTACGGGTACTTTGACTTCCACACTCATGATGTGTTCTCCTAAGGCGGTTACGCCATCACCACTGTTTGACTCTGTAGCGGTGCGAAGACCGCTTGTTGGATGATGCGCTGTTGTTCTTCCTGATGATCGGACAAAGCGCCCTCGGCAGGGCTCGCTGACTCGGCACGACCCGCATATCCAAATACCACCTCGGGAGCTAGCAGGCCCTTGATCCGTGGTGCCACATAGCTCCAAGCCCCCATGTTCCTGGGTTCTTCTTGGAGCCAAACGACCTCCTGGGCATGCGGGTATGCCTCAATAATCTCACGAAGCTCCGCATCTGGGAAGCTGTAGAGTTCTTCAATGCGTATCACCGCCACTTCACTCATCTGAGCCGCATCAACGCTGGTTATCAGGTCGATGTAGACTTTGCCCGTGCAGATGACGAGACGGCGAATGTCGGCACGTCGTGTGGCCGCCACGCTGTCGTCCATGACACGGTAAAAGCGCCCGTTGCTCAAATCGTTCAATGAACTCCCCGCTTTGGGATGACGGAGTAGACTCTTGGGCGTCATCAGAATCAACGGTCGCGGGTCCACGTTGCGCAGTGCTGCTTGTCGGCGGAGCAGGTGGAAGTATTGGGCTGCCGTGGTACAGTTGGCCACGCGAATATTGTCGTCGGCCGCGAGTTGCAAGAAGCGTTCGAGGCGTGCACTCGAGTGTTCGGGGCCTTGCCCCTCATAGCCGTGCGGCAACAACAACACCAGTGACGGCTGCAACCCCCATTTTTTGCCCCCGGATACGATGAATTGGTCGATGATGACCTGGGCCCCGTTGGCGAAATCCCCAAATTGTGCTTCCCACAACACGAGTGCGTCTGGTGCATGCGAGCTATACCCGTATTCGAAACCGAGCACCGCACTTTCCGACAACGGACTGTTGTAGACCGCAAATGATGCTTGGGCGTTGGTGAGATGTTGAATGGGCGCATAGGCCACGCCAGTCTCGGCATCATGAAGGACGAGATGGCGATTACTGAACGTGCCACGTTGGCTGTCTTGGCCCGTCATGCGAATGGGGACACCCTCACAGACCAAAGAGGCGAACGCCAGCGCTTCGGCATGTGCCCAGTCGATGGCCCCCTCCTGCTCAAATGCGGTACGCCGTTTGTCAAAAAGGCGCGCCAATTTGGAATTCATCGTGAACGTGTCGGGGGTCTTGAGCAGTTGTTCGTTGAGTTCGCGCAACCGTTCATCGGCAACGGCCGTTTTGGTGCGTCGGGCAATCCCAGGCGGTGGTAATTCTGGGCGGCGCGCCAACACCGGGCTTGCCTCGGCAAGGTGTTTGGCTTCGTCCAGTTTGCCACGCACCTTCTGGGTCAGTGTGTCCACTTCTGCTTCGCTGATGATACCGTCAGCAATCATCTGCGTGGCAAAAATGTGGCGTACCGTGGGGTGTTTGCTGATTTTTTCGTACATTAGCGGTTGTGTGAACGTGGGCTCGTCGCCTTCGTTGTGCCCCCATCGTCGGTATCCGACTAGGTCGACTAAAAAGTCCTTGTGGAATTCATTGCGGTAGGCGAGGCTCATGCGTGCCGCGGCCACACAGGACTCCACATCATCAGCGTTGACGTGGACAATTGGTATCTCAAAGCCCTTGGCCAGGTCTGACGCATAAATCGTCGTCCGGCTATCGTGGGGATCGGTCGAAAAACCAATCTGGTTGTTGAGGATGATGTGAATGGTGCCACCGATGCTGTACCCCTCAAGCCCAGACATGTTGAGTGTCTCCGCAACCACCCCTTGGCCGGGGAAGGCGGCATCGCCGTGGATGATAATCGCCAACGACGCCATACGATCACGCTCGGGCAGACCAGGTTGGTGCCGTTCATCTTGCACGGCACGGGCTCGGCCAGCAATCACGGGATTCACGAATTCCAAGTGGCTCGGGTTGGGGGTCAACGTGATGGGCATCTGCTCAATGCCACTGTCCTTGTAGGCACGTCGAGCGCCAAGATGATATTTGACGTCGCCGGTCCACCCGTGTGCATCGCGTACCATCGATTTGGCATCGCGGTGTGCCAACAAGAATTCACTCAGAATGTTGTGGTACGGCTTGCCAAGAATGTGCGCTAGCACATTGAGCCGCCCACGATGGGCCATGCCGATGACCACTTCTTTGGTGCCAGCGGCCGCCGCATTGCGGATAATCGAGTCGAGCATCGGCAATACCACGTCGCACCCTTCAAGCGAAAACCGCTTTTGGCCGACAAATGTGGTGTGCAAGAATCGCTCAAACATCTCGGCTTCGGTGAGACGTTCGAGGATTTCGCGCTTGCGTTGTGGGGTAAACCCATAAAAAAAGCGCTTCGTTTCGATGGAGTCGTGGAACCACTTCCGCTCTTCGTAGACCTGGATATGATCGGATTCATAGCCGATGGTGTGCGAGTAGAGCTCGCGGAGCGCCTGTACTCCCTGCTGGAGATTGGTCAAGCCCTGTGCGAGTGGACTACGCAGAATGCTGGCTGGCAGGGAGTGTAAATCGGCTTCAGAGACACCGTGGTAGCTCAGACTTAAGCTGGGATCGCTTGGCGGATTGCTCCCGAGTGGGTCGATGCGTGCCGCCAAATGCCCGATTTCGCGAATATAGCGAATCAGACGGGCAGCGGCAATGGCATGTTCGTTGTCGACCGCATTGCTCTCTGGCGCACTTGCACCAGCGGGGAGCGGGGTCGCTTCGACGTACGCTTGTACCTGTTCATGGTGGCGGTCGAACCAATCGCGGAACTCCGCATCAACTGCCGTGGGATTTTGTTTGTATAGCTCGTACTGTTCAAGTACGTACCCAGCATTTGGGCCAAAAAATTGCGCAATACTTGATCGCATCGTACACTCCTCGTGACCGTATGCGTGTGCATGGGCACACCTGCCGGCGCCATTGCCAAGCGCCTCTAGTATAGAGGGCGATGCTTGCCTCGTCAAGCAAAACCCATGCGCTGATTTCGTCTCTATGCGAGGAGAGCTTTGTTATAATACCAAACAAGGACGAATCTGATGGAGGCGTACCGTGCGCATTACGCGGGCACTTATCACGGCGGCTTCTCCGACACAACAGACTCTGCCGCTTCAGCGGCTCGTCGATCGTGATGGAGTAACGAAGTCGTTGTTACAAATTATTGTGACCGAGGCCTTGATTGCCGGCATTGAGCAGGTGGTCATTGTGGTAGCCCCTGGCATGGCTGAAGCGTACCACGATGCCATTCGCACCATCGCCACCGACGTACAATTCGTGGTTCAATCAGAACCCAAGGGGTACGGCCACGCCGTGTTGTTGGCTCGTGACGCCATGCAGTCAGAGCCGTTTTTGCACCTTGTGGGGGATCACATCTACCTCAGCCACGCTGGTCGCGGTTGTGCCCAACAACTCATTGAGCTTGCGAGCGCCGAATCATGTGCGGTATCAGCCGTACAAGCCTCGCGTGAGCAGTTGTTGCCCTATTACGGCGTCGTAGCGGGGCGCCCTATTGCCAACCGTGCACAAGTCTATGCCATTGATACGGTGATAGAGAAACCGACGCCAACCGAAGCCGAGCAACAGCTTCTCGTGCCCGGACTGCGTGTGGGGCACTACCTTTGTCTGTTCGGTATGCACGTGCTGACACCGCGGATTTTCGACATCTTGGATGCCCAACTCCACGCCAATCCCGATCGTCCCTTGCAGTTGTCACCTGCGCTCAATCAACTCGCCCAGCAGGAGCGCTATTTGGCGTTGGCGCACATCGGCCGGCGCTACGACACTGGAGCCAAGTACGGTGTGTTGACGGCACAGTTGGCGCTTGCGCTCAATGGGGTTGACCGTGAAGAAGTGATGACACTCCTGCTCGAGTTGTTGTTGCATCGTCGTTCCGAATAATTGTGGGGAGAAGTGTGCATGTCACGTCTTTGTTCGCTCATCACGGCTCCCACCACGCATGAGCGTGATACGCCGCTTGAAGCCATTTGTAATACGATGACGGTGGCTGAGCTCCTTGCGGAGGTGGCCGCTCTTGATGAATTTCGGCGTGTGCACGCCAATCTGTATGAGCGAGTGCGGGCACTCTTTTTTTTGTACGCCATTCATCGTTTCATCTTACCCCCTCACTTCCCGGTAGCGGCGGCCCATCATGTCCCCTACGAGGGCTATACGCATCTGCTAAATCGACGTTTTGAAGAAGCAGTGAGTATTTTTTATCGGGCGTTTGTGGCGCAACCCTGCGATGCACTGAGTAGTGCGTTGGCGCACGCCTACCACCAACTCGCCTTCCAGACCCTTGCCAATCAAGTGCGTTTGAGTGTGCGTGCGGTGCGCGGTAATCAGTGGATGTTTCGTATGGGGCACCCCGCCGACTACCCACTTCGCATAGTGTCGGCACTACAGCAACGAGATGCGCTAGGCGCCTTCCCCATCCTCAATGAAACCACTCCGGTGCGCATGGATTTGTCGCATAGTGGGTGGAGCGATATTTTCTTTTTGGGCATGGATTTTCCAGCGGGCGCACAAGTGCTCAATATCTCTGTCGACCTTGGTGTCCGTGGTCGCGACACCGCCCCACGCCCACCGGTTGAGGCCTATTTACGGGTTATCGACGAACCCGTACTCCGGCTGACTAGTGTTGATTTGGGGGTCACTGCCGATGTTACCACGTTGGCCGAAGTCTTTGATTTTGGGCGTGACTATCTCGGTCTGCTCAAAGGGGCGGTGATCGCATCTGGCATTGTGCCGCCGGGCATGGAGCATTCGCACAGTCCGCTCGCCGATTTGTTGGCTCGGTTGGTCGGACCCGGGCATGGTATCGAGTTGGTCTCTGCCGTCAACGACATTCCCAAGGGCTCGCGACTGGCGGTTTCGACCAGTTTGCTGGCCTCGCTCATCAGCGTCTGTATGCGTGCCACGGCCCAAACACAAACCCTGGTTGGCCATCTCAGTGAATCCGAACGTCGCCTCGTGGCTGCACGTGCCATCTTGGGGGAGTGGTTGGCCGGGTCTGGTGGTGGCTGGCAGGACTCTGGCGGTGTCTGGCCAGGAATCAAGCTTATCAGTGGTGTAGAAGCACAATCGGGTGACCCGGAGTACGGTGTCAGTCGTGGTCGCCTGTTGCCACAGCACCGTCTCTTTGCCGAGGACGATATTCCGGCGATTGCTCGTCAACGCCTTCAGGAGAGTCTGGTGGTTGTGCACGGTGGCATGGCACAAAACGTGGGGCCGATTCTTGAAATGGTCACGGAAAAATACCTGCTCCGCAGTGCGGCTGAATGGCAAGCCCGCCAAGAGGCGATTGCGCTCATGGGTGAGCTGTTGGAGGCCCTCAAAGCGGGTGATATGCGTCGCCTCGGCGCCATTACGACGCGCAATTTTCGTGGTCCCATCCAGACGATTATTCCTTGGGCCACCAATGCCTACACCGAGGCGTTGATTGCAGCTGCTGAGGCGCGTTTCGGCGAGCAATTTTGGGGCTTCTGGATGCTCGGCGGTATGTCGGGTGGTGGTATGGGCTTCATCGTTGATCCACGTATCAAAGCGACCGCCCAAACAGAGCTCCAAGCCATCATGGACGCGGAGCGTGAGCGGATGCGCGATGCCTTACCATTCGCCATGCGTCCGGTGGTCTATGATTTTGCCATCAATGAGCGTGGTACGTGGGCGACCATGCTCCACAACGATGCTGCATTAATGCCGGTTGGTTACTACGCTTTGCACATGCCACCGTTGTTGCGTGCACATCCGCAACACCTGCATGCCACTCGTCGTAGTGAGCTTGACCGTTTTGGCAATGCGTGTCTGACACAACCCGAGCTTGCGCGCGTCGTCCCCATGCTGTTCAATCAGATGTTGCCGCACATCAGTACGGGCCACGATTCGCGTACGCAACTGTGGCAGGAGTTGTCGCGGTTCGGATTTGACCGTGAACTCCACGAGCAAATTCGCACCGATATGCGCAATGGCCGGATTGGGCTGATGCAAAATCGCCTGCCTGCGAGTAGCGTGATTGCCGATGTGGGCCCCGACGACGTGGTAGATGCCACGCAACCACTTGCGCCACATTGGGTGCGCCTCGGCACACAAGCAATAACGGCCGGCGAAGTGGCCGTGGTGTCGCTGGCCGGTGGCGCTGGGAGTCGTTGGACACAAGGCGCTGGGGTAGTGAAAGCGTTGCATCCGTTTGCGCGTTTTGCTGGTGCCCATCGCACGTTCGTTGACGTGCATATCGCCAAAAGCCGCCAAGTGGCGCGCAAATATGGAGTGGCGCATCCGCACATCTTTACTACGAGTTATCTCACCGACACCCCGCTCCAACAGGCGCAACAGCGTCTTGCACAGCCTGGGAAGTCGTGGGATTACCCGGGAGACATCATGCTTTCGCATGGCCGATCAGTCGGTTTGCGCCTCGTTCCCATGGCACGTGATCTACGCTTCCTCTGGGAAGAAATGCCCCAGCAACTCCTAGACGAACAGGCCCAAAAAATGCGCCAAAGTGTGCATTCGGCCCTGATGGGGTGGGCGAAAAGCATGGGTGAGGGCAACGACTACACCGATAATCTGGTGCACCAGTGCATGCACCCTGTCGGCCATTGGTTCGAAATTCCCAATTTATTGCGCAACGGCACTCTGGCACGACTCTTGAGCGTACGACCACAACTCAAGTATCTCATGGTCCACAACATCGACACCCTGGGTGCCACCATCGATGCCGGGATTTTGGGGTATCACATCGCCACGCAGCGCACGTTCACGTTTGAAGTCACCGCGCGGCGTATCGACGACCGTGGCGGCGGTTTGGCTCGTGTCGATGACCAACTGCGCATCGTCGAAGGGCTTGCCATGCCCCGTGCCGATACCGAATTTCAGTTGCGTTTTTACAATACATTGACGAACTGGATCGACATCGATCGGATGCTCGCTCTCTTTGCGCTGACCCGCGACGAGGTGTGCCACCAGCCAGAACGCGTGCACCAGGCCATTCGCGCATTGGCGGCACGCATGCCCACCTACGTCACCATCAAAGATGTCAAAAAACGCTGGGGGAATGGCCAAGAAGACGTCTATCCCGTGGCGCAGTTTGAAAAATTATGGGGTGATATGACCATGCTCACCGATGCGAGCACTGGATTTGTACAAGTGGCACGCGGGCGTGGCCAACAGCTCAAAGATCAAGCTCAGCTCGATGCCTGGCTCCGTGATGGGAGTGCAACCGATATTGATTCGCTTTGTGATTGGAGTACATCGTCATGACCGAACTCCGTGTGACATATTGGCAGCGCACGACTGCAGCCCAACAAGCTCAAGTGACGGCCGCGTTTGGTGCGTTAGATGCCTGGGAACGCATGCCGCGCTATCGCGCGGCGTGTATTGCCATTGGTTGGCACGAATCGACACCAGTGGCGTGTACGGTGGTCGCACACGAACGATTGCTCGTCGGCAATGCCACCGTTGAGGTGGGCGTACTACGTCATCATGCCGTGGCGGCTGGTGCTGGCCCTGGCATCCTCGCCGAACTCTTGATGCAACAGGCGCTGGTCTTGCTTGCCGAGGGGATTGCGTGTTTGGCGTTGCACGGGGCGGTTGCAGAGTGGCAGTCGGTCGGCTTTGCTCCGGTTTCGTATCTCAACCAGATTGTCTGGCCTACGACGTCCACCCCCCATGCACTTGCCCCGGGGTCATACCAGGTATGTGTGCCCGATGCCGATCAGATGACCATCATTCGGAGCATGCAATTGAGTCAGAGTCTCATCGGTTATCCACACATCGTGGATGTGGTGCGTGCCGAGCCCAGCTCGTGGCTGTTGAGTTGGGGGCGTGACGGTCAATTACAAGCCGCCGTGGAACTCCTCACTACACCACATGAAACGCACATTGTGCGTGGCGTGGCCTGTCATCAAGGAGCCGCCCTTGACGCCGTGATGGCGCTGATGCATGCTCCAGACGTGGTGCGCCCCGTGCGTATGGCGTTGCCGTTTCGCCACCCATTGAGCCAGGCTGCGGTGCAGTGTCATGCCAGTATCGTGCAGGCGCTCCCCACCACGCATACGACCTTGTTGGGGGTACTTGATTTGCCGGCCATGCTCACGGCCCTGATTCCGGCGTTTCAAGAGCGGATTCGGGCATCGGCATATGCCGACTGGCAGGGTGGTGTGCGCATCGAAATCAGCGACGAACGTGCCATGATTGTGGTGGCGGGTGGGGAAATTACCGTCATTGATGGATCGCGTGATGCACATGTGCGCATGCGTCATGTGGAAGTGCCAGCGTTGGCGCAATTGCTCCTCGGCTTTCGTTCAGTGGCCATGTTGCGGCGCATGGGTATGCTTGCGTGCGATGATACCGAGTTGCCATTGCTCGAAATACTATTTCCTGAACTCTATCCTGTGGTAGACTTGTCATAATCGTCGGAGCCCAATGACGCGCCCCGCCATGTAGAGCAACTCGGTACTCATGTGAGTGCAACCTGTGCTGAGGGATTTCGTCTATGCCTGTGGTGACTGTCCATGATGCAATTCGTCTTGCGCTCCCAGTATCCACCCAAGTGGTCGCTGGGCATGCTTCACTTTCCCGTGCGATTTCGTGGACAGCGTTAGCCCGTGCCGTGGCACCGTTGTTCACGGATCTGCGTGGTGGTGAATTGGCCTTCGTTTCGATGGCTGCATTGCGCGACATCGACCCTCCCCTGGCACTCGCCATGCTCATTCAGCGCTTGGCCAATGTGCCTATTGCAGCTTTGGCTGTCTTTGGGGTGGCCGATGAGGCGGCAGTCAACATGGCTGAGCAGGTGCAACTTCCACTCCTGCAATTAACCACCGACGTTGATATCCGCGACGTGGATCGCGAGCTCCAGCGGTTGCTGAGTGATTTCGACGTGCAACTCGAGCGCCGGGCTGCTCAGTTGGCACTCGAACTCGGTGAACTCTCGTTGGCAGGGCGCGGTTTGGCGGCCATGGTAACACTGTTGGCGCAACGCACGTCACGTACGGTGGCCATTTTTTCGATGAAAAACGAACTGATTGCCTATGACGGTGACACGCACATCTACCAGATTGTGCAGGACGCTCAACTTCAACCGGGCAGTGCCACGCTGGCTGGCTATGACACCTGGGCGATGGCGCTCCATGCAGCTGAGCAACTCCTTGGGACCATCGTGATTGTCGGCAAGGGCATCTCTGAATCCGATCGTGCCACTGTTCGGCGTGCCTCCATGGCATTTTCGCTCGAATTGACCAAATCACAGGCGATTACGGTGGCGGAGGCGCGCTTTCGGGGCAACCTCGTCGAGCAAATACTGTCGGGGACGCTCCAGGATCCACTGATTTTGCAACAGCGTGCTCGTGAGCTCGGTTTTGATGTGCGCATCCCGTATGCGGCGTGTCTGTTTCAGGCACCTACGGCGCTCCTCACGACACTCCAAACCATTTTTGCGGATGTCATTCAACGGCTTCAGTACCACATTCCCTGGATTGCGCATCAACAAGGGGTCGTCTGTTTTTTGCCACTCGCAAAAGACGGCCAATTCCCGCTCGAGATGGCCCACACCCTCTTTGATGTACTCCAAAAACAGCTCCCGCTCCTGCGTGCGAGTCTGGGACGTGTGGCACGGCAACCGAGTGAGTGGCAACGGTCGTTGCACGAGGCGGAGCAGACCATTAAGTTGCCGAGTAGTGGCAAACATGCCCTCGTCGCCTACGACACCATCGGTGTGTATCAGCTCCTGTTGCCACTTAGTGCCGCACCAGACACGCACACCTTTTATCAGCGACAACTCGGTGCACTCCTAGAGTATGACCGTGAGCAACGTGGTGAGCTTTTGCACACCCTCGAAGCATATTTTGACTGTGCGGGTAATTTGGCGCGGACTGCCGAGCATATTCATGTGCACCGCAACACATTGCTCTACCGGCTTTCGCGCGTGGCTCAAATCTGCCAGGTCGATCTTGACGACCATGAAGTCCGCTTGTCGCTGTGGTTGGCACTCAAACTGCACCACATCTATCAATCGCCCTCATCATCACAATAGTAGAGGTATGCATGTCAACATCAACCATGATTGTCACCGGGGCTACGAGTGGAATTGGTTTTCATACAGCGGCCGCTGTTGCCGCTTCTGGAGCACATGTCGTGTTGGTTGGACGCTCCGAAGTCCGCTGTCAAGCAGCCGTTGCCGAAATTCAACGTCTGCACCCCGATGCAGATGTGGCCTATCGTGTCACGGATTTGTCCGATCAAACACAGGTCGTTGCCCTAGCCGACGACATCCAGCGTCAGTATGAGCGCCTCGATGTGCTTATCAACAACGCCGGTGCTTTTTTTGCGCAACGCGAAGAAAGTGCTGATGGCATCGAGATGACGTGGGCCCTCAATCATATGGCCCCCTTTGTGTTGACCACCCGCCTCTTGCCACTCTTGCGGGCCTCGGCTCCGGCCCGTGTGATTACCGTGTCGTCAGCCGCACATCGGATGGGCCGCATGAATTTCGCCGACGTCGAAGGACGCCAGCGCTACTCTGGTTGGCCTGCCTATGCTCAGTCGAAATTGGCGAATCTGTTGTTTACGTATGAACTTGCTGACCGGCTCCGAGATGCGGATGTCACGGTCAATGCGTTACACCCGGGCTTTGTGGCCTCTGGATTCGGGCAAAACAACCACTCGTTTACGATGCGCGCATTTGCGTGGCTCCAAAAAAAATTTGCCATTTCATCGGAGCAGGGTGCGCAAACGTCCATCTATTTGGCCATGAGTCCACAAGTGGCGCAGGTTACTGGTCGGTATTTTGTCGACAGTACGCCGGTACCTGCCGCAGCACACGCCTACGACGTGACTGCTCGTCGTCGCCTGTGGCGCCTTTCCGAAGACCTCGTGCGGCTCTAAAAAACACCCACCGGCACACGCAGTGTGCCGGTGGGTGCGCAAGGCCCAGACTACTCTTGTGGCCCGCTTTTGTCGCTCGGTGGCGTGGTTGGTGCGCTACTCTCGGCAAGTGATGCCGCGATTTTGCGGAGCTCATCGTTCAACGTGCTAATCCCAGCGACCACTTGCTGGTGTGCCTGGGCAACTTTAGGGTTCTCGAAGGCCTTCTCGACCATCTGCTTCCCCTTTTCGCTGACTTCACTCACCTGCTCACTCTGCGCAATCGTCTGGATGCGCTGTGCAACCTCGTTCACGCCGTTCTGGAGCTCTTGCTGGATCTGGTGCGCTTTATCGCTGGCCAAAAACGCTCGTACCACTGCTTCGAGTTGCGTCCCGAGTACTTGCAGTTCACCAATGAGACTTTTGTCACTTGCGCTCTGCTCTGGTGTTGGGTTGGTGTGTGTGTCGGTCATTGTCTCTCTCCTTTGTTTATCACCTCTGCTAGACGTTTGTCCCCCTCGCATTGTTGCACGTCTTTTGCCATCTCCCATGATTTTATGGGCATGACTTGCTTTTTATACAAAACACAGTATAATAAACATGATAAATTTGAGTGACATACTCAACAAAAGGAAGTATCGCATGGCGCGCACATTTAACAGCATTGTGGAGTTGATTGGTAACACGCCGCTTTTACGCATTCGTTCGGAAGGGGCGACCATTTACGCCAAGTTGGAGTGGTTTAATCCAGGTGGGAGTGTCAAAGACCGCATCGGTTTTGCGATGATCCAGACGGCAGAAGCAGCCGGTATCATCGACCCCAGCAAAACGGTCATCATTGAGCCGACGAGTGGCAATACGGGGATTGGCTTGGCGATGGTGGCTGCGGCCCGTGGCTACCGCATGATTTTGACCATGCCAGAATCGATGAGTATGGAGCGGCGAAAGTTGCTCAAGGGGTATGGTGCCGAATTGGTACTGACGCCGGCCAGCGAGGGGATGCGCGGTGCCATTGCCCGTGCTGAGGCGATTGCGGCTGAAACTCCGGGCGGGTGGATTCCCCAGCAGTTCATGAATCCTGCCAACCCTGAGGTTCACCGTTTGACGACTGCCGAAGAAATCTGGAACGACACCGACGGCAACATCGACATTTTTGTGGCCGGTGTGGGGACGGGTGGCACGGTCACTGGAGTGGGTGAGATTCTCAAGGCCCGCAAACCAGACATTCAAATCGTTGCCGTTGAGCCTGAAGCGTCGCCCGTTTTGTCGGGTGGTCAGCCTGGCCCGCACAAGATCCAAGGGATTGGCGCCGGGTTTGTACCGGGCGTGCTCAACACGGATGTCTACGCTGAGGTAATCAAGGTCAGCAACGACGATGCGTTTGCGACGGCACGTTCGTTGGCCAAGACCGAGGGCATCATGGTGGGAATCAGCTCGGGGGCTGCGGCATTTGCCGCCCGGCAGTTGGCCGCTCGCCCCGAGAATGCAGGCAAGACCATCGTCTTCATTTCGGCGAGCAACGGTGAACGCTACCTGAGCACGGCACTTTTCCCCGACGAATAGTGGCCATGGCTGCTGTGCCAACACAAGCCCAGGGTGGATTCATCCACCCTGGGCTTTTTCAGCGCACGGTAAATGGGGTATGATACAGCTATCATACCAATGAATAGTGCAGGCGCATGACTACCCCTTTTCACATCCTCCAACAGCAAGCTGATTCGCTGTTGCAACAAAGCGATCAGACCAACGATTGGAACCGACCTATTTTAAACCGAATCGGCGATATTGTGTCGGTGATTGTGGTGCCGACCAAGCTTCGGGTAACCGATGTGCTGATTACGGGGCTTCAACCCGACCGAATCGAACTCAAAGTCACGGGTATTTCGGTGGTCACGTTGGTGATTGCCCCAGCTGAGCAATTAGCGGCTGAATTGTTCGTGTTCAAAACTGCAGCCATCAAGCGCTTGCCAATGCCGCATGTGATTAAATCGGATGTCAGTTACGCACATCTCCCCGTGGCATATGCGTTGTACGGTTTTGTGGCCGGGACGATGCTTTCGGAGGTCAGTGACGAAACGCTGATGCGCATCGCAGCACGCCAATATGGCCGAGCCGTGAAGGCCTTGCATACGAGCGAGACGACGGGATGTGGAGCTCCGCAACCGTCGGGGGTTTGGCCCAATCAATCGTGGAGTGCGGCACTCGAGAGTTGGTTTCATCAGAGTTTTGGCGGGGAGGCGTTGCGCGGCATCCTGGGGCGCAATGTGCTTCAGTCGTTGTATGCGGCGACCACGCAGAGTTATGCTGAGCATGTGTCGTGTTGTTTGGTGGGGGCGGTGGGCCCAACCCTCGCGCGTGCCACCATTCATAGTCATATTCAACTCGAGGGAATCGTGCGCACCGGGCGTGTGGTGGCCGGTGACCCCATGTTTGATGTGGCCGCCACCATGCGGCAAGAGGTGCCAATCCCCTTCCGTCAAGGATTTATTGAGGGGTATACGCTCAATACACCACTCACGGATTACGAACGTGAACGCATCAAGAACTATACGTTGTTGTGGCGTGTATACGAGCTGATTGAACGTACCCAGGGTGACAACACAACGGATACGACACCGGTGGCGCAGAGCGTTGTGGCGGCAATTACTCAGTTGTTGGCCTCACGTCCCAGTGATCGGCCTCGGTGAAGTGGAATGTCGGCGTACGATGCCGGGTCATCGTTGGGCTCAAGATGTGTCAGCACGTGCACGTTGGGGATGTCGTTGTGGATAACGTGCTCGATTTCTTCAAGAAGCGTATGTCCTTGACCAACGCTCCAATGACTCGGGACGAGTACATGCATGGAGAGAAAGCGGCGTACGCCGGATCTGCGTGTGCGCACGGCATGAAACGACACTGCCGTGCTGGTATAGCGCTCCAGAATGTGGTCGAGCTTCGCGCGCTCCGTCGCATCCCAGGCAGGGTCGAGTAGGCCATTGATGGAGCGTACAATGAGCTCCCAGCCCATGCGGATAATGTTGAGGGCGACCACTAGGGCGATTGCAGGGTCGAGCCACCACCAGCGTGTCATACTTGCGAGAATAACCCCGACGGCCACAAATACCGACGAAATGACATCACTGATGAGATGATGTGCGTCGGCCTCGAGTGCGATTGATTCATGGGTCTGGGCAGCTCGAAAGAGCCAGCGTGCCAGCAGGTAGTTGATAATTGATGTGAACAAGGCCAACGCAACGCCTATATGAGATTCTTCAATGGGAAGCGGATTGAACAATCGGTACCCAGCGGTACTGCCAATACCGACTGCGGCGACCACAATCAGCGCTCCTTCGAAGCCGCTGCTAAAAAACTCCGCCTTGTCGTGCCCGTAGGCGTGATCGTCGTCGGGGGGTTGTGCTGCCAGTGAGAGCGCCCACATAGCTGCAGAGGCCCCCAATACGTTTACCACCGATTCAAGTGCATCAGAGAGAAGGCTGACCGAGTTGGTGATGTAGTAGGCCAGTAATTTGAGGATGATGACAGCAAGCGCCACCAACAACGAAATCCACGCATAACGCCGTAATTCCATGTCCATACCACCTACAACAACACCACCGGATCCACATCTACTATAGCATGATGTTGGCCGGTGATGAGTGCAATCACTGCTTCGCTTCGTGGAGCAACAATGAGCAGTTGCCAGCGGTATTGGTTGCGTATTTTGCTGAAAAAAGCCGGCGCTGGACCGATGAGCCGGGCCGCTGGCATCTCAGTCGTGATGAGCTGTTGGATGATGCCACTCTCGTGTTGGGCGCGCTGGGCTGCTTCTGCCTCGTGACTCGCACTCCAGACCAGTTTAATCATGCGGGCATAGGGTGGGTACCCCAGCTGAGCGCGGAATGCCAGTTCGGCCTGATAAAAGGCGTCGTCGTGGTAATGCGCAGCGGCCTGAATCGCGTAGTGCTCGGGCTGGTAACTCTGTAGGATGACGTGGGCCGTGGCACCACGACGACCCGCCCGCCCAGCCACTTGTGTCAACAACTGATAGGTTTGTTCGGCGGCGCGGAAATCGGGGAGCGCAAGCGCTGTATCGGTGTTGATGACGCCCACAAGGGCAATGTTGGCGATATCAAGACCCTTGGCAATCATCTGTGTGCCTACGATAATTGCCCGGCGGGCGCTCTGGGCTTGGGCGAGTAGTGCCGCATGATCGCGGGCGGTAGTGGCGGTGTCGCGATCCCATTGGATAATCTCGGCACTCGGAAACTGTAGCGCCATGAGCTGGCTGATCCGCTGTGTGCCACTCCCGACCACCAAAAAATCGGCGTGAAAACAATCCGGGCAGTGGCTGTCGAGGAGTTTTTGCCAGCCACATGTGTGACAAATGCCTAGCGACTGCCCGTTGCGCAGATGACTGATGAGGGGTGTACTGCAACGTTGGCAGTTGTCGCGGTGACCACAGTTGCGGCATATGCGCGCGCCGCTGTTGCCCCTGCGGTTGAGGAGCAAGAGCACGTGTTGGTCGTTGGCGATGGTCTCCGTGATATGTGTTGCAAGTACGGTGCTGATGAGTCCGTATTGGTCAATACAGCGCTCCTGGCGGAGATCAACGATGCGGATGGGTGGCCGGGCGATGCGCTCCCCTGCTTGATTGACACGTTCGGGTAATTTGACATAATTAACTCGCTGTTGTTGCGCAGCATACATCATTTCTACCGATGGCGTTGCGCTCCCAAGCACGATGGGCACACCACTGATTTTGGCATAGACCATGGCTGCGTTGCGCACATGCACATAGGGGGCGTGATCGTTTTTAAACGACGCATCGTGTTCTTCATCGACCACAATCAGACCAAGCTGCGGTAGCGGTGTGGCAATTGCCGAGCGTGGGCCGAGCACAATGCTACTCTGTGCATGCAGGCAGGCCTGCCAACGCTCGCGGCGCTGTTTGCTGGTGATTTGTCCATGAATGATGCTGACACGGCCGGGGAAGCGGTGTTGGAAGCGTTGTGCAAGTTGAGTGGTCAGTGCGATTTCGGGCACCAATACCAACACCTGTTTGTGCTGGGCGATACAGGATTCGATGAGCGCGAAGTAAATTTCTGTCTTTCCACTGCCGGTAATGCCGTGCAGGAGGGTAATGCTGTGTGTACGCGTGTGGATGTCTGGGAGGATATCGGCCACGATGCGTTCTTGGGCATCACTCAGGGCCACACCAGGCGTAATCGGGGCTGGGATGACCGGTGGTAGCGCTGCTTCTTTGAGTGTCACAAGGCCACGGGTGACGAGGTGAGCGAGCTGGCGGGCTCCGCCCAATGCCTGGACCTGCAGGCGTTGCCCAGGTGCTGCGAGAATCCGTTGAAAGAGGCGTTGTTGTCGGGTAGCACGCTGGAACCACTGTTCGTCGGCGGCTTGTGGCGTACGTGCGACTTCGGCCCATGTCTCCGTGCTGCGTGTCGGAGGAGTAATTGGTACCACAGATTCTGCGAGTCCCCGGTCGTGGAGAAGTCGGATAAGGCGGCGTACTTTGGCCAAATGTTGGTTGGTACGGGCTTGGATGTCGGCGATGGTTTGGCGGCCGTGCTGACGAAGCAGATACATCACTCCGCGTTCATCGACTGGCAGGGTGGCATAGTCGACGGCGAGTCCGCGTGCCGTGGCACTCCAGTACACGACTTCGTCGGGGAGGAGGCTAGCCGGCACAAAAAACTCTAGTGCGCGTGCCAGCGAGGTGGCATGATGATGGCTCACCCATTCGGCAAGGGTTATTTGTTGGGGAGTCAACCAAATATCGGCCACCGCCAAGATGTCTTTGCAGGGGCGTGCAGGCGGCGTGTCGTGGGCATGGATGACCACCGCCGTCGTTGTATGATGTGAGAACTCCACGGACACGATGCGCCCGCGCCTGCCGGCATGCGCCCATTCGGGTGGGACGCGGTAGGTGAAGGTGGGATGTGCGTGGTTGCCGGTGAATTGTCTGATAATAACGACGTCAACGAAGGTGCTTGCAGTAGTCATGTCCCTAGTGTAGCATGGAGTCATGTCGTCTTACATCTATCTTTCATTGCATCGTGATGCGCCGACCACCGCCGTAGTCGCCCACGGTCAGATGGTGTTTATCGACGCTCCCGCACACATACAAGCGCTCCACATTGGTGGGCAGTCATTGCGTCGTGACCCCCAGTTGACGTGGTGGGTCTGGCAGGTGCCGCGGCGCACAGGGCGATTGTGGTTACTTGCGGATGACGTGCCCATGATGACCGTCGAAATTGTATCGCCGGAGTCGTATGACGAAGCGGCGACCACCTGGTATCGCTGGCTCACCGACATTGACCCGCGCTTGACGCACCCAGCCCGCTACTGGCAACCGTCTGGCATTCGCCGTGTTGATCTCGAGGATGCTTTTGGCGGTGCCCCTGTGAGCGACATTCTCCACATGGTGATGCGGGTGTACGATGATGCGCATACCACACCCGTTGAGCCGTGGTACGGCGATCTGCGCCGTGTGCCACGGCTTGATCGCCCAGGGGTGCACGGGAGTGATGGTGGGTGGTTGGTAGGGGCAGAGGCCAAGCAGCCACTCGCGCCGGCCCTCCAACGTGCGTTATTGCAGGCTCTGGCCGTCGTGTTGCCGGTGTGTGACCAGGGTGAGGTGGCCCGTTGCCAGCAGGTCGTGGCGTGTGTGCGGCATCATGTGGCGGTGCATCATGTGTGGCAGCTCCAGCAACTCAACGACTGGGCGCAACGCGTCCTGGCGCTTGTGGCCACTCCAGGCCATCGTGAGATGCAGCGGCCATACCCCGACCTCGCACTCCTCTATGAGCGCTGGGTATGGGTGAACGTGCTTGCGTGTGTCGTTGGTTTCACTGCGCTTCAGCAACGTATTGGGGTTGCCCTCGACACGTCTGGTACCGCGCGAATCGAGCATGGTGCAGATGTGTGGTGTGGCTATCAACCGCGGCTGTTGCCCCAGCTACACGCAGAACTATGGTCGCGAGATGACCGTGTGGCCATCCCAGATGTGGTCATTGCCTGTCAGGATGCGCTCCGAGGATGGCGAGCGGTGGTTTTTGATGCGAAGTTTACGATGATTCACCGGCAACCAACCGGGCAAGCACGTACCGACGTGTCGGCGTATCTGGTGCGCATTGGCGTGGGTCACCGCGTGCCCGATTGGGCGGTGTTGATGCACCCCGGTTCGCAGCGGGCCACGTACGCGAGTGGGTTGCACGTGTACGGGACAGCACCCGCCACTTGGGACGAAATGGCGGCCACCATTCAAGCCTGGTTGGCCGATTAATGTCGTCGCGTTTGCACAACCATATGCGCTTTGGTATAATTTCCTATTGGGTTTAGCTTCTGCTCTTGCCACACCAAGACCTGCGCAGTTTTGGCACGTGAGAAGGGCATCTCCACAGGAGGGAACATGCGCGATCGTAAACGTGATTACGAGTTGCTGTTCATCGTTTCGCCGTTGCGTTCTTCAGATGATGAAGTAAATGCAACCATCGAAAAGGTGACGCAGATGATCGAGACCATTGGCGGGAGCGTCAGTGGCATCCACCAGACTTCACCATGGGGGCGTCGCAAGTTTGCCTACCCGATGCGTGAGTATGCTGAAGGCGAGTCAAGCCGTCGTATCGTGACTGAGGGCTACTACGTGCTGGTTGATTGTGCTTTGCCGACGACGCAGATTTCCGAGCTTGAGCGTGTGCTCAAGTTGAGCGGGATGATTTTGCGTTACATGGTAACCTTGAAAGCCACCCAGTCCGCCCCAGTCGCCGATGTTCAGCCAGCAGCCGAATAAGCAGAATTACGGATCAGAGAGGTATTCCATGAGTGACGAGACTCGCAAGGGACCATCCCAGCGCCGCAAGTTTGGCGGTCGCCGCAAGGTGTGTATTTTTTGCGCTGACAAAATCGACACGGTCGATTACAAAGACCTCAAGCGTCTGCAGCGTTTTGTTTCGGAGCGGGGCAAGCTTTTGCCACGTCGTCGTACGGGTACGTGTGCCAAGCATCAGCGTTCGCTGACGGTGGCAGTGAAGCGCGCCCGGCATATGGCATTGATGTCGTTTGTTGGTGCAACTGCACGCAACTAAAGCGCCAGATAGTCCAGTTGCGGTGCGTCACAAGGCGCACCGCTTTCATGTATTATGGCGGTAACATGCAGAAAGGTCCGGCATGACGCAATCACAGCACGATGCTCGCGAACAAGCCCGCAATGTCGCTGCAAAGCGTGCCACCTCACGTCGCGATCGTGAAGAACGTCGGCGCAGGTTGGTGCTCATGACGACCGGTATCACGGTGGTGGTAGCGGTTCTCTCTTTGCTCTCAGGGGTGCTTTACGATCGCGTGTACATCCCCAATCAGATGGTGGCCACCGTAGGGGACCAGACGCTCACACGGGCGTCGATGATCAGTGAGCGGCGTCTCATGATCGCATCCATGATGGCCCAGAATATTTTGTTGGCGAATTTTGGTGGCACCTTTGCTGAGCGTTTCCAGCAACAGAATCCCTATCTTGAAGCAGAAATCGACGCACTGACTGTCAAGAGCGAAATCGACGGTGAGACGGTCGCAAACTGGGTGGATTCCGAGCTATTGGCACAGGCGGCCAACAGTGAGTATGGTGTGACGCTTGACGAAGACCTCGTCAATCGGGCCATCTTAAATGACTATGCGAGTGTCTTTTTGAAAGAAGAGACCGCACCTGAGCCCACGGTGTCCGCTGACGCCGGAGATGCTGCAAGTGCGCCAACGGCCACGGCGGCTCCTCCAACGGCCACTCCAGACGCGCCCACCGCAGTCACGCAGTTCAACAAAATCATCGATGCGTTGTTTTTGGCATACACCAATGGCCTGACGGCTCAAGGTTTGACGCCGAAACTCAACAAGGAAGATTTTTCGGTGGCCTTGCGCAAGCAGTATTCCCGACAAGTGCTTACGAACGGCGTCAAAGAAAAGTTGGTACCTGCTGAGTCATTTACGGCCTCTGATCAGCCGACCGGGTATGAAACGAGCCAGATTTTCGTGCGCGTTGATGTCCCTGAGGGCACCGCAGATGCAGAACGTGATGCCCTGTTTGCGGCAAAGCGTGCGGAAGCAGATGCGTTGTTGCAGCGTGTTCAGAGTGGTGAAGATTTTGCGGAAGTGGCTGCAAGTGCTTCTGACTACGCCACCAATTTGCAACACAACGGCAAAATGGATGTCTTTGATGCAACCGGGAAGTCCGTTGCAGGCACCCAATTTGAGCAGAGCTATGTCGATGCAACACTCTCGTTGCAGGTCGGTGAAGTCTACACCGAGCCGGTGCGTACCACCTTTGGGTGGCACATCATCAAGCTCGACACGGTGCGTTTGCCATCATTCGACGAACAACTCGCTACCGCGCGTGGCGATGCCTTCGAGGAATGGTTTGCCGCATTGAGTGACAAACTGGCTGTCGGGTATGCAGTTGCACCAACGGCGACCGTTATCCCAGAAGCCACCCAAGCGGCGCCGCTCTTGCCGACGGCTGCGTTGGGTGGGTATCCCACCGATGTCCCCGCTAGTGAGCCTCCTCCCGCAACTCCGACCACCACCCCAACCCCTAAGCCGTAAGTGGCTCTTGGTGCTACTGGCAGTTTCCCTGCCGGTAGCACCTCAGCTCGACCACAAGGAGCGCATATGCGACGATGGAAACCATTTTCCTCCCCAGGCCGCTGGTTGGCACTGGTGTTGGCGTTGGCTTTTACGGGCGGCGCAATCGCGTTCGGTGTGCTGACGGCGTCGCACCTGGCGCAATCACCTGCGGAGTGGCAGATTAACCTTGAGTTTTATCTCAAGTTGCTCGCCTTTTGTCTTTTGAGTGTGCTGGCTGGGGGGACGTGGACCCGCTTTTTGCAGGCAAGTACGTTGTGGTATGGCATCGATCGGAATGCCGTATTTATTGCTAGCATGGGCAACATTGAGCTCGTGCCGCTCGACCAAATCGTGCGCCTCGATTTCGGTGGGAAAGTGGTCGGTCTCCCGCAACCACTCACACAAGGGATTGGTTGCTTTTGGGGTATGGCAGAGCTAGATGAGCAGCCAGTGTTGGTGCGTAGTACCATGCCGCCAAGCCGGTGTTTGTTTGTGGTGACTCCGCGTATGACCTACGCCATCTCGCCCAATGAGGTAGACACCTTCGTGCAAGATCTTGAGCAGCGGCGTAATTTGGGGACCACCAAGCAACTCATCCCAGAAGTCAGTTATGGTCCATGGATTAATACCCCGTTTTGGAACGATGGCAACAGTAAATGGCTCCTAGCACTGACGCTCATCATTAATTTGGTGACCGTAGGCATCTTGGCGTGGTATTTCCCGACCTTGCCACAAATGGTTGAAATGCGTTTTGATGCGGTTGGTGGTGTCTCCGAATTGCGCCCTCGTCATCATGCCGTCTTCTTGCCGTTGGCGGCCTTGGCAATTACCCTGGCCAACTTGTTTGGTGCATTGCTCTTTTTCCAGTACGAAAAATTAGTATCACGCCTGCTACAAGGGGCTTCGATTGTCGTGCAGATTCTCTTTTGCGTAGCGGTAATCATGTTGATTCGGGCATAACCGTGTATGGCAACGCCCCCAGCCATGTGGCTGGGGGCGTTGTTTTTTGTGGTGCTATGTGCTATGGGCGGCGCTGTGCCAGCTCTTTGAGTCGTGCAATACGCTCACTGGTCGGTGGATGGGTGCTGAACCAGCTCAAAATCGTCTGACCGCTGAACGGGTTGATGATGTAGAGTGACGCCGTCGCTGGGTTGGTGTGGAGGTGCATCTGCTGTGCGCCCCGCTCGATTTTGGCGAGTGCACTTGCCAGTGCCATGGGATTGCCGAGGATTGCGGCCCCACGTTCGTCCGCCATGAACTCCCGGGTTCGCGAAATGCCCATGTGCAGGAGCGTGGCCGCAATGGGAGCGACAATCGAGAGTGCAAGGAGCGCAATCGGATTGGGGCTATCGTCGTCGTTGCTTCCAAAAATGCTAAACCAGCGAAACATGTCGGCCAAGTATGCAAGTGCTCCGGCCATGGTTGCACTCATGGCACTGATGAGTGTGTCACGGTGTTGTATGTGTGCTAGCTCGTGCGCAATCACTCCAGCAAGCTCGTCGGGCGTCAACAGGTGGGTAATACCAGTCGTTACTGCCACTACCCCTGTCTCAGGGCTACGCCCCGTGGCAAACGCATTGGGCACCGCACTTTCGACCACGTAGACCTTGGGCATCGGTAGTTGCGCTTGTGTGGCGAGTTTTGCTACCATGTTGCGGAGTTCGACGCCTTCGTTGGGCCCAAGCTCCCGAGCTCCCGACATGGCGAGCACCAACTTATCCGAAAACCAGAAGGCGCCAAAGTTCATCACAAATGCAATGACTAACGCCATGGTCATGCCGCTCCGACCCCCAAGCATGCCGCCAATCAGCAGAAACAAACCGGTGAGGGCTGCCATTAACAGAGTTGTTCGCAATGAATTCATGTTACTCCTCATCGTCAATATCTTGACTCTTGTATTATACGAAGCAAATCTGATGACGAAATTAGAAAAATGCCGAGGTGGCATTGCCGAGAGACCTGCATGCTATAATTTGACGATGACCGTTGTACGTGGTGGTACATGCTACACGAATACTTGCAAGTTGTGAATCGATTGGTGGTGAATCTCACCCTCATCGTTATTTTTTCGCTTTGGGCGTACTTGACGATTCGCTCTTGGGGGATGCCGACGGCACGTGCGCTGACGATTATGCTGTTCGGCGTCTTTGTAACGGCGGCCAGCGACGTCCTCATTCGGCAAGCGCGTGATATTGTCATCCTTGAGTGGTTATCCCGGGCCACGTGGATTGGGATTTTGCTCGTCCCTGCGAGCATGTTGCACATGGTGTTGGCACTCGCACGCCAGCTCCAGGTCTTTCGCGTGCGGCTATGGTGGATATGGGTCATCTATGCTGTGGTTGTCGGTTTTGCAGGGAGTGCGCTGTTTAGCAATTGGCTCATCATGTTGCCGTTTCGTACCGGCAATATCCCCACACTTACCCCGGGGAGTTTGTTTGGCACGGTCGCCGTAATCGCGTTCGGCCAAGTCACGGCCGCTTGGGTGCTGTTGATGGTGATTCGCAACGTGGTATTGACACCACATCTGCGCCGGCGCATGCTCTACATGTTGCTGAGCTGGTATGGCCCGCTGTTGCTGAGCTTCCCCGTGTTGTCGTTGTTGCCCGATTCGTGGTTGTTACCGGACGCGCTGAATCTTTTTTTGGCGACACTCGTGGCCCCAGTGGCGGCCATTTTTACCATGGTGACCGCCTATAGTGCCACCTTTGTGGGCACGCCACAGTCCGATTTCACCCTCAAAAACGACTTCATACGCTGGTGGTTGTATGGACCATTCGTCGGTGTGAGCATCGTCTTGTTCATGCAGACCGTGCCTGTTTTTGCGCATTGGAGTCGTCTCCCCGAGGAAGTGTGGGCGATTTTTGGGGTGATGACGATGACCGTGCTGATGCCGTTGCTCATCAATCGCATACGCCCGTATTTTGATCGGCTCATTTACGCCAACGATCAAGACGATATCTCCTACTTGCGCGCACTGCCGCGTACCGCATTTACTCAAGCCGATTTACGGCGCTTCCTAGAAAACACCTTGACCGTGATGTGCGGCGCCATGCACGTCGACAGTGCGTTTGTGGCGGCCCCTGACGAATTTGGCAGCTATGGGGTCAAATCGTTGGTGGGACCACGTCGACTATTGCGTGTGTTGTTCGAAAAAACGTCGCTTGAGCAGTTGATTGCAGAGCTCCAACACGCCGAAAGTTCGCCATTGCGCCATGAAGGGTATGTCTACTGGTTGTTGCTGGACCCCGATCAGAATGTGATGGGCATCCTCGGTGTGGCTGAAAGTGAGTGGCTCAACGATGAAGAAGTCCAGCAACTGTGTGAAACACTCACCAGTCAAGTAGAGCATGCCTTGGTCATGGTGCACATGCAACAGCGCTTGCTCGATACGTTGCGACTCATGGAACCCGAATTTTCTTCATTACAACAGGTGAATTCGCGCATTGAACAGGCCACTCCCGAAGGGTTGCATACGCTCGAAAGAGAAGTTGCGCTTATGCCCGATTTTGTGCATGTGGTTCGTGATGCCCTTACCCACTACTGGGGTGGACCGAAGCTGACCGATAGTCCGCTCCTCGGCTTGAATTCGGTAAAACGCTTACTCGAACAACAAGGTGGCAATCCGACCAAAGCCTTGCAGGCCGTGTTGCGTCAGGCCATTGAAAATCTGCGCCCGGGCGCAGATGTGCCCAGTCATGCGCCAGAATGGCTGTTGTACAACATTTTGGAATTGCGCTTTTTGCAGGGACGCAAAATTCGTGATACAGCGGTGCGCTTGGCTCTCAGTGAATCTGATTTGTACCGCAAACAGCGCCTCGCCCTCGATGAAGTGGCGCGCCAACTTGCCCACATGGAAGAATTATTGCGGCAACCGGTCAGTGAACACTGATCTCATCTGCGGCTAGTGCGGTGTTTGGTGGTAGAATGAAGGGCGGTTCGAGGTGCCGACGCGTTCCGCGCGGTGACATGAGACTCTACGTGGAAGGGGACAACTGTGAGTGATACCATCTATGATGTCGCGGTCGTTGGCGCTGGCCCTGGTGGCTATGTAGCCGCTATCCGGGCTGCGCAACTTGGATTGAAGGTTGCCATCATCGAAAAACAGATGATGGGTGGCGTCTGTTTGAACGTTGGGTGTATCCCGACCAAAGCACTTTTGCATACTGCTGACTTGTACGAAGAAATCCAAACGAGTAGCAAGTTCGGCGTCACTGTCAATGGTGCTAGCATCGATTGGGCTGCAACCATTAAGAATAAAGACGGCGTGGTCAAGCAGATGACTCAGGGTGTCGGCTTTTTGATGAAAAAGAACAAAATCGACGTCATCAGTGGAGTCGCCACGCTTGCCGAGCGTGGCCAAATTGCCGTGACTGGGAGCGATGGTGCGATGCAGAGCGTGGTAGCGAAGCATACGATTTTGGCTACCGGTGCCCGCCCGCGTGAAATTCCCGCCGTTGGCGCGGTCTTCGACGGTGAGTATATCTTGTCATCGTGGCAGGCCTTGAGCATGAAGAGCTTGCCTAAATCATTGTTGGTGGTGGGTGCAGGGGCCATCGGTGTCGAATTTGCCTCCATGTTCCGCACCTTTGGTAGCGAAGTAACTCTTGTGGAGGCGTTGCCCCGCATTGTCCCCAACGAAGACGAAGAAATCAGTGCCGAGTTGACCAAGGCCTTGAGCAAGCGTGGCATTACGATTATGACTGGTGCCAAGTTGAACACCATCAGCAAAGTTGATGGTGGGGTTACGGCGGTGATCACGGATGCGAGCGGCAAGGAAGTGACAATCAACGCCGAACGTGCGGTCATCGGAATCGGGATTGCCCCCAACACGGCCAATCTCGGTTTGGAGCAACGGGGTGTTACGCTCGATCAGCGTGGTTTTGTGCAGGTCGATGCGTTGATGCGCACCTCCGCCGAAGGGGTCTACGCTGTTGGTGACTGTGCAGTCACTACCCCCTGGTTGGCGCATAAATCGTCGGCTGAGGGCATCTTGGCAGCCGAAGCCATTGCCGGACATCATCCGGTGCCCATCAACTACGGTATCATTGCTGCATGTACCTACTGCAATCCAGAAATCGCTTCTGTGGGGTTGACCGAGGCCAAGGCCAAGGAGCAGGGGTACGATGTCAAAGTGGGCAAGTTTTCGTTTGCTGGCAACGGCAAAGCGACCATTCTCGGGCATCGTACTGGTTTCATCAAGATTGTTGCCGAAAAGAAGTACGACGCTGTTCTGGGTATGCACTTGATTGGCCCACGTGTGACCGAGTTGATTGCCGAAGGCGGTTTGGCGTTGTCACACGAGGCGACCACGGAGTCCTTGATGCGCACGATTCACGCCCACCCAACCTTGTACGAGGCGCTTGGTGAAGCAGCTCACGCCGCCGCCGAGGGGGCCGCCATCCACATGTAGTGGTGGCTGGATGAAAAAGGGGGACGATATGCCAGTACATATTCGCTTGACAAGTGCCGAACACGGTGGAACCACGGCTGCTTGCGGCACGGGAGATCACCAGTGTGGTCCGGATTGCGCCTGTGGTTGCCCGTATACGGGCATGGAGCAACGCGGCCTCATCGAAGATGTGCGTGCCATTGAGGCCCGCTACCCTGACCAGTGGTTGGCGTTGGTTATCCCGCCCGGCGAAGATGAATACCACCCCGAACTCGCCATGCTCGTGGCGTACGGTGGCGATGAAGACGAGGTGTTTGATGCAGCACAACGGGTGACATTCAATCAGGTGTTACACGTGTACTACAACGGCAGCTTGGTCGATTATCTGCGTTGGGCGGATGCGCGGTAGTCGGTACCATCAACAAACGCCCCGTCACGCAGAGCGTGACGGGGCGTTTGCATGTGCGAGACCTTAGCAATCGACCGCGCCACGGGCTCCACCGTCGAAGTGACCGAGAATTTTAGCCGCCATGTCGGCAGGGGCATAGGCACCTCGTGGGAGTTTGAAGGGTGCATCGTGCCACAATGGTGTATCAACGGCACCCATGCGGTAGGCGATGATGCGCTTGTGGCGCTCCTCTTTGCCAAGGACAGTCAAGTAGGCTTCGAGGGCCGCTTTGCTCGCCGCATATGCACCAATATTGGGGAGTTGTATGTTGGCACTGTAGGCGCTCAAATACATCATGGTGGCATCTGTCTTGAGCAGGGCCAGGCTCGCGGTCGTCGTTAGGTGTGCCGTGGTCACATTGTCTGCTATGATGCGATGCCAGAGGGCGGCACTCGTATCACGGATCTTGCTGGCGTGCATGCGACCTGCAGCAAAGAGCATGGCGTCGGATTCGGTGCCGTACTGTTGTGCAATCTGGAGCGCTGTGCTGTCGACCATGGCCGCATCACTCAAGTCGCAGCTCCAGAGTGAATCATACGGCGAAATCGGGGTGGTATGGTGGTGCGCAACCCCAACGACACGCCAATCACGTGCCGCAAACAACTGCGCAACCGCTTGCGCGATTGCACTGTTGGCGCCCCAAACAATGAGGGTAGCTGGTTGTGACATGTCATTATGCCTTCGGCTTGCCACGTGGTACACGGGGAGTGGTGATGCCCTTTTGGTTGAGATCACGATCGGAGGCAAACCAGAGCTCCATGGGGATGACGAAATGAAAGTAAGACTGGTTGGCCATCGGGTACCAGTGTTCCCATTCCGCGACAGTTTCACCTTGGTAGGTCAGGACCATCAACCAGTGTGACACGTACATGGCCCACACTTTGCGTTTGCGGATGACACCGTTGTCGTTGTAGGTATAAAAACGCTCGAGTTTGATGAGATTGCCGATGACCACATCGTTGCTTTCGAGGATGTCACAGTCGGCAAGTGATTCAAGCCCTTGGTCGAAGGCCTTCACGATATCGCCGAGATCTTTGGCCTCGACGTCGAAGCCGAGGTCTTCAGCCCAAGCGGCCACATAGGTCAGCGTATTACGGGCATCTGGTGCAAAAAGCACGCCGTCTGGCTTTGATTCGATGTCGAAGGTGTGCCAATCACTGGGGTAACGCACGGTGTATCGGCCAAGACGATCTTTGTAGGTGTCGACACCAGTGAATTTCGGAGTGGGTCGCGTAGTCATCTGTCCCTCACGCTAAAAACGAACGCTCTGCAATGGATGCGTGGTTATCACCAATATTATACTATAGAACACCGAGGCTCATGTGCGGTAGCATGATTAGACCGCTTCGCCGAGTTTGACCGCCTCGCCGATGCGCATGCGTTGTACGATGACGAGCTCAAGGATGATGACACATCCCATGAGGGCAAGCGCTGCGAGTACGATGACGAGCGTGTCGAATTGTGCGAAGCTGACAAGAAAGGGTGGGGTGTCTGGATAGACGCCTTGCCGTACCTTTAAGAACGGCAAGTAGAGCATGCTGGTGAGCATCCCGATGCCGATACCACACACGGTGCTGAACCCGATGGTGATGACTTGCTCAAGTGATAGGGTGCGCCGCAAATCACGCTGACGGATGCCAATGGCGCGTAGGACGCCGAATTCCACGCTACGTTTGCGCAGAGTGAGGAGCACGGAGGCTAACAAGCCAATCATTGACATAATGCCTGTCGCAATAAACCCTATCGACAGCAACCCAAATAAACCTTGGCGTTGCGGTTGCAGGATTTCGGCAGACACAAACGCATCCGGGGTATACGGGAGGACGCGGAGCGACAGACTATAGGCCATGCTTTGCACGGCGGCGCGGTTCGTAGTGGTGTCACTGCGGAGCCAGATCTCGTAGGCGAATCGACCACCGAGTTCATCGCTGATGTAGTTGTAGTTGAGCAGGACGAAATGCGGGCCTTCGTTGTAGAGGGTCGGCATGTAGCGGATGATGTCACGTACGACGGCCGAAACGGTGGTGCGCGTGCCCAAATTGTCGGTAACCACATTGAAGCGATCGCCAATGGCCAGGTTGTTGGCCTCGGCGAAGGCCTGCGAGACAATGGCGTCGTCCAAGTTAACGTTCATATTGTTGATGATGGCACCGAGTGAGCGCTCCGCATAATCACTGCGCCACGTGTCAGCAACCACCGATGCGAATGAGCTCGGGTCAATGGCGTACATCACGCCCTTGCTGTTTTGATTGTTGACGATGAAATCGACGTTGTTGACTGCCACCGGTGTGACTGCCGAAATGCCCGGGATTTGCAGAAAATCACTCAATGGGAAGTAGACATAATCCAAAGAAACAACTGCAGATTGTTCACCTGTGGTTGAGCTGAGTTGCGTACCCCCCTGTAGCAAATCGGGGTCGGGGAGGTTGGGCTCATCACCAGCCACATCGACACTCGTGACAATCATCGTGCGTGGAAGCAAGCGATAATCGGCTCCGCTGCGGTAATTGGCGCGGTCGATGCTGTATTGATCGAGGGTGCGCGCCATTGATGCGGTGAAGGTGGCCAGACTAATCGTGAGAATGAGGAGCAAAATCGGGCCACGGAGGGTGTTTGGGTTGCGGGCAAGCTGGCGGAGTGCGCTGATGGCGGCCACTCCCGGTAGCGCCTGACTAAGCGCCGTGATGAGGCGCATGAGCCGTGGGAACAGGCGAATCATCAGCAACGTTGTTGCGCCAATGAAGAGTGCGGGGGCCAACAGCAACAACGGATTACGAAACGGATCGCTCAGCGTGTCGGTGGTGGCAAGCCCGGGTACGCTCAATGAACCTCCCACGGCGAGTTGTTGATACCCGTACCAAGCCGGGACGAGCAAGAGCACATCAATGTAGAACCGCTCAATGAACGGTGACTGTAGCTGGCGCGCTTGCGTTTGCCGGAGTGACACGATGGTGGTGTTGGTGAAGCGCACGGCAGGGAGCAAGATGGCAGGGATGGCGAGGCTGGCCACGAGCGCACCGTGGAGCCAGCTTTGTGGCAGCAATGTGGGAGGGGGGACGTTGAGTGGGCCAAAGCGCAAAAACGACTGCGTAAGCCCAATGGCGTAGGCGATGAGGAGTGCGAGTGGCACCCCGCCGATGAGTGCGAGCACCGCAATCAGGCCACCCTCAATGGCAGACATGCCGAGGAGTTGCTGGCGGGTGACCCCGCGACTTCGGAGCACAGCGATTTCGAGCTCTTGACGGGCAACCAACAAACGGGCGAGTTGCCAGACAAACGCGATGAGCAGACCAATGAGGGGGACGCCGAACAGCAACAGTGTGACAGTAAGTTGGCGTACTTCGTCACGTTGTTGGTCGAGTTGCTCGAGTGGAGATTTAAATAGGTCGACTCCCGGGAGGAGTTGCCCCATTTCCGTGTTAATGGTGACGATGCCGTTTTTGAGAGTCTCGGTGTTGTTACTGCGAATACCGGTCCCATCGTAGGGCACGTACCAGCCGGCGCGTTCGACGAATTCGGCGGGTGGACGGTTGACGAATTGACTCCACGTGCCTTCGGAGACAAAGAAGACGTCGGAGTAGGCGGCGGCCGGAGTAAACCAGTAGAGGTCGTTGTCGTTGCGCGGTTGCCAGATGCCGACGACGCGCACGTCAGTGGCAAGTGCATACTTGCCACCGCGCTTTTTGGCGGCATAGACGTCGTCGAGGAGAATGGTGTTTTTGCTGGCGGTGCTTTCGGCAACGATGACTTCCATGGTGCCAACCCCATCCCAGGGCTCTGGCATGCGCCCTTCGACGAGGCGGATGTGTGTATCGAGGTTGGTGATGAAGCCGATGCGTGCCTGCGTGACTGAGGGTGTGGTTGGTTTAGAGTCACGAAAGCGGATTTCGAGTTTTTCACTGGCAGCATAGCGTATGACTGGTGGCATGGGCAAATCGAAGCCATATTGGGGGAGATTTTGCATGACCATGTCGGCATTTTGCCACTGTTCGTAGGCAATGGGGCGTGTACTTGCGCTCCCGAATTTGAAGATGAGTGAAAAGGGTGGCAGGCGTGTTCCTGGGGGCTGGTTTTCGCTGATGGCATTGATAAGGAGGCGATATCCGGCGGCCTCAGCATATACCGGGATGCTGACACTGAGGGCAATGGCACAGGTGAACCCGAGCCAGACCACAAAGAGAATGAAAGGTTGGGCAGTGATACGGGAAAAAATGGTGCGTAATATGGCAAATCGTGCGATGAGCGACGGGTACATGATTGTTCCTGCAGAGCTGTGGTAATCAACGGGGCTATTATATCAGACAGTCTTGGGGTGTTGGTCTACGCACAAAGGAGATACGGTGGTATACTATGGCGGAACCGGCATTGTATTTCAAGGAGTAGATCATGCGATTTGATTTCGACACCGTTGTCGATCGTCGCGGGGGCGACAGCATCAAGTGGAATTTGTACGGCGACCAAGTCCTGCCCATGTGGGTGGCCGATGCCGATCTCAAATCTCCGCCAGCAGTCATTGATGCGTTGGTTGCTCGCTCACAGCACGGCATTTTTGGGTATGCTGGTGCTCCAGCCGAATTAGCCACGTTGTTGGTCAAGCGTATGCAAGATTTGTACAACTGGACCATCAAAGAAGAAGATTTGGTTTACGTGCCGGGGGTTGTAACCGGGTTCAATATTGCGACTCGCGCCGTGGCGACTCCGGGCGGTGGGGTGTTGGTGCAGACCCCCAATTACCCGCCGATTTTGGGAGCTGCCGCAAATCACGACATGATTACCCAGACTGCTGAGTTGAAAGTGGTCGACAAAGGGAACAACGTGATTGACTATGAATTCGACTTGGACGCCTTCGTGGGTGCCATGGACGAAAAGACGAAGATTTTCATTTTGTGCCATCCGCACAACCCTACCGGGCGTTTGCTGGGCCGCGAAGAGTTGACGGCCATGGCCCATGCTTGTATTGAGCGGGGTGTGGTCATCTGCTCCGACGAGATTCACTGCGACATTGTGCTGGATGGACGCACGCATATTCCTACTGCGTCGTTGTCAGAAGAAATTGCGCAGCACACCATTACATTGATGGCACCGAGTAAAACCTTTAATATCCCTGGGCTAGGATTCAGTTTCGCCATCATTCAAAATAAGGCGTTGCGTGATGCCTACAAAAAGGTGATGGCTGGTCTGGTGCCGCATGCCGGTATTTATGGGTACGTGGGTGCCTTGGCGGCCTACCGTCATGGTCAAGAATGGCTTGATGCGACGTTGGCCTACTATGCCGCCAACCGCGATTTTGCGGTTTCGTACATTCGTAGTTACATGCCACAGCTGAAAGTGACCAACCCGGAATCCACCTATTTGGCGTGGATTGATTGTAGCCAGGCTGGCATTGAAGGGAATCCAAAGGAATACTTCCAAAAATTTGGCGTGGCGCTTGGTGACGGGCGCAACTTTGGCAGTCACACGGCGAATTATGTGCGCATGACCATGGCTTGCCCACGGGAATTGTTGGAGCAAGGGTTGAATGCGATGCGCTTGGCGTTAGAGCCGTTGAGTTAAACGGGACGTGATGCGGCGCCCTGCGTGGTAGCACGCAGGGTGCCTTTTGCTAGGGGGGCATTTGATGGCAGAGCATGATTTTGGGTCGGTTGAGCGTCGTGACACCGACAGTGTGAAATGGAACTTGTACGCGGCCGATGTAACACCGGCGTGGATTGCCGAAGCCGATTTCAAACCGCCGCAGGCGGTCATCGATGCTCTTGTCGCACGTGCTCAACACGGCATGTTTGGCTACACTGCCGCCATTGGGCATGCTTCGGCGCCGGGTGCGCTCTGGGAGTTGCCCCGGGTCGCTGAGATTATTGTGGAGCGTCTCTGGCGGCGCTATCAGTGGCGCGTGCACCCAGACGAACTCGTCTACTTGCCTGGGGTGGTCGCTGGCTTCAATGTGGCGTGTCGGATTGCGGGTGAGCCCGGCGATGCGATCATGATGCATGCACCCTGTTATGGCCCGATTGCCAAAGCCCCTGCGAATCAAGGGCGGCGTGCTACCTACACCCAACTGACACTCTCCCAAGACTCCACTGGGTGTTTGCACTATGTGCATGACGATGCTGACATGCAGGCCAATCTTGATACGCCGACTGCGATGTTTTTGCTGTGTAATCCGCACAATCCGACTGGACGAGCGTTGCAACGCCACGAACTCGAGCAGATTGCAGCGCGTTGTTTGGCCAACAACATGTTGATTTGCTCAGATGAAATTCATGCCGAGATTTTGCTTGGCGACACGGTACACATTCCGATTGCCACGGTATCGCCCGAAGTAGCGCGCCGCACAATCACGCTGATAAGCCCAAGCAAGAGTTTCAATATTCCAGGGCTCGGTTTTAGTGTGGCTATCATCCAAGATCCAGCATTGCGGGCCACGTACATGGCCGCCATGCAAGGCTTGGTGGCAAGCCCGCAGATCTTTGGGTATGTGGGGGCCATGGCCGCATATCAACATGGTGATGATTGGCTCCGCCAGGTGAATGCCTACTACATGGCCAATCGTGATTTCACGCTGGAATATTTGCGCACCCACATGCCTCAGCTCCGCAGTACCCGGGCAGAAGCGACCTACTTGGCGTGGATTGATTGTCGTCAGGCCGAGTTGCCCATGCCCGCCAAGGTGTTTTTTGAGACCCATGCCAAAGTGGCATTGGCCGATGGCGCTGGCTTCGGTGAGGCTGGTACGGGGTTTGTGCGCTTGACGATGGCCACGCAACGCGAGCGACTAGAGCACATATTGCATGCGATGGCGTTGGCCCTCAAACGATTCGGCTAATTGGGAATCACGAATATCACTCACTATTTGGGTTGACACATATTTAAAAGTATTTATACTTAGTGTTAACAACCGAATTTCTTCGTTCACAATGTGTAGATGCGCCGTGGCATCACCAATGTTTCGCCCCAGTAAAGGTCGACACTGTCGGCCTTTTTTATATTTTTGGGGATTGTAACCACATTCGTAAGGTAAGAGGAGTAGCATGAAGCAGCAGATGGAAAGCCGAATGGCACGCATGATGATGCTGACCGTGATCGCACTGTTGGCATCACTGATGAGTGCGTGTGCGGCTCAACCAAGCGCCCCGGCCGCGAGTGATGAGAAGTTCGTCTTTGGAATGGTATTAGTTGGTCCAATCAACGACGGTGGTTGGAGTCAGGCACACTACGAAGCCGCCAAGCGCGTAGAATCCGAAGTTGCGGGGAGCGAATTTGTCTACATCGACAAGGTGAACCCGGCAGATCGCCCCAACGTGACAGTTGAGCAGGTTGTCGACGAGTTGGTCGGCAAAGGTGCCAAGCTGATTATCACCAACTCAGACGACTTCAAGGATGGCACTCGTGAGGCTGCCAAGGCCCACCCAGATGTTGTATTCATGCACGCCTCCGGTGACGATGTATTGACTGGCAAGGCTCCTGCCAATCTTGGCAACGTGATGGGTCGCATGGAGTACGGCAAGATGATGGCTGGTTGTGCGGCCGCGTTGCAGAGTGCTGAGGGGAAAATCGCCTTCGTTGGACCATTGATCAACGACGAAACCCGACGCTTGACCAATTCAGCCTACCTCGGTGCCAAGCACTGTTGGGAGAAGATTCGTGGTGGTGACCCGGCCGCGTTGCAGTTCAAAGTGACCTGGATTGGCTTCTGGTTCAACATTCCCGGTGTCACACTCGATCCTACTCAGGTCGTGAATGACTTCTTTGCTGCCGGGAATGACGTGGTCATCTCCGGGATTGACACGCCAGAGGCCATCGTTGAGGCTGCCAAGGCTCGCGCCGCTGGCCAAAACGTATTTGCAGTGCCGTACGACTTCGAAAAGGCCTGTGAAAAGGGTCCTGATGCCTGTCTCGGCGTCCCCTACTTCAACTGGTACCCGGCCTACAGCAAGTTGGTTGCTGATGTCAAAGGTGGTACGTGGAAGCAGGGTTGGGAGTGGCAATCACCCGACTGGAGTAACATCAACAACCACGACACGAGCGCTATCGGCTTTGTGAAGGGCAATGCCCTGAGCGCAGAGGCGGCTACTGGGCTCGACACGTTCATCGGTGAATTGGCCGGTGGTTTGAATCTCTGGACCGGCCCCATCAATCTGCAAGATGGCAGTGCGTATCTTGCCGATGGTGAGGTCGCCACCGACCAGCAGGTGTGGTACATGCCACAGTTGCTCGAAGGCATGGAAGGTCAGAGCGCAAGCAACTAGTGAGTTGCATACAGACCGGGCTCCACATCTGTGGAGCCCGGTTTGTTTGTATGGTGTACTTTCTCGTACAATGTCGATAGATGCAGGTGAATGAATTCCGCAACGGTCGTTGACCGAAGAAAGAGGCTCATGAATGCACGTCAGCATTCGTCATCTGAGTAAATCGTTTGGCGCACTGAAGGCCAATGACGACATTTCGGTCGATTTTGCTGCTGGCCAGATTCACGGTGTGCTGGGTGAAAACGGCGCTGGCAAGAGTACATTAATGAAACTGCTAGCCGGCGTGTATGCGGCTGATGCAGGCACTGTTACCATTGATGCACGTCCTGTGACCCTCGGTACGCCACGGCAGTCGATTGTGGCTGGGATTGGCATGGTTGGTCAAGATCCCCTCGATATCCCGGTCTTCTCAGTCATCGACAACATCGCCTGTGGGATGGGCATGCCCGCTCGATCTGAACTCCTTCTCGAGTATCAACGCTTAGCCTCCGATCTGGGATTTACCGTGAGCGCGTCCCAACGCATCGGTGATTTGACCGTGGGGCAACGGCAACAGGTCGAGATTGTTCGTCTGTTGTTGGCCGGTTCACAGGTGCTTATTCTTGATGAGCCAACGACTGGAATTACCGCTGACCAAATCGCGGCTTTGTTCACGGCATTGCGACGATTAGCTGACGCTGGCAAGACCGTTTTGTTTGTCACCCACAAACTTGACGAGGTTGTAGCACTCTGCGATACCATCACGGTTCTGCGTGGTGGGTGCATTGTGGGGGCGCAGCGTGCCATGCCCGTGAGCAAAACGGACATGCTCCATGCCATGTTTGGTGAATCCAATCCACCCGAACGTGTTGCGGTAGCATTGGACGAAGATGCCCCGGTGCGGTGGCATTGCAAGGGGGTGACGCTCCGTGATCAGCACTTCGCCATTGGGCCGATTCATCATCGCATTCATCAAGGTCGGATTGTCGCTTTGGCAGGTCTCGAGGGATCTGGGCAACGCGCGTATCTTCAACACCTTGCTGGTCTGTTGTTGCCTGTGGAGGGGCGTACTACGTTTGAAGGCGATGCGTTACAGCGGCATCATCGCGACGTGGCTTTTCTCCCAGCCGATCGACTGCGTGAGGGCATTGTCGGTGAAATGTCGCTCTACGATCACGTGTGCTTAATGCGTGCCGATTTGGTGGGCTCCGGCGAATCGCCTCTCGATAAGACCAAGCAACTGATTGCTGAATACGACATCAAGGCGGAATGGGATACTCCGTTGGCCTTGCTCTCCGGTGGGAATCAGCAACGCGCCATGCTGGCCCTGATTCCCGATGCGGTAAAAGGGATTTTGCTGGAACATCCGACACGTGGGCTCGATGCGCGTAGTGCGGCGGCAGTGTGGTCGCGCTTGCAACAGCGTCGTGCCCAAGGAACGAGTGTGGTCTTTTTTGCGGCCGATCTCGATGAAATTCTCTTGTATGCTGACGAAATCGTGGTCTTTTTTGCGGGGCGTGTCTCGCGTCTGATCGCACGTGATGCGGTCACCGAAGCACAACTTGCTGCATTCATTGGCGGAGTAGGCTTTGCAGAGGTGCAATCATGAGGCGAGTCTTTGAGCGCTATCGGATGCCCACCATTGGGCTTATCAGCGCCCTAGTAGTCACTGCATTCATCATGCTGAGTGCCCAGGTGCCACCACTTGCGGTCTACGGAGTACTCCTTACCGGCTCGTTTAGCACGCCCACCCGCTTCGCTGACATGTTGATGCTGGCTGCACCGTTGTTGCTGTGTGCGGTGGGATTGACGGTCAGTTTTGCTGCTGGTCAGTACAACTTGGGCATTGAAGGGCAAATGACCATCGGTGGGGTGGCCGCAATGGCCGTATTGCGCTGGTATGGAGATGCGCCGGTGGTTGGACTCTGGTGGCTGGCCGCATTGCTGGCTGGGGCGATTGTGGGGGGGGGCTGGGCCTTGCTGGTAGCAGCCCTGAAGCACTACACCCGCGTCAGTGAGATTTTTGCTGGACTCGGGCTGAACTTCGTGGCCTTGGGAGTCTCGTTGTATCTCGTATTTGGGCCATGGAAGCGCCCGGGTGTTGCTTCCATGTCAGGCACAGAGCCATTACCCGAGGCGTTGTGGCTGACAACCATTGCAGGGACGCGCCTGGCGTGGCTGACGCCGGTGGTGGCGATTGTGGTTTGTGCCGCAGTATGGTGGCTACTCCGAAGGACGCACTGGGGATTACAAGTGCGGGCGAGCGGCTTGAGTCCGCAGGCCAGCGAACGCTTTCAAGTACCGGCGACACGGCGCATGTTTGAGGCGATGTGGCTGGCTGGGGCAAGTGCTGGCTTGGCTGGTGCCCTGCAAATCCTGGGCATCTACCATGCATTGGTGCCCAATGTGGCGAGTGGTATCGGACTGATGGGGTTGTTGGTGGCGTTGGTTGCCCGGGCAGATATTCGGTGGGTGGCGCCAATTGCGCTCATGTTTGCCACCTTGACTGCAGGGAGCATCCAATTACCACTGGCGTTGGCCGTTGATAGCAGTATCAGTGGGGTGCTACAAGGCGTTTTGGTGCTTGCCATGATTGTTTCCCGTGCCCTGACCCGACAGCGAGAGAACACATGAACGAATCACAACTCGTAATCGATGCCGCCGCCATTATTGCGATGAGTGCTCCATTGTTGTTGGCCACGATGGGAGTACTGATTGGTGAGCGGGCTGGTGTCATCAATTTATCGGTGGACGGGAGCATGTTGCTCGCCGGAATGGCCGGTTTTGCTGTGGCACTGCTGAGTGGAAGTGTGGTGCTCGGATTTGTCGCGGCTGCACTTGTCGGCGCGGTAGTGGCCGCGTTGGTTGCGTACCTCGGGATCAGTCTGCGCTTGTCGCAGACTGCAATTGGCTTCGTGTTGGCCTTGTTGTGCACCGATTTATCGTCGTTTCTCGGGAATCCGTATGTACAACAGCAGGGGCCAGCGGTACCAGCCTGGGATATTCCGGGGCTCGCACAGCTTCCGCTCGTGGGTCCACTCTTGTTTCAACACGATGTGGTCATCTACAGTAGCGTGTTGGTGGTGCTCATATTTGCCTGGGTACTTCGTGCCACGCGCATTGGTTTGTTGTTGCGTGGGGTTGGCGAACGTCCTGAAGCGCTATTTGCCCGTGGCGTTGATGTGGTGCGCATGCGCTATGTGGCAGTCATCGTGGGTGGAGTGCTCATCGGTCTGGCAGGTGCCGCCTACACACTCGATCTCAAGCAGGGGTGGACGTATCGGCATATTGCAGGGACGGGGTGGATTGCGCTGGCCATTGTGATTTTTGGGGCATGGCAACCAGCACGGATTGCACTCGGATGCTACTTGTTTGCAGTGCTCCAGGTAATGTCGTCACGGATGCAGAGCAACACGTGGGAAATTCCCACGCAGGTGCTACAAGTAGCTCCGTTTGTGGTGATGATTGTCGTGCTCGCCATTGTCAACAGCATGGGGACACCGTGGATGCAGCGTTTTTTGGCATATGTGCCGGCTGGCGTTCGGAGCGTTCTAATGCGAATTTCGCAACCAGCCCCGGCAGCGTTGGGGCAACCGTTTGAGCAACAATAACCGCATCTAGGCTTTTGAGTGTGTGGCTAAGATACGATCTCGAGGAGGGGGTGCGCACGCAGTGTGCTCCCCCCTCCTCGATTGCTGCGCACCGTAGTTCACAGCGGTCACATCTCGTGCAAATCGTCCCAGTGGGTGCCAACTTCGACTTCCACTTTGAGCGGGACAGCCAGATTGGCGTAGGCGTGTTGCATTTCGTGGCGAATAATCGTCATGACCGCCAGTTGCTCGCTAGCGGGCGCTTCGACGATAAGCTCGTCGTGGACTTGGAGCAACAGGCGCACCTGCGGGCCGTAGGCACGGAGAGCGGCATCGACGCGGAGCATGGCCATTTTCATGATGTCGGCGGCAGTGGCCTGAATCGGGTGATTGATGGCTTCGCGCTCGGCGGCCTGCTGGCGCGGTCCCTTGATGTTGATTTCAGGCACAGGGCGCCGCCGACCAAACAACGATTCCACGTAGCCGAGTTGTTTGCCCTGTGCAATGGTGCGCTCGATATAGTGGCGCACTTCGGGGAACTGCGCAAAAAAATCATCGATGAGTTTTTGGGCTTCACTACGACTGAGTTCGGTGCGCTGGGCAAGACCGAATGCGCTGATGCCGTAGATAACACCAAAGACCGTGGTCTTGGCGATGCGGCGTTGTTCTTTGGTGACTGCTTCGGGTGTCACTTGAAAGAGCCGTGCGGCGGTGGCTGCGTGGATGTCTTGGTCGTCGTGGAACGCTCTGACGAGCGCTGGGTCGTTGGTCATGTGGGCGAGCACGCGGAGCTCAATCTGCGAATAATCGGCGGCGATGAGCACATGCTCGGCATCGGCGACGAATGCGCGGCGCACCGCCCGCCCTTCGGCGGTGCGGGTGGGAATGTTTTGTAGGTTGGGATCGACCGAGCTGAGCCGTCCGGTGGCCGCTCCGAGCTGATTGTACGAGGTGTGAATCCGCCCAGTACGCGGGTTGATCATCTGCGGGAGGGCGTCGATGTAGGTCGATTGGAGCTTGCTGAGTTGCCGGTGTTGCAAAATGCGCTCAACGATGAGCGTGCTGTCGCTGGGACGGAGCCGCTCAAGAACGTCTGCGGTGAGCGACCAGCGCCCGGTTTTTGTTTTTTCGAGCCCCTGTGTCGGCAGTTGCAAGGTGCCAAAGAGTACGTCGCTGAGTTGATCGCCTGAGGCAATGTTGAAGCGTGTACCCGCAATCGCAAAAATTTCGCCCTCGAGTTGCTGGATTTGTCCGGATACACGTTGCGACAATGACGCGAGGTATTCACGGTCGACACGAATTCCGGCCTGTTCCATGCGTGCGAGCACGGCAATGAGCGGCATTTCGAGCTCATATAGGAGTTGGGCGGTATGCGGTTGTTCGGCGATGGCTGGCATCAGTTTGCTGGCGATTTGCCACGTGTAGTCGGCATCGCTGGCCGCGTAGTTGGTCACAGCAGTGATATCGGCGTGATCAATGCTGATTTGTTGCTTGCCCTTCCCAATCAGAGTCTCAATGCTCGGTGGTGGTTCGGGAAGCATCAGCTCATAAAACGCCAATTCTTTGAGACTCCGCCGTTTGTCGAGCAGACTCGCCGCCAACATGGTGTCAAAGTGCAACGGGGTCACGGCAATACCGAGTTGGAGTAACACTTCAACGTCGAATTTTGCATTGTGTGCATACTTGGCGATGGCCTGGTCACCAAATATGTCGCTTAGCACTGCGAGGATCTCGGTGCGGGGCAGTGTCTCGACCCCATGGTGGCGTAGCGGTATGTACCAGGCTTCGTGTGGGGCACAGGCAAGTGATACGCCCACACATTCGTCTTGGAAGACGGCGGTACCGGTTGTCTCAGTGTCGAAGGCCACGGCTCCGGTTGTTTTGATGCGCTCGTGGAGCAGCCGGAGTTGGTCGTGGGTGGTGACGGTGACATAGCCCTGCCGTAGTGCTGGGCTTGCCTCGGCCATAGCCGCGTGATGCTCCTCACCCCCGAACATGTCGAGTTGGGCGTTGTGGGCCGTAGGTATGGCACGTGTCGCTACGATGGGGGTGTTGCTGGGCAATGACTGGACCGGATTGCGCCCGCTGGCAGGCAGACGCGCCACTAAGCTCTGACCGATTTCTAGGCTTTGGAGAAAACGAATGACCGACGACTTGTCATAATCGTTAATATCACAATTCTCCAAATTGAGTGCCACAGGTGCATCAGTCACAATGGTTGCGAGTCGTTTGCTAAACTGGGCCGCTTCATATTGATCGACGAGGACTTTTTTGTAGCGATTGGGCACTTCTTCAAAGTGTGCATAGATGCCGTCAATGGTAGTGAATTGATTGAGAAGTGCGATGGCACCCTTTTCGCCGATGCCCTTGACGCCGGGAATGTTGTCTGAGGCGTCGCCTTTCAAGCCGCGCAAATCAGCGAGCTGATTAGGGCGCAGGCCGTCGTAGCGTTCGATGACTTTCGCTTCGTCGTATTCGATCGAGGTCATGCGTTGCCCGAACGGATTGGCGAGTAAGACGTGTACATGCTCGTCTACGAGTTGCAGGGTGTCACTATCACCGGTAAGAATGATGGTGGCGACGTTGGCAGCGGTGGCTTGGCGGGCCAATGTGCCCAGCACATCATCGGCCTCAAAGCCGGCGGCCACATAAATCGGAATCGAGAAGGCCTGCATCAACTCTTTGATGCGTTCTAGTTGTGGATGAAACTCCACCGGGGTCTCGCTCCGGCCAGCTTTGTACTCGCTATACAGGTCATCGCGGAAAGTTCTGCCGATGTCGAACGACACCGCGATATGCGTCGGTTGGTGTTCTTTGATGGCATTGAGCAAAATCGACGCAAAGCCGAAAATGGCATAGGTGGGCTCGCCCGTCGATGTCCGTAGCCCTTTATCGGCGAGTGCATAAAACGCCCGGAACGCCAGTGCATGACCATCAATGAGCATGATTCGCGGTGTCATATTGCTTCCTTTCTGGGCGATCTAGAAGCCGTCAAGGCTGAACTCTGGCAATATGCTGAGCGTGCCATCGTTGATAAACACAATGATGTATCCCACCAAAAACGCCACTGCAATCCAGCCGACGCCGATTAACCAGCGCCGCATCAACGCTTGCCCACGTGGGCGCCGATTGAGCCAGTAGCCACTGAGTGCAACCGCTCCCACACATCCGATGCTGAGTACCAACATGCTGAGTACGTAGACGGCGCGTGCAGCTCGCCCGAGTGTGAATTGTACGTAATACACATAAAAGAGCGCTTCGCGCCACACGATCAAAAGTACGATGAGCCAACCAATAATCAACGTCCACTCAAGGGCCATGAACCATAACCGTTGAGGGACTGTTTCCTTTTGCATGATGCACATTCCTTGTTGGGGCGCCGGTACCCTGCTTATTATACACCGGAGAGAGTGTGTTTGATTGACATAAAATAATATCTATTCCAATACCGGGCATATCAGCCATGGGTGCGTTGGAACTCACGCATCATATCGGCGAGTGCCTGAGCGGAAGTGAGTGGCAGTGCGTTGTAGAGCGAGGCACGTAGCCCGCCGACACTGCGGTGGCCTGCCAATCCGACCATGCCGGCAGCTTCGGCAAGGCTGAGGAAGGATTTTTCGAGGGTTGCATCGGCCAGTGTGAAGGTGATATTCATCTGTGAGCGATGGTCGGGGTGGCTATGACCACGATAAAACCCTCCCGATTGATCGATGACTTGGTAAATAAGTTGTGCTTTCTGCGTATTACGCTGTGCCAACGTGGCCATGCCCTGTTGTTCGATCCAAGCGAGCACCAAATCGAGTACGTAAATGGCAAACGTCGGCGGGGTATTGTAGAGCGATTTGTTGTTGAGGTGGGTCTGGTAGCGTAAGATAGTGGGGAGGTGAGCGGGCGGGGGTTGGGATGCCAAATCTTCGCGGATGATGACCACGGTAACCCCTGCCGGGCCGAGATTTTTTTGTGCGCCTGCATAAATCATCGCCACGTTGGTCAGGTCAATGGGGCGTGAGGCAATGTCACTACTCATGTCGATGATGGTTCGTGGGTGCTGACAGGGCACATTCGGCCACTGCGTGCCGTAAATGGTGTTGTTGGATGTGAGGTGGAGATAGGCGCTTGCGGCATCAATGTGCCACGCCTGCGTGTCTGGGAGCACCGCATAATTGCTGTCCTTGCCGCTTGCCACGACACGGGTGTTGCCAATGAGTTCAGCTTCTGCTAGGGCTTTTTCGGCCCAGACGCCCGTCAGCACATAGTTGGCGACCTGATGAGGTAGCAAATAATTCAGCGGTATCATGGCAAATTGGTGACTCGCGCCGCCCTGCAAAAAACCAACGAGATAGTTGTCGGGGAGGCCTAAGATCCGCCGTAAGCGTGCAACTGCTCGATCGTTGATGGCTTCAAAGGCTTTGGAGCGATGGCTCGACTCGAGAATTGACATACCCGTCCCAGCGAAATCGGGGAGTTCGGCCTGAATCTGGGCAATGACTTCAGCGGGTAGTACTGCCGGACCAGCATTGAAGTTGTGAACGGTCATGATGGCGCTCCTGTGCGTAGTATCATTGCTAATCATACTATGGATGTGCGCCGGGCGTCCAAACAAAGTTTCTGTATAATGGTGAAGTATGTCATTCCTGTACGAAAACGAGGAGCAACCGTGCTTACCCATGCCGAACGTGCTGAAGCCATCGCGTTGATTCGTGATGCAGTTACCGAGTTGTCACCCCTGGTGGTGGCACTTTCGCCCGAGCAATTGACAACCGTCTTCATCCCCAATGAGTGGAATGTAGCACAAAACGTCCATCATTTACCGGATGCTCACAGCTACGCCATCAACAACATGCGGCTGGTGCTCACCGAAGACAAACCGACCTGGAAGCCATACAATCCAGATGCATTTGCCACCATCGCCGACGCCAAAGATGCGCACATCAGTGATTCACTCGAGCTCATGCGCGCCATGCACATCCGTTGGGTGCGCATGCTTGAATCATTGTCGGATGCCGAATATGCGCGTACTGGTATCAGTGTGGCCTACGGTGAACGCACCCTCGATGATTTGTTGCGTATCTACTCACGCCACACCCGCTCACACATTGAACAAATCACACAGACCTTGGCTGCCCAACGCTAATCATGGCGATGTGCATGCTCCCAGCAACAATGCTTGTTGCTGGGAGCATGCTTGTTTGGTGGGCGGGCGTGCTCACCCTGGTGGAGCGCTGTGCGCCCGCGGTCGCCCAGTGGATGCCGTACTGCGCGCTGATTGAGCTACAAGACGCGTGCCATGATGGCGTGGAGTTGTGCGGGGGCTTCGAATTGGACATCGTGACCAACGTCCTCAAGGAGATGAAACTCGCAGTTGCGAATCGTCTGCGCGAGTGCCGTTACTACGGGCAACGGATTGCCGTGATCGTTGCGCCCATGTACGATGATGACTGGGCACTCGATACGTGCTGACACCGCAAACAAAATATCGCCACCACGTGCCAAAATCGCATCGGCTGCCGCTACCCACCCCTCGATCATAGGGGCAAATTGTGCTTCGCCATGGAACGCGATGATTTCTGCCTTCCAAGCGGCCAGGTTGTCGCCCCATGCCGAAACGGGCAACCACGTGTGCACACTCGTTACCATTTCTGGTGTCATCTTGCCACACACTCCCCACACCAGCGCTGATTTGACGAGCTCGGGGGCCAAGGCGGCAATCATCAAGGCGATTTCGGCGCCATCGCTGAAACCTACGAGATGGACGGGGCCAACGTTGAGGGCGCGGATGAAGGCAATCATGTGCTGCGTATCACGCTGGTAGAAATCCACGCCGAAGACGCGGTTGGGTGGTGCACTTTGGCCATACCCGGGGAGGTCGGGTGCGTAGACGACATGGTTTTGTGCCAATACGGGGATTTCGTTGGGGAAATGACCGACCCCGGTGCCGGTGAATCCATGGAGCAAGACGACCGGTTCGCCTGTGTTTCCAAATGTGGCGTATGCGATACGGACGCCATCTTGTACTACAATTGATTGCATACCAGCTCCTTGTAAAGGTAATAGAGATGCGACTAGCGATTCTCGACTATGGCTTGTTTGAAGTCTATCAGAATGGGCGGATGATTGGTATCCCAGGCTATCTCATCGATACCGGGGAGCGTCGTATCCTTGTTGATACTGGATTTCATCATGATTATATCGCAGAGCCGTTGCGGATGTGCGAAGCCGATGGTCTCGGCGTCTTTGGGCGTTTACACGGGTACACGGCGCAACACAACCCACATGCACAACTGGCGTTGTTGGGGCTGTCGCAACACGACATCACCGATGTGGTGATTACTCACGGCCACATCGATCACGTGGGTCGCATCGAAGAGTTCCCACAGGCCACCCTGTGGGTCTCCGCAGAAGAGCGCAGCCAGGCAACGCCATGCTACTGGGATGGGCGGTCGCGCGTCAAGTGGCCCGATACACCGACCAATGCGGTCACACACGCATGCGACATCACCGCCGGAGTGCACTTTTTTCCTACGCCAGGTCACACATTGGGGCATTATTCGTTGCGCATCACGTTGCCCCACATCGGGCAGGTCATCTTGGCGGCAGATGCGATTTCGCGCCCCGATGAACTTGCCGACGACACGTGGGGGGACGCCGAAGACGCCGCACAAGCGCGCCAATCGGCACAGGCCATACGCCAGCTAGCTACACAGCAGCAGGCATGGCTCATCTACGGGCATTGCCCGCAACAATGGCAGGTGTTGCGCAAAGCGCCGCACTGGTATACCTAGCGTACGTCGCGGCCCTGGTTGAGGATAATCACGTTGCCACTACAGCAATTTCCCGCTTCTGATGCCAAAAACGCGACCCACGCCGCAATTTGCTCGGGCTGCATGGGTTCACCATGCGGCATGCCGGCGATGGCCTGCGCGAGGACATCCGGGGCCACCACATCAAACAAATCGGTCTTAGTCATGGCTGGTGCAATCGAGTTGACGCAGATGCGTTCGTGTGCATGGCGGCGTGCCAAATGTTTGGTGAGTGCGTCAAGGGCGGCTTTGCTCGCCCGGTATGGCGCCGGATCAAAGACGTCAAAGTTGTAGGCCCCGTTCGATGAAATGTTGATGATTTTTTTGGTGCCGGGGCGTTGTTGCATCAGTGGAATGGCGGCCTGGCAACAATAAAACGCACTGTCGAAATTGACGGCCATCTGGCGGTGGAGTGATTCCGGAGTGGTCTCTGCGAATGCCTCCATGACACAGGTGCCTGCATTATTGACAAGCACGTCGACTCCGCCATAGAGTGCTTGGATTTGCGTGAACAGTTCCCGGACGGCGGCCTGGTCGGTCAAGTCACACTGGTGAGCAAAAAAACTTGGTGGATCGCTCTGCATGGGCAAAATATCCACACCAATGACCACAAACCCCTGGGCTTGGAGTGTGGTGCGAATGGCGTTGCCCATGCCGCGGGCTGCTCCGGTTACGACGGCGATTGCTGACATTGAGCTTCTCCTTCATGGTTGAGTGTGGGCTGATGAGTTTCTCGGGCAATAAGTTGCTGTTTGCGTTGGATGCCCCAGCGGTATCCTTGCTGGCGGTTATCGCCGTGTACGGCACGGTGACAGGGGATAATGACAGCCACCGGGTTTTGGGCGCATGCTTGCGCCACTGCCCGAGCGGCTGTTGGTTGGCCAATGGCTACGGCAATCTCTTGATAGCGCCGGGTTGTCCCACTCGGGATTTGCTGGAGTGCCTGCCAGACCCGTGACTGGAAGGCGGTCATGCGGATGTCGAGGGCAATCTCCGGGAAAGAGCTTTGGCTCTGCTCAATGCGTGCACAGATTTCGCTTATCTGGCGCTCAGCTCCTGCGGGAGGTGGGATGAGTTGCGCCGTGGGAAAGTAGTGCCGGCAGATGTGATCCGCTTCTGCCGCAGTATCTGCGAAACCCACAAAGCAGAGTCCTTGATCACTCAGGAGGATGACTGCCCGCCCAAGTGAGGTGGTGACATCCAATCGGTATCGAGGATGCCCGTTATCATGGTGGCGCCGTCGCGTGTAGTACATCTGACTTGTCGACGTGTAACCGGCGCGTTCACCGGCGATTGCCATTGATTGAGATTGACGTAACGTTTGAAGCAATCGTTGTTGTCGGAGTGCATTGGCGTATTGGCGCGGCGTAATACCAAGAATGCGTTTGAACTGCCGGTTCACATGAAACGGGCTATACCCAGTTGCCTGGGCGATTTGAGCCAGCTGGCAATCTGCAAGGTGACTCGCAATGTATTGACTGACGCGGTGTACAAGGAGCGCCTCACTCGACAACGTGTCTGGGTGACAACGTTTGCATGCTCGGAGCCCAGCATGTCTGGCATCGTTCACCGATGCAAAAAAGCGCACGTTTTCGCGCTTGGGTCGGGCCACACATGAGGGGCGACAGTAGATTTTGGTTGTCATAACGCCTATAAAAAACAAACCATCATAGCGCGACTGTCGCGATTGAAAGATTTCCCAGCAGAGTGTAGCATCAAGAATCATCGGAGTACTCCTTTTGCATGTATGATAATCCTACCAGAGGAACGCTCTGTCTTCTCTGGTAATTCTTGCGTTGATCGTCCAAAGGAGGAAGCAAATGCCGAATAGTGTCTGTTTGAGCTTCGATTTCGATGCGATGTCGGTCTGGTTTGGGTATCAGCACACGACTCCATCGATGCTTTCACGAGGCGAATATGGGGCACGCGTGGGCGTACCTCGCATCCTCCGTTTGCTCCAAGAGTACGACATTGCGGCCACTTTTTTCATTCCAGGCCACACAGTGGAATCATTTCCGCAGGTCGTTGACACGATTTTGCAGGCTGGCCACGAAGTCGCACATCATTCGTATGCCCACACTGACCCGAGTGAGCAGACTCCCGATCAAGAGCGTGCCGACATGGAGCGTGCGTTGAATGTACTGCGGTACATCGGAGTAGAACCAGCTGGATTTCGTTCGCCCTCGGCGGATTTTTCGGCGGTCACGCTGTCATTACTTGAGGAATATGGCTTTGCGTACGACTCTAGTCTGATGGCCGATGATTTTTGTCCCTATCGTCCGCGCATCGGTGACCAGGTGAGTCGGCATACTCCGCTTGTTCCGGGGCGTGAGGCCACGTTGTGGGAAATTCCGTTTAGTTTCGAATTTGATGACTGGGTACACTTTCAGTTCAACTTCAATCCGTACCGAAACGGCACCTCGGCTCCGTCAAAGGTGTTGGAAATCTGGCAGGCCGAGTTTGATTACATGCATCGCACGATGACCGACGGCGTGTTGACGGTTGCCATGCATCCACAGGTCATTGGGCGTGGAAGTCGCATCGACATGCTTGCGACCTTCATTGAGCATTGTCAGAGTGCGGGTGGGGTGCAATTCGAGCGCATCGGTGACGTGGTCGACCGTTTGAATGGGTTTGCCTAGTTGTAGTATGTGGAGACGCCGCGTGGGAATGCATCCCCACGCGGCGTCTGGTTTTGGGGCCAATCAACTAGTACTTGGTCAAGACGCTGTGAACCGCCTCGGCGACTCGGTGGCCGATGGCGGCGTCCATGTGATTCCACAGCGGCAAGCGTAACAGACGCGCACTCAGTGAATCGGTGTGCACCATGGAGCCACTAACCCGTGCATAGCGCTGACCGGCGGGCGAGCTGTGCAGTGGGATGTAGTGAAAGATTGCGTTGATACCGATGTCTTTGAGTGCTTGCATGGCGGCATCGCGCATTTCGGCAGTGGGCAAAATGGTGTAGTACATGTGCGCGTTATGCACACACTCAGCTGGAATGATGGGGCGCCGCAACAATTCGCTGGCTTCGAGTTGGGTGAAGGCAGTGTGGTACTGTTGCCAGATGTCGAGCCGACTCTGAGTGATGAGGTCGCCTTCTTCGAGCTGGGCCCACAAAAAGGCGGCGATGATTTCACCGGGCAAAAACGATGATCCGACATGTTGCCAGGTGTACTTGTCGACTTCGCCACGGAAGAACTTCCCGCGGTCGGTGCCTTTTTCCCAGATAATCTCGGCAAGCTCTGCATATGCCCGGTTATTGACGAACAACGCACCACCCTCGCCGGAGATGACGTTTTTGGTCTCGTGGAAACTCATGGCGGCGAAGTCGCCAATGCTCCCAAGTGCTTGACCCTTATAGGTAGACATAAATCCTTGCGCTGCATCTTCAATGACAAACAAGTTGTAGCGCCGGGCGATCTCCATGATGCGATCCATTTCACAGGCCACGCCGGCGTAGTGTACGACGGAGATTGCCTTGGTGCGGGGTGTGATGGCCTGCTCGATGAGATGTTCGTCGATGTTGAGTGTGTCGGGCCGGATATCCACGAATACCGGCACTGCGTTGCGCAAGACGACAGCGTTTGCAGTCGACACAAAGGTGTACGACGGCATAATCACTTCATCGCCGGGCTGTAAATCACACAGCAGGCTGGCCATTTCGAGCCCAGCCGTACATGAATGCGTGAGAAGTGCTTTGTGCACACCGGTTTGATCTTGGAGCCACTGTTGACACAACTTTGTGAATTTGCCGTTGCCAGAGAGCTTCCGCAGGCGATGGGCCTCGGCGATGTATTCAAGTTCTTTGCCGGTCATGTACAGGTTGTTGAAAGGCACAGTGCTCATGGTCATCCCCTATTAACATTCCCCAAAAGTATACATGATATTTACTGGCTGAGGTGTGGAATCTTGCCAGAAAGGTAGTGCTCGAAGCGCTGCCGTTGGGCCGGCCATTCATCGTCGGTGATGCTGAACCACGTGGTGTCACGGTTGTGATGCTTGACAATCATGTGCTTGCGAAACGTGCCCTCGTAGCGGAACCCGAGGCGCTGCGCCGCCGCTTTGCTGGCCGCATTGCGGTTGTCACATTTCCATTCGACGCGGCGATAACCGAGGGTGTCGAAGAGATAGGTGAGTAACAAAAACGTGGACTCCGTGTTGACGCGGGAGCGGTGCACGTCAACATCGTACCAGATGTGGCCAAGCTCGGCACGCCCAAACTCAGGCACGATGCTCATGATGGTAATCATGCCCACGAGCCGTTGATGTGCGTAATCGTAGACCACGTGAAAGAGTGGATCGCGTGATGCCTGACAGGTGACCAGCCAGTCATGCATGGTGCTTTGGTCGCGAAATGGTCCATACGGGAGGTAGCGCCAGATGCCAAGATGCAGGGGTGTGCGATGCCCGGCGTGATACAACGCGGCAACATCCGTGGATGCGGAGAGTGGCCTGAGTTGGACGTGTTGACCGTGATGGAGTTGCAGAACTGGGAGATGCCACATAATCAAGTGACCCTTTCATCAGTGGGCGAGCATCTGGAGGGTGGCGTGGAGCATGGCACGACTCGTGGGGAGGAGCGAATCAAGGTCGAGCCATTCGTTGGCCTCGCACGTATTGCCGCCTTGTGGTCCACAAATGAGGGTTGGCACCTGGCCATGAAAGGCGAAATGGCTAGTATCCGCCACGCTCCGCCCGAGTACATGACGAATCGGTAGCTGGTACTCGGTGGCGAGGGCCGCACTCATGAAGGTGACGAGTGGGTGCGTGGCTTGGACCACGTAGGGGCCGGGAGCAGGCGTGGGACGTTCATCCCAGGTGAGGTGCCAATCACTGTGGCGCACACTACGGTGCACGCACTGCCGGATTTGTGCGGCAGCGTGGGCACAAGTCTCGCCAGGCAGGATATGACGGTCAATCCAGACATCGGCGTGCTCGGGCACCAAGATCATGGTGCCACCACTCTGGATGCCAATCACGTTGATGGTGCCGGCCAGCTGGAATTGTTCATTCCAACCCAGATCAATGGTGCCGGGTTCTTCGATGGCAGCTACCACGCGCGCCGCATCGGCGGCCGCATTGATGCCACCGCCAAAGGCGGCATGGACCGTTTTGCCACGCAAGCTCACGCGAAAGACGTGGCGGCCACGTTGACCAACGGTCAATGTGCCGGCGGCACTCGGCTCCGGCACCAACGCACCCGTGCAGTGGCGTAAATAACCGCCATTGATGATCGCGTGCGCTCCGCGTGACCAGTTTTCTTCGTCGCTCGTAGCGGTAATCACGATGCGCCCAGGCAGGGTATCGGCGTGTTGCGCCAAGAGCTCTGCGATGGCCAGCACACAGGCAGCCCCGCCTTTCATGTCGTGTGCACCGAGCCCGTAGAGGCGATTGCCGACAATGGTTGGCGTGAACGGATCACTCTGCCAGCCGGCAAATGCGTCGAAGGTGTCGAGGTGAAAGTTGAGCATGAAACAACGTGCGCCATGACCGAGTGACGCCACAATCGTGTCTCCTGATTCGGGCACGGCGAGGCGATCGACGTGGTAGCCACGATCAGCCAAAAACGTGGCAGTGAAATCGCTCATGGCGCCCTCGTGATTGGTCACGGAGGGGATGGCAACAATCTGGCAGGCAAGTTCGCGTAAACGAGCATCACTGAGCTGTTCGAGGATGTGGTTCATCGTTGGTTTCCCTTGAAAATCGCTTCGATGCCGTGGGCAATCGAGATGAGGGTGGGTTCGCTCCAAGCACTGCCCATGATGGTCAAGCCCACAGGGAGGTGTTGCACGGTGCCCATGGGGATGCTGATGAGTGGGTAGCCGGCACAGGCCGCCATGCCGGTGCTATCGCCGTTGCCCGCATAACTATCGCCGTTGATGTGGTCTATTTTCCATGCTGGCGACCCTGAGGGGACGATGATAGCGTCGACTTGGTAGGTGCGCAAGGCGGCGTCAATGCCGAGGGGGCCGGCGTGGGTGCGACACCATTTGCGGGCACGCACATAACGGGTCCGATCTGCGGCAGTGACTGCTTCGGCACGCTCGAGAATCCCCTGGTCGAAGTCAAAGCCGTGATTGGGATGGTGGCGATTATATGCGATGACGTCGGCGAGTGTGCGTACTGCAGTGCGTTCACAGCCTGGCATGGGCGTGCGGGTTTGTAGGTAGCGATTTAGTCCCTCTTTGAATTCATAGAGCATGACGAGGTACTCGTCTTCACGGCTACGAATGGCGGAGACATGGTCGATGATCACGTTGTCGACTAGTTGGATGCCGTGCTCCTGTAGCTGGAGCACACACTCGTGGAAGGCAGCGTCGACGAGATGATGGTAACCACTGAAATGTTCGCGGGCAATGCCGATGCGGAAGGCGTGGAGTGGCCGCACTGGTTGCTGTAATTCGTCGAGGAGTTGGGACGGAATCTGCGTTGTCGCCGTGTCACGGACATCGTGGCCAGCGATGATGCGTAAGATGTGTGCTGCGTCTGCCACGCAATTGGCATGGGTGCCCACCGTGTCTTGGCTGGCCGAAATGGGGATGACGCCACTGCGGCTGACAAGTCCTACGGTTGGCTTGATACCGACGACACCACACCGCGAAGAAGGGCTGATAATCGAGCCGTCGGTCTCGCTGCCGAGTGCGACTGCCACCAATCCGGCGGCCACCGCTGCGGCTGACCCCGAACTCGATCCGCTCGGGCTCCGGGTGTGATCGTGCGGGTTGAGGCATTGCCCGCCACGGGTGCTGTAGCCGCTACTTGAGCGATTCGCACGAAAGTTGGCCCATTCACTGAGATTCGCTTTGGCAATAGGGATGAGGCCAGCTTGACGTAACCGTTGAACCACAAATGCATCACCTGAAGCACGACTGCTCAATAAAGCGGCGGAGCCTGCGGTGGTCTGCATGCGATCACCCGTGTCGATGTTGTCTTTGATGGCGATGGGGATGCCATCGAGTGGGCTGAGGGCCTGGCCCCGTTGCCAGCGTTGGTCGCTCAGTTCGGCGAGGAGCATGGCATCCGGATTGCTTTCGATGATGGCGCAGTTGTCGTCCTGGGCGATGCGTTGCTGGTGGAGCGCAACACGCTGTTGGCTGTGGGGTGTCTCTGCGTCAGTCCGTGGCATGTCGGCGAGGGTTGTCGCTGGAAACAAAAGACTCATAATCAGGCCTCCTGCGGTGGCGGTGCGGGATGTGCTGGTGTGAATAGGGTGGTGCCAATGGCGGCCACCGTGACCCCGAGAATGGCGAGCACGATGCGGGGCGTGAGTGCTTCTTGCAAAACGATGTAGCCGATGATGGCACCGGCAATCGGCTCCGTACACACAAGTACCCCGTAGCTCCGAGCGGGCAAACGTTGTAAGGCACTAATGTCGCAGGTAAATGGAATGACGGCAGCTGCGAGCCCCATGAGCAAGCTTTGCCAGAGCACGTGGCTGTCGAGCAGTTGCCACTGAGCTTGTGCGATGCCGGGGACGAGTAAAATCAGCCAGGCGATCCACAAACTTGCAATTAACCCACTAAAACCGTTGGAAACGGCACTGACTTTGGGTGAGGTGAGAATGTAGGTACCCCAAAACACGCCCGCAATCAAGGCGGCCACAATGCCCCATACATCCAGCGTTGTGCCGATTTCAGGCACGAGCAAGCTGATACTTAGTGCCGCCAGCAGCACCCAGAGGCGTTCCCGCCAACTTTTGCTCTGGAGCATGGCCACACCAAGCGGTCCGATGAATTCAACTGCAATGGCGACTCCAAGTGGGATGCGCCGTACAGCGGCATAAAAAAAGAGCGTCGACAGTGCAATGGAGGCCCCGAAGGCGATGATTGGGCGCCAGTGTGCGCGGAGCAACGGAAGAATGCGCGGGCGTACGAGGATGGTCAAGAAAAAAATTGCGACACTCATGCGCAATAACACGGTGCCGGCTTCGCCTACGATTGGCAGGATGGGACGGGCGAGTGCGGCACCAAATTGTACTGAAATGACCGCAATCAGCACCAGGAGGGCTGCAGGCACGCGTTGAAAGATGTGGTGAAAGGTATGTTGCATAGGGTGTATGATGAGTGAGTGACCAGAGTATTATAGATGATTTGAGAGGAGTAAGCACATGTATGCAGTCATTGGAGTCCGCTTTCGGAATGCGACGCCGTGTGCCGGTGATGAGCGCAGTGTGGACGCACTCCTTGATTCGGGCGTACTCAATGTGGCCGGTCATCCCCCGACGGTGTATACGCCCACACTCGATGGTTTGTCACTGAGTAGCGATGTTCCCACCAATATCGGCATGCTCAATCGACGCATCGCCGACATGGTAGCGGATATCCGAGGCTCTGGCCAACGGGTTCTGCTCATTGGCGGTGATTGCACACACACGACCGGTGTGTATGCCGGTCTCCTGCAGGCACACGGCCCCGCTGCTCGTATCGGCCTTGTTTGGTTTGATGCACACGGTGATTTCAACACCACGCAGACGACTCTGTCTGGCATGTTGGGGGGAATGCCCGTCGCGGTCTGTGCTGGCCTCACACTGCCACAGTGGCGCAATGCAGCTGGCATCCACACACCACTTGCCACCAACCGCATTGTGATGGTCGATGTGCGCAATCTGGATGCCGCCGAAGAGACGTTGATTCGCGCCACCGATGTGCGCGTTGTCGCCTGTGAGCAGGATGCGGTCACTCATGCCATGCATCGACTTCTTGAGGACGTCGATTTGGTGTATCTCCATATCGACGAAGACATTCTTGATGCGCGCTACGTGCCCAACCATGGTACTGCAGAGCCCAACGGTCCCGACATGGCGCAGGTCCAAGCGGCGATCCGGGCCGTGGCAGATGTCGCCGGCGACAAATTAGTGGCTATGGCGTTGGTGTCGGTCTACAATGCGGGCCCAGGGGCCGATGTCAGTGTGGCCAGTGGCATTGAATTGTTGCAGGCGATGCGCGCATCGTGGCAATAGGTCTATTTGCAGGCCCCATGCGTACCCCTATTTAGGTGATTCGTGTTTGTGTGCGTGCCTGTGCACGCAGAGAGGAGTTGGGGATGAACCGTGATACCCTTCGTCAAGCGTTCGTAATCATCATCACGGTGGTTACATTGATCGTGAATGGTCTGGCTACGTCGTTGCCCCTCAATAATGTGACCACGCAGCAACTTTCGGACATGTATCTGGTGCGTTTTGTGCCAGCCGGCTATGTCTTTGCGATCTGGGGCATTATCTACATCGGATTCATGTTTTATAGCACGTTTCAAGGGCTTGGTAGTCAGCGCGAAAATCCACGCTTGCGCCAAATTGGCTGGTGGTACGTGGTCGGAAGTAGCGCGAATGCGCTCTGGTTGGTGTTTTGGCACTACAAAATGGTCGAAGTGACCATCGTGATGATGCTCATCTTGTTGGCAACACTCATCTACACCGTCATCACGCTGGTGCGAACACCGGCACGTACCTGGGTCGAGTATGCCATGGTCGACCTTCCGTTTCACATCTACACCGGTTGGATTAGTGTGGCCACCATCGTCAATGTCACCGTGTTGCTTGATAAATTGGGGGTCAAAAACGACCAAGCTGGCATCATGTGGGCAATGGGACTGACCGCTGTTGCTGTGGTACTAGCCCTGTTGCAACGCTATTGGCGCCGTGATACCGCATATGGACTGGTGATTGCCTGGGCACTTTACGGCGTTGGTGTCAAACAAATGCAATATGCAGAGTCAGGCATGTTGCCCGCTGCTCCACAATTAGTAGACATAACCCAGTATGCTGCATATGCGCTACTCGGCGTACTACTCGTATGGTGGGTCATTGCTCAAATTCAACGCATGCGCTCCACCTGATACCCGGCCCGTATGGCTCCAAACACGGCTGTCGCATACGCGACAGCCGTGTTTGGAGCATAGAGTAGATATGCTACAATGGGGCGTCCTATCGACAACCTGTATAGTTTGAGGTGCACTATGGCAGAGCAGCTGACTGCGCGCGTATCGCTCGACCGACGTCGTACGGTGGCGGACATTTCGCCGTACCTATTTGGCGGTTTTGTGGAGCACATGGGCCGATGTGTCTATGAAGGAATCTATGACCCGGCGTCGCCCCATGCCGATGCCAACGGGATTCGTGTGGATGTGCTTGATGCCCTCCAGCAGATGGGTGTGACCATTATTCGCTACCCGGGCGGTAACTTTTTGAGCGGGTACGACTGGCGTGACGGGGTGGGTCCCAAATCCGCTCGACCACGCAAGCGTGATTTGGCGTGGATGTCCGTCGAAACAAATCAGTTCGGGACGCATGAATTTCTTGATTACTGCAAACGCCTCGGCGCTGACCCGATGCTCGCTGTCAACATGGGCACCGGCGATATTGCCTTGGCGTCTGCCTACGTGGAATACTGCAACGCTCCGGCAGGCACCTACTGGGCCGATCAACGGGTTGCCAATGGGCAACGTGACCCGTGGGGCGTGAAGTGGTGGTGTCTTGGCAATGAAATGGATGGCCCGTGGCAAATTGGTCATCTTGATGCGGTCGAATATGGCAAAAAAGCCCTCGAAGCCGGCAAGATGATGAAGTGGCAAGATCCGAGCATCAAGTTGGTGCTTGCCGGCTCGTCGAGCATCGGCATGCCCACCTTCCCCACTTGGGATCGCACCATTCTCGAGATCTGCTACGACCAGGTCGACGTGCTGTCGATGCACTACTACGCGGGCAACCGCACCGACGATACCCCCTCGTACCTCGGCTTGGCGAGCACCTTTGAGGCATATGTCGACACGCTTGCCTCCACGGTGCAGTATGTCAAAGCACTCAAGCGCTCCAAAAAAGATGTCAAATTGTCGTGGGACGAGTGGAACGTCTGGTACAAGAACATGCAGATGGACGGCAAGTGGCAAGAGGCGCCGCATCTCATCGAAGAGGTGTACAACCTCGAAGATGCCTTGGTGGTTGCACAGTGGATGAACGTCTTTTTGCGCAAGAGCAACGTGCTCGAAGCCGCCTGTATGGCACAGATGGTCAACGTGATTGCGCCGATTTTGACCAACACCAACCAGATGGTGAAGCAGAGCATCTACTACCCGTTCAAGATGATGGCCAGCCGTGCCCGTGGTAAGGCACTCGACGTCTACGTGGATGTGGCCACCTATAGCACCGAAAGCACGCCCAACATTCCGTACATCGACGTGTCAGCTTCATGGGACGAGGCACGCGAGCAGGGGGCCTGCTTCATCGTGAACCGGCATTTGAGCGAGAGCATCACCGTCACCATCGACATCGCTGATGCGCGGTCGGGTCTCAAGGCGGTCAATGGTGAAATCGTCGCTGGTAACGACCCCAAGGCCCACAACACGTTTGATCAGCCGCATGCCGTGGTGGCACAGGCGTTCAACCAGATGACGAGCCAGGGACAACAAATCGTGGTGACGGTGCCGCCGTTGTCGGCAACTGCCTTCGACCTCGTGGCAGCCAAGTAACCGTTGCATCGCATCTCCCTGCTCCGTGGCACGTACGTGCCACGGAGCAGGGAAAATCACATGAATAGCTCATGAAAAAGAAAAAAACAGGGAGGTTTGATGCCACGTTTTCGATTCCAGTGGGATAATGTGCCACTCCCAGTGCGCAACGCACTTGCACTCCATTTGCAGATCCCCGCCGATACCCCCCAGTTTGTGCGTCATTTCGGCAAACGACCCCGTGAAGAGTTCATCCAAGTAGCCTGGGATGTGCTCCAAGTGCATTGGTTGTCCAACGATCAGGCGGCCACACAGCGCATCGTCAGCCAGTTGCGTGACCGCGGTAACGGTGACCCTCAAATCAGCGATGATATGGCCTTTTTGGCGAGTTGTCGCAACACGATTGGTCTGCGGCGTATCGTGCTTGCCGAGTTCATCGCGCTCGGTGAGACAGGGCCAACCGACGTGACACTGCCAGGTGGTCCAGAGTCTGCCCCAGCCGTGTTGCCCCAGCCAGCGATTCCGACTGCCGCAACGCTCCCGATACATGAGCAATTGCGCCAATTTTTGATCGTACACATGCAAAAGCATTATCCAGCGGATGCCATTGGTCTCGATGACGACGGGAGCATTACGGTGACCGCAGGGAGTGCGAGTGTCTTTGTGTCGGTGCATGCGGAGCCGTTGTTTGTGCGCATTGCTGCCGTGCTCGTGCATCAACTGACTGCGACTCCCGAGTTGTTTGAGACGCTCAACCACGTCAACCGGGCCTTGCAAATTGGCCGCATGTACTGGATTGACGGCTATGTGATTTTCGAAGAATGTTTGTTGGCACAAGCCATCAATGAGGCGTCATTTATTCAGACACTCGAGGCGGTACGCTTTATTGCCGATCAGTATGATGATCGTTTACACGCCACCTTCGGCGGTACGATGATGCAGAATGCGCCAACGGGAGATAGCATCGATGTCTAGCCTCGTCTTGCAACAGTTCAATCACGAACTGACGGCACTCATTGAGCGAATCCGTCATAGCACTGCCATGGTGTCGGGGATGTCCATTGATTTGTTGAACGGGAGCGGTGGCTCAGCCTGGTTGTTTGACACACAGGGGCATCTCGTGACGAATCACCATGTGGTGGCTGACATCAAGCGCTCGTTGCGTGTGCAATTTGCGGGTAAACCGGAAATTCCCGCAGTCGTGGTGGGAAGTGACCCGAGCACGGATCTTGCCGTCCTTCGCGTTGATCTCCCCGTGACTGCCACTGCGCTTGCATTGCGCCCTGCGGTGCCGGCACTTGGTGAGCTCTGTATGGCCATGGGCGCCCCGTTGCGGTTCCGTGAGTCGGTGAGCCTCGGCATTGTCTCTGGGCTACATCGACAACTCACGTTGCCAGACGGTGTCCTCGAAGAAGTGGTTCAGACCGATGCCGCCATTAACCCGGGTAATTCGGGAGGCCCGCTCATCGACATGGCAGGGCTTGTCATTGGGGTGAACGTGGCGAAGCGCGGTGACGCCGATAACATCGGGTTTGCCATTTGCAGTGAAATGGTTGCCGATGTGGTGCCCGAACTCATCGCACATGGTGGTATTGAACGAGGGACGTTTGGACTGACGGTCGGCGAGGTGATGGATGTGACCGGGCATGAGGATCCCATGATTGTCGTCCAACGCGTGCGCACTGCACCATCCCTCTTTGAAGTGGGCGATATCATCATCAGCATTGATGCACACCCCATTCGGCGTCGCTACGACATCCGTAAATTGTTGCATCGGGGGACAATTGGCACAACAAAGCTCGTAGAAATAAAACGTGCCGGTGCACTTCACACGTTGAATGTGCCGGTGATGCAACGGCAGAATGGGACATAAAAACGCTCACCGTGTGCATCTCTGCACACGGTGAGCATTGGATGGCAGGTCATTGTTTGCTTGGAGTCCCGAGGTGCTCACAGAGCAGACCGTGGAAGTGGTGCACGCCGTTTTCACGGAGCAACGAAAACCGCCCCGTGTTGTAGGACTGTGAGCGCAAGCGTCGTTGCACGGTCTCGCACAGGTCGATGTCTTCACGCTGTACAAGATCGCTGAAGGCGAAGTTTTTGGCGAAATCTTCGGCAATCCCCGGTCGGTCCATGTCGAGCACGTACCACTCAAAGATGGTGACGGTCTTTTCGGGACCAAGTGGCAAGATGATGTTGATCTGCAGGTTGTCTGGGTAGATGTTGAGCATCAGATTGGGAAAAATCCAGTAGTAGAGGGCCTGTGCATTCGCATCCTTCTCGAGGTTACGGCGATACAAAGAATCCTCTTTGGCACGAATGGGGGCATACTGCTTGGAGTAGTAGCGCTCCGTTTCCACCCGGTACTGGTTGTAGTCGATTTCCTTGAACAAGCCGGGGTGGGCCACGGGGATGTGGTAGCCCTCCAGATAGTTGTCGACGTACACTTTCCAGTTGCAGTCAATTTCGTAATCGACGCGCTTATAAAAGCCCATGCGATCGAGGGGCATATGTGCCGTTTCGGGGATGATGTTGCCGAGTGTGGCCTGGAGTGAGGGTGCTTGATCATCGAGGCACACAAAAATGAACGGACCCCAGGTGTCGACACGTACCGGCTTGAGGCCAAATTCATCGCGATTGAAGCACTCCACGCCCTCGAACTCTGGCGTGTTGAGCAAGCGTCCATCAAGGCCGTACGTCCAACCGTGGTAGGTGCACTGGAGCGTTTTGCGGTGACCGGGGCCATTGGCGACGGCGCCAGCGCGGTGACGACACACGTTGTAGAAGGCATGAATGGTGCCGGCCGTATCACGGGTTATCACGAGCGGTTCATCAACCACGGTGCAGGTGAAATGATCACCCGGGCGTTGGAGTTGCTCAAGCCGCCCAATCAGCTGCCAGGTGCGCCCGAAGATGGTGCGCTTTTCGTGGGCCAGCTGATCGGCGTCCGTGTACCAATCGGCGGGAATGGTGGTGGCGGTGGCTAAATTGGGGTCGTAGGTGAACGTCGATGGCATGCGCGTCTCCTAACCACGTACACTCAAGAGTTCCACATCAAAGACCAACGTGGCATTGGGGGGGATGACACCCGCCGCGCCGCGTGCACCGTAACCGAGGTCGGCCGGGATGGTCAAGATGCGCCGGCCACCGACGTTCATGGACAGCACTCCTTCGTCCCAGCCTTTAATCACCTGACCAACACCGATGATGAAGGTGAACGGGCTATTGCGGTCGCGCGAGCTGTCGAATTTTTTGCCGTCGGTGAGGGTGCCGGTGTAGTGAACGGTCACCTGCTGGCCGGCCTTGGGGCTTTCCCCCGTGCCAACCTCGATATCGCGATACTGCAAGCCGGAAGGGGTGGTAATCGTGTTGTCCGACATGAGATGACTCCTTACTTGATACAAAACTTCTGAAACAATGGCCGCGTGATTTGCACAATCCTGGTATTCCGAGATAATACAGAGAATCAAGCCACTCTATGCACAAGAGGCCATCGTGGTTGCCATGACGCACATAGTACGACAGGGCGTGCGGGTACTCCCGTGGCTACTTGTCGCATTACCGGTACAGCTCCTCTGGTACGAATTCACCACGACACCGACGATTGGACTCACCCTCATCGGAATCGTTGCGGCTTTTGTATTGTACCGCACAACGGCTCACAATGAAACTTACATCCGCTTGCTGTTGCTCGCCGGGTACAGCCTCGGCATCGGCATTATCGCTCAGCTTGACCTGCACGGGTTGTATCTTTGGCAACATGCAAGTTGGGTGCTTGTCGTCATCTTTGCATTGTCAGCTCTTACCCCGGTAATCACAGACCAGGAATCAGCCGCCACGGTACCACCTGCGGTGGTGCCCCAATGGCGTTGGTGGCTGGCCATCCTCGGGGTCGGGGTGGTGGCGATTGTCATTCGGGCACACGGTATCGAGACTGCACCTGTCATCGGTGGTGACGAAGCCAATGCGGCTTTGTATGCTCTTGAAATACTCAATGGTCGGGTGCGCAACCTCTTTCAATCGGGCTGGTACGAATTTCCGGCGCTGTGGTTCAGTTTGCCGGCGCTTTCTCACGCAATCTTCGCAGATCCCATGTGGGCGTTGCGTGGGCATGCCGTGCTTGTTGGCGCACTGAGTTGTGCCACTCTCACGTGGGCACTACGTCCCATTCTTGGCTCGTCGTGGTATGCAATCGCCGGCGGGCTGTTGTTGGCCTGTTTCGGTCTGCACATTTATTTCTCCCAAATCGGCCTCAACAACATTTTTGATGGCCTGACCATGACCATCTTGCTCGGTCTGTTGGCCCGCCAAAGTGAGCAGTATGCGCCGATGCGTTGGGGCTGGCTAGGGTTGTGGTTGGGGATTGCCCTCTACGGCTATACGAGTGCACGCCTGTTTCCACTCATCGTCGTCTTTTGGGCGGTGCGCATGTGGTGGCATCGGCCACAGCAACGCGGTGCATTGCTTGACGGCATGGCGGTCGTGGCTTTGATCGCACTCATCGTGGTTGCTCCCCTGCTCGTGCACTACGTCTACCGCCCAGATAATTTCATGGCGCCGTTGGTGCGGTTTTCCTACATGAGCGAGATCGAGCCCGGATATTCGTTGTTTGCGCGCATCGAGCGTGACACCGGTGTTACCGTCTTTCGCCAACTCTGGCAACACGTCATCATCACCGTCAAGGCCATCAGTGTGGGTCCCACCGACGGCTGGTACGTGTTTTCGCGGGGCGTAGTCGGTCCCGTGTTAGTCATTCCGTTGCTGATTGGCACCATCCGTGCCATCGACGCACTTCATCGTCCCATGTGGCACGTGGCCGTCGCCGGTGTCATCGGTTTCATCGTGGTCAGCGTGCTTTCTCACCCTGTGGGCTCTGGTCAGCGCTTGATTGCGTTGTTACCCGTGCTGATCGGGCTGTGTCTGGTGGGCATGCAGTGGATGGAGCGGATGTTGCAACGCTGGCTTCCTCCCGTGCTCGCAACGGGTGTGGTCGTGATGATACTGGGGACATCCATGTACACGCACATCAACGACTACGTTGTGCGATTTTTGTGGCATGAAGGCGGCGTCGGTGACATCAATTCGCGAGCCATCGACTACTACGGTCAGTTCATGCGCCGCCTGCCACCTGGGACCGTGGTTGACATTCTGGTCGGCCCCGACTTTCAACGTGCGGCCAACGTGGGTGTGGCGTACCATGCGCGTCATCTTGATGCGCTCGAAATCCCGGAAGGAATGGCACCGCGCCCAGAGGCGCAAGTCTGGGTAGTGCCCGGAGCCCGTCTTGACCCACCGGTTGCACCACCCGGCTTTGCAGAGGCACGCTACATCGTCATGCCAGAGGGCACGGTGTGGTTGACCATCTACTACGCTGATTCGTTACGAGCGTTGTTCCAAGACATTCCTGCGCCACAGGTGTACCCACCACCCGTGCCCGAGTAGTGAAAAACGTGGTGCTCTAGATGGGGGGACAGCGTGATACAGAGGGGCGCACAGCTGTGCGCCCCTCTGTATCACCTACTCAACAAATCTTGCCGCGTTTGCCGGCGCTGCCGTGGCCGATGGGCTCGTCACCAATCCAGCGTTCGTCGATGGGCTCATCGGCGCGCTGATAGCGCGTGTCGGTGGAGAGGCGGATGCGGTCGCTGGCGTTGTCGAGGCTGGTATGTACCGTGAACACGCTAAAGATGAGCACGTCCCCGGCCTGAAAATCGCTCGAGAGCCAGCGACCGCCGAGAGCGGCGCGTAGTTTGGCCGGATTGTCTGAGAGCCAGCCGCCGTTGCGGATGTTGCCGCCGCCGCCCATGCCCGTGTAGTGCTCGCCCACTTTGTTGGTGCAAAACTCATCGACGTCTTTGGCGCCGTAGCCCTCGTTGAGGCGCGTATGCTGGTGTGAACGCTCCAAAATCATCAAGCCACCCATGCTGAGTGGCACATCCATGAGCGGAGTCCACGCCGTGTAGAGTTGTTTGGTGCCGCGGCCCATGTAGACGATGTCCATGTGCGGTGGCGTGCCACGTTTGGGGGCCACGGCGCGCACCCACGTGAAATCGTAGTGGCGTACGTCGGCGGCGAGCAGGTCGGCAAAAATCTCCATCATGCGCCCGTCATAGAGCACCTGCATCAGCGCCGGATTGTCTTTGCTCAAATCGGGCATAAACTGCACGGTGCTTTTCGGTGCGGCGCGACACTCATCGAGCGGGTAGGCGCGATCAATGTGGCCGAGTTCGGCAAGGCGCTCTGCCATTAGGCGGCGCGCTTGGCCAATCAGCTCCACATCGAGGACGTTTTTGAGGTAGAGGTACCCCTCGGTGTCCATGTGCTGGCGGAGCAGCTCTGGGTGAGCGAGCCACTGGTTGCAGACGGTCAGTTCCCCAAAATCAGCGGCGTCGGTGGAGATGGGCTTCTTCATGGCGGTGAGTTGGAGCGTGGTTGGCATCGTTGCCCTCCTTGGGTGGGTAATGTAACTACAGCACAACAGCTATCAGTAGTATACCGGTGAGTGCACTCTTTGTATAGGCACAAGCCGTAGCTCGACAATACGTTGCAGGGTGCGGTATGATAGTAGCAGGCACACAAATCGTTGCACGTGGTCGAAACGCATGCACACTCGTTTTTTACATACGGATGAAATTACCCCTCCACTCGAGCAATATCCCGACTTGACTCACGCAATCCGAGTCGATTGCGTGTTAGCCGCAGATTGGCACTACGTGGAAGGATTTTTGGCGCGCCTGTATGCGGCGTCATGTAGTGCGCGCATTTTGATTCACATTCCTGAGTACTACGGTGATCCCACCATGCATCCCGACAGTCGTGCGTGGTTGCTCGAAAAGGTGCTCTTGCAGTATTCGCGGATTTCAGTGTGGCAACGCGCTCATCTCCTGCTCACCCTTGAGCGTGCCGAGATTCGCTGTATTTCTCGCCATGGTCTCGAATACTTTCAACAACCGTTTGGCATCATCAGCCAAGCCGACGGGAGTAGCACGCTCTTCACGTTGATGCCGACCCCGAGTGCCGTGCACCGCTTGTTGTGGGTCGACAATCAGCCGGACCGTGTGCAATGGGGGACGCGCGAGTTCCACACGCTCTGGGAGCATGCCTTTGTGCTGCACTGCTCGCATGAACGCATCGAACGGCTCCTGCATCCACCTGCACCATACCGAGCCCCGATTACGCCGACGGGGGCGGCGTGGCTCGTGCCTGACGACGTCAATCTCATCGGGCATTTAGCCATGCATGACGCCACGCCGTTGCGCTATTTGCACCGGTGCCGCTTTGCCGTGCACCGCCTCGTGCGGACCACGTACTATGCGGTGGTGCGTGCCCAGGCCGGCAAACTGGTGACCATCATCGGTGCAGAAGACTGGTTGCTCCAAGTGCGGGCACTCCTCCAACAGTGGCAGTGTGCTGATTCGGTGATGCAGCGCATCCGTGTGTGCACCCCCGCCGACGTCGCCCAGAGCACAGTGTACGCGGAGGTCTGGTGTGCCACGGCTGACGCATGGACGCCGGAGTTCGTACAGCAGAGTGTGGTGCAGGCAGCGCTCTACCGGGGAGTCGACGTAGTCTTGTTTGGTCTGAAAGCCGATCTCACCGACGTTGCCGAGCTCTCGGCATTGCTCGCGCGACTAGCTACTGGGTGTGAACATGTCTTTGGGAATAGTGTGAGTCGCTGGCGCCGGCCAACGTGCATCGCAGAGCTCCAACAGGCGCCAGCACTCGCCAACAATGCCGATATCAGTGAAATTTGGGAGTGGGTGCGCAATCCGTTGCCCCCCAGCGACGCCCATCCGCTCTTCCACGATATCCGCACCAATTTGCGCATCAGTGATTCACAAAACATCGCTCACCGCATGGCGTTGACCACACAGCTTTCGCCCCGGCTCCAAGAGCGTCTGTACCAGTTCTTTCCTGAATTTCTCAAGCACATGACGCCGTGGAGTCGTTTCATTGTCGACGACAACGAGGTGCAACATGCCGCTTTTCTCCAAGAAGTGACCATTGAGGCAACGGCCTGGGAGATGGCACAGTCCCACATCATTCAGCGCATCAGTGCCATTTTGCGCATGCAAAAACACTGCCTTTTTTGGGTCGATCAGGCGGTTGACACCGTACCCTTGCGCACCGTTTGTCAGGCATTGCCTCAGGTGGCAGTGGTCTACATTGGCGAGCAGGATTGCACCGTAAACGGTCAGCCGAGCTTGTTGCATCTGTTGCCCGCTCTTGTGCAGACGCATACCTGTCTCGTGCTGGTCACACCAGCTGCGGTTCATCGCACAATAGCCATTCTGCCCTTTCTCGACATCACGTTGCGCTTTGCCACGGCGACCCCCACCGTGACCACGCACATCAAGCGCTGGGCGATTGGTCGCCATGAAGCGTGGTACTGGGATGTGCACCACGGTTTGTCTCAGCGTGCCATTTTACCCACATCGCGCAGCATGGAGGCAGACATCTACATTCCCATGCTGCGTGAAGATGGTGAATACGCCTGGGAGCTGTCTGCAACGACATCATTTGACAACGCATCGTTCTCTCGCTATACTACCCGTAGTTCCAGTTGAAGGGATTCACTGTGTTTCAGCGTGGTCGTCTCAACCTAGTAGTAATTATTGTATCCCTAGTCGTACTAGCGATTATGGGAACATAATACTATAGGGAGCGGTTCGACCGCACGATGATGTACAGTACGCCTCTCCCGTAGTAACTACGGGGGAGGTTTTTATTTGGCAATCATACATGGAGGGGACATGTCAGAGAAGCGAACTGGTGCACAGATTCTGTGTGAGGCGCTCATCCAAAACGGGGTGAATGTCATGTTTGGTATTCCAGGTGGAGCCATCATGCCGTTTTACTATGCGATGTGGGAGTACCGTGATCAACTGCGTCACGTGTTGTGCCGCCATGAGCAAGGTGCTGGCCATGCAGCCGAGGGCTATGCCCGCTCGACTGGCCAAGTTGGTGTCTGTATCGGCACGAGTGGCCCTGGTACGACCAATTTGGTGACTCCGATTGCCGATGCCTGGATGGACAGCACGGCGATGCTGGCAATTACCGGCCAGGTCAGCAGTGCGGTGTTGGGCAAAGACGCCTTCCAAGAGACCGACATCACCGGTATCACCATGCCCATCACCAAGCACAACTACTTGATCAAAAACGTCGACGAAATCGCCTACGCCATCAAGGAGGCCTTGCACATTGCGAGCACGGGCCGCCCTGGTCCGGTGTTGGTGGATATCACCAAAGATGCGCTTCAGGCATCCACGGTGCCCGATTACTCCAAGAAGATTTTCACTCCCGGATACCGCCCGACGGTGCAGGGGAGCAAAAAGCAGGTCCGCAACGCCATCGACCTGATGCTGGGGAGCAAAAAGCCCTTGTTGATGATTGGCAACGGGGTCATCATGGCCAATGCAACCGCCGAAGTGCGCGCATTTGCAGAGCGCTACAAGTTGCCCGTGGTGACCACGCTCCACGGTCTTGGCGGGTTCCCCGAAGACCACGAGTTGTGCATCGGTATGCCCGGCATGCACGGGTGGGTGCACGTGAATCGTGCCATCCAAGAGGCCGATTTCTTGCTCAACATCGGTGGCCGATTTGACGACCGCGTGACGGGCAAAGCCTCCACGTTTGCGCCAAACGCTGCCATTGTGCATGTCGACATCGATCCGTCAGAGATTGGCAAAAACATTGCTGTCGACATCCCGATTGTGGGCGATGCCAAGGTGGTGTTGATGTCGTTGCTCGAAGAAGAGCCCGAAGAGCGCAAAGTGGCGGAGTTCCACGGTCACGCCGCAGAGTGGTTGGGCAAGATTCGCGAACTGCAGCAGAAGCATCAGCACAAGCAGCAGTACCTCAATCGCCCCGACACCTCGATGATGTTGCCCCACGATGTGTATGCGGCCATGACCAAGATGATGAACGAGCGCGGCAACTACCGCGTGGTCACCGACGTTGGTCAGCATCAGATGTGGGCGGCGCAGTTGCTCGATTGGTATCAACCCCGCACGCATATCACCAGTGGTGGTGCCGGTACGATGGGATTTGCGGTGCCAGCCGCCATGGGTGTGGCGGTGGCGCACCCCGAAGATACCGTGTGGGCGGTCTGTGGCGATGGTGGCTTCCAGATGACCAACCAGGAGATGGCCACGGTCATGCAGGAGGGCATCAAAAACATCAAAGTGGCCATTATCAACAACGGGTATCTCGGCATGGTGCGGCAATGGCAGGAGCTGTTTGAAAACAAGCGTTACAGCGGCACACCGTTGAGCGGTCCCAACTTCCAAAAATTGGCGGAAGCCTATGGGTGGAAGGGGATTACGGTCGAAACGGTTGATCAAATTGAAGCCGCCATCACGGAGGCATATGCCACCGATGGTCCGGTGTTGATTGATTTCCGTGTTGAGCGTGAAGTCAACGTGTTCCCCATGGTGCCCCAAAACAAGAGCATCGGCGAGATGATTACGGAGTAGATGATGAAGACGCATACGTTGGTGGTGCTGATGCAAGATCGGCCAGGTGTGTTGAATCGTGCGGTGAGTATGTTCCGCCGCCGTGGATACAATATTGCGAGTCTGGCAGTGGGCCACACTGAGACCCCTGGCATCAGCCGGATGACGGTCGTGGTAGAATCTGACCAGATTGAGCAAGTGGTCAAACAGCTGTATCGGCTCATCGAAGTCCTGAAAGTCAGCGATGTCACGGACGACCCGACCGTTGAGCGGGAGATGGCACTGATTAAGTTGCACGTGCCCGGGCAACAACGTGCCGAAATCGTGGCATTGACGGAGGTCTTCGGGGCCAAGATAGTCGATGTGGCCAGTAACACGATGGTCATCGAGATGACGGGTGGGCCCTCCAAGGTCGAGAATTTCATCGACATGGTGCGACCGTTCGGTATCAAAGAGATGATGCGCACGGGGCGGATTGCCATGGTTCGCGGTCCTCGCGGGCATAGTGGCGCCGATCTTGTTGATGCATCATGGCAGAGTGAAGGAATGGGGACCGTAGGCTCGGTCACCCAATAGCACAAAGAGGAGCACATGGCAAAGTTGTACTACGACAATCAAGCGGACCTCGGACGTCTCCAAGGTCGCACCGTGGCCATCATCGGCTTCGGCAGTCAGGGTCACGCCCACGCACTCAACCTCAAGGAGAGTGGCGTGAAGGTGATTGTTGGTCTCTATGAAGGTTCCAAGAGCCGCAGCAAGGCCGAAGCCGCTGGTTTGACCGTGATGAATGTGTCCGACGCTGCCAAGGCGGCCGACGTGATCATGATTTTGACCCCCGACACCACCCAGGCCAAGACCTACAACGACGAAATTGCTCAGCACATGGTGCCCGGCAAGACGTTGATGTTTGCCCATGGCTTCAACATTCGCTACGGCCAAATTGTGCCTCCCGCCGGTGTCGACGTGAGCATGGTGGCCCCCAAGGCTCCCGGTCACCGCGTGCGTGAAGTCTACACGCAGGGTGGCGGCGTGCCGGCTCTTGTGGCCGTGCACCAAGATGCCAGCGGCAACGCCTTGGCAGACGCTTTAGCATATGCCAAGGGCATGGGCAACACCCGCGCCGGTGTGCTCGAGACCACCTTTGCCGAAGAGACCGAAACTGACTTGTTCGGCGAGCAAGCCGTGTTGTGTGGCGGTGTTTCGGCACTGGTGAAAGCCGGCTTCGACACGCTGGTCGAGGCTGGGTATCAGCCCGAAGTGGCCTACTTTGAGTGCATGCACGAGCTCAAGCTCATCGTAGACCTCTTCTACCAAGGTGGTTTGAACTACATGCGCTTCTCGGTCTCCGACACGGCCGAATGGGGCGACTATGTGGCCGGCAAGCAGGTCATCAATGACCAGTCCAGAGCCGCCATGAAGCAACTCTTGACCAACATCCAGAACGGCACCTTTGCAGAGGACTGGATCGACGAGAACCACAACAATCGCCCGCGCTTCAATGCAGCCCGCAATGCTGATGTTGACCACAAAATCGAAGTGGTCGGCCGCGAATTGCGCCGCATGATGCCGTTTGTCAACCCACGCGAAGTCATCCCCGGACAGGGCGGCTCGTAATCTGAGCGGCCAGGGTACAAGGAGGGGATCCCTCCTTGTACCCGCACCACACCCGTATGTAGAACGAGGAATAATCATGCAGGACAGTCACGTACGTATCTTTGACACCACCTTACGCGATGGCGAGCAGGCTCCCGGATGCACCATGTCGCTCGACGAGAAGCTGGAGATCGCGCGTCAGCTCAAACGGCTTGGCGTTGATATTATCGAGGCGGGCTTTCCTGCGGCGTCCCCAGGCGACTGGGCGGCAGTGCATCAAATAGCCAAAGAAGTCGGCACAACCGATGGCCCCACCATTGCTGCTTTGGCCCGTGCCAACAAGGACGATATCGACAAAGCGTGGACCGCCATTCAACCGGCCGCCAAAAAACGCATCCACACGTTTTTGTCGACCTCCGATATTCACATCGAATACCAGTTCAAGTCGACGCGCGAAAAAATGCTCGAGCGTGCCCGTGAAATGGTGCGCTATGCGCGTAGTCTCTGTGACGACATCGAGTTTTCGCCCATGGATGCCACCCGCTCCGACCCGCAGTACATGTTTGACGTCTTGACGGCCGTGGTGGCCGAAGGGGCGACGACCCTCAATATCCCTGATACGGTGGGGTACACGACCCCCGAAGAATATGCGGCGCTGATTCAGGGCATCTTGGCCAATGTGCCGGGCATCGAGAAGTGCATCATTTCGACGCACTGCCACGATGACTTGGGCATGGCTGTCGCCAACAGCTTGGCAGGGGTACGTGCGGGAGCACGCCAAATCGAGTGCACCATCAACGGCATCGGCGAACGCGCCGGCAATGCCTCCCTCGAAGAAGTGGTCATGGCCATCCATACCCGTCAAGGGTTTTATGGGGTGAATACACACATCGAGACGACTGAATTGACACGCAGTAGCCGCCTGCTCAGCTCGTTCATTGGCATCCCCGTGCCACCCAACAAGGCCATTGTCGGTGGCAACGCCTTTGCCCATGAATCCGGCATTCATCAAGACGGCGTGCTCAAAAACCGTATGACCTACGAAATCATGAGTGCTGAAACGGTCGGTCTTGACGGCAACATGCTGGTGCTCGGCAAGCATTCCGGCCGGCATGCGTTCCGCACCAAGATTATCTCACTCGGGTATGAAGCAGAGAACGAAGAAGAGTTCCAAAAGCTCTTCGAGCGCTTCAAAGAGCTGTGCGACCGCAAGAAAAAAATCGACGACCGTGATATTGAGGCATTGATTGCCGGCGAGCATCAGCGCAGTGCTGAGGTCTACAAACTCGACCACGTACAGGTGATTACCGGCACGCATTTGATGCCCGTGGCTACCATTCGATTGCTCGACCAAGCCGGCGATGTGTGGCTCGAAGCCGCCCATGGCACTGGCCCCGTGGATGCCATCTACAAAGCCATCGACAAAGTGGTGAATCGCCCGGTGGAGCTGGTGGAATTCGCCATCAATGCCGTCACCGAGGGTATTGACGCAGTCGCCGAAGTTTCGGTGCGCATCCGTGATACCAATGCGGCATTGCATGCCACGACCAAACCCGGCATCGACCTCTTCAACGGCTACGGTGTCCACACCGATACGATGGTTGCCGCCGCCGAAGCCTACATGGGTGCGCTGAACAAACTGTTGCAAGATCGCGAGCGCCGCATCTCGGCGGAACGATCGGCCTATGCTGACGGCTACGACCAAGGGCGCGGTGGGTATGCGGTCGATGAGTTCGCCAATACGAAGAAGTAGTTTGTATGAGAGGAGGGGCGCAGGAGATGCCTCCTGCGCCTTATGCAACCATGCGGATAAGCTATCTCGGCCCAGCGGGCACGTACAGTGAAATAGCCGCCTTGATGTATGCCCAGCCACAAGATACGCTGGTGCCGCAGTCGGGCCTGCCTGCCGTGGTGCAGAGTGTGGAGGTGGGACAGGCAGATGTGGCGATGATGCCCATCGAGAATGTCCTCGAAGGTGCAGTAACCACCACCCTCGACCTCTTGATCCATGACACCGCCCTGATGATCTGTAGCGAGCTCGTCGTCCCCATCAAACATCAACTGCTCGGCAAAGCGGGTCAGTCGTTGGCCGAGGTCGAGGTCGTCTATGGTCACCCGCAATCGCTCGGGCAATGTCGGCATTTCATCGATACTCAGCTCCGCCACGCTACCGTGGTTGCATCGCTCTCCAATAGCGCTGCGCCAGCCGAGGCCCTGGCCTCAATGCGCCCAGCCGTCGCAATTGGTACCCTGCGAGCAGCCGAATTGACCGGTGCAACGGTGGTTGTGCCCGATATTCAAGATAGTTCACATAATGTGACACGTTTTGTGGCCCTCAGTCACACCGATGCATTGCCCACGGGCGATGATAAAACGAGTTTGTGTTTTGGGTTTGATCGCGAAGACCAATCTGGCCTCATTGTGCGTCCGTTGCAAATCTTGGCCGACGCCAATATCAACATGACCAAATTCGAATCACGTCCATCGCGGGCCGTGCTTGGGGAATACATCTTTTTGGTCGACATCAATGGACACCGACTTGATCCACACATTGCCGCAGCGTTGCAAAAAATGCGTGAAATCACCGGCTTTTTGAAAATATTTGGGAGCTACCCACGCTGGCAGAAGGATTGAGTGACATGCATACCAATCTCCATATCTACGACACCACGCTGCGTGACGGCACACAACGTGAGGGAATTTCGTTGTCTGTTGACGACAAAATTCGTATCGCCCAACTCCTTGATACCATGGGCATTCACTACATTGAGGGTGGTTGGCCAGGTTCCAACCCCAAGGATGCGGAGTTCTTCCGACGAGCGGCCCAGATGTCGTGGCGCCATGCCAAAATTGCCGCATTTGGGAGTACCCGCAACGCCAAAAATCGCTGTGAAGATGACCCAAATATCATGGCCCTGGAAGCCGCTCATACTCCAGTGATAACACTAGTAGGCAAAAGTTCTGTGTTACACGTCGAAAAAGTGCTTGAAACCACACAGGCCGAAAACCTGCGCATGATTGCTGAGAGTGTGGCGTACTTTGTGGCACGTGGACGCGAGGTGGTCTACGATGCCGAGCACTTTTTTGATGGCTATCGTCTCGATGCGGCCTACACGCTTGCCACCGTGCATGCTGCGGCTCAGGCAGGTGCCACCACCGTGGTACTGTGTGACACCAACGGTGGATCGTTGCCCGATGCCGTGGCCACGGCGGTGACGGCGGTGGCGCAGATGCTTGCCGATGCAGGATCACCCTGTGAAATCGGCATCCACACGCACAACGACGGCGCATTGGCGGTAGCAAATGCCATGCGTGCGGTTGCAGTTGGAGCGCGGCACGTCCAAGGCACGATTAATGGCATCGGTGAGCGCTGTGGCAACATGGATCTCATCCCCCTCATTGCCAATTTGCAGCTGAAACTCGGGTATCACTGCATCCCCTCCGAGCAACTACAGCGCTTGAGTGAGGTATCTCACATGGTGGCAAGTCTTGTCAATCTCAACCCCGATCATCATGCGCCATACGTGGGGCGAAGTGCCTTTGCGCACAAAGGTGGCATTCATGCCCAAGCAGTGGCCAAATTTGCTGACAGCTACCAGCACATCGACCCCATGCTCGTAGGCAACGAGATGCGTATCGTGGTCAGTGAATTATCGGGGCGCAACAACGTGCGCATGCGTGCTGAGTCCCTGGGCCTCGATATCGGTGGCAACGAGCGGGTCATCTTGCAACGCATCAAAGAGCTCGAACAACAAGGGTTGCAGTTCGAAGCGGCCGAAGGGTCCTTCGAGATGCTGATTCGGCGCAACATGCCCGGCTATCAGGCCCCCTTCGAGTTGCTCGATTTCACCGTAATCGTCGACGCCTACGCCCGTGGCCATCTCCGCTCTCAGGCCATGGTCAAACTCACCGTCGGCGGCCAAGAGATGCACACGGCGGCAGAGGGCGATGGTCCGGTGAATGCCCTCGACCGCGCCATTCGCAAGGCACTCGTACCCGTTTATCCACAGATTGCGGGCATCAGTCTCGTCGACTACAAAGTGCGCATTGTGGATGAGCACCTTGGTACGGCGGCGCGCCCACGTGTGCTCATTGAATCAGCCCAAGGTGACCAACGCTGGAGTACCGTCGGATGCTCAGAAAACATCCTCGAAGCCAGCTGGCAGGCGCTGTGGGATGCCCTCGAGTTGCCTTTGGCGCGTGCCTCAGCACATGCCAAATAAGCAGGCGATGGGTGTTATAATGCCAACACAGCCAGTTCGTTTCCCACGAAGAAGCAGGCTGGCCCATTGGGAAGAACCCCCATGTATAAGGAGTCGCTGATGTCAAGCAAGCAAATCTGGTGGAAGGGCGAGATGATTCCCTGGGAGAACGCCAAGGTGCATGTGATGACCCATGCTCTGCACTACGGATCATCAATCTTCGAAGGTATTCGCTCGTATCCAACCCCCAAGGGCCCAGCCATCTTTCGTTTAGGACCCCACGTCCGGCGCTTGTACGATTCGTGCAAGATTTATGGCATGACCATCCCGTTCACCCCCGACCAAATCACGCAGGCCTGTAAAGACATCGTGAAGGTAAATGGGTACAGCAATTCCTACCTGCGCCCACTCGTGTGGCGTGGCGAAGGCCCACTTGGCCTCGATGGCAAGAACAACCCCATCGAAGTCATGGTGGCCGCTGTTGAGTGGGGCGCCTATTTGGGGGCTGATGGCCTCAAAAACGGCGTCGATGTGATGGTGTCGTCGTGGAATCGTTTGGCAGCCAACACCATTCCAACCATGGCCAAGGCGGGTGGCAACTACTTGTCGTCATACCTCATCAAAAACGAAGCCCTGCGCAACGGGTATAGCGAAGGCATTGCCCTCGACACCAAGGGCAATGTGGCTGAGGGCTCAGGCATGAATCTGTTTGTGGTGCGTGATGGTGTGCTGTATACGCCACCGATCACCAACAACATCTTGCCCGGCATCACCCGTGACTCCATCATGCAGATTGCCCGCGACCTCAAGATTGAGGTGCGTGAGCAAGAAATGCAGCGTGAAGTGCTCTACATCGCCGATGAGCTCTTTTTCTGTGGTACGGCCGCCGAAGTCACCCCCATCCGTTCGGTCGACAAAATTGTAGTCGGTAGCGGGCAACGCGGTGAAATCACGGCTGCCGTGCAAGAGCGCTTCTTTAGTCTCTTTGATGGTGGCGTCTCGGACACACATTCGTGGTTGGATTACATCTAAGGTGGGATTTCGTTGCCCCGAGCAGGCTTGCGCCTGCTCGGGGGGTGTATACCAGAGTGAGGAGTGGGAATCATGTCAGCCGTGCCACAAACCCTGTTTGAGAAAATTTGGAATCGCCATGTCGTGCGCCCAGAAACGAGTGAAACCCCGGCAGTACTGTACGTCGACTTGCACTTGGTCCATGAAGTGACGTCGCCACAGGCGTTTTCGGAATTACGCCAACGTGGCCTGAAAGTACGTCGCCCCGGTCAGACCATCGCCACCATGGATCATTCCACCCCCACCACCCCCCGTGGTGCGGACGGAATCATCCCCGTGCAAGATGCACAGGCACAAGCACAGTTGACCCAGCTCGAGATGAATTGCCGTGATTTTGGTATTCCACTCTTTGCGCTCGGCACCGAAAATCAGGGGATTGTGCACGTCATCGGTCCTGAGCAAGGGCTGACACAACCGGGCATGACCATTGTCTGTGGGGACAGCCATACCAGCACGCACGGCGCCTTTGGCGCATTGGCATTCGGCATTGGCACCTCAGAAGTCGGTCACGTACTCGCCACCCAGTGTCTGCTTCAAAGCAAACCCAAGACCATGGAAATCCGTGTCAATGGGCGCTTGCACCCCGGCGTTGGTGCGAAAGACATCATTTTGGCCATCATTGCCAAAATCGGCGTCGGTGGCGGTACCGGCTATGTGGTCGAATACACGGGCGAAGCCATTCGGGCACTCACCATGGAAGAGCGCATGACGATCTGCAATATGTCGATTGAAGGTGGGGCGCGTGCGGGTCTGATTGCGCCCGACGAAGTCACCTTCGACTACATCAAGGGTCGCCCACGTGCGCCCCACGGTGCCGATTGGGATGCGGCTGTGGCCGATTGGTCGACCCTCAAAACCGACCCCGGTGCTAAGTATGACGCGGTTGTCGAACTCGATGCCAATGCACTCGTGCCCATGATTACCTATGGCACCAACCCAGGCATGGGGATGCCGATTACGGCCACGGTACCGACCATTGGTGATATGCACGATGAGCAATCCAAAGCAGGCCTCGAAAAAGCCTTGAAGTACATGGATCTCCAACAGGGTCAGTCACTGCTGGGCAAAAAGGTTGATGTGGTCTTCATTGGCAGCTGCACCAATTCACGGATCTCCGATTTGCGTTTGGCCGCTGAGCTCTTCAAGAATCGTAAAGTGGCCGAGGGCGTGCGTGTCATGGTGGTGCCCGGTTCGCAACAGGTCAAGAAGCAAGCCGAACAAGAGGGCCTTGCCGATATCTTCCGTCAGGCCGGTGCCGAATGGCGCGAAGCCGGGTGTTCGATGTGTATTGCCATGAACGGCGATCAACTCAGCCCTGGTCAATATGCTGTTTCTACCAGCAATCGCAACTTCGAAGGGCGCCAAGGCAAAGGCGGGCGCACCTTCTTGGCCAGCCCATTGACCGCTGCAGCCAGTGCCATCAAGGGGGTAGTCAGTGACCCACGTGAACTCCTCTCGTAGTGACCATCGTGCGCAGTGGCTGCTCAAAGCGCCACTCGGTCTGATGCTCATCGGCCTCGGGTTCAGCATTGCCGGTGATGCTGTGTCACGCAAAAGTAACGGTCGATCGTGGTTCTGGCAAGGGACACTCGGGCTGGTGTTGATGAATGCTGGTGTAAGTGTAGTAGGTGATGCAGTACGTCATCGCACCATGATGGACGTACTTGCACAAAGAGGTGAATAAATGGACAAATTTGTGCCATATCAAGCACGCTACGCCGTGCTCCCCGTCGAAAACGTCGATACCGACCAGATAATTCCGGCGCGCTTCCTCAAGACCACCAACAAGGCTGGTCTGGGCGAGAGTCTGTTTGCAGACTGGCGCTACGACAACGACGGCAACCCGAACCCGGAGTTTGTGCTCAATCAACCGTTTGCCACCGGTGTCGAGGTGCTGGTTGCTGGCAACAACTTCGGTTGTGGCTCGTCGCGCGAGCATGCCCCGTGGGCGTTGCAGGGATTCGGCTTCAAGGCGGTGTTGAGCACCTACTTCGCCGACATCTTTCGCAATAACGCCCTCAAAAACGGCGTGTTGCCCATCGTCATCCCTGAGAATGTCTACAACTACCTCGTCGAAGAAGATGCCAAGAACCCGGGGCAAGCAACGGTCTCCGTTGATCTCGAGAATCAGTCGATTACCCTTCCAGACGGTGAGAGCATCATGTTCCCCATTGAGCCGTTTGCCAAGTACTGTGTTCTCAACGGGGTCGACCAGCTCGGATTTTTGGCGAACGCCGACGGCGATATTTCGGCATTTGAATCACAGCGTCCTGCACGCATTCATACGATGGGGCTCTCATGAACGCAATCATTACCACCCTCCCCGGTGACGGAATTGGCCCAGAGGTGGTCGCCCATGGTGTGGCCGCTTTGCAAAAGGTGGCTGAGGTCTACGGTCACACCTTCACCTTCCGTACTGCGCTCCTCGGCGGGTGCGCCATTGATGCTACGGGCACGGCGTTGCCACAAGCTACCATCGACGCCTGCAACGGCGCAGATGCCGTACTGCTCGGCGCAGTGGGTGGCCCCAAGTGGGATGACCCCAACGCCAAAGTGCGCCCCGAGCAGGGACTCCTTGGCATCCGCAAAGCGCTCGGTTTGTTCGCCAATCTGCGCCCGGTGACCATGCATCCCCGGCTGATCCCCGCCTCACCACTGCGCCCAGAGCGCTTGGTAGGTGTCGACATGGTGGTTGTGCGTGAGCTCACCGGTGGTATTTATTTTGGTGCCAAAGAGCGCTCAGCGCATGAAAGTGGCGAAATGGCCATGGATGCCTGTGTCTACACCACGGGGGAAATCGAGCGTATTGTGCGCAATGCCGCCGAAATTGCCCGCGGGCGCAAGCGAAAATTAGTCTCGGTCGACAAAGCCAATGTGCTTGAGACCTCACGCTTGTGGCGCTCCACGGCCACCCGTGTACTGCGCGATGAGTTCCCCGATGTGGCGCTTGAACACATGTTGGTCGATTCCTGTGCCATGCACCTTATTCGCCGCCCTGCTGATTTTGATGTCATCGTCACCGAAAACATGTTCGGCGATATTCTCACCGATGAGGCCTCCATGTTGGCCGGCTCCATGGGCATGCTTCCCTCCGCATCGTTGGGAGCCCCCGGTCAAGGGACGACGCGCATGGGGCTCTACGAGCCCATCCACGGCTCAGCACCGGACATCGCCGGCAAGGGCATTGCCAATCCAATGGCCACCATTCTCAGCACCGCGTTGCTCCTCCGCTACTCTCTCGGTCTCGAGCATGAGGCACAAGCAGTGGAGCGGGCCGTCTATGCCACGCTTGATGCTGGGATTGTCACAGGGGATGTGGCTGCCCCCGGTGAAACAATTAGTGACACGGCAACCGTGGGTGCCGCAGTGGTCGCTCGCATCCAAGGAGCATAATGGCGATGCTAAAGCGTGTGCGCATTTTGGGGGTGGACATCCATGACGTGCTCCTTGATGAGGCCATCAAGCACATCGAGGCCCTCTTGCGTGCCGGTGGCACCCACCAAATTGTCACCGTGAACCCGGAGTTCGTCATGGAAGCGCAACGTGACCCACGTGTGATGACCATCCTCAATCAAGCCGCTTTGGCCACCCCCGATGGCGTAGGCCTGTTGTGGGCGGCGCGCTGGCTTGGCACCCCACTGCGTGGGCGTGTGACCGGGGTCGAATTGGTAGAGCGCATCGCCAAACAATCCATGCTTCGTGGCTGGCGCATCTTCTTCTTGGGGGCTGCACCGGGCGTCGCTGAAAAAGCCGCGCAGGTACTGCGCCATCGCTATCCCGGTTTAGTCGTCACCGGCTGTTATGCGGGCTCACCAAGTATCATCGAAGAGCCCTTCGTGCGCCAGCAAGTGCTCGATGCGCCACCCGACATCTTGTTGGTGGCCTATGGCCACCCCGCCCAAGAACTCTGGATTGCGCGCAACCAAGCATTGCTGGGTGTGCCCATTGCCATTGGGGTGGGGGGGACGTTCGATGAGCTTGCTGGTGTGGTACCGGTCGCCCCTGCATGGATGGAGCGCTTCGGTCTCAAGTGGTTGTGGCGCCTCATCCAACAGCCAAGCCGCATCAATCGCATCATCACCGCCGTCATTCGCTTTCCCCTGGCCGTAATCACACGCTCATCGCGCACGTAGTTGTACTCTGGCACAAAGCAAACCACCCGCCACACAGTGTGTGGCGGGTGGTTTTGTATGAGGCGATCTACGGTACCGATATCGAATACGATTTGTTGAGCGGCTTGTACTC
>JBBAWX010000007.1:136287-139805 GCA_040396955.1 Roseiflexaceae bacterium
GCGAGGAGATCTGCGTAGGTGGCATCGCCAGTTGCTGACCCGACTACTTTACAGTTGGTTTGTGTCAGTGGTGAAGTCCCCGTGACCACGTTCCCACTCAATTTACACGCCCAACTCGTGGTACTCGACCATTTTATCGGCTTGCCTCCAGGAGTCGTGACAAGCGGGAGACTGACGGTCTTGGTGCCCGTAATCACATTCGTCGTACCCGAAAAATTGACACTCTGAGCCGTCTTTGGCTGGATAGTAATATTATAGGTCTGTGAGAAATAAGCGTAGGTGTTATTCGGCGCTGCTGATGCCGTGATTGAACAGGAACCCGGTGATATACCAATCACCTTACTCGCAGACACGTTACAGATTGATGGTGTGTTGGTATTCCAACTTAACGACATGCTTGCAGGAGTATTGGTATACGTAGGGAGTTGCACGCTATTGGTGCCTATGACTTCAGTCAAACCAAACGTTATGCTCTGTGTTACTTTGGGTTGAATGGTAATATTATAGGTCTGTGAGAAATAAGCGTAGGTCTCATTCGACACTGCTGATGCCGTGATTGAACAGGGACCCGGTGATATACCAACCAATCTGCCCGCAGACACCGCACAGGTTGATGGTGTATTGATATTCCAATATAACAACCTACTTGCAGGAGTATTGGTATACATAGGGAGTTGCACGTTATTGGTGCCGACGATCTCAGTGAGTGTCATGGTCAGACTCTGCGCTGTCTTCGGCTGAATGGTAATTGATGTATCTTCTTGATAGGCTCTGTAGCTGCCAATTGCAGCCGCAGTCCCGCGTACTTGGCAGGTACCAGGGCTCACCCCAGTCACTTTGCTCACCCCCTTACTGACGGTAACCGTACATATGTCACCCGTCAGCGAGCTCCAGGTAAGTGCCGATGTTTGCTGCGTGGCTGCTGGGAGGTCGGTCGATTCGGTGCCCACAATTTGCGTTGCGATGACTCCTGCGAGTGATTGTGGATCACCTTCCACAATCGTCATCGGTACATCTGCATTATATGCCGTAAATTGACCGGTCACTTTGGGTGCTTGTGCTTTGAGCGTACACGCCCCCGGCGAGACCGCTTTCACCGTGGTACCACTCACCGTACAGACGCTCTGGGTTGTGCTGCTCCACGTGATGGTGCTGTTTTGTTGTGTCTTCGCAGGGAGCGTGGCCGTCGCGACTCCTTTGATGCTTGCTGGGATGGCCGGTGAAGCTGGTAACGACTGCGCCGGCAATGGAAGGACCGTCACCGTAAAGAGTTCGCTGTACCCGAGGAGATTGTTGGTGCCGAGATTGCTGGCACGGAGCGTGCAATCTCCGGCGTTGATGGTGGTGATTGCCAGTGTTTTGACCGTGCATTTACTTGTACTCAGCGAAATCCAGGTCAACGAGATTGTTTCTGCGGTACTCGCCGGCACACTAAAGCCCAGTCCCTCCGTAATCGGCGTCGTACTGTAAGTGAACGTTTGCGGGGTGCGCGGCTCCACATCAAACACATACGTGTCAGAAAGCATTGCATGGGTGCTGATTTCGGCTGCTGTGGCGCGGAGCGAGCACTCACGGGTTTCCTCCGCATTACTCAGATCAACGCCCTTTACCGTTGTTCCGGTAATACTACAGATCTGTGGTGACAACGAAAACCAGTTGACTTTGGTGTTCTGATCGGTCTTTTGTGGCAGTGCTTGCGTATTCAGCCCGACCATGGACACGAAATTGGTGGTCAGTGTTTGCGCTTCTTTGGGGTCTACGGTTATCGTGTACGTCGCTGTAAACGGCTCATACCCCGTATCACCCGCATAGGTAGCCTTGAACAGACATTCACCGGGATCTACCGCAGTGAGTTGCAACGCGGTGATGCTACACACACTGAGCGTGGTACTGCTCCAGGTAAGTCTTGGACCTTCGTTGGTATATTCGGCCAGCGTTATTTTTTGCCCATCGGTGATGTTGCTATCTGGCATGAAATCAAGGCTGAGCGTCTGTCGCGGATACACATATACATACAGGAGTTCGTAGTAATCGGTGCCCGTGGGCGTCTCTGGTGCGCTTACTTCGAGTTCACAGTTTCCTTCACTCACACCAGTTACTTTAGTGCCGGCCACAGTGCAGTATTCTGGGGTCAACGACGTATAGGTGAGTAATCCGCCTTTGTCGGTTTTTGATGGAAATGTAACCGTGCTCGTGCCAAGAATTTCATATGGATAGCTCGGTAAGGTTTGTGCCTCCTTGGGAATAATTTCCACCGTGAGGGTCTCTGATAATGGATGAAATGAACTACTACCCACGTTGGTTGCCGTAAATTCACAATAGCCCTCGTTGAGTGCTTTCAGTGTGGTTCCCGTCATACTACACAGATCACTGGTGAGGACTTTCCACGTAATCGGCAACCCTTGGTCCGTATTGACGGGGAACAAGACCGAGTTGCCTTCGCGGATGTTGGTCACCGGATTCTTGTATTTGGCATCATTCGGCCATACAAATGATTGGGCAGTTTTGGCCCCCGGTGTTTTCGCAAAAATATTGAACGAAACAAATTCGTTGTCCTCGGTAATCGACACCGTCCAACCGAGATTGATGTTTACTCCTGCGCTATTCATGGTTGGTCGGAGACCCATGGTACGCGTGATAAATCCCGTAGATTCCCATGTTTCAGGGTCGAATGTTTCGCGTTGCTGGATGCTATCAATCTGGGGAAATGGCTGAATGAGTGTGCCTGTGGGTGGTGTATAGGTGAGATTCCACCCACAACCACTCCCCTGCCAATATGCATGGGGAAATTGCAAGTTGACATTAACACGGTTACTCATCCACGTGGCGACCCCGTATTGCAACTGTGCAGGAGTTGCCCCATCGACGATTTCTGCAAACATCGTCGTTTGATTGGTGTTGACAATAATGGGAGCGCGTGATGCAGTTTGCAACGCATTCACACACTGACTTGAGAGCAATTCACTATCAACGGTGCCGTCAAAATCGCTATCAATCCCCCGCATCAACGACGCATCGGTCACATAGGTCAGGCTCCAATAGGCTTCGCACCAATCGTCGTATTCACACTCCAGGCGCGGTCGCCCACTCACTGCAAAACGCGGAATCCCGTTATCTGCGGGCAATGGCTTGAATTGAAAATCACGCATATCGACTTCGTTGTAGAGAGCAATCGGGTCTCCACGAATGACAACCTCGTAGATGAAATCGTTGCGTGCCGAAAACGTTCCTTCTTCATCGTCAACGGGATACCACTCGTCATAAAGGGACAGGTACCGTGAAGCCCCAATCTCATCATCTTCTTGATTGGCAAATTCAGCCGTCACGTAGGGAGTGGTTGCAGTGCGTTTTTCGGGACTCCAGTATTCATAGCTGTCGGTACGTATCGGTTTACACGTGGCCATGTTCAACGGGTCGCAGTGCTCATAATTGTCGTAACTCTCGTCACACCAATCCTTGATATCATCGGCACTGCACGGGAGATACCCCCAGACCATTTCGGTGAATTTACTCTTGTC
>JBBAWX010000008.1:0-57593 GCA_040396955.1 Roseiflexaceae bacterium
TGGGTGAAATCGCTGTTGGCTACGTATCTGTAGGATTACGATTGCAGGCGTAGTGCATCTGTAGCCGGCATTCATCCGTATACGGTGGTAGGGTAATTGACCAAGCATTTCCACCGAGGGCGCATGAATAGTCGTGATATACGGGTGCAAAACCAGCGTTCGTGGGATGCCGTGGTCTCGGCGCATGTGAGTCATCACCGTGATGTGCCCGGGTTTTTGCGCCAGGGCGGTAGTTCACTTTTCCCCGAAGAGCTGGCGTTGCTCGGCGACATCAAGCAGCAGCGGGTGGTGCACATGTTGTGCAACGCCGGCCTCGACACGCTCAGCCTGGCCAATCACGGTGCCATTGTCCACGGAGTCGATATTAGCGGCGTGGCCATTGCGCAGGCGCAGGCCTGGGCCACTGCAAGTGGGATTGATGCCACGTTTGAGCAGGCCGATATTTATGATTGGTTGGCTGGCACGCCGTTGCGCTTTGATCGCGCCTATACCGGCTATGGTGCCATTTGCTGGCTCCCCGATTTGGCCGAGTGGGCTCAGGGTGTGGCGCGCATCCTCACGCCAGGCGGGCGTTTTGTGCTGATGGAGTTCCACCCTTTTTCCAATATGTTCGATGGCAATTACCGCTTGATGCGCGACTATCCGCAGGCTGGGCGGTCGTTGACACTCCATGGTATCGACGATTATGTGGCGCACTCCGACGGAGGCTTGACGCCGACCGGATTTGTGGATGGCGTGCGTGATTTTACTAATACTGAGCCGTGTACGCTCTTTCAATGGGGTGTGGGCGAGGTGATTACGGCATTGGCTCAGGCTGGTCTGATTATCGAGTCGGTGCAGGAGTATTGTTTTAGCAACGGTGAGCGGCCATTTGCAGACATGGTCGCCGAATCGGGACGGCGGATGGTTACCCCACCACATCTTCCACGCTTTCCGCTGTTGTACGGCATTGCCGCGCGGAAAGGAGCATGACGCATGGATCGGATTTTGTTGGAGGGGATGCAGTTTGTGGGCTATCACGGCACACGACCTGAGGAGAGCACGCTGGGGCAACGCTTTGAGGTGGATGTCACGGTCGGTGCCGACTTGGCAGCGGCAGCTACTGCCGATGATTTGACATTGGGCATCGACTATTCGCGCTTTCACGATATCGCCAAAGCCGTAGTAACGGGGCCACCCCTCAAGTTGACCGAGGCTGTGGCCGAGCGCATCGCTCAGCATATTTTGCACCAAGAGCCGGCCGTGTATTGGGTGCAGGTCAAAGTCAAAAAACCGAACGTGCGCCTGTCCGACACGGTGCTGGCCGGTTCGACCGTCATCATTGAGCGCCACCGATGATGCGCCCGCGAGTGACGGTGGCCTATGCGCAGACCCTCGACGGGTGCGTGGCTGCCGCCGACGGCACTTCGCGCTGGATTAGTGGCCCGCAATCGCTCGTGCGCACCCATCAGCTCCGCGCCGCCCACCACGCCATTTTGGTGGGTATTGGCACGGTTTTGGCCGATGATCCGCAGCTGACCGTGCGTCTGTGTGTGGGGCAGAGCCCCATTCGTGTGGTACTTGACAGTCACCTCCGTATGCCGCTGACGGCGCAGATCGTAGCCACTGCATCTCAAACTCCCACGTGGGCGCTCCATGCATCTGGGGTGGTGCCGAGCACCCGTGCGGCACTGATGGCGGCCGGTGTGCGCTGTTTGCAGGTGCCCGAGCAGCCGGGTGGTGGCCTTGATTTGGGTGCGGCGCTCGCAGTGCTGGTCAATGCTGGGGTCATGTCGTTGATGGTTGAGGGTGGGCAGCGCGTGTTGACAGCCGTGATGCGCGAGCGCCTCGTTGATCGGGTGGCGTTGACCATTGCCCCCAAGTGGGTGGGGAGCGGTACCCCGGCGTTGCTCGATATTGGCGTCGCGACGATGGCACAGGCGCTCACGTTGCGCACCAGCCATTTTTCGCAGTGCGGTGATGATATATGGCTCGAAGGGGAGTGTGGCGATGCACAGTGAGGCCCAGGCTGTCTGGATGTTGGCACCGAGGCAGGTCGTGGTGCGCTCTGATGAGCTTCCTGCGCTCCCTGCCGATCAGGTGTGTGTGCGCGCCCGGTGGTCGGCGATAAGCCAGGGCACCGAAATGCTGGTCTATCGTGGCCAAGTGGCCCCAGATATGGCCCTCGATTTACCCACGTTTCAGGGCAGTTTCGCCTTTCCCATTAAATACGGATATGCGCTGGTGGGTGTGGTCGAGGCAATCGGCGATGCGGTAACGACGGTGGCCGTCGGTGATGCCGTGTTTGTGCTCCACCCGCATCAAGACGTGTGTCATGTGCCGGTGTCGCTGGTAAAAAAAATCCCTGCCACGGTGCCATTGCCTGCAGCCGTGCTGGCTGCCAACATGGAGACCGCCATCAACATCGTGCTTGATGCGCACCCCCGCCTCGGCGAGTGTGTGGTGGTGGTCGGATTGGGGATCGTGGGGATGCTGGTGGCCTGGTTGCTCCAGCGCCATCCGGTGCAGGTGCTGGCCGTTGATGTCAGTGCCTATCGGCGTCAGTTAGCCACGCAGCTGGGTGTGGCGCAGGTGTGTCACCCTGATGACGTGGCGGCTTTTTTGGCGGGGCATACGCATGAGCGTGGTGCAGATGCGGTCATCGAGGTCAGCGGTAACCCGCAGGCCTTGGCCAGGAGTACGGCCTGGCTGGCACAAGAAGGGCGGGTCGTGGTGGCCTCGTGGTACGGCACCAAGGCGGTCACCCTTGATCTGGGAAGTCATTTTCATCGGCGCCGGTTGCAGCTGATTTCGAGCCAAGTCGGGCATTTGCCGGCTGTACTCGGGCCGCGGTGGGACAGCGAGCGGCGTATGCAGTTGGTTTGGCAGATGCTGGCCGACATTCCGTTTCACGAAGTCTTGACACACACGTTTGCCTTTACCGACGCCGCTCAGGCCTATGCGCAACTCGATGCTGCGCAGGTGCCGATGATGCAGGTGGTGTTTGACTATGCATCAAAAGGAGATGCCGATGTTTGAAGTGGGAGTTGTGGCACAGTTTGAGGCCGCACATCGCCTTGTCGGCGATTTTGGACCGGCACAGCGCATGCACGGACACACGTACCGGGTCGAAGCGGTGGTGGTTGGTCGGCACCTGCAGGCCGATGGCACGTTGTTTGATATCACCCGCCTGCAGGCCGCCGTGCAACAGGTGGTTGCTACCCTGCACTACCAAAATCTCGACGAGGTGCCTGGTCTCAATGCTCGCAATACGACCGCCGAAGTCGTGGCCGAATTTGTGGCAACCCAGGTCGCCCCCGCCCTTCAGCACCTCGGCTTGACCCAGCTTCGGGTGGCAATCTGGGAGTCGGCACAGGCCTGGGCCGCCTATACCTGTGAGCTTGAGCCATGAAGGTGGCCATGCTCACGGTTGGCGACATAGCCCGCAAAACGGGTGGCTACCTCTATCACGCCCACGTCTATCCGGTGTTGGCCGAGCAGGGCATCGACGTGACCGATGTGGTGCTGAGTGCCGCAGATGTGGTCGCCCAACGTCACGCCCAGGTCGATGTCGATGTGGCTGCCTACGATGTGCTGATGGTCGATGCGTTGGCACGGACGGCCGTGGCACCGCACTTGGCATACTGGCAACGTCACAAACCGGTGGTTGCCATGGTGCACGAGTTGCCATCGGTGGCCACTGGTGTCGATGCCGCCGATGAGGCACCGTTGCTCGATGCCGATATTTTGATTGCGGTCAGTGCCGATGGGCGCCAGCGGTTGTGTGACCGGGGCGTGGCCGCCGAGCGCATTGTGGTGGCACCCCCTGGATGTGATCGCCTCGGCCCACCACCGCCCGCACAACCAACGCAGCCGCCGGCCGTGATTTGTGTGGCGCAGTGGATTCCACGCAAGGGCCTTGATGTGCTGTTGCCCGCATGGCAAGCGTTGGCACACCCGACTGCGGTGTTGCATCTGTATGGAGAAACGCACGCAGATCCCGCATATACGCAGCACATCGAGCTCCTCGTGCAGACTGCCCAACAACACGGAGCCCAAGTGGTGGTGCATGGGTGTGTCGCTGATGCGCAGATTGTGCAGGCGTATGCGTCGGCCACCTGTTTGGTGTTGCCGAGTCGCTTCGAGGGCTATGGCATGGTGTTCGCAGAGGCCTTGTGGGCCGGAGTCCCCGTGGTGGCGTGTGATGTGGGGCCGGTGGCGCAGATTGTGGCTGATGCCGGTATCGTGGTGCCGGTAGATGATGGCGTAGCACTGACAGAGGCGCTCCACCGCATGCTCAATCCAACCACTCAGCGTGTGCTACACCAGGCCGCCATGCGCCGCAGGGAGGCATTGCCGCGCTGGCGCGATACCGCGCAGCTGTGGGGTGATGCGTTACACGGCGCTATCAAAGGGCATCGTAGTCTTTAGTCGTTGGGGGCGTTGAATTCGAGCAGGTGACCCATGCGCTCTTTTTTGGTGACCAAGTAGTCGTGATTGATGGGGTTGCTGGCTATCTGAATAGCTTCGCGGCTTACCACTTCGATACCACTGCTGTTCAATGCGGCAATTTTGCTGGGGTTGTTGGTCAGCAGACGGACGCGCGTAATGCCGAGAAATGCAATGATTTGCATGGCTAGATCGTAGTCACGCATGTCGTCAGGGAGCCCCAGTGCTCGATTGGCGTCGACCGTGTCGAGCCCGGTCTCTTGGAGGGCGTAGGCCTTGATTTTGTTCACAAGGCCGATGCCCCGCCCTTCTTGGCGCAGGTACAACAAGAGCCCGCACCCGTCAGCTTGGATGCGCTCGAGAGCGGCATCGAGCTGATCACCGCAATCACACTTGGTCGACCCAAACACATCACCGGTGAGGCACTCGGAGTGCAAACGGATGAGTGGGGCGCTTTGGGCCACGTCTCCAACCCATAATGCCACGTTGTCACCAGTAAATACAGCCATATGAAAGACACCGTACTTGGTGGGAAGTATCGTCTGAGCAAGCGGTTCGATCATGCGTATATCCCTTTCTTTTTGCAAAAACAAACCACTCGTAGTACGAAATTTATACTACGAGTGGATGTATAGCACACAAAGGGTCTACCTACGCACTATTGGACGGCACAGGCCTCATCGATGGCTTGAAGCATGTATTCCACCGATTGTGCCCCGGAGACGGCCAAGCGTCGGTTGAAAATGAAAAATGGCACGCCGCTGATGCCGAGCTGGGCAGCCGTGGCCTGTGATCGGGTGACGATTTCGGCGAAGGCATCGGTGCTGAGGAGCTCGGCTACGTTGTCGGCTGGGAGCCCGACCCCCACGGCGATGTCGCTGAGCGTGCCGTGATCGTTGATATCGGCCCCGTCACGGAAATAGGCGGTGTACAGCGCATCGGTGAGCGGCCAGGTGAGTTGATAGGTGCTTGCCAGCAAAATCAAGCGGTGGGCGTCACTGGTATTGGTGGTACACGGAATGGCGTCAAAGTTGAACGTCAAGCCCTCTTGAGTGGCTACTCCGGTCACATAATCAAACATCTGCTTGACCTTGTCGGCACCACCGAATTTGGCCGCCATCTCGTCTGCCCATGGTTGGCCGGGTATGGCGTCCGGATTCAACATGAACGGGTGCCAATAGCGTTCAAAGGTTAGCTCGGGGCGGAGTTGCATGGCCTTGGCGAGACGAGCCCCTCCGATGACACACCATGGACACACCACATCGCTGAAAATATCGACGGTGACGGTGGAATTCGACATTGCGAGACACTTCGCTTTCGCTATCAAAAATTACACTGTACGACACAACTACCGCTATGGTAGCATGAATATCAGATACTAGAAGCATACTACCGGTAGTACCACACACTACCAGTAGTACCGCGCTGAGAGGGAGGCCTCGTCTGTGGAGAGCGTGGTTGTACTGGTGGTGGCAACCCTCGGTTGTAGTGGGGTGCTGTTGATGGTGGTCGCCGTGGCTCTCAAAATGTACCGGCGCTGGCGTGTTGAGCAATCAGCGCCTTCATCGACACCATCTGCGCGTTCCGATCGAACTCGGGTGTCCCCCGATGATTATCGGCTCGTTGGGCAACTGCTCACGGCCAATGAGCGGGTCTTTTATGCGGCACTCCGGCAGGCGCTCCCCGCAGGAATGGTCATCATGGTGCAAGTGGCACTCAACCGGGTGGTCGAGGTTCGCAATCCGTGGCGAGGAGACATCTGGCGTGATTCGCGGTGGAACCGGATTGCGCAAAAATCGTTGGATTTTGTGGTGATGCGCAGTGGTGATTCCCGCCCCGTGGTGGCCATTGAACTTGACGATGCTAGCCACGAACGCCCAGAGCGTCGGCGTCGTGACGAACTCCTTGATGCAGTGCTGGCCAGTGTTGGGCTCGCCATCATTCACCAACCGGTACTTCCCGTGTATGATATCGACAGTCTACGAATGCGCCTACTCGGTTATGTGGAAGAAATACAGAGGTGATCATGGAACTACAACGCTACCGACCACGACCGCAACTTGTCACCAAGACGACGACGATTCATCAGCCGCGCTATCCTGTCATTGATGCACACAACCATCTTGGCAGTTCATTTGGGGGTGGCTGGGATCAAAAGCCCGTCAGTGCGCTCATCGACGTGCTTGATCGTGCGCAGGTGCGCCTGCTCATCAATCTGGATGGTGGCTGGGGTGAAGATATTCTTGACCGGCACTTGGCGCATTTCGTCGATGCCGCCCCCGAGCGCTTCCGGGTCTTTGCAGGGGTCGATTGGGCGGCATGGCCGCAGCACGGTGACGATTTCGGCGCATGGGCGGCGGAGCGTCTGCAGGCCCAAGTCGCGCGGGGTGCGACCGGCCTCAAGATCTGGAAGCCGTTCGGGTTGCATGTACGCGATCAACACGGTGTGCTGGTCAAGGTCGACGACACGCGACTTGATCCGTTGTGGGCCATGGCCGGGCGCCTCAACATTCCCGTGTTGGTGCATGTGGCCGATCCGGTGGCATTTTTTGACCCCATCGACGCTCACAACGAACGCTGGGAGGAGTTGCATGCTCACCCCGATTGGCAATTCCCGAGTCCGCCGTTCCCGGCATTTTTGGACATTCTCGAGGCGTTTAAGCGCACCACCCAGCGGCATGCGGGCACGGATTTTGTGATTGCGCATGTGGGTTGTTATGCCGAAAACATGGGCTGGGTGGCGCAATGGCTCGATGATTGCCCCAACGTGTACATCGATTTTAGTGCGCGCATTGCCGAAGTTGGGCGTCAGCCGTACACGGCGCGCAAGTTTTTTATCACCTATGCCGACCGGATTTTGTTTGGCACCGACATGCCGGCCGATGTGGCCATGTATCAGCTCTACTACCGCTTTCTCGAAAGCGACGATGAGTACTTCCCGTATCACTTGGGCGATGTGCCGCCGCAGGGGCGTTGGCACATCTATGGGCTGTATCTGCCCGATGATGTGCTCCAGAAGATTTACTTCAAGAATGCCGAAAAAGTCATGTTGCGCCAAGGCATATAAGGTGCTTGAACAGCAAGGGAGAAGACGCAGATGCGGGCAGTGGTATTTGATGGGGAATTGCGCCTTGATGGAGCCCGCCCCGAACCAACGGTGGTGCCGGGGGAGGCCGTGGTCAAGGTGCACTTGGCAGGAATTTGCAACACCGACATTGAGATAACGCGTGGCTACAAAGGGTTTACCGGTATCCTCGGTCATGAGTTTGTCGGCACCGTGGTGGCGTGTGCCGATGCAACGTGGCTGGGCAAGCGGGTGGTGGGCGAAATCAACGCGGCGTGTCGTACGTGCCCCACCTGTTTGCGTGGCGATGACCCGCACTGCCCCAACCGTACGACCCTGGGGATTTTTAATCGACCGGGAAGCATGGCCGACTTGGTCAGCATCCCCGTCGATTGCCTGCATGAGGTGCCCGCCGACGTCAGCGATCGCCAGGCGGTTTTTGTGGAGCCACTCGCCGCAGCGCTGGAGATTCTGCAACAGACGCATCTGCGCCCCACCGACCGCGTAGCACTCGTGGGTGACGGCAAATTAGGCCTCCTCATCGCGCAAGTCTTGCGCTTGCCAGGCTGCGAAGTAACCGTGGTGGGGCGCCATCCGGAGCGCTGGGCGCTGCTCCACCGCCAAGGCATCCACACGGTGGCCAGTACGGCTGCCGAGGGCTGGTATGACGTGGTGGTCGACGTGACGGGCAATCCCGATGGGCTCAAGACCTCACGCAAACTGGTGCGCCCACGTGGCCGATTGGTGATGAAAAGCACGGTGGCGGCCGAAACCCAGCTCGACTTGACCATGCTGGTGGTCGATGAAATCCAGCTGATTGGATCGCGTTGTGGCCCCTTTGCGGCCGCATTGCGCCTCTTGCAACGCAACCTGATTGAAACAGAGCCGTTACTCAGTGGTATCTACGCCATGGATGATGCGATGACCGCCTTCGTGGCCAGCAAAGGTGCACTCAAAGTCGTCCTCGATATGCAACGCTAACGAATGGAATGAGTGGCACATGGGATGTGCCCACACGACAGGAGAATGCTATGTCACTTGCAGATCAAAAGGCCCATTTATCGCCGGTGTGGGCCCGCTACAACGACATCATCGTCGATCGTGGCGAAGGAGTCATGCTCTACGGCGATGATGGCAAGGCCTATTACGACTTTACCTGTGGTATCGGGGTGACCAACACCGGGCACTGCCACCCACGCGTGGTGGCGGCCATCCGCGAACAGGCCGGTTTGTTGCTCCATGGCCAGGCAAATATCGTCTATCACAAACCCATGTTGCGCTTGGCGGAGGCATTGCAGCAGGTCACACCACCAGGAATCGACGCGTTTTTCTTTAGTAACAGTGGCGCTGAGGCGGTCGAAGGAGCGCTCAAGTTGGCGCGGCATGCCACGGGGCGCACGGATGTCATCGTCTTCGACGGTGGGTTCCATGGGCGCACGTCGGGTGCCATGGCTCTGACCACCAGCAAGGGCAAATACCGCAGTGGCTATGCGCCGTTGCCGTCGGGCGTGCATGTGGCCCCCTACGCCTACTGCTACAACTGTGCCATCGCCAAAGCGGCGGGGCGTGATACGGCGCACATGTCGGCCAATGCGCCCATGGACACGAGCTGTTGTGGCGATCCACTCAAGCGCATCGAGCATATATTGCACGCCAACACCACCCCCGACGATGTGGCTGCAATTTTGATTGAGCCGGTGTTGGGTGAAGGTGGTTATGTGGTGCCGCCGGTGTCGTTTTTACGTGGGATTCGCGAGATTTGTGATAAATACGGCATCATGATGATTGCCGATGAGGTGCAAACCGGCTTTGGGCGTACGGGCAAGTTTTTTGCGGTCGAACATTTCGGTGTGGTGCCCGACATCATGATTGCCGCCAAGGGGCTGGCATCGGGCCTGCCGTTGTCGACGGTGATGGCCAAAACCGAGGTGATGAACAAGTGGCATGCCGGCACGCATGGCGGCACGTACGGTGGCAATGCGGTCGCATGTGCGGCGGCACTGGCCACTCTCGAGGTCATCAAAGAAGAGCATCTGGTCGAAAATGCGGCTGCCATGGGTGTCGTGCTCAAGGGCGAGCTGAGCGAGTTGCAGCAGAGCATGCCCGTGATTGGCGATGTGCGTGGTATGGGGCTGATGATCGGGGTTGAGCTCATCGACGAGCGCGGAGCCCCGAATGCTGCCTTGGCCAAGCGCACCATTGCCGCCTGCCGTGAGCTGGGGTTGTTGGTGATTACCTGTGGCACCTACGACAACGTGGTGCGCTTCATCCCACCGTTGGTGGTCAACGATGACCAGATTCATGCGGCTGTGGGCATATTCCGTCAGGCGCTCGTGCACTAATACGCCGGTGGTGCACAGCACACTGCGGTCGTCGCAGGGCTTAGCCCCTGCGACGACCGTTGCGTTATTGGTGGCCTTGGTACTTGGGGCAATCAATGTGCGTAAAGACGGCTTGTGCATGCTCCATGAATGTGGGGAGCCACGGCAGCTCTTGGGCGTCGGACTTGGTAGTCACGCGCAGGAATAATTTCATGCACGAGCGGACTTTTTTGACATCTACATCCCACATCAATAAGACTTCAGGGTGAATCTTGTGCTCGATGAGCTGGGTGCATACCACGGCTGTGATTTCGGCGAGGCGCGGCCCGAGGACGGGGTGGCGTAGGTAGCGCAGTGCCTCTGCATCGTCACTGAGGCCGAATTTTTGGGTGTTTGGTGAGCCAACCGAGGGATCACTGGGGCGGATGTTTGGGAAGATGTACCAGATCCAGTGTGTTTGTTTATGCCCTGCGCGTAGTTCTGCGAGGGCAGTGGCATATCCTTCGAATGACTTGTTTTGGGCCGTGACAAAGCGTTCAAGATCGGTTTTTGTGTGCATGTATGCGCTCTTTTTGTTGTCGTATAAAAAAGATTATGTACTATTATCTCATAGTGAGCGCACTGAGTATAGCGGTGCGGTGATTGCGCGTGTCGAGATATTTCGTTGCATGATTCAGTCACCGTGTGGTGCGGGTGGATGCTTCAATCAATCGGTATGCAGTATTTGTTCCACACGGTATAAAATGCCTCAATCAACGACAGTTCGGCGGCATTGATGGCTTGATTGGCTTGAAAACTCCACCATGCCGAAACCACCATGGCCGCATAATTCCACATGGCGATGTCTGCTGCCGGGATATGCAGGATGCGGCTCATAATGGCGATGCGTGCCATGGTAATGCTCACCAAATCAGTCTGTTCGCTAAGCCACGGTTGCGGGTTGCGCAAAAAGCAACTGCATTCGTAGGCGGCGTTGCCCCGTACTCCTTGGGGATCAATAATGCACCATCCGGTGGGTGTGCGTAAGATGTTGTCGTGATGCAGGTCGCCATGGAGCGCAAACATCGGTGCAAGGGGCGGATGATCGCGAAATATGGCATGTGCGCGTTCGATGTGGTGCATGGCGAGTAAGTCGTGGCGTGTCGCACACACATTGCGTGCGTGTGGAAACACATCATCTGCCCAGTCGTAGATGCTGGGGATGGGTAGCGTGTCTGGGGCATGAAACAAACTATCGCGGATCAAACCGGCCACAATCGTGGTGGCTTCAAGGTCATCATGAAGCACATCGCGCAACCGTGTACCGGGATAGACACGCGCCAGTAATACCGCGTATTTGTCGGCATCTGTCTCCAAACAGGCGACTGCGCCACGTCCGGCGTAGTGTTGGTGCATGGTGAGCTCGCCCATGAACTCTGGGGTTGGTACACCGGTTTTGAGCACAACCGGTCTACCGTCGCTCCGTCGTGTTGCCTCACACACGTAGTTGAAGCTCAACTCAAAGGTCGTGCCAAGATGCAGATCCCACTGGTGGGCCAGCTGTGTGACGTGCATGGGTAACTGTGTGCACCATTGATGGCCGAGATCTCCGTACATGCGGTGCATGCGAGCGATAAATGGTGCATCTGGTGGGTGGTACATCACGCATGCATGCTTTCGTGTCAGTGAAGTGTGCGTACATACTGCGAGAGCCTACGTGGCATGCCACGTAGGCTCTCGGCTCGGTGGTGCAACTACAAGCTACGTTCACGCTTGATGAGCGCCAAGTCGGCGTCGACCATCATGGTGACGAGTTGTTCAAAGCTGACTTCGGGCTGCCAGCCGAGTTTTTGTTTGGCCTTGGCGGGGTCGCCGACCAACAAATCGACTTCGGCGGGGCGGTAGAAGCGCTCGTCGATGACCACGTAGTCGGCGTAGTTGAGGCCCACATGTCCGAAGGCGATTTCGCAGAAACGGCGCACCGAGTAGGTCTCACCCGTGGAAACGACATAATCATCGGGGCTGTCTTGTTGGAGCATCAAGTACATGGCGCGCACGTAGTCTTTGGCGTAGCCCCAGTCGCGCTTGGCGTCGAGATTGCCGAGGCGCAGCTCTTTGTCGATGCCCAGCTTGATGCGCGCCACCCCGTTGGTGATTTTGCGCGTGACAAACTCGAGGCCACGGCGTGGGCTTTCGTGGTTGAACAAAATGCCGCTACAGGCGTACATGTCGTAGCTTTCACGGTAATTGACGGTAATCCAGTGCCCGTACAACTTGGCCACACCGTAGGGTGAGCGCGGGTAGAACGGGGTGCTTTCGATCTGAGGGACCGCCTGCACTTTGCCGAACATCTCCGAAGAGCTGGCCTGGTAGAAGCGGATGCCGGGGTCAACCACGCGGATTGCATCGAGCATGCGTGTGACTCCGAGGCCGGTGACTTCACCGGTGAAGACCGGCTGGCTGAATGACGTCTGCACGAAGCTCTGCGCAGCCAGGTTGTAGACCTCGCTGGGGCGGTGTTCACGCAACAGGTTGATGAGCGAGACTTCGTCGAGCAAATCGCCGGTGGCCAGGGTGACCTGGTCTTGGATGTGGCGGATACGCTCGAAGTTGACCGTGCTGGAGCGGCGAATCATGCCGACGACGTCGTAGCCCTGCTCGAGCAAAAATTCGGCGAGGTAGGAGCCGTCTTGACCGGTGATTCCGGTGATGAGTGCACGTTTGGCCATGGTGGTCCTTGTTGCTAGGGCACAAAATGGGTGTGCCATTCCAAAAGCATCTATACTACAGAGTAACACGGGAGGTCACCACGTGTCTGCTAAGTGACTTATCGGAACATGAGAGAGCGATGGCTGAAGTAGAAGGACTGGGGAAACGTATCGCACGACTCCGTAATCAGCGGGGCTGGACCCAAGAGCGCCTCGCAGAGCGCCTTGCCGTGTCACGCGTGGCGGTGTCGCACATCGAAATGGAGCTGACGGTGCCCAGCGAGCGCACCGTGGTGTTGCTTGCCGGCATTTTTCACATGGAGCCGTGGCAACTCGTGGCTGACTCCAATTACCCACTCCCCAAGCGTGAACGCCTGCCGGCCGTGACGAGCCGCTATACGCAGACCGAATTACTGACGCAGATGCTACACAACGATCTGGCGTGGATCGAAGCCGGCGCGGTACGCCCCGGGTTATGGGATGCCTGGCTGGATCGCATCACGCAGGCATGTGCGATTGCGCGTAGCTCTGATGAAATCGATGCCCTCGAACATCTGGAAATGTTGGTGCGTGCCCATATTCCACGCAAATGAAATGATATGCGGGTTTTTTACATAGGAATAGCTCTAATTTATGATGGTATGTCAGATATTGTATTGTTTTTTGGATGCATGAATGCCATGAAATGGCAAGAGCAGAGGAGTACGGGAAATGGCACAGACACCGGAGTGGCACGGGGCCGGATTTGCGACGCGAGCGATTCATGTGGGGCAGGCGCCCGACCCACAGACGGGCGCGGTGGCGTTCCCGGTGTATCAGACCTCCACATTTGCACAGTTTGAAGTGGGGAGCACGCAACCCTACGACTATGCGCGTTCGGGCAACCCGACACGCACTGCTCTCGAGCAGGTGCTGGCATCCCTTGATGGTGGTTGTGATGCGCTGGCGTTTGCCTCTGGGTTGGCGGCGGAGACGGCGGTCTTGCACTTGCTGGCGCCGGGGGCACATGTGGTGGCCAGTGATGATGTGTATGGGGGCACGCATCGCCTGTTGACCAAGGTATTTGCGCATCATGGCGTGGTGACGACCTTCGTGGATGTGACCGATACGGCGGCCATTGCCGCGGCCATGCGCCCCGAGACGCAGTTGGTGTGGATCGAGAGCCCGACCAACCCGATGCTCAAGGTGGCCGATATTGCGGCAATTGCGGCGATTGCCAAGCAGCACGGGGCATTGTTGGTGGTCGACAACACATTTGCATCGCCGTATGTGGTGCAACCGCTGGCACTCGGCGCCGATATCGTGAGTTATAGCACCACCAAGTACCACGGCGGGCATAGCGACGTGATTGGTGGGGCGCTGGTCACCAACAATCCTGAGCTCGCTCAGCGCTTGCGCTACATCGAGAATGCGGTGGGGTCGGTGCCAGCGCCCTGGGATGTGTTTTTGATTCTGCGCGGTGTCAAGACATTGGCGTTGCGCATGCAGGCCCATTGCCGCAATGCACAGGCGATTGCGGAATTCTTGGCGGCGCACCCCGCAGTGGCGCAGGTCTACTACCCCGGCCTGCCACAGCACCCACAGTACGAGCTCGCACAACGTCAGATGCGCATGAGTGGGGGTATGGTGTCGTTTACGTTGAAAGGGGGCGTGTACGTGGCGCACCGCCTCGTCGAGGCCACCAAGGTGTTCACGTATGCGGTCAGCCTGGGTGGGGTCGAGAGTCTCATCGAGATTCCGCGGATTTTGACGCATGCGGCGGGATCGGCGCACGACATTCCCGCTGATCTCGTGCGGATTTCGGCGGGCATCGAGGATGTCGAGGATTTGCTGGCCGATTTGGGGCAGGCGCTGGCACAGGCGACGCGCTAGGAGTACAAAAAACACCAGGATGCACGAATTCGTGCATCCTGGTGCGACACGATGTGACTAGGCCTTGCTGGCAGCGTATTCCTTGGCAGCAGCGACGGCCTTTTGGGCGCCTTCGCCGAGGGTGGCCGCTGGGATGAGGCGTGAATTCTCAAGGAGCTTGCGCCCTTCGACTTCGTTGGTGCCGACGAGGCGTGCCACCATGGGCACATCGGTGTCGACCTCTTCGAGGGCGGCGATGATGCCACGGGCGACTTCATCGACGCGGGTAATACCGCCGAAGATGTTGAAGAGCACGGCTTTGACGTTTTTGTCGGAGAGGATGATTTGCAGGGCGGCCTTGACTTTGTCTTTGCCGGCGCCACCGCCGACATCGAGGAAGTTGGCCGGCTCGCCGCCGTAGAGGTTGACCACGTCCATGGTGGCCATGGCGAGACCGGCGCCGTTGACCATGCAGCCGATGTCGCCATCGAGCTTGATGAAGGTGATGCCGGCTTCGCGGGCCTGTTGCTCGGCAAGGGGCTCATCGGAGCTATCGCGCATGGCTTCGAGGTTGGGGTGGCGGAAGAGGGCGCTGTCGTCGATGACCACTTTGGAGTCAAGGGCCTGCAGGCTGCCATCGGCTTTGACGACGAGTGGGTTGATCTCGGCGAGGGAAGCGTCGTTTTCCATGTAGACCTTGTAGAGCGACATGGCGATGCTGGCAAATTGGCGGGCTTGCTTGCCGTCGGTGAGACCGATGGCGAAGGCCAAATTGCGGGCTTGGTAGTCGAGCAAGCCGAGGGTGGGGTGTGCAGCAACTTTTTTGATGGCGTCCGGGTTAGTCTTGGCGACTTCTTCGATTTCGACGCCACCTTCGGCGGAGGCCATGATTACGATGCGCTTGCTGGCGCGATCCATGATGACGCCGAGGTAGATTTCGCGTTCGTAGCTGATTGCCTCAGCGACGAGCACCTTCTCGACGGTGAGCCCCTTGATGTCCATGCCCAAGATTTGGCTGGCGACCGACTCGGCCTCGGCGGGATTCTGGGCCAGCTTGACGCCACCGGCTTTGCCTCGACCACCAACAAAGACTTGCGCTTTGACGACCACTGGGGCGCCAATCTGCTCGGCGTGCGCACGGGCCTCGGCGGGGGTCGACGCTACGCCACCACCCGTGACGGGGATACCATAGCGAGCGCAGATGTCGCGGGCTTGATACTCGTGTAATTTCATCGCAAAGGGCCTCCACGTAAGCTGGTGTATTTTACTGCCCTATCCTACCATTGCCCTGCGCTTGCGTCAATTCATGTATGTGTGCGCTGGGGATTGTCGATTGGGGCGGGTTTTGCGCTATACTATTGAGCAGAAGTGCACGGTGTTTCCCCATAATACACATCGAACCACAGCAAGTTGATTCGGAAAGGGTAGAGTACGATGGCGTATGCGAAATTAATCGGCGCGGAGGTCAAGCGCAAAGAAGACCCACGGTTGTTGACCGGGCGTGGATCATATGTGGGTGACATGAAATTGCCCGGCATGCAGTATGTGGCCTTTGTGCGCAGTCCCTATCCACACGCTCACATCATTGGAATCGACGCGACGGCCGCTTTGGCGCTCGCCGGCGTGACCGCAGTGGTCACGGGCCAAGAGCTTGCCCAGATGTGTGGGCCATTGCCGATTGGAGCCGGTGGTGAGGGTGCGAGCGAGGCTGGGCTCGAGGCAATTCGACCACACAGCCACTATCCGATTTCGTTTGGTACGGTGCGGCATGTGGGCGAAATTGTGGCGGCCGTGATTGCCACTTCGCAGGAGGTGGCCGTCGATGCGGTCAGCTTGGTCGAGGTCGAATACGAGGCCTTGCCCGCCGCCGTCGACATGGAAAAGGCGATGGCCGCCGACGCCCCGCGGTTGTTCAAAGACATGGCCAGCAACGTGCATCATACGTGGACCAAAAAAGTCGGCGACGCCGATGCCGCTTTTGCGCATGCCCATGCCGTGGTGACGCGGCGCATGGCCAATCAGCGCTTGGCTGGGGTCTCGATGGAAGGGCGCGCCGTGGTGGCGTACCCCGATCCACTCGGTGCCGGTGTGACCGTGTATACGAGCACGCAGGCGCCCCACTTGAGCCGAAGTACGTTGGCTGAAATGTTGCGCATGGATGAAAATCTCATCCGCGTCGTGGCACCGGATGTGGGTGGCGGCTTTGGCGTAAAAATCGGTGCCTACCCGGAAGATGCCGCACTCGCAGCACTAGCGATACATTACCGCTTCCCGTTGTCGTGGGTTGAGGGGCGCATTGAGCACATGACGGCGACTACGCACGGACGCGGGCAAATCGGCACGTTTAGTGCGGCAGTGCGTGCCGATGGCACCATCGACGCTTTGCGTTTCCACATCGTGGCCGACATCGGCGCGTATCCCATTGCCGCTGGCCTGCCCAATTTGACGGGCATGATGGCTGTGGGTGTCTACAAAATCCCGGTCATCGACGGTACCATTGACTGCGTGTACACCAACACCACGCCGGTGGCGGCGTACCGTGGTGCTGGTCGCCCAGAGGCCGCCTATTACATCGAGCGTATGCTGGATGCGGTAGCCGACGATTTGGGGCTTGACCCGGCCGAGGTGCGACGTGTGAATTTCATCCCACCCGAGGCCTTTCCCTACAAAACACCGACCGGTCCGCTCTATGACAGTGGCGAGTACAATCGTGCCATCAGCAAACTTATCGAGATTAGCGACTACCAGGGGTTGCTTGCTGAGCAAGCCCAGCGTCGTGCCGATCGCGCAGCGGGCAAGCCGGTGCCCTTGTTGGGGCTGGGATTTGCCTGTTATGTGGAAATGTGTGGGTTTGGCCCATATGAAAGCGCCACCGTGCGTGTTGAGCCAACAGGCACCGTGACGGTGTTTACGGGCACATCACCGCACGGGCAGGGGTTGTACACCACGTTTGCGCAGATTGTGGCCGAGCAACTCGGCGCAGATTTTGAGACGGTGGTGGTGAAATCGGGTGACACCGCCAATACGCCGATGGGGCAAGGCACCATGGGGAGCAGGAGCTTGGCGATTGGCGGTGGTGCCTTGGTCGAGGCCATCAAGATTGTGCGTGACAAGGCCATCAAGGTGGCTGCGCACATGCTCGAAGCCGCTCCAGAGGATGTGACCTACGCCGAAGGCCGCTATCACGTGAAAGGCGCGCCTGACAGTGGTTTGACGCTGGTGCAGATTGCCAAGCGCGCATACACCGACAAATTGCCCCCGGATGTCACCTCAGGGTTGGAGGCCACGGAGTTCTTCCGCCCGGCTGAGCTTATTTACCCCTTTGGAGCACATTTGGCGGTCGTCGAAGTCGACCCGGATACGGGTGATGTACGCGTTGACCGCTACTACACGGTCGACGATTGTGGCCCGCGCATCAGCCCCGTGCTGGTGGCTGGTCAGGTGCATGGTGGATTGGCGCAGGGCATCGGGCAGGCGTTGTACGAAGAAGTCGTCTACAACGAAAACGGCCAGATTGTGAGTGGTTCGCTGATGGACTACGCCTTGCCACGTGCCGACAACTTCCCCACGTTTGTGCTTGACAAGACAGAAACACCGACCCCACTCAACCCATTGGGAGTGAAGGGGATTGGTGAAGCGGCCACGGTAGGCTCGACACCAGCGGTGGCCAACGCGGTCATCGATGCGGTGTCACATATTGGGGTGCAGGCCATCGATATCCCGATGCGCCCAGAACGGGTCTGGCGGGCCGTGGCCGCTGTGATGGGGGCCTAAAGCGACGACAACAGCACTCGGGTGTGCCGTCATGGTGCGTGTAACACAGCACCATGACGGCGGTATTTGCGTGGAAAGGAAGGGCACATGCAACAACTGCCGGCTGATATTCAGGTCATTGATACGCTTCATGTGGGCAAAACGGGGACGATCGCCTGTTATGCTGACCTGCAAGGGGCGGTGGTGCTCGTGGATCCTGGCCCACAGGTGTCGTTTGCTGAGGTGCACCGCCAACTTGCGGCGCGAGGTGCGCACATGGCTGACGTAGCAGCCATTTTGCTGACACACATCCATCTTGACCATGCTGGCGCAGTGGGAAGCATTGTGCGCGACTACCCGCACATTCAGGTGTACGTGCACGAGCGAGGTGCGCCACACCTCGTCGACCCATCGCGACTGTTGCGCAGTGCGACGCGCATTTATGGCGGGCTGATGGATGCGCTATGGGGCGAGTTTTTGCCGGTACCGGCTGCCAATCTGCACGTACTTCAAGGTGGTGAGGTGCTCGATGTGGCCGGGAGAGCGTATCAGGTGCTTTACACCCCCGGTCATGCCGTCCACCATGTGACCTATGTGCGTGCCTGCGATGGTGTGACATTCATCGGTGATACGGCGGGGATTCGCATGCAGGGGTATCACTATATCCGACCAGCCACGCCACCACCCGATATTGATTTGGCGTTGTGGGATGCGAGTGTGGCCGCCATTACTGCGGTGCAACCACAGGCGCTGTGTCTGACGCATTTCGGGCCGGTGTTTGACGTTGACGATCACCTGAGTCGCATGCAGGTCAGCAACTGGCGCTGGGCTGAATATGTGCGTGATTGGCGGCGACAAGACTGGACGGAGGAGCAGCAAATCGCCGAGTTGCGTCGCATTGCGACGGCAGAAATGGGTGTAGATGCCACGCCGGAAGGGATTGCCGCCTATCAAAAGGGGGCCTCCATCGAGATGAGTTGGCAGGGATTGAGCCGTTTTTGGCAACAAAAAGAGTTGGCATAAAACGCAGATAACGGACGATATCGCGTTGAGGGAGAAGAGCGGAGCATGGCGGAGCACGTAGCACAACTTACGGCCCAATTGGCGCAACAGCCGGCGATGACGATGCTAGAAGCGGAGCTCCGGCATGGCGGTCAACTCCATGTCGCCGGTGTGCGTAGAGCCACCATGGCCCCGCTTGTGAGTATGCTCGCCACGCAACAGAGGGGGCCGCAGGTGGTGGTAGTGGCCACCGCTGAGGATGCGCGTCGCCTGAGTGAGGATGTCACCGTGTGGGCGCCGCACCAGCGTGTGGTGCAATTCGTGGCCAGCGATGCCATCCCCTACGAGCCCATGACAGCGAGCATGGATGCTACGACAGCACGGCTAGCCGTCGTACGCTTGTTGCAACAACAGGCAGATGTGCTGGTGATAGTGCCCATTCGTGCACTCCTACAGGCGACGATTGCACCCGCCGATCTCCAGGAATTGACGAGTGAACTTCGGATTGGATCGTTGCACGATCCACTGGTGTTGATGCAACAATGGCAGGCGATGGGGTACCGGGTCAGCAATGCGGTGAGTGAGCCCGGTGAAATCAACCGGCGTGGCGGTATCGTGGACATCTTCCCACTCGGTCACACACAACCGGTGCGCATTGAGTTTTTTGGCGACGAAATCGACGACATTCGGGTGTTTGATCCACTGACACAACGCAGTGTCGAGAAGTTGAAATCGGTGGTGCTCGGCCCCGCATTCGAGTATGCACATCAGCGGCGCGCCGCTGTGGTCGCTTGGTTGCGGGCACAGTCGTTGGCAGAGCTCCGTGATGAGGCTCGCACCGAGTGGATGCAACTCATCGCAGCATTGGAACACGACGAGCAGGGAGAGGGGCAGGCCCTGTTGGCGCCGTTTTTTGCACACGCCGGTATGTTGACGTCGTTGCTCGATTATCTGTCACCTGATGCAGCTATCTGGGTGGTCGAGCCAGTGCTGGTGGCTCAGACCGCCAGTGAATACAGCATCCAGCACCAACAACGGCGTGCTCAGCACATTGAATCTGGTGAGTTGCCTGCGTGGTACCCCGACGTGGTGTTGCCGTGGCGCCAGTTGTTGGTGCGCTCCCAAGCGGTACATTTTGCCCATGCCGAGTTGCCGTTTCGTGAGTTGTTGAGCGATGCCCGGCTCTACCAGATTCCGGAACGATTTTGGTTGGCCGTTGATCTCTACGGTGGTCGACTCAAAGAGCTCGTCAACGATTGTGTGGCGCGCTTGGCCCGTGGCGAGCAGGTATGGTTGATAACCCCGCAGGCAGCGCGTCTGCACGAGATGATTGAAGAAGCAGGGGCAGATTTGACCCGCCTGACGGTGGTCACCAATGTGATTGAGAGTGGTTGGCAGTCACCAGCCATGCAGTTGGCCATCTACAGCGATGCCGAAATCTTCGGCTGGACGCAACGTCGCGTGGCCCACAAGGCTAAGCGCACGCATGGTGATGAGAGTGGAACAAATGACCGGGCTGCCTTTCTGCGTGGGCTGCAGATTGGCGACTATGTGGTGCACATCGAGCACGGAATTGCCATCTACCAGGGGATGATTCGGCGTGTCATCGATAATGTCGAGCGTGAATACCTCAACTTGGAATATGCGAGTGGTGACCGTTTGTATGTGCCGGTCGATCAAGTAGACCGCGTGTCACGTTATATTGGTGCCGGTGATGCGGAGCCAACCCTCACGCGACTCGGTACCCAGGATTGGGAGCGGGCCAAGCGCAAAGCGCGTACATCTGTGGAGGATTTGACCGAAGAATTGCTGGCGATTTATGCCAAACGGAGCGTCAGCAAAGGCTTCGTGTATGCCGATGATAATACGTGGCAACGTGAATTCGAAGCCGCCTTCCCCTACACCGAAACGGTCGATCAGATAAAAGCCATCGCTGACGTGAAACACGACATGGAATCTGATCGGCCGATGGATCGTCTAGTATGTGGTGATGTGGGATTTGGCAAGACGGAGGTGGCGTTGCGAGCGGCATTTAAGGCCGTCCAAAGCCATAAACAAGTGGCAGTATTGGTGCCGACCACCGTGCTTGCCCAACAGCACTACGAAACCTTTAGCCGGCGCATGGCGGCGTACCCCATCAAAGTGGAGTTGATTTCACGCTTTCGCTCCCCCAAAGAACAAGACCAGGTGCTTGAGCAACTCGGTCGGGGCACGGTTGATATCTTGATTGGTACACACCGCATGCTTTCGAACGATGTGCGCTTCAAGGATTTGGGGTTGCTGATTGTGGACGAAGAGCAACGCTTTGGGGTCAAGCATAAAGAGCGACTCAAACACCTAAAAACGGGCATCGATGTGCTGACGCTGACGGCTACCCCCATTCCGCGCACATTACACATGTCGTTGGCAGGGATTCGTGACATGAGTGTCATCGAAACTCCACCCGAAGAGCGCATGCCCGTGAAAACCTACCTCGTGCAACGGGATGATCGCCATCTGCGTGAGGCCATTGAGCGTGAGTTGGAACGTGATGGTCAGGTCTACGTGGTACACAACCGGGTGCAGTCAATTTATCACCTTGCCGATCAGATTCAGCAACTTGTCCCGCAGGCCCGTATTGGTGTGGGGCATGGACAACTCCCCGAGGCGCAGCTTGAACGGGTGATGCTTGATTTTTATACGGGCAAGACCAACGTGCTTGTCAGCACAACCATCATCGAAAACGGCCTTGATGTGTCAACGGCCAATACCATCATCATCGATAATGCACCCTACTACGGACTTGCGCAACTGTATCAGTTGCGCGGTCGGGTCGGACGGAGCTCGCTACGCGCCTACTGTTATCTGTGCCTTCCTCCCGGTATTCCGTTGTCACTTGAGGCGCATCAACGCTTGCAGGCCATCCAAGAAGCGACCGAGTTGGGTGCCGGTTTCCGCATTGCCATGCGAGACCTCGAGATTCGTGGGGCAGGCAATGTGCTCGGAGCTGAGCAGAGCGGCCACATTGCAGCGGTTGGCTTCGACCTCTATTCGCGTTTGCTCGAACAAGCGGTACGGAGCATGAAACATCGCCTCGAGGCGCAGACGACCGCAGATACGGGGACGACCGCGGTGCCGGTTGCTCCGACCGTGATGAGGCGGGTGCGGGTCGATGAACGTGTACTCGTGACGCCATTGGTGACCGTCGATTTGCCGCTCAACGCCTATTTACCGGTCGATTATATTCCCGATGATCAAGTGCGTTTGTCGACCTATCAGCATATGGCTGAGGCGCAGACGGTGGCAGCGGTGCGTGGCCTGCGTGCCATGTTGCGCGATCGTTTTGGCAAACCACCCGAGCCCGTGGAAAATTTGTTGACGTGGCTGACCATCAAAAGCTTGGCGTTGCAGGCGGGTGTCCCATCGGTGGTGGCCTCAGAGCAGGAGTACATCATCAAATTACCCGATGTACACGACGAAATGCACAATCGGCTGGTGCGCCGATTTCAACGCCATCCATTTGTGAAGATTGGCCCACAATTCGTGCGCATTCTGCGCCGAGCCGTGGGCGAGCAGTGGATTGAGCAGATTGTGCAGGTGCTCGAAGTAATACAGCCCGTCACGGCTCAACGCTGAGCCATGCGATACCGTAGAGGAGGAGTCAATGATTTCGACCGTCATGGTGACCGATTGTACCTACCAGCATCTCGACTACGAGCGTGCCGTGCTCGAGCCCTTGGGGTGTACCGTCATTGGTCAGCAGTGTCAGACCGAACAAGAGGTCGTTGAGCGGTGTGCGGGTGCGCATGCGCTCCTCAATCAGTATGCGCCGTTGACACGGCGGGTGCTGAGTCAACTGCCCGACTGCAAGATGGTGGTGCGTTATGGGGTGGGCTACGACAGCGTGGATGTCGAAGCGGCCAGTGATTACGGCATCATGGTGGTCAACGTCCCCGATTACGGCATGCAAGAGGTCGCCGATCACACGCTCGGCTTGCTCCTCGCCACCATACGCAAGATTCCTGCCATTGATGCGGATATTCGCCACGGGCGCTGGGGTGATAATCCGTTTCATCCGATTCTGGGTTTGCAACACAAGCGGGTTGGATTACTCGGATTCGGGAACATTGCTCGCGAAGTGGCTCAGCGCGCCCGGGCCTTTAATATGCAGGTCATGGCCTATGATCCGTTTGTGGCGGCCGACGTATTTGCGCGTCATCAGGTGGAGTCAGCGTCGTGGCAACAGGTACTCAGCCAAGCCGATGTCGTTTGTGTGCACCTGCCACTCATGGCGGAGACGCGCCATTTCATCAATGCCGAGCGTCTGGCGCTGATGAAACCAACCGCGTATCTGGTGAACACAGCACGCGGTGGCATCATCAATGGCAGCGATCTGGCCGATGCCCTGACGCGGGGCGTCATTGCTGGGGCTGGGCTCGATGTGTTTGAGCAGGAGCCATTGCCACTCGACCATCCATTACGCACAGCCCCAAATACGGTGCTCACCTGCCATATTGCGTGGTACTCCGAGGATTCTCTGGTGCGTCTACAACAATACGCCGCCTTGGAAATTGCACGCGTGGTGCAGGGCGGCTGGCCGAAATCTGTGGTCAATCGCGCCGCACTCGTCGCCAAAGGCATCATGCCCGCCAGCTGAGACTCCTACTGCCGGGTCAAAATGTAGGCGTTGTAGGCGAGTGCTTCACGAATCATGTAGATCCATTCTTCGAGGGGACGGCTCGAAATCGGCGAGGTGGTGGTCGGCGATGCATACGCATCAAAGCCAAGGTCGTGGGCCATTTTGAGTGAACGGAGCATGTGAAAGGGGTCACTCACTAGCAGGACGCGCTCGATGTTCTTGGTGGGTGCCACGGTAGCGGCCCCGACCAGACTCTGGTAGGTCGATCGTCCTTGCGTTTCAAGCAAGATGTTGTTTGGATCGACTCCCTGTGCAATCAGATAGTTGGCGCTCCCCTCAGCCTCCGAAATATTGTCGCCGTTGCCGACGCCGCCAGTAACAATAATGTAGGTCACTGTCTGCGTGCGGTAGAGTGCTAAGGCGTGGTCGAGACGAGCTCGTAGCACCGGTGAGGGCGTGCCTGCCCACATGGCAGCGCCCAGCACAATGGCGGCGTCGGCTTCCCGGGTTTCGTCAATGTGACTTTGGGTCGAAACGGTGTAGGTGACAATTGCCACGTACACCGTGCATATCCCCGTGAGCCAGAGGAGAGCACGGCCGAGTGTGCGTTGCAACGAAAATCGACTATGGCGGACATAACGCTGTGTGGTTGACATGAACGTTGGTGGTACTCACTCCTTGATGCTGGTTCTCTCTTATTATACAGAAGAGTAGTACGTACAAAAATAGTAAAAGGATGAAGATGATGAAGCGTTTCTTTGTGCCACCAGAATGGCGCTATCCGTTGCTCGGCCTCCTCGCCATGCTCGTGGCGGGCAATCGGTTCATCCCGACGGTCATCATGGGCGGCGTGTTGTTGGTGCTGGCGATTCTTCAGGGCGTGCAAATCTGGCAACGATTGGGTCGTACGCAACGCTCCCAGCAGGTCACCTACTGGCGCGGTGTGCGCTACGAAGTTCCGCGTTCCACTGGGCGGATTGGGTGGCGCGACATACAGCCCGAATTGCTCTGGATCGTGCTGTGTGGCTTGGTCGGCCTGACCGGTGTCTCGTTGTTGTTGCGGTGGCTCGGACTATAGTGGGTCTGACGCAGGCAGGCGCCTCCACCAACTCCCACGGATGAAGAGTGCAACCTTGAGCACCAATATGCAGAGTAGCACCATGCGTGCTGCCGGTGGTGTGGCCAGTGCCCATATGCCCAACGGGTAGATGCTGACATGCACCAGCACAAATATCCAGCGGTGCCACACTGGTTGTCGTTGCCACTGCCGGTTGGTCGCTAGAGTGGCGTTCGAAATCGCCCCTGCTACGAGATCGATGGTCACGAGCACGCACAGGGCGGTAGCGAAGTCGTAGGATGCCCCGGAGGCATACCAGATGAAACCGCCACAGCCCAGAGCGGGCACCAACATGATGACTATGTGTGGCCATGTGGCGCGGCCGAAGACCAATCGCAGTAAATCGTGCATATACGTGGCTCCACGTTGTGATGAACTCACAATGCGATGTGTAAGGCCCATGCATATGCAGCTTCGCAGGCCGCAACACGGCTCGCCCAGGCGTGCTGTTGTGCCGATTGATAGGCCTGGTGTTGCATGTGTGTGAGTTGTGCGGGTTGTTCGAAGAGCGCCGCAATACGGTCGGCAAATTGTGTCGCATCGTCGGGTGGCACGAGCATGCCGTTGTGGCCGTGGGTAATGAAAGTGCGCATCTCGCCGACGTCGTTGCCGATCACCACGAGACCGGCTGCCAGTAATTCGAGGAGTTTGGCCGAGCACCGTGCGCGGTTGATGAGGGTGTCGGCTACCGGTACGATGGCCACACTGGCCTGTGCGAGGATGGCTGGAATGCTGGGTGGCTGTAGCCAGCCGTGCATGGTCACGTGCGGGGTTAGCCCGTGTGTGGCGAGTAGCTGGGCGAGCACGCGTTCTTCGCCGTTTTCGCCACTGCCGATGACATGCAGGTGCGCATCAGGGCGTTGTGCCACGAGGGTGGTGATAATGGCGATTAGCTGGTGGAGATCGAACTCCCAGAAGCGCGTGTAGAGCACACACACCGGCGCTGTGCGGGTTGGGGGTGGTGGTTGTGATGCCACATTGGCCCCATTGGGGAGATAAAAGGTCGCCCGCCGATCCACACCACTCGCCCATACCAGGCTTTGCAGGGTACGACTCGCCACGGTGACGGCCGCCGCCTGGCGCGGTAAATGATGTTCTTGCCAGGCAAAGAGTGCTTTGGCGAGCCACGGGTAGGGGAGCTCGTCGTTCCAGCCACCCGCGCCTTCACGGTCGTCGCAGTCAACCACCAACGGGATGTGCTCGGCCACGATTTGCCCCCACCAGGCCGCAAGGCCGGCGTGACCTTTGGGCTTGAAAAGATGGACGAGATCGGGTTTGTACCGCTGGGTGTGCCACCACAGGGCCATGCTATGCGGCGCACGGGTATGAGTGACGTGCACGCCCTCGTGGTCGGTCGTGTTGCCGGCATCTTCTGGATTGTGGAGTGCCGGAGCGTAGATGTGGATGTGGTGCCCGCGTTGGTGCAACGCGTGCGCGAGGGGCAACATGCGGGCCAATAGTGTGCCCTTCGGTTTGATACCGAAGGGCGCAAGCATGGCGATGCGAAGTGGTCGCATGGAATCGAATTCCTAGAGGCGTGAGCGCGGATCAAGCGCATCGCGCAACCCGTCACCAATGAAGTTGATACTGAGCACGGTGAAAAAGATCAGTGCCGCAGGAATCATCGACAAATGCGGCGAGGTCTGCAAGTACTGGCTGCCGTCGGTGACGAGACGTCCCCATGTCGGGGTGTCCGGTGGGAAGCCGATACCAAGGAACGACAACGTTGATTCGCTCAAAATGGCACTACCGACTTCGAGCGTGGCTGCCACAATGATGGGACTCATGGCGTTGGGCAAAATATGCCGGAACATGATGCCCCAGCGGCTTACACCCACACATACGGCCGCTTCCACGAATTCTTTTTGCTTGAGCGAAATAAACGCGGCGCGTACAATACGTGCGGTCGACATCCATGCCAAGACACCGACCATGGTGACCACGATGACAAACATGCCGAATTCAATGCCGAGTGCGGCAGTGACGGAATCACGGAAGAGATAGACCGTGAGCAACAACAACGGCAAGGTGGGCAACGACAAGAACAAATTGGTGATAAAGCTGAGGACTTCGTCGACCACACCTCCAAAGTACCCCGAAACTGCGCCAATGAAGGCGCCGAGTGAGACTGCAATCAACATGGCGGTAAATCCGACCGACAATGAAATTCGGCCACCGTACAGCGCCCGTGCGAACAAATCGCGTCCGAGTTCGTCACTGCCGAAGGGGTGGTAAATACACATCGGATCAACAAACGATTCTGTCATCGGATCAATGCCCGACTCAGCCTTCAGTTGTTCTTGTTGCGCGCAGTATTCCGCATTTTCCGCTGGGTATGAAAAATACGGCGCACTCATCGTATTGATGAAGTCGAGCGCATCACGGTTGACCCGCCAAAGCATGGGACCGACGAGTACGGTCACAATAAATACAAACAACGTGATACTACCGGCGATGGCCAGTTTGTGCCGCTTGAATCGCCGCCACGCATCGCCCCACAACGTACGTGGTTTCTTCGAGACATTCTCTGCAAGTTGCTTGATAGTATCATTTACTGGTGAATGTGCGGTCATGTATGCTACCCTATTCTGTGCAACAGCAGTGCAAATTAGTTGTACTTTACGCGCGGATCAAGCACGCCATACAACAGGTCTGCCACGAGATTGAAGAATACCACCAACACCGAGAAAATAAACGCCAACGCCATGACGGTCGGAGTGTCGGAGTTCTGTATGGAGGTTACCAACAGCTGGCCGAGCCCATTCACGCGGAACAAATTCTCGGTGATAATCGCACCTGCAAAGATGTTGGGGATGCCTAGGGCAATCAAGGTAACGACGGGGATGATGCTATTGACCACCACATGGCGTACAACCACGCTCCAATCGGCCAACCCCTTGGCGCGGGCCGTGCGCACATAATCGAGGGGCAGGTTGTCGAGCATCGAAGACCGCATAAAGCGGGTCAAGGCCGCCGTCTGTTGTACTACGAGCACCGAAATAGGCAACACCATTTGGCGCACTTGTTGCAGGAACGCATCCCAACTGTTGATGTCAATCGTTGAGTTGTACACGATGGGGAACCATTGCAAGTTAATTGCAAATATGAGCATGAACGCCAAACCGGTGAAAAACGACGGAAGTGAGCCACCAATAAACGAGAAAAATGTTGCAATTTGATCGAATATGGAGTACTGCTTGACCGCCGAGATGATTCCAATCGGGATAGCGAGACTAATCGCAATTAAGTAGGCAAGCCCGACGACCTGGAGAGTCTGTGGGATGCGTTGTACGACAATGCCAATTACAGGAGATTTGGAGGCAAACGAGAAGCCCCAGTCGCCCTGCACGAGCGCAATCAACCACCGCACATAACGTTCGTTCCATGGCCGGTCAAGGCCGAATGCCTCGCGGATGCGATCTCGGGTTGATTCAGGAATGGCGGGATTCAAGGCAAATTGTGCCAGTGGATCACCCGGTGCCAAAGCCAGCACTGCGAAGATGATCATGCTAATCAATAGCAAGGTTGGAACGGCAATGAATGCACGTCGGATGATATATTGGGTCATGGAGTGCTTCTCCACGTAGCTGTAAAAAAAGAGGAAATAAGGGAGGGGGGAGCCGATGGGGTTTGAGTTGCCTCAACCCCCATCGACGAGGAATGACCGAAAGGACTACTTCGACCACTCGTGAATGTTCCACAAGCCTGAGTCAAAGGTGTTGTAGGTAGGACCATTCAACCCGATGATCTTGGCGTTGGGCGTGCGACGATTGATCAAAGGCATCACGGCTACGTCGTTGATCAAGAAGTCGTTGAGGGCAATTGCCAACTCAGCGCGCTTGGCCAAATCGAACTCAGCAGCGTACTGCTCGAAGAGCTTGTCGTAGTCTGGGTTGCAGTAACGACCGTCGTTGCCGCCGTTCCAGCTGTTTTCAGCTGAATTGACGTTCTTACAGAGCCAACCCTCGAAGTATGACTGAGGATCGGTGCCGCTTGGGCCGTTGGTGTACATCTGGATGTCGACAAACATCTTGTTCAAGGTGTCGTCGTTGCCCGGGTCGCCTGAGAAGAAGACGCCGGCATCAACGGCCTTGAGGTTGACGGCAATGCCGATCTCAGCCAAGTTGGCCTTGATGATGGCCTGCTCGCCCTGGCGAAGTGGGTTGATCGAGGTCTGGAAGTACAACGCTGGGAATGGGTTACCATCCTTGGTTGCCTTACCACCGTCGATCGTCCAACCAGCTTCTTCCATCAACTTCTTGGCACCTTCAACGTCGCGCTCACAGCTGGTGTTCTTTGAGTCGAGGTTGGCGGGCACCACGAGGATGTTACAACCGGCAACACCGGTCGGGCCGTAGAGCTGCTCGGCAATAGCCTGGCGGTCGATGGCCTTGTTGATGGCCTGGCGAACCTTGAGGTCGACCAGGACTGGGTGCGGCTGATCGGGCTCTGAGCGCTTGGCACCCAAGGCCGGATCTGGGTTGGCGAAGTTGATGACGATACGCTCGACACCGAACGAACCACCCGCGATTGGCTCACACTTACCGGCGGCCAAGATGGGCTCGAGAGCAGCCTTGGCAACCTGCAAGTTCCATGAGTAGTCGACTTCGCCGGTCTCACAGACTGCGCGAGCAGCTGAAGTGGCGTCACCACCACCCTTGATTTCGACCGTCTCGAAGTAGGTCTGGTCGGCGTTGCGGTAGTTGGGGTTCTTCTCGTAGACCACCACGTCGCCTGGCTTCATTTCCTTCAGCTTGTAGGCGTTGGTGCCGATCGGAGCCAAGTTGGCAGCCTGACAAGCAGCATCGGTCAAAGCAGCCTCACCCGCACAGTTCCCGAACTGAGCCTTCTGCAGGATCATGCCCGAGTAGCTGACGAACGGCAAGAACGGATCTGGAGTTGGTTGCTTCCAGGTGATCTTGATGGTGTTGGCATCGATGGCCTCGATGTTGTCAATGTTGGCAAAGTTGGCCGAAGTCGTGGCAGCGGTGGCCTCGTTTGAGGCGTACTGCCAGGTGAAGATGACGTCGTCAGCGGTGAAATCACTGCCGTCCGACCACTTCACGCCCTGCTTCAGCTTCCAGGTCACGCTGGTGCCGTCAGCGGCTACGCCACCGTTCTCGATGGTTGGGATTTCCTCAGCGAGGTAAGGAACCAACTCGTCGTTCTGGTTGTAGCGGGCAAGCGGCTCAAGGATGACGCCGGCGCCGTCAAAGTCCTTGGTGCCTGAAGCCAAGTGGGGGTTCAACGTCGTCACAGCCTGCCAGTACAGGATGTTCAACGTGGTGTCCTTCTCGACAACTGGCTCAGCAGTTGGCTCGGCGGTTGGCTCAGGAGCTGGCTCGGCGGTTGGCTCGGCTGGAGCCTCGGCTGCTGGCTCTTCGGCTGCTGGCTCTTCGGCTGCTGGGGCGCTACCGCCACAGGCCACGAGCAGTGGAAGCAACAAGCTCAGCGCCAAAAGGGCGGCGTAGCGCTTCCATGACGATTCTGTTCGCCACATAGTGTTCTGTTCCTTTCGAAGAGAACGGAAATCTGTGCACTCATCCTTGGCATTTCTGTACCGCATGGTATGCGGTGGCAGAGATGTTCAATGTATGTGCATGAAGTATTTTACGGGATTATTGGATGATAGTCAATGAATCATGGGGGCGGGATGCGTTCTTTTTGCCCAAATACACATAGAGCACATTGTAGTTTTTGTCTACATTGAGCAAAATCTCCTGTGCTTGCACACGTCCATCCCTGTAATTGGCGTGGTGTAGCCCTTGTTGCATCATCCACCGTACGTCGATCTCTCATGAATCCCGTATATAATAGGGGCAATTCGTATTGCCATATTGGTGTGCACGCACCAGCCCAATCAGGGTCGATGCACGCCGTTTGTGAGTATGCCCATGTTGACCCCTTCGCTCATCAACGATCTGCGTGCCATTGTGGGCGCTGACGGTGTCGTCGATGGCTCTGCGGCCTTGATGACCTACGAGGCCGACGGTTGTGTAATGGATTTGCACGCCCCCAATGTGGTCGTGTTGCCCCGGAGTAGTGAGCAAACCGCCGCCGTCGTCAAGATTGCCCATGCTGCCCGGATCCCCGTAGTCGCCCGTGGCGCCGGTACCGGCCTCTCCGGCGGTGCCACTCCCATCCACGGCGGCATCGTCATCGCCACGACGCGCCTCGATAACGTGCTCGAAGTCGACACCCGCAACAAACGGGCCCTCGTGCAACCCGGGGTCATCAACTGGGAGTTGTCACAGTACTTGGCCAACTACGGCTATGCCTTCATGCCCGACCCCTCCTCGCAAAAAGCCTGCACCCTAGGGGGCAACATCGCCAACAACAGCGGTGGCCCCCACTGCCTTAAGTACGGCATGACCACCAATCACGTGCTGGCGCTACGCACCGTCATGCCCAACGGTGAGTTGATTTGGACCGGCAATGGTAGTTTTGACACCGTCGGCTACGATTTGGCGGGCATCATGACCGGCTCTGAGGGCATGTTTGGCATTGTCACCGAAGCCTGGGTACGCATGACCCGCCTCCCCGAGGCGTTACGGGTGGTGTTGGCACTCTTCCCAGATATCCCATCAGCCTCACAGACCGTATCCACCATCATCGCTCGTGGCCTGTTGCCTGCCGCCCTCGAAATGATGGACAAACTGGCCATCAAAGCGGTCAACGGCATGTACAAACTCGGACTGCCCGAAAGCGCTGGTGCCGCGTTGCTCATCGAAATCGATGGCGTCAACGAAGGGCTCGACGACCTCTTGCGTGATGTGGTACAGATCTGCCGCGAACACGGCGCCCTCGAAGTCCGCCCGGCCGCCACCCCAGCCGAGCAAGCCCAGGTCTGGGCCGCCCGCAAAAACGCCTTCGGCGCCATGGGCCGCCTCTCACCGAGCTACTACTTGGTCGATACCGTGGTGCCACGCACCCAACTCCCCAGTATTCTTGATCATGTTGGTGTGGTCGCCAAAGACTACCGCCTACCCATTGCCAACGTGTTTCATGCCGGTGATGGTAATTTGCACCCCCTCATCTTGTTTGACCGCCGTGAACGCTCGCAGCTTGAGCGGGCCCTCGGCGCTGCCACCGAAATCCTCAAAGAATCTATCCGCCTGGGTGGCGTGGTGAGCGGTGAGCACGGCATTGGCGTCGAAAAACGTGATTACATGGATGTGCTTTTTAGTACGGCCGATCTCGCTGCCATGGCCGGTCTGCGCCGTTCATTTGACCCGCTTGAACTCTTCAATCCGGGCAAGGTGTTCCCGGCACGCAAAGGGTGTGGTGAACTTGCCGAGTTGCGCCAACAGGCGATTGCCGCCAATGAAATCATCGATATACCGCACGGTACTTGGTTGTAGTGAGGGGCACATGTCAGATATTTTGCAATATATCCACGAAGATGCCCACCACTGTGCCCAGTACACGGTGCATGGAGTCGTGCCCAATCGGGTGGCGTTCCCCACCACCGTGGCCGAGGTGAGTGCGTTGATGCACCACGCTGCCCAGCAGGGGTGGCGAGTGGTGCCGTGGGGTGGTGGCTCGCATCAACTCATCGGTGCTCCACCCCAACAGGTCGATTTGGTGGTGGTGACCCGCCAACTCAACCGTGTGCTCCAACACGAGCCCAACGATTTGACGATCTCGGTGGAGGCCGGTATGACCTTTGCTGAGCTCCGGTCCTACCTAGCACAGCACGGTCAAATGTTGCCCATGGATCCTGCCTTGCCGGAGCAGACCACCATTGGGGGCATGCTGGCGTGTGCCGTTGATGGGCCACGACGGGCCTTGTACGGGCTGTTGCGTGATGTCATCATTGGCGTACGCGTAGTCGAAATCAACGGGCAGATCTCGCAGGCTGGCGGTATGGTCGTCAAAAACGTCAGCGGTTTCGACATGATGAAGCTGTACCATGGGAGTCTAGGCACGTTGGCGCTGATTGTCTCGGCCAACTTCAAACTCATCCCCATTCCCCCCGAACGCGGCTGCATGCGGGCCGTTTTTGCGGATCTGGCCGATGCCGAGGCCTTCGTGGATGCCATCATGGCGTCGCAGTTGACCCCATCAGCCTGTGAGCTCATTGATGCCACGGTGCTCCGGAGTGTTGGCGTGGTCACCGGCGCGTGGGGCGTGGTCGTCGCCGTCGAAGGTCCGGCTGCCGCCGTTGCGCGGCATCAGCACGACCTAGCACAACTGTGTCAGCAGTTACAGGGCACGGCGACGTGGTTGACCGGGGATGCAGAGGTCGCACTCATGCAACAGCTGGCGGATGCCTCCCAAGTAGCGCAACTCGCCAGCGATGAGCTGCTACTCCGTTGGGCAGTATTGCCAGGTGACGTGTTTGCCCTGGTACGCCGGGTGCAGACCGTGGCGCAGCAGATTGGTGGCCATGTCGTCGTCCATGCGCGTGCGAGTGTGGGGAGCGGTTATGTGCGCGTCCATGGCGTGACCGCAACCCAGCAGGCTGCTTGGGTGGATGCCGTGCCTGAGCTGATTTGGTTGGCCACACACTGCCCCACGTTGCCCCGGTATTGGCACGAGCCGCTAGGTGGGCTGACGGTGATGCGCCAGATTCGTCATGAATTCGACCCCCAGCAACGCTTGAATCCGGGGCGGTTTTTGGTGTGACCGTGTTGCGGTGTTGGGCGAAATCTGCTTTACAATAGGGAAAACGGATGGGATTTTGTCAGGAGGATTGCTTGGAATGACCGCCACAATCTTGGTAATTGACGATGATGCCGGGTTACGTCGTGCCCTGGCCAAAGCCCTGCAAACCGCCGGGTATCGGGTTGGTACAGCCCGCGATGGTGAAGAAGCCCTCGATACCTATGCCCAACATACCCCTGACGCTATCATCTGCGATATCATGATGCCCAACATGGACGGGGTGACGCTGTTTCGTACGCTCCGGGCCCAACTACAGGCCGAAAACATCCCGATGTTGATTGCCACTGCCCTGCCACGCCAAGCCTGGTTTGCAGAGCTCGAAGCCGAAGGTGCCGTCTTTTTGAGCAAACCACTCAATATGTCGCTGTTGCTACAAATCCTCGCTGATTTGCTCGAGTAACGCACGGATGCCCCGTGAACAAAGCCGCCACTCATGCATCTGCACGAGTGGCGATTTCGTTGTGTTGGGGAGCTCACATCGTCATTGCATGACCGCAAAGACAAGTGCGAACAAACACCCGTTGAGGAGATGATTGCTGGTGGTGATGACCCACGCCCGTACCTGATGCCCGGCAAATAACGTGTTGACGAGGGCCGTGGGCGCAATAGCACCGCCCCAGACAATGACGGCCAGCGTGACCGCTTGAACGATGCTGTACCCGGCTGGGAAGACCAGCCCAAGCACGATGGCGCTCCCGATGGCTTGCATGGCGGTGGCCACAAACGTGAGCCCGAATACGACACCCATTTGTTGGCCACTCCCCGGTTGGTCGTGCTCGCTTTTGCCGATGGCTCGCCACCACATGGGGAAAAAGGTCTTGGGGTTGTACCAGAGTGATCCCGAGAGTACGCCGAGGAAGAGGCAGATCCCCACAGCAATCCAGTTGATGACCGGCAGTGTCATGACGGGTGTCCTTTGTATGTAGAACAAATGTGCGTCATCTAGCATACGGGGTGCATAGCGTGTTGTCAAATGCGCCTACGGCATACGGGGACCGAATCGACGACTCAGACAGTCACCCTGATGGTCGTAGAGTGATGACGGGGGAGCGCAACCGATGTACTACCGATGGCGTGGTAGTGCACGGTGTCAGGGGTCAGCGTCAATTTTGCAGTGGGTGATGATGTGGCGATGGTAGGCACAGATAAAAATGTCCCAGAGAGTTTTGCCGATGCATTTGCTCGAAAAGTCGAACGTTTCACCATCCACGCTTGGTGACATCACGCGAAATACGTGTAGTTGACACACACACAAGTCGTACCGGGGACACGTAGATGCCACGCGTTGGTGTGGCATCTACGTGTATGTGTTGCGTGATTATGCGCGTCCCACGTTCCAGCGCAAGTAGGCCTCGATGAACGGGTCCAGGTCGCCGTCAAGCACCGCTTGCACGTTGCTCGTCTCGTGATCGGTGCGGTGGTCTTTGACGAGCGTGTAGGGATGCAGATAAAAACTCCGCATCTGGCTGCCGAAATCGGCTTGACGATGCTCGCCCTTGAGACGGGCACGCTCCTCACTTTGGCGTTGGAGCTCGCGTTCGAGGAGTCGTCCGCGGAGTACTTTCAGCGCGGTTTCTTTGTTCTGGAGCTGTGAACGTTCGTTTTGACAGGTGACCACGATTTGCTCGGGCGTGCCCGCTTTGTAGGTGAGTCGTACCGCTGAGTCGGTCGTGTTTACCCCCTGCCCACCATGCCCACCGGCGCGGTAGACGTCGACGCGAATATCCTCGGGTTTGATGACGACTTCCGGCGCATCGTCGACTTCGGGGATGACTTCGATGAGGGCAAACGACGTTTGCCGAGTATTGGCCGAGTTAAACGGCGAGAGGCGGATGAGGCGATGCACGCCGGCTTCGGCTTTGCAGAGGCCGTACGCATAATCGCCACGAATTTCGAGGGTGGCACTTTTGATGCCGGCTTCATCGCCCATGCTCTGCTCAACCAAGGTACAGCGGAAGCCGCGCCTCTCAGCCCAGCGCATGTAGGTGCGCAAGAGCATTTCGGCCCAGTCTTGGGCATCGGTGCCGCCCATACCCGCTTTAATGGCCAAAAAGGCGTCGTGGTCGTCGTACTTGCCACTGAGTAGCACCTCGGTCTCGAGCGTGTTGACGTCAGCGGTAAGGCTGGTGTACTCAGCCTGAATGTCGGCCAGTAGTGAGTCATCGGCGAGGGCAATGAACTCAGCGAGGGTGTCAAAACGGGCGGTGACACTGCTCCAGCGCGCGATTTCGTTTTTGAGGCGTGTCAGGCGTTGCATGATGAGCTGGGCGTTGGCGGGGTCGTTCCAGAGCTCGGGGTGGGCTGCCTGGACTTCGAGTTCGTCGGTCTGCTGTTGTTTTTGAGCCAGGTCAAAGCCGCCCACGGAGGCTGTCAAAGCGCTGCCGTAGGCTCTCCAATTCGGTGCTGGTAATGGTCACGGTCGGGCCATCCTTTCTGCATGTGCGGTGTATTATACCAACTGTGATGCCACAAAGAAACCCCACCACCGTGCCACGGTGATGGGGTGGAATCGAGCACGGGGTCAGCGGAGCACGCCACTGAGGGCATTCACTTTGGGCATCAACTCGGCGAAGTGCTCGAGTGTCAGTGATTGCGGACCATCCGAAGTCGCCTTGTCGGGGTCTGGATGCACCTCGATCATCAGGCCATCGGCCCCAGCGGCGAGGCCGGCCAGTGCCAGCGGTTGTACCAAGTACCACTTGCCGGTGCCGTGTGACGGATCGACGATGATGGGCAGGTGGGTGCGTTTTTTGGCGAGTGCCACCGCATTGAGGTCGAGTGTGTTGCGGGTAGCTGTTTCAAATGTGCGGATGCCGCGCTCACACAAAATCACGTTGTGGTTGCCTTGGTTCATGATGTACTCGGCCGAGAGCATCCATTCCTCGAAGGTGGCGGAAAGGCCGCGTTTGAGCAACACGGGGCGCTGGCTCCGTCCCACTTCTTCGAGGAGCTGGTAATTCTGCATGTTGCGGGCCCCGATCTGGAGCAAATCGGCGTACTTGGCCACCAAATCGACGTCGGTGGGAGTCATCACTTCGGTGACAATGGGCAAGCCGGTTTCGCTCCGAGCCTGTGCCATCAATTTGAGGGCTGCTTCGCCCATGCCCCGGAACGAATAGGGCGATGAGCGCGGTTTGAATGCGCCGCCGCGGAGCATGTGGGCGCCGGCCGCTTTAATGGCACGGGCTACCGTCATAATCTGCTCTTCGCTTTCGACCGCACAGGGTCCGGCCATGACCACGGCTGAGCCTCCACCCACTTTGACCCCGCTCACATCGACAATCGTGTCCATGGGGTGGAACTCCCGAGTGGCAAGTTTGTAGGGGCGCGAGATGCGCACGACTTCGCGCACGCCACTCATACTCTCTAGTGATTCTTGGAGCGCCACTGTGATGGGAGTGCCGACGATGCCGACGATGTTTTGTGATTCGCCGTAGGTCACACTTCCCTTGAGTTTGTGCTCGCTAATGCGCACCAATACGGCGTCAAGGTCAGCTTGGCTGGCGCCGTTTTGCATGATAACAACCATGGGGAACACCTTTCTTTGCAAGTGCCAAAAACACTCTCTATGCTCGGACCCGATCAGGGCGGAGTGCGACAGCCCCACGCAAATAGACGTGCTGGATATCGGCTTGGGATCGCTCCGTATTCCAGTGGATGATGAGGCGGATGCACATCGGCAAACCACCGGGTACGGCCATTTCGTGGGTATTCATCAGTGCGGTATCGGTCCACCCTAATTGGCGGGCTGCCACCGCCGGGAACTCGGCGTAGAGATCGCTGGTCGTGGTAAACCAACAACTTGCGACATCCTCGACGTTGATGTCGTTGGCGGCGACGACCGCCGTGATGAGCTCACGCGTGGCTGCCAAAATCGCTTCACGCGTGTTTTCCGCACAGGTGGTTGCGCCACGGACTCCCCGACAGGCCATTGTCATAGAATCCTCCTTGCACACAGAACACTCGATACACACAAGAAACCGGCGGAGGCTGGTGCCTCTCGCCGGTGTGTCACGCTAGGTGATGTTGCAGTCATGGCGAAGAAGCCGGTCTCAGTTGTGAGCCGGTAAAATAATAAAAGCGATAGCTCTGCCGTGCCATGATGTGCACCATCGTCGCTGGGTACTCCGTTGCGAATAAGTACCCCTATCCTACACGTTTTTGGGCGTGTCGTCAAATACGGCGATGATTTTTCTGAGCGGTTTGCAAACCGATGTATGCACATGGTATAATAGCCACGGTATGTACGGGCGATTAGCTCAGTTGGCCAGAGCGCATCCTTCACACGGATGAGGTCGGTGGTTCGAGCCCACTATCGCCCACCACATTCCCCCCACCTGCACGGTGGGGGTTTTTTGTGCGCCTGACATGCGGCGCCTAGGCGATGCAGGCACGGGCATGGTGGGCTGCTGTTGGGAGGAGTTTTGTTTGATGGTATAATCGCAACGCAGAGCGACATTTCCCGTCATATACGAAAAAGGATAGCGTTATGAGCAGTGCAACGATGCAAGGTCTCGTCTATCGTGGTCCCCGTGAGCGCACCCACATCGAAGAGGTGGTAGTGCCGACTCCAGAAGCCGGCCAGGTGCTCATGCAAGTGGGTGCCGTGGGGGTCTGTGGTACCGACATTCACGTGTGGCAAGGCGATAATCACCAGATGCCTGGGCCACGGATTTTGGGGCACGAGTTTGCCGGAGTGATTGCCGCCGTGGGTGCCGGTGTCACCGATTTCAAGGTCGGTGAGCGCGTCGTCTCCGAGACGGCGTCGTGGGTGTGTGGGAGCTGTCCCTATTGCCGTGCCGGCCAGTACAACGTCTGCCCCAATCGCAAAGGGTTCGGTTTTGGAGCTGACGGTGCCATGGCCAACTACGTGATTAGTCGACCTGCCATTTTGCATCGCATCCCCGATCATGTGCCCATGTCACATGCCTCATTGACCGAGCCAGCCTGTGTGGCATATAACGCAATTGTCGAAAAAAGCCGCCCGCGCCCCGCCGATCATGCGGTGGTGATGGGGCCCGGTCCCATCGGGCTGATGTGCATTGCGGTGTTGCGCTTGTGTGGCGTGGCGCGGATTAGTGTGGTAGGGCTCCGCCGCGACGGTAATCGGCTCGATTTGGCCAAAAAAATGGGCGCGGACGATGTGTTGATTGGCGATGAGCAAGATGTCGTGAGTGCCGTGCTCAACGCCGGTGATGGCTTTGGTGCGCACCTAGTGGTCGATGCAGTGGGTGTCTCAAAGACGCTCGACCAAAGCCTCGACATGGTGCGCCCCAACGGGCAAATCACCAAAATCGGCTGGGGCCCAGCGCCGGTCGGATTTAGTATTGATCGGCTCGTCGCCAAAGCGGCCACCCTGCAAGGATCGTTTAGTCATTTGCATGGCACCTGGGAGCGCATTTTGGCGTTGATGGGCACCGGTCAGCTCAATGTGGCGCCGCTGGTGACCGAGTTTGATTTGCTTGATTGGCACGAGGGCTTCATGGCCATGGAAGAATTGGCCATCCCCAAGGCGGTGCTCCGCCCCAACGGTGATATTGCCTAAGCATAGACGCAAGAGGTTCTCCCATGCCAATGCACATCGGTGGCAATCCAATTGGTTTGGCCGCCTACAGTTTTCCGTGGCGGTGTGGCTTTGCGGGGGCGGGTACGGCGCGGGTTTGTCCACGCCCCTACGATGCCCATGCGCTCCTCGAGCTGGCCGCATATCACAACTTGGCAACGGTTGAGTTGCCACTCGACCTCATCAAAGACCAGAGTCCACAGGGGCTCCGCGAATTCAAGCGCCGCGCCGATTCATTGGGAATCCGCATCGTGCTCGATGGCGCTGTCATTGATGTCCCCATGCTCGAGCGCCTCATCCCAGCGGCCGCCCTGCTCGGGGCGCGCGTCTTGCGCGTGATGCTGAGTGGCATGCTCGAAGGCGCACGTGCCACCTTCCCTGGGGGTTGGGAGCCGCACCTTGCGGCGCAAATCGACGTGCTCAAGCGTACCCGCACATTGGCCGAGGCGCATGATGTCATCATTGCCCCCGAAAACCATCAGGATCTCGATAGCGCCGATCTCATCCGGTTGTGCGATGAAGTGGGTGGGGCACATATCGGTGTCACCCTGGATGCGGTGAACCCGCTGGCGGTCGCCGAAGACCCGCTGGAGTTTGCTGAGCGTTTGGGGTCACGAATTGTCAACGTGCACCTCAAAGACTACTTTTTTTACTTGACGACCGAGGGCTACTTGTTGGTGCGTTCGGCGTTGGGTGAAGGGGTGCTCGATGTGCCCGGTTTGTTTGCCATTTTGGCCAAACATGCCCCCCACGCCACCTGTAACATCGAACTGGCGGCCATCAATGCCCGGCATATCCGGGTCTGGACGCCCGAGTGGTGGCAGGGCTATCCGCGCCCATATAGCCTTGATACCGTGTTGCCTCTGATGCGCTATGCGGCAGCGCATGTGTCGGCGGCTAGTGATGACACACGGACCCCGTGGGAACGTGGTGCCGATGCGCTGGCCTTGGGGGCTTATGAAGAGGGGCAATTTACCCAGAGTGTGGCACATCTGCGTACACTGATGGAGGGTGAGCGGCATGACAAACGATGAGGAGCAGGGCGCATGAATACCCCTTTGGATTTGTTTCGCGTGGATGGTCGCGTGGCATTGATTACCGGTGCCGCAGGTGGCCTCGGTGAAGTATTTGCCCAGACGTTGGCTGCGGCAGGCGCTGATTTGATTTTGGTGGGGCGCCGACCAGAGCCCCTCGCCACGCTCCAGGAGCGCATTGTGGCCGAGACCGGCCGCCACGTGCGCGTGTACGCCTGTGATGTGACCAAACCAGCCGAGGTCGACCAAATGGCGGCCACTGTCGGCAAAGTCGATATTTTGGTCAATAGTGCGGGCGTCAATTTGCGCAAACCGGCGGTCGACTACCCCATTGAAAAATGGGACGAGCTCATCGCCATCAACCTGTCGGCGCCCTTCTATTGTGCGCGTGCGCTTGCACCGCAGATGCTCGCCCAAAAATGGGGACGCGTCATCAACATCAGCTCCATGCTCGGCACAGTGGGTCTCGCAGAACGCGCCCCCTATACCGCGGCCAAGGGCGGGGTCATCCAACTCACGCGCACGTTGGCGCTTGAGTGGGCCAGCCAAGGGGTCACCGTGAATGCACTCTGCCCCGGGCCGTTTGCGACCGACATGAATCAGCCCATCCTCAACAATCCGGCCGCCTACCAGTGGTTCATCGACCGCTTGCCAATCGGGCGTTGGGGTGATTTGCGTGATTTAGCCGGTCCGGTGTTGTTTTTGGCGTCTGATGCCTCTGCATTCATGACAGGGGCCAGCTTGGTGGTCGATGGTGGGTGGACGGCGCAGTAGTCACGCAGTGGCGCTCCAGAAAGGATAATGAGTATGACCAAAGGATTGCGGGTGGTCATGCCCCAAGAATTTACGGTCGATTTTGCCGAGTACGAGGTGCTGTTGCCCGGCGCCAATCAAGTGCTCATCGCCACCGAGGCCAGTGGGATTAGTGCGGGCACCGAGTTGGCCATCTATACCGGCATTCATCAGTGGCTCAAAGATCCGACCAATCTATGGGCGAAATTTCCCTTTGTGCCAGGATATAGTGCGGTCGGGCGCATTTTGGCCGTGGGCGCCGAGGTGCGCATGTTCAAGGTGGGTGATCGGGTGATTTGGCCGGGTCGTCACGAGAGCCACGCGCTCGTAGATATTGGTCCGGACGCCGACATTTGGCCGGTGGCCGAGCATGTGCCCGCCCCCGAGGCTGCCATGCTCTCGTTGGCCCGCTTTCCCTTTACGGCGCTCGTGCAGTCACAGCGCATTTTGGGGCAGGCCGTGGTGATTTTGGGGCTGGGTATGATTGGCCAAATCGCAACGCGCTTGTTTGCGGCGAGTGGAGCACACCCCATCATCGGCGTCGATGCCTTTGCGCAACGGCGGCGTTGGGCGGAGCAGGTCTTTGGTGTACGCACCATTGACCCGAGCACCGGCGATGGCCCCGATCAGTTGCGCGCGCTCATCGGCCGCCGCGCCGATGTGGTCGTCGATGCCACGGGCGTGCCGGCAGCCCTGCAAGATGCCCTCAAGTTGGTCGATGACGGTGGGCAGGTGGTGCTCGTGGGCAGCCCGCGTGGCATCATCCAAAATTTCGACTCGTACTGGGATCTGCATGGACGCTCGGTGACGATTACCGGTGCCCACGGGAGTGCTATTGGCGCACAGGTGCGCCCACACTTCCCCTTTACTCGCGATCGAGCGTTGCCACTGTTGGCGCATTTTGCGGCGGGTGGCAAACTCAACTTGACCCAGATGATTACCCACCATGTGCACGCCGAAAACGCCCCCGAAATGTACGAGGGGTTGCGTGTGAAGCGCGACGAGTTTTTGGCAGTGACCATGCACTGGGGCAATCAAAGCTAAAACGGAGTACTCCACGATGCACGGATTTCAGCCGGCCACGAGTTTTGGCCCAGATGTGTCAGCGCACTACGACGACACCCCACGTGGTGACGAAGCGGCGGCCGTGCAGTTTTTGCACACCCTTGCTGGTCATCAGGACGCCCTTGAATTTGCCATCGGCACCGGCCGTATCGCCCTGCCGCTTGCGGCCCAGGGGATTCGTGTCGAGGGCATCGAGCTATCGCCGCACATGATTGCTCAGCTCCGGCGTAAGCCGGGAGGCGATCGTGTGCACGTGGTACAGGGCGACATGACCACTGTACACATGCAACGCCAGTATGGACTGGTCTACCTGGTTTTCAATACCATCTTCAACCTGCTGACCGCCGACGATCAAATTCGTTGTTTCGAAAACGCAGCCCGGCATCTGACGGCGACGGGGCGTTTTGTGGTCGAAACCGCCGTGCCGCATGCCTGGATGCCCGGTGGGAAAGCCGATTACGTGCATACGGAGCAGGTGGAACTCGATGCAGTGACCTTTGATGTGGCGCGCTATGACCCGGTGACACAGTTGCTCGTCGAAAATCATGTGCGCATTTCGCCACACGGCATTCGCATGACCCCCATCGTCTGCCGCCTGATTACGCCCGGCGAAATGGACCTCATGGCACGTATTGCCGGGTTGCGCCTGATTGAGCGCGTCGCTAACTGGCAACGCACGCCGTTTGACGCCCAGAGCCTGGCGCACGTCTCCGTCTATGGGCATGCCGAGCAGACGCGTGAATTGTAGCAGAGCGGAGGAGCCAAGAGCATGAGTCGAATTGTGGTCATTAGTGGGGCTGGGAGTGGCATTGGCGCGGCCACGGCGCGCCGATTTGCCCAGGCCGGTGACACGGTCGTATTGCTGGGGCGGCGGGCTGACGCACTCAAAGAAATCGCCGTGGAATGCGGTGAGCGGGCAGTGGTCATGCCCTGTGATGTCAGCCACCCCGATGCGGTCACACAAACCATGGCCCAGATTGAGTTTCGGTTTGGACGCATCGATGTGCTCGTCAGCGCTGCCGGCACCAACCTGCCCGAACGGTTCATCAATCAGCTGACCGATGAATCGTGGCGCATGATGGTCGATATCAACATGAACGGCGCCTACTACTTCATCATGCGCGCCTTGCCACTCGTGCGCGCGGCACAGGGAGTCATTGTGGCGATTGGCTCGACCTCGGTGCCGCGCCCGAGTATGTTGGGTGGGGCCTCCTACAATGCCGCCAAAAGCGGTTTGAGTGCCTTTGTACGCACCCTCGCCCAAGAAGAAGCCGCCAACGGCGTGCGCGCTACCATGCTCAATCCCGGTGAGGTCGATACGCCACTCATGGAAAAACGGCCTGCACCCGTGAGCGCCGAACGCCGTGCCACCATGCTCCAGGCCGACGATGTGGCTCAGGTGGTCGAATTTGTGGCCAATCTGCCAGCACGTGCCACCATCCCCGAGATGATCCTGACTCCCAGCGCCAATCCGTTCGTATAAGAAATCCTCCGCCCACACCAATGTGTGGACGGAGTGTTTTTTATTTTTATTATACCACAATAACGTAATAAGTGTTATTATATCAAAATGTGACTACAACGCAAAGGATATACGTCATGGACACATTAAACCTCATCAATGAGCGCATGGCGGCTGCCGAAATCGCCGTGCAACAGACTGCCATGTATCCACAACGCGATACCGATTTGGGGGTGGTTGCGTTTGAGCGACATGGTGGATTTGGGAGCATCTACTGGTTTGCAGATTGGCATGCCTGTGCGGCATTTTTGTGTGATACGTTGCCGTACACCTCATCGGGTGCCAGCGAGCAAACCCTCTTGGCGGTTGCTGACCAGGTGCGTGACGTTGTGGCGCAGCAAAACCCTGCCCACATTGCGATTGAGCAACTTCGTGCACAACTCAATGTGGTGCTTGAGCGGCATACACATGTGATGTGGATGGGCACCTTTGCAGCGCTCTGTGCCGGCGCAGACGAAGGCAGTGCCGACATCATTGCCACCTATCGGTACCGCGTCGAAGAGCGCAAAAGCCGGGATCCGATTACCATGGAGGAGCGCGCAGATTTTTGTGAGTGGTTGCCTGAGTACGGCTTATAGGGGAAAAAGCAGGGCGGCATCTGCCGCCCTGCCAGGGGGATGAAGTGGTCTGTTAGCGGCGGGCCACGGTGGCATCACGCTCGCGGGGGAGCTCAAACCAGGCCTCATTGCAGCGGTGCATGGCTTCGTCGTCGAGCACCAAATCAAGCTGCGCCAGAGAATTGGCCAACTGTTCGGGGCGACTTGCACCCACAATGGGGGCGGTAATGCCCGGCTGAGCGCGTACCCAGGCCAAGGCGGCGTGCGTCAACGAGATGCCGCGCGTGGCGAAGTAGTGGTGCAGGTCGGCGACGATGTCGTGGACGACGTCGTTCCAGTAGCGTTTGCGGTACAGCTCGCCGCTGTTGTTGAGGGTGAAGCGCGTGCCTTGTGAGAGCTGGCGTTGCTCAATGTAGCGCCCCGTGAGCATACCACCGGCCAACGGGTTGTAGGGGATGACCCCTAGCCCCATTTCACGGGCAACGGGCAAAATTTCATCTTCGATCATGCGGAAGAGCAGGTTGTAGCGCGGCTGGAGCGACACGAAGCTGGCCAAATGGCGCTGGTCGCTCTGCCAGAGGGCCTGCATGATTTGCCAGGCGGCGAAGTTGGAGCAGCCAATGTAGCGCACTTTGCCAGCCCGCACCAAATCGTTGAGGGCATCGAGGGTCTCGGCAATCGGCGTCTCCGGGTCGGGGGCATGCACCTGGTAGAGGTCGATGTAATCGACACCGAGGCGTTGCAGGCTGGCATCACAGGCCGCCATGATGTGGCGCCGCGACAGCCCTTGGTCGTTGGGGGCCGCACCCATGGCACCCCGGCATTTGGTGGCAAGGACGAGGTCGTGGCGGTTGCCACGGGCCTTGAGCCACGAGCCGATGTAGGCCTCCGTGCGCCCAACCATGCTGAAATCGCCGCCGAGTGGATAGACGTCGGCAGTGTCGATGAAATTGATGCCGTGGGCGACCGCGGTGTCTAAAATGGCGTGCGAAGTCGCTTCATCGGCCTGATTGCCGAAGGTCATGGTGCCCAGACAGATGCTACTCACCTGTAGCCCAGTGCGACCGAGTCGAGTCATCTGCATATTCAGCTCCTCTGTGATGGTGGGATATGAAGGGAGAGACCGATACGGGGAGGTGGCAGAAAAAGCAAGCGAGTGAGGGGGCACCCACCCCATCACTCGCCCGAATATCACACGTATACGTTAGTAGTTGTCGCGGGAAGAGCGGCGTGGGCCATTGCCGAAGCCTGGCTTTTCGTCGGAGACGTTGACGCGCAATTGGCGACCGAAGACCTCGAGGCCATTGGTGGCTTCGATGACATCGTCCACGTTGTCCACGTTCATTTCAACAAAACCAAAACCACGTGAACGCTGGGTCTCACGATCCATGATGACGCGAGCGCTGACGACTTCACCGTGATCGGCGAAGGTGCTGTGCAAATCGGCGTCTGACATGCGCCACGGCAAATTACCTACAAACAACTTGACATGCATTCGATCCACTCCCTCTGCCCATAATCCGAGCAGTTACGGACTTCATCCGTATATAAATCCAAACCTATCGCCAACTGGTCTAACCGTGCCCCACTGCCTAAGATTATCCGTGTGTTGCGCTCCCACATACCTCTTGCCGGGTGCACCTGGGTAGGTGGCTGAAGGTGGGTCTTCACAGAGTATATGTTCCGCGCAATCCGTCCGAATTGACAGCTTGATTATAGCATGAAAAAACACCGTGTTTGCAGGACTTTGCCAAACCTGTCAGACCAGCTACCCACAGTGTCCATGGGTGGCCGACCGTGATGCGGTTCTGCTTGTGTTTGTGGTGGCTCGGCTACACCATCCCCCCCATGCGTGTCATCAGTGCGGCCATGTAGCGGATTCCATTGCGGAAATCGCTGATGCGAATATTCTCGTTGGGGGCGTGAATGCGTGCACCCGAATACCCGACACCCAGGCTGACAATCGGCACGCCGATTTCTTCGGCAAACAAGTAGCCGGGGCCAGACCCACCCGACATGGGCCAGAGGTGTGGCGCACGTCCGTAGACGTCGTGTGCGGCCGCCACGAGATGCTCGACCACCACGTCATCGGGGTCGGTGCGTGAGGGGCGTCCCGCGCCCACCAGGCGAATGTGGATGTCGTTGAAGCCGTGGGCGTCGAGGTGGGCACGGAGCTGGGCAATCACCTGATCGGGACGCTGATTGGGCACTAGGCGGAAATCGACTTTGGCCATGGCCTGTGCCGGCAACACGGTCTTTTGCCCCTCACCCTGATACCCGGCGCCAATGCCACAGATGGTGCAGGTCGGCTCAAAAATTTCGCGGCGGCGGAGCTCCACTCCTTTGGCACCCAGCAAAAACGACGTATTGCCGAAGAGCTCTTGCATTTCTTCGTCGCTGTCGGGGAGTGCGGCGAGTAGTTCCATATCGCGTGGCGAAGCAGGCACCACGTTGGCATAAAAATCGGGCAACTGGATGCGCTCATCGCGGTCTTTCAGCGTATTGAGCGCCCAGACTAAGCGCCAGGCGGCGTTGGGCAATATCGACCCGGCAATGCCCGAATGCGTGTCGATGTTGGCAGTGGTCACCGACAATTCGAGGTAGCAAATGCCCCGGAGCCCGAGGTAGCTGACCGGGTGCCCGTCGGCGTTGTGCGCTCCGAATTCCCACACACAGGCGTCGGCCTGGAGTAGGTCACGGTGTTCCTTGATGAAGGGTTCAAGGTTGGGACTGGCGATTTCTTCTTCGCCCTCAATTAAAAACTTGATGCCCACCGGGAGCTCCCCCAGCACGTGCTTGGTCGCCATGATGGCCGCAATCCGGCTGACCAGCTCGCCTTTGTCGTCAGCCACGCCACGCGCGGTCAGTGTGTTGTGCTGGCGATGCAGGCGAAATGGGTCGCTGTGCCACAACTCAAAGGGCTCGGCCGGTTGGACGTCGTAGTGGTTGTAGCAGAGGATGGTGGTGTCGCTCGTGCCTTTGGTCTCAGCGTAGACGACTGGATTCCCAGCAGTCGGCATCAACGACACGGTTAATCCGGCCTCGCTGAGTACGTTGGCGACCGCTTGGGCACATGGCTCAATGCCCAAGCCTTGGGCCGCCACGCTGGGGATGGCGCAGAGGTCACCGAGTATGCCAATAAAACGCTCCATGTGCTGATCGATGTAGGCGTCGATTTGCGCTTGAATGGCGGTGGTCATCGCGGGTCCTTTGTGTTGGTGGGTGAGCGGATGATGAGTGGATTCATGGCTATTATACGAGCTTTCTTGCGCTGTTGATTCCATGGAAATCGGTGTTTGACGCCTGCGGGTGGATGTTCTACCATATGCGCAGAGCACTTTGTAGCCCAATCAGATGAGGAACGGGGATATGCGGATTGTTGTGACAGGAGCCAACGGTCAGCTTGGTCGTGCCATGGTGACCACCCTACAGGCACACCATGAGGTTATTGGTCTCGGCCATCAAGAATTAGAATTGGCGAGTGCAACGGCGGCTGACATCATCACTGCCCTGCGCCCTGCGGCTATCATTCATGCGGCTGCCATGACCAATGTCGATGGGTGTGCCCGTGATCCACTCACCGCCTACCGCATCAATGCGCTTGGGACGCGTTGGGTTGCGCAGGCCGCACACCGGCTCAACGCACGCTTGGTGGTGATTAGCACCAACGAGGTCTTTGATGGTACTGCCCAGCTTCCCTACCTTGAATACGACATCCCCAACCCCATCAATCCGTATGCCCAATCGAAATACGCGGGGGAGTTGGCGGCACGTGAATTGGTGTCGCGCCTCTACGTGGTGCGTGTGGCCTGGTTGTTTGGGGGCGCGCGCAATTTCGTGCGTACCGTGCTTCGGCTCGCCAATGAGCAGCCCAGTTTGCGCATGGTCGCCGACGAAGTCGGCTCGCCGACCTACGCCGCTGACGTGGCACAGGCCGTGGCACAGGTGCTTGCCACCGACATGTACGGCACCTATCATTTCGTCAATGAGGGCCATTGTTCACGCTTCGAGTTGGCACAGGCGGCGTTGCAGGCCGCCGGGAAAGGTGATTTCCCCGTGTACCCCATGGCACTCGCCGAGTACGTGCGCCCCAGCCGGGTGCCGCCGTACACGCCACTCGCCAACGTGGCCGGGGCGGCCGTGGGGATTACCTTGCGCCCCTGGCAGGATGCGCTGGCCGAATTTGTGCGCACGTTGGAATAGAGCCACCCGCCATGATTGATGTGATTGTCCCCAACTACAACGGTCAACGATTTTTGGCGGCCTGCTTTACGGCACTCCGAAATCAGACCCGCCATCATGACGTGTGCGTGACCATGGTCGACGATGCCTCGACCGATGACTCCGTGGCCTTTGTGCGGACGCACTACCCCGAAGTACAGGTCATTGTGTTGCCCCAAAACGGCGGCTTCGTCAATGCCTGTAATGCGGGGGTGGCAGCCACCGACGGTGAATTTGTGGTGCTCCTCAACAACGACACCGAGGCCGCTGCCGATTGGCTGGCCGAGCTCATCGGTGCGCTTGAGGCACATCCCGAATATGCCTTTGCAGCCAGCAAACTGATGTTGTTCGACAATCGGAGCAACATCCACGCCGCCGGAGATTTTTATCGGGTCGACGGCACGCCCGGCAATCGCGGTGTGTGGCAGAGCGACGGCCACGAATTCCAACACGACCAAGAAGTATGGGGGGCCTGTGCAGGTGCGGCCGCATATCGGCGCAATGTGCTGACCACGTTGCTTGTCGATGGCGGCATGTTTGATCGCGATCTCAAGATGTACTGCGAAGACGTGGATTTCAACTTCCGCGCCCGACTCCATGGTTACCGCACCCTGTACGTCGCACGTGCAATTGTCTACCACCATGTCAGTGCCACAGGGGGTGGCGTGATGGCAAGCTACTACTGTGGGCGCAACTTCATCCTCGTATGGCTCAAAAACATGCCCCGCCCACTGCTATGGCGCTACGGGCTACGCTTTCTACGGAGTCAACTCGCGATTACGTGGTCAGCCCTGCGGCACATTCGCGGGCCGGCGGCTCGGGCGCGCTTGCGCGGGCAACTGCAAGCGGTGTGGGATGCACCGCGTTTTGTACGGAAACGGCGCGCCATTCCGGCGCAGGTTGATGAACAGGCCTTGTTTTTGACGCATGATGAGTCACACACTACACCGTGATGGTGTATGCTATGAGCAAGAAGTTTGTGAAGGGTTGAAGGAATACTGATGACTGCCCGTGTAGCGCCATTGCTGACGATTGTAGTGCCTGCCTACAACGAAGAAGTGCGTTTGCCTGCCACGTTGCAGGCCATTCGTGATTTCGTCGAGGCCGAACAGGTTGCGGTAGAAGTCATCGTTGCCGATGATGGCAGTGCCGATGGTACGGCGCGTATTGTCACCGACATGGCGCGTGAATGGTCAGATTTGCACTTGTTGTCGTTGCATCATCGTGGCAAAGGTTTTGCGGTGCGTGCCGGTGCTCTGGCCGCCACTGGTGAATACGTGTTGCTCTGTGATGCTGACCTGGCAGTGCCGATTGTCGAGTGGCAACGCATGGTGCCGTTTTTTGCGCAGGGATACGACGTGGTGATTGGCTCCCGTGAGGGGCAAGGGGCCCGCCGCGAGGGCGAGCCACCGCACCGGCATGTCATGGGGCGTATTTTCAATGCGCTGGTGCGTCTGCTCGTGGTCGGGAATTTCCACGATACACAGTGTGGTTTCAAAGGATTCCGCCGGCCCGTTGCCCACGATTTATTTCGCCGCGTGCGCATTTATGGCGACGACGCGCCGGTGATTACAGGTGCCGCCGTCACCGCATTCGATGTCGAGTTGCTCTATTTGGCCATTCGGCGTGGTTATCGCGTCAAAGAATTGCCGGTGATTTGGCACTACGGGGTCGAGACCAAGGTCGATCCCATTCGTGATGCGGTGCGCAATCTGCGCGACATCCTCAAAGTGCGCTGGTACGCGGCGCGCGGCGCATACCAGCATCTCGACGATCCACGGGTGTGATGGCCACCCCCTACGGGTGGTCAGGTGGCCAGCGATATGGGATGCCGGGCAACCGCATAAGGCGCGTGCCGCCGTCGCCCACTACCACTTGGTCGTCCACGTACCACAGCTCCACGTCGCGGCGCAACCAGACGAGGCGCTCGGCGGTGGCTCGTGGTCGGTCGACGCTAGCATAGGCGTCGCTTTCGAAATCCCCCTGTTGCGCGCTCTGCCGCGTAAAATCATACGTGTCCATGCGATCGGCCTGCGGCCACACGGCCAAGGCACCTTGGAGCCACACCCCGATGGGGGCCGTGCTCACGATGCCACTGGTATCGACCATGGCACAGCGTTTGCTGAAACACTGCAGGGTCATGTCGTTGAAGGGCATGGCCGGCATGAGTGGCTCACCCCAGGCCGCGGTACCACCGTTTTGTTGCGTGTAGTCGTTGATGGCCCCCGGCACCAGATACCCACCCTCCCCCGCCATGCTCCCGCCCGCCCGTTGCACGACGATGTCGCTCAGCGTCTGCTTGGGCATGTCATCGAGTTGCATGTCAAGGCGGTAGACGCCATCGGCAGTGCGTGCCGAAATCGGGAGCGCTTGCATGTGCTGAAGCGGCCCGGCGGCCAAATCACTGGTCTGGAGCGCCCCCGCAAACAACGCGTGCACACTGCGAGCCACGACCCGCTCTTTTTCGTCGGCGAGTGTCAATGTCACCGTGTGGCGTTGCCCCGTATCGCCGCCCGCAAAGGTCAGCTGTACCGGCACGATGGCTCCCGGCTCATACGCACTGCGCAACAGCGGTGGCGGGAGCGCGATTTGCGTGAGTTGCAGTGCTCCCCAGCTGAATTGCAGAGGTTGGGGGGCGCCCACCGCAATCGGCTGATAGAGATCGAAGCTGCCGCGTGAGCCACTCTGGGCATAGCGGGTTTGGATGAGTGCAATGCTCTCGGGCGTCATCCAGTTGCCTAGATAATCGAGCACCACCAGGGGCATCTCGCCGTTGGCGAGCATGCGGAGCATGGGGCGTTGATCCCACAACCCCACATCGAGGAGCTGGCGGTGTTCGAAGACCTGCATGGGGGCCTCTACCCCCGCTTGCGCCGCGACACCGGGCACATCCGTGAATACGGGCCCGCCCAAAGCGGCGATTTCGGCGTTGAGTGCCGCGGCGGTGACCGCGTTGGCATCCAAAATCTGCCGCTCACGCTGCACATCCTGCCACACCCCGTACCCGCCGACAATCAGCCGTGGCGGCCGTTGCCCCTCAATCATGCCGTAGGGCTTGGGGTAGGTCTCACTCCAGAGCGGGATGTAGCGCGCCACCGCCAGACTGCCCGCCAGCACACAGCCCACCGCCAACCAACGCCGCCACGTGGTATGCGCGAGCGCGGATTGTGCGCCAATCCCGAGGATCCAGACCATGCCGGCGTACCACTCGAGGAAGTAGTTGGCGTAGGCACCTACCTTGCCAATCCCCAGCCCGACGATGATGCCCCCCACGGTATAGGCAATCGCCATGCTTGTCCAGATGGTGGTGGGGTGGGTGAGTTGTCGCCAAGATCGGATTACGACAGAGAGCGTGATGAGCAGTGCTGCGATCATCAGCGGCCAGTGCAGCTGCCAGGCTTCGCGCCAAAACCCGCGGGCCAGGGCTTCGTCCCATAGATTGACATTGGCCTGGATGACGTGCAACCAGATGTTGCCGCCCGCCAGCGTGATACCCCCCGCCACGATGCCCACCACGGCCAGTGCCACCGCCGCCATGCGCACCCACTGGCGCCACGGTTGGCTGATCATCCACACCGCCAAGGCCAGTGGTGCCGCCAGCAACGACGGCTTGGTGAGCAGGGCGAGTACCACCAAGGCGGTGCCCAGTAACGGACGTTTGTGGCGCACTGCTACGAGCCCGGCCAGCCCCAGGGCCACGCCCAGCATGTCGACACGCATCACGCCGCTCCACTCACGCACAATGGGCAACGCAAACCAGGTGAGCGTGGTGCAGAGCGCAAACACGCGCCCATATGCGGGTGGGCTCGGTTGTACCACCAATCGCCAAATGCTCAGCGCGACTGCCACACCGGCCAGTGCCGATACGATGCGCCCAGCCATGAGCGCTGGCAATCCCCAGCCAAGCGCTTGGCTGACCAGCAGGTAGACCGGCGGATAGTTGACAATTAGGTAGGGCGGTGCGCCCGGATCGCCGTAGAGCCCAGCCAGTGTGCCCCCCTGTTGCAGGTAGGCCAGCTGGCGCAGCAATGGCCCCTCGCCGTAATCGATGGGGAAGGGGTAGAGGATGCGCTGGCCAATGGCCACCCACCACAGCGGCAATAACCCGATGACCAGGCTGGCCGCACCGAAAAGCGCCCCCAGCCACCACACGTGCGTGCGTTTCATATGGTGACCTCCGGATTGACGAGTTGCGGTGGCCGTTGCCCGTGACACCAGGCAATGATATTATCGGCGGCCATGCGTGCCATGGCACTGCGGGTCTCGAGCGTGGCACTGCCAATATGCGGCAACAAGAGCGTGTTGGGAGCGCTCAAGAGATCAGGGTGGATGCTGGGCTCGTGCTCAAAGACGTCGAGGCCGGCACCCGCAATCACCCGGGTATGCAGAGCCTGCGCCAGGGCCGCCTCGTCGACCACCGTGCCACGGGCCGTGTTGATGAGAAAGGCGCTCGGTTTCATCTGTGCCAACCGTTGCGCATTGATGAGATGCCGCGTCTCGGCGCTGGCAGGCACATGCAACGAGACGATATCGGCTTGGGCGAGCGCTTCGTCGAGGGTCACCCGCGTGCATCCCAGCGCATCGGCGTCAGCATGCTGACTGCGCGCGACATACAGCACACGCATATCAAACGCCAGCGCGCGCCTGGCCACGGCCAGGCCGATGCGCCCCATGCCGATAATTGCCAGCGTGCGCCCATGCACTTCACTGCCCAGCAGCAGGGTGGCACTCCAGTACTGCCACTGGCCACTGCGCAAAAACGCCGCAGATTCGCTGACGCGCCGCATGACGCCGAGGATGAGCGCAAAGGTCACATCGGCCGTGCTGTTGCTCAGCACTCCCGGTGTGTTGGTGACCGCAATATTGCGCTTGGTGGCTGTCGCCACATCAATGTTGTTGTAGCCGGCCGCCATATTGGCGATGATTTTGAGGCGTGGGGCGGCATCCATCACCTCGGCGTCGATGACATCGGTCAAGAGCGGCAATACGGCGTCAGCCTGCGCCAAGAGTTGGCATAATTCCGCTTTGGCAAGCGGACCGTCAGTGGTGCGATAGGTGACATCGCCATGCTGGCGCAGGCGGGCCACAGCATCTCCGGGGATGGGCTGGGTGACCACAATCGAAGGGCGCATGATATCGAACTTTCCTGCTAGGGGAGGGTATTATTTGTCTTTCATCATACCATTTTCGTATTGAGCGCGAATGAGCGTGTCTTGATGTTTGTGGGTGCAGAGTTGCGTAACCTACTGCTTACGTGTATAGTGGAGGGTGTTTGCGGGGAGCATCGTGGCTACTCCGTGTGTCAGTTTCCTTCTGTTAAATGCATGAATAGAGGTGAACATTGAGCGCTCAGAGTGCTGATCTGCTTTTTACCCCGATCCCCGACCGTATTGCGCGTATCCGTGAAATCGCCTACAACTACTGGTGGGCCTGGAACCACGACGCCACCGCCCTGTTTGCCCGCATCGATGCCGATTTGTGGCAGGCCGTCTACCACAACCCGGTGCAGTTTTTGCGCAATGTGCGCCAAACAAGTCTAATGGCTGCTACCAACACCCCCACCTGGCTTGCCGACTACGATGCGGTCATCGCTGCCTACGACGCCTACATGACCGATTCTGGTACCTGGTTCAAGCGCACCTACCCCACCCAAAAAGGCTCCATCGCGTATTTTTCGGCCGAGTTCGGCATCCACGAGTCGCTCCCCATTTATTCGGGTGGCCTCGGTATTTTGGCCGGCGACCATGTCAAAGAAGCCAGTGACCTCGATTTGCCCTTCGTGGCGGTCGGTTTCATCTACCCCCAGGGCTACTTCCGCCAGCGTCTCGACCATAGCGGTTGGCAAGAGGCCATGTACAGCAAGATGAGCTTTGCCGACATCGCCGCCCGCCCCGCCTTGACCCCCAGTGGCGACGAAGTCGTGGTCGGCGTCGAATTGCCCGGTCGCACCATCTACGCCAAGGTCTATCAGCTGCAAATCGGCCGTGTCTCGCTTTACCTGATGGACACCGACATCCACCCCAACAGCGCCAGCGACCGCGAGTTGTCGGCCCGCCTCTACGGCGGCGACCACGACATGCGCGTGGCCCAAGAATTGGTGCTCGGTGTGGGTGGTGTGCGCGCCCTGCGCATGCTGGGCATCAGCCCCACCGTCTGGCACATGAACGAAGGCCACTCGGCCTTTTTGGTGCTCGAGCTGGCCCGTGAGCTAGTGGCTCAGGGGATGCCGTACATGCAGGCCTTCGAGACCGTCAAAGCGCAGGCCGTCTTTACCACGCATACCCCGGTTCCGGCCGGCAACGACGCCTTTTCACTCGACCTCATCGACAAGTACTTCGGGCGTTTTTGGGACGATTTGGGCATCAGCCGCGACGAATTCATGAATATCGCCATGCAACAGCAGTCGTGGGGCCCCAGCTTTGCCATGACGGTGCTCGCCCTGCGTTTGTCGCAGATGCACAACGGTGTCAGCAAATTGCACGGGCACGTGGCTCGCGGCATGTGGCAGTGGCTCTACCCCGGCAAAGAGCTCGACGAAGTGCCCATCACCTCCGTCACCAATGGCATCCACTCGGCCACTTGGATCGCTCCCGCCATGCGCCAGCATTTCGACGAAGTGCTGGGTGCCGGTTGGTACGACCGCCTCGACGATCCGGCCTTGTGGCAGACCCTGATGCAGAGCGACGATGCCGCCTTCTGGCAGACCCGCCTCCAGCTCAAGCGCGTGTTGGTGAGTTTTGTGCGCGAACGCGTGGCCCAGCGCCATACCCGCCTCGGCTTCCCACCGCCGGCATGGCCGTTGTTCGACGACAAAATCCTCACCATCGGGTTTGCGCGCCGCTTTGCCACCTACAAACGCGCCACGCTGTTGTTCCGCGATGCCGAGCGCCTCAAGGCCATCCTCAACAACCCCGATCGCCCCATCCAGATGGTCTTTGCCGGCAAGGCGCACCCCGCCGACGAGCCGGGCAAGCACTTCATCCAAGACGTCTACCGCCGCTCCCAAGAGCCCGGATTCGCCGGTCGCATCATCTTCCTCGAAGAGTACGACATGTGCGTGGCCCGTGCCTTGGTGCAGGGGGTCGATGTATGGCTCAATACACCACGCCGCCCCTACGAGGCCAGTGGCACCAGCGGCCAAAAGGCCAGCCTCAACGGCATCCCCAATCTGAGCATCCTCGACGGTTGGTGGCCCGAGGCCTACGACGGCACCAACGGTTGGGCCATCGGCGAAGAGCGTGAGTACGACAACACCGATCACCAAGATTGGGAAGACGCCAACCACCTCTACGAGCTCCTCGCCAACGACGTCGCCAAGAGCTACTACGACGTCAACGCGCAGGGCTTTTCGCCCCGTTGGGTGCATGTCGCCAAGCGCGCCATTGCCACCTGCGCCCCGCAATTCAGCACCAAGCGCATGCTCAAAGAATACGTCAATCGCCTGTATTTGAAGGTCTCTCAGTAGCTTGATTGTTGGATACGACTCCCAGCTCACACGGTGAGCTGGGAGTCTTTTTCTGCTTTGGCATACGTAAAATAAGAGTCAACGAGCTGAGGAATGCGGTAGTCTCCTGTAAAATGCATGGTATGATGATGGCATGTGTTTTCAAATATTTATAGAATTTGTGCTGGTGTACTTGTGTACTCATTTTATAAAAAACAATAGAAAGACTTGTCATATTTATGAGACGTATATCTGGAATAACCTGGTGCATTCTTTTGAGTGTTGCGCTGTTGATTCCCGTCGTTTTTCACCCCTTACGCTCATTCTCCCAAAGCCGTGCCTCCCTGCGTGCAGAAGCAGGCATGCGCATCAGTGCCGGGTACTCGCATAGTTGCGCCCTGTTGAATGGTGGCAGGGTGAAGTGTTGGGGGTATAACAACAACGGAGAACTGGGCGTGGGGGACATACTATCACGTGGCACCGCACCAGAAGAGATGGGGGCGAATCTTCCAGTTCTCGACTTTGGGATGGTGAGTAATGGCGTAAAATATACCGCCAAATCGTTGAGTGCCGGTGATTCTCATGCATGTGTCATTCTCAGTGACGATGCCCTGAAGTGCTGGGGACGCAACACGTACGGACAACTTGGCATCGGTGATAATCTGAATCGAGGTGATGCCAAAAACGAAATGGGCAATAATCTGCCCAAAGTAAATCTGGGTGTTGGTAAAACGGCCAAGTTTGTAAGTGCAGGGACCGACCATACATGCGCCATTCTCAACGACGATACGCTGAAGTGTTGGGGCGATAATACGTATGGGCAGCTCGGCTACAGTAATACCACGACGATTTCGTCGCCTAATAATGCCCCGGTCTCATTTGCTACAGGTCGTTCGGTACTGCAGGTGAGTGCTGGTATTGCGCATACTTGTGCGTTATTGGATGATAACACCGTCCGTTGTTGGGGCAAAAACGAAAGTGGTCAGTTGGGGCGAGAAAATACCGATTCTTTGACGGCACCAGCAGCGAACGCAGTACAACTAGGGACTGGACGTACTGCCGTGCAGATTAGCGCACGAGGGAATCATTCGTGTGCCGTGTTGGATGATGGTACGGTGAAGTGCTGGGGAGAAAACTACAAAGGGCAACTCGGCCAAAATGATGCCAAGAGTGAGATGTCAATGATTGGCGTGGGCCCCAATCAAATGGGTGATTATTTGACGCCAATCGAACTCGGGACCGGCAGAACCGCCATTGATGTCGAAACGTCCAATGTTGCTACGGCTGGCAATCAGTCATTCGGAAACACCTGTGTGCTTCTCGATGATCAGAACATCAAGTGCTGGGGTGGAAATTCGTTCTTTCAGTTGGGCCTTGGCGTCATTAATACCACAAGTGTCGGTGATGCAGTTGGCGAAATCGCATCACTCTCTGCCATCGCACTAAGCTCAAATTTGACCGTGTCTGATGTTTCACTGGGGGCAGCCCACGTGTGTGCTGTGCTTGGAGACTATTCGGTCAAATGTTGGGGATGGGGTGCACGTGGTCAGTTGGGCAACGGAAGCTGGATTAATCGTGGCTCTTGCTGTATGGGTGATGTACTCCCGGTTGCGAATCTCAATGATCCATTGGCGCAAACGGCTACGGCGGTGGTGGTTCAGACATCGGTCGCACAAACCAACGTAGCCGCCTTGGAAACGGCCGCCGTGGCCAGAGCCCAAACTGCGACGGCCATTGCCGTGAGTAAAGCCCAAACTGCCGCCCCCGGGTTGACCGCCAAGGCGGTGGTGGCACAGACCAAAGCTGCCGCCTTGGAAACGGCCGCCGTGGCCAAAGCCCAAACTGCCGCCCCCGGGTTGACCGCCAAGGCGGTGGTGGCACAGACCA
>JBBAWX010000008.1:57693-91994 GCA_040396955.1 Roseiflexaceae bacterium
AAAGCCCAAACTGCCGCCCCCGGGTTGACCGCCAAGGCGGTGGTGGCACAGACCAAAGCGGCGGCCTTGGAAATGACCGCCGTGGCCAAAGCCCAAACCGCGACGGCCATAGCCGTGAGTAAGGCACAAACTGCCGCCCCCGGGTTGACTGCCAAGGCGGCGGTGGCTCAAACTAAAGCTGCGGCGAAAACCCAAACAAAGCAAGCTCAGGGAAATGGTATTGCTCAAGTACCGCAGATGACAGTGACACAGACACCCGTGGTGCCTGTGCAGCGCGCCATCACCGCAAATGAGCACCACATAATGGCGACAGTACAGGCTCGTTGGGCGTCCGCTACACAGGTACTACGTCATCTCGCACCATAGTTCCAAGATTTATCTGCGTGGCAGTTTGCCAATCCCCCCTGCACACCCGATGGTTGCAGGGGGGAGTTTTTGTGGGGGTGGGGTGGCGTTCAATTGGTGGCAGAGTAAACAGAACGTTTAAATACTATCTAACACACTCTTGCGTTTTTGCTCATATTCATCGTCTGAAATGAGATTGTTTTCCTGCAATTTCTTGAGTGCGAGTAACCGTTCTTCAACGGATGCTACGTGTGGCGTGCCTGCTGATGGATATGTGTGTGATGCGTTGGCTGTCACTGCACGAATGTCGTTTGCGATGGCAATCTCATCGAACAGGGTTATGCCTGTATCATATCGTTTAGCGGACGAATATTCACGCCCGAATGTGAGTGCTTGTTCATGCAGTGCGTGATTGGTGGGGTCATTTCGTAGATCGACTAATGCCTGTTGATAGGCATCACGTTTTTTTGCGAAGTGATGGGGTCTGCGTTCTTTGGTGACTTCTTTTAGACTTTCATGTATACGCATCAGCCGCGTTATAAGTAAAAGTGAATACACCATTGTGATGAGTGCTGCGAGTATCGCTAGAAATGACATGTCTTGACTCCTTAGATCTACACGTTCCACATGAAGGTTTCAACCACTTTGCATACCATTCTCAATCCCAATTCTCAATTTCCCCACTACAGAAGCCTCAGTACACCACCCCCAGATACCGTGTCGCACAGCCCTGACACATCTCTTGGTTTCTCGTGGTACTAAACATGTGCCCAATATTACGTATTTGATTGCAGTATGAGCAGGTCATAAAAAATCTGCGATCGTGAAATGCAGCCTGTTTGGCTCGGTCAATCATCTCCGGTGTGGGTGACTTTTTCCAATAACGAAATGGGAAGAAATATGCGAAAGGCTGGTATGGACTATCCCAGCCCACACGTGCCACCCACAACACAAACGGCTTGCGGATGAACACCGCCTCGTCCATGTCGAGTTTCATGCGGTGATGAGCGGACCAGCCGGCGCCTACGCGCATGTTATCGTCCAATAGTTGCATTACTTCGCAGTATGTGGTCGTCAGGCGAAAGTAGTCCCGCTAATACGCAGTACCATCTTCAGTGTCATCTTCATCGTCATATTCGTCGGCTGCGTCGTCCGTTGTCATTACTCACCTCATCCTTGCTGACTCAACTCATCCCGCAGTACCTGCAGGCGATGCAGCGCGGCCGTAATCACGCCACTCGCAATCAGATCGCCCGTGCTCGAAAACCCAAAATGCTCGCCGCGTGTGCACAGCATCAGCAGCCGCCGGATCTGGTTGGCGCTCGCTGTCTGCATGGCCTCCACCGTGCCAAATCGCTTGAAGATGCTGGCATCGGGCTGCACATCTGGGTCGTCCTCAGGGAGCAGGTGGTACGGGTGGATGTCACTACACACGTCCATGTACGTATCGCGAAATGCCCGCACCATGCCGTTGTACGGCAGTGCATTGAAAAAATCGTACAGCTGCGATGGCCCCCACGGGTCATAATCCTGCGGCGTAAAGTGCGGCAAATACGCCAATAGCGCATCCATCTGCGCAATTGTCATCGCGGGTGGGTTGTATGTCATAAGTGCCTTTTCACGTGTATGTGGATGTGTTATATATTACCACAAAAACGTGTTACTGATATTATTGACAAACAAAGTATCATCCAGCAATGGCGCTCCGTCTGCAATAGACCTCCGCTAGGTACTCCCGTAGCACGTGGGGACTCAGCCGACCTTGCAGTTCATGTTGCCCATCGGTCAATGACCACGTTGTGCACTGTAATTACGGTACGATATACGCCAATACATCTCGAATATATCACTCGGTTATGCGCCCAAGACAAAATAGCCCATATCCCGCAGTACCACGACATATTTCAAACCCATTTTAAATATTAAAATACATTTGAAATAATTTGTACGCCGTATTTCTCGCAGTATATGGGCATCCCTTTGTACGGCGGAGCGGGAGGGTGGTGGGAAGTTGCATGTGCATCTCATACGGAGCCCACTGCCGAGGTACGTGTGTTTACGGTAATTCGGTACCACGATTGATGACATCAATGTAATCGCGATAAATATAGGTACGATTGCGCTTTTGAGCGGTATGCGTGGTGACGATACCGAGCTGTTGTAATTGCACCAAGGCCTTGTTGACCGTCATTGCAGTCAAACCAGTGTGTTCGACCAACCAGCGTGAGTTACTTATTGGGCGTTCGCTGAGTGCACGATGGACTTGGCGGCACGACAATCCAGCCCGTTTGAGCGTGTTGATGCGCAGTCGATCTGATTCGAGTAGTTGCAAGAGTTGTTGGGCGGTATCAACTGCTTGCGTCGCAGTGACAATAACTGCATCAGCAAAAAAATCGAGCCATTCTTCCCACATCCCTTTGGTACGTACGAGCGTCAATAACTCGTAATAGCGAGAACGATGCGTTTTGAGATAGAGACTTAGATACAGTAATGGTTGATGTAAAAATCCCTGCTTTAGCAAAATGAGTGTGATGAGCAAACGTCCAAGTCGTCCGTTTCCATCCAAAAACGGATGAATGGTCTCAAATTGTACATGGACTAACGCCGCCTTGAGGAGTGCCGGTGTATGCTCGGGAATATCATTGATGAATTTTTCTAGCTCCCCCATGCAATCTTGTACGAGACTAGCAGGAGGTGGTACATAGATTGCATTCCCTGGTCGTGTCCCACCAATCCAGTTTTGACTACGGCGAAATTCGCCAGGGGTGTGATCACTGCCACGGCCATGTTTCAGAAGTACTGTATGCATTTCGCGCATCAAGCGAAGCGAAATAGGGAAATCGTTGTTGATACGTGCTACGCCGAGCTCCATGGCTGCTACGTAGTTGCTTACTTCACGGACATCGTCCAAGGGGACACCTGGTATTTCGTCGAGCTCAAAAAGCATCAAATCTGCTAATGAAGATTGTGTGCCTTCGATCATTGACGATAAAACTGCTTCTTTGCGGATATATGCATACAAAAACATGGTTACATCGGGGAGTAGTGTTGCCATGCTGTCGAGCCGTCCCAATGCCAGAATAGCTTGGTCGAATTTACTGCGTAATACATTGCTCCACTCAATTGGTGGATTAGGTGGTAATGCATGGGGGACAAATGAGCCGTATCGCTCATTTCCAAATATCTGGGGAATGGTGTAGCCCTGAATATCACGGTGCATGATGTCACCTTATTATAAAATATCCTATAAACTATAATAACACACCACCTTATTATAGGATATGCAACTTTATAATATAAATTAACGGTTATCCTATAATAACGAGTCTGTGTTCGACCATGGTGCCATGCAGGGGGATCGTCTGCGCATATGCCCCATCTGGCCCACGATCATGTGCTGACACCGCTATCCCCCACCATCACCCCCATTTTCAATTCTCAATTCTCAATTCTTAATTCCCCCATTCTTAATTCTCAATTATCCATTGACCAATTCTCAATTACAACGGACGTTTACTCGGCACTCCTGCAGCCCGTGGGAACTCAGCCGGCGTTGCTTTCAGTTTGTCGATGCGCACCATGCTCCGGCCATCGAGGCCCGCCACCACGATGGGTACTACGTCGCGCACACGCCCGCCTAGGCGGCCAATTGCCACGCGCGCGCCGGCCACTTCCTCCTCGGGATGCGGGCCTTTGGGGGCATAGACCACGCCTTGGGGGCGGCACAGCGGCAGCAGGTATTCGACCAGCGTGCGCAAATCGGCCACGGCCCGCGCCGTTGCCATCTGGTAGTGCTCGCGGTGGGCCGGGTCGTGCCCGATGCTCTCGGCGCGGTCATTGACGACCGTCACGTTGCTCAGGTTCAGCTCCGTGGCCACATGGCGCATGAACGTGCATTTTTTGCCGATGCTTTCTACCAGCGTAATCTGCGTCTCGGGCCACACCATCGCCAAGATGATGCCGGGGATGCCCGCCCCAGCCCCCACGTCGATAATCGATTGTGGCGGGTTACTCCAAAACGCCAAGTACGTCAGGGCGTCGAGCACATGCTTGCTCACCATCTGCTCGGGGTCGGTGATGGCCGTCAGATTAAATTTTTCGTTCCACTCGCGCAGGAGCTCAAGGTAGCTGGCCATCTGGGCGTAGTGCTGATCGGTCAGTGCCAATGATTCGGCGGCGGCATAGGCCCGCACCGGGGCAAAAATATCCACAGGTGAGACTCCTCATCAGGTGTTGGAGGTGGCTTGGTAGAGTTGGTGGGTGGCAATATAGGCGGCCACCGCCGGGTGCACCAGCCCAGCGATGCTGGCACCGCGTGCACAGCGCGCCCGGATGTCGCTACTCGAGACATCCATGCCGGGCCCGGGGATGGTGTGGATGCGCCCAGCCAGGCTGGGCAAGGCGGCCACGAGCTGCACTTGGTCGAGCGGGGCGCTACCACTCCGCGCCACCATTACGAGCTCGGCGTAGTCCCCAATCTGGTGCGCTTGGTACCACTGTGGCAATATCTGCACGGCATCCACACCGAGGAGCAACAGCAACTGGTGATCGGGGGCAGCGAGTGCGCGCAGGGTGTCGATGGTATACGAGGGGCCGTCGCGGCGCAGCTCGATGTCGCTGATTTCGCACTGTGCAATATCGCCACAGCCGAGGCGGCACATGTCGAGGCGCTGTTGCGGGGTGGTGCTGGGCTGTGGTTTGTGTGGTGGCGTGCGACTGGGGATGATGAGCAGGCGCTCCAAAGACAACTCCGCCACCGCTGTGCGAGCGATGGCGAGATGTCCGATATGGATGGGGTCAAAGGTGCCACCGAGTATCCCGATTCGCATGTGCGCCTAGCCTTCGTGCTCTTGCGCACCCGCCTGAATCAGCTCCCACACCATCCAGGTAATCTCTTGGCGATCAGTGGCGATGAGGTCGTCGATGTAGGGGGCTACGAGTTCGGCCACGTCGCTTTTGCTGAGCCGAAACGAGCTTTCGCCGAGTCGCTCATAGATGCGCACGGCAAGCAAATCAACGAGCTCGTGCAGGTCATCGGCGGGTAGTGCCCCGCCACTTGCGTATTTGCGCCCGCGCATCGCCGTTTACTCCTCGTACTGCTGGGGTGGGTACATGGTTGGGCGGCGCACGCGCTGAGATGGGCGCATGGTCGACTGCTCCGGGGTTTGCTCGATTTGGGCGCGGGGCTCGGCTTCATAGGGTGGTGCGCCACGGTCGTCGACGTTCAATGCGGAGGCTTCGAGGCTATCACTGATGTAATCGAGCACATCACGCACTTCGGCGTTGTCTTCGAGGAGTCCGTCAAACGGCATGGCCACGCCACTCACCGTGCGCACGGTCTGCCCCATTTCGCGGAGCGTGTTGTCGATGCCTACCACCAGCGAGCGCATCACGGCCGCGAGTTCTTGGCGCTCTTGGAGCGTCAAATTCGCAAAGCCAATCAGCGCTTTCTCTTGGGCCCGGAGCAGTGACGCGCGTAAAATGGCAATGTCGGCTTGGGTCTGGAGCTCGTAGCGTTTGACCAAATGCGCCTGGCGCACCTGCTCCACGAGTTCGTCCGACGACACCGGCGTCCAGAGCAGAGCCGGGATGACGATGAAGCCGATGATGCCGATGAGGGCTTGTTGGTAGACCAAATCAGAGTCGGCCACCACGGGTTGTGCCGCCCACCAGCTCCACTGAATCTGAAACGAGTAATAAATCAGGTAGAGCGCCGCACCAATGATGACGGGGTAGCCCCAGGTGCGGGCGTTGATTTTTTGCAAAAGCATGCCCGCCGGTGACCACGGAATCAAAAACGACACCAGGCTGGGTGGGGCAAGCACCAAGATGGCCGTGAATGCGATGGCCACAATGCGGTTGTCGGTGAGCTGTGACTGCACCCCCCACCAGTAGGCGGCGGATCCAGCCATGGCGACCACGGCTAATACGGCCAATAGGGTCTTGGAGGTGAATTGCATGCCACCGGGCCGTCTACGTTGCCCACGCACCATGTCAAGGTATTTACTGGTCATTTGGTGTCTCCCTCGCTACGAGGTACCGTTAGCGGATCTCGATGATATTGTCGGTCGCGACCACAAACGCACGGACACTTGCGGCATACCCGGCGTCACGCATGCGCATGGCCACCGCCTCAGAGATGGAAGTCAGCCCGTAGTCTTGATTGATGCGGTATTCGACTTCGTAGGCCTTGCTGTTATCAGACGTCAGGTTCATCGTAGCGGTTGCAACGAAGTCGCCGTTGAGAAGGCCGATTTCGAGCACCTGCCCGTTGCGCGGGTCAAGCCACAAGAGCGGGCTCGGTGCGAGCGTGCTCATGCGCATGGGGGACTCAAAGGCGCTCCGATTGCTGGTGAACGCCGCCCAGCGTTCGTCGCCGGTCGGTGTGGCCACGAGCCGCGGTGTGACGACGACGACTTCGACCGGCGTCACTGCCACAGCAGCCGGCAAGGCCGTCGCCTCGGGTGATGCCGTCACCTCTGCGGCTGGGAGCGTTGGCGCCTCCGGAGCCGCACCCTCCGGGCTCTCTGCGAGCACGGTGCTGTCAGTCGCGGCAATGAGCGGTGTACCACTGGGTTGCGGAGTACGGTTGTTGATCTGGATGGGTTGCCCACAACTGACCAGCAACACGGCAATCCCCAAGGCGAGCCGGCGCTTCCAGCAGGTATGCGTCATGCGAAAATCTTTCAAAGTATGTGTGCACGTCAACATTACATATTAATGAAGATTCTAGGGTGTTGTATGGGGATTGTCAAGCTGGATTTACTTGACACCCGTTGCGTTTAGGGCTATTCTAACCGTGGTATTGACCATTTTTTCAATCACGTTTGGTCATGCTCTGCATGAGAAAGGCGTGTAGCGGTGGTGGTCTGTTAGGTAAGGATGAAAATCATGTCAAATAATGCCAATCCGGCGTTGCGCAACTCACCATTTGCCGATGATGAGGTGATGACGTTTACGACCGCTGGCAAGACGTCAAGTGCGTTTGTGGCGGAGTTTACCGCGCGTCTGCGAGACGTCATCGTTGCCAAGGGCAACATATTTCGGCCAGATGCGGTCAACCAAGAGGGCGATGTCGAAGAAGATGGCGTGTTGCGCCTTGTCCTCAACATGTGTGATGTCGATGCGCCACGCCCCGTCAAGCGCCGTGGCCAGGGCACGTTTGTGGCCTCCATTTTCGAAGGCCCCGGCAACGAACCCAACATCATGCACGCTGCGTATCCGTTGTTGGTGCGCTCGATTTCCAACATGATCATCTACAACACGGTGGTCAACGGGGTGCGTGAAAGCCATTTCATCACCCCCGAGCAGGGGCATTACGTGGTGAAGTACACGGGCACCGATGCCGAGTACTACGAGCACGTCTATCAGCGCGTGACGCCGCTGGCATGTAGCCATCTCGTCATCAACAACGACTTCGTGCCCAACCTGCCCGAGGCGCTCTGGGGCGGCGAGGAGCCAATGTGGCAGATCTGTGATGCCGGTGTCAAGCTCGACCAAATGGGCTTGTTGCCGTCACCGACCCGCATCGAGGATTTCCTCACCGAAAACGACCTGCGCATGGTGCGCCGCCTCTACAACATCGGTGGCCTGAGCTACGGCAATTTGAGTGCCCGGGCGCATCACAATCCCGAGTACTTCTGGATGTCGGCTTCGGGGGTCGATAAGAGCAAACTCAAGACGGTCGGCCGCGACGTGCTGTTGGTCACCGAATACGTGCCCGAGCACCTGATGATTCGCCTGAGCGTGCCACCGAACGTCGAGCCACGACGTGTCTCCGTCGACGCCATCGAGCACTGGATGATCTACCGCGAACACCCGTCGGTGGGCGCCATTGTGCACATCCACGCCTGGTGGGCCGACCCCATTCAATCCACGCAGGTCAACTACCCGTGTGGCACCTACGAAATCGCCGCCGAGGTGGCCGAGTTGGTGCGTCAAGCTCCTGACCCGTCACGGGCCGTGATTGGCCTGAAAAACCACGGTCTGACGATTACTGGGCACTCCATTGCCGAGATTTTTGCGCGCATCGAGGGCAAAATCGTCCCGCAAGTCCCCATGAACTAAATTGCGCGCTCACAACGAAAGCCCCCGACCATCGCAGTGTGGTCGGGGGCTTTTGGCGGTCGGAGTAGCAGTTAGAGCAGGCTCTGGCGTACGCTCCGGATCGCCACAAACACGTACATGATGCCAATCATGATGAGTAGCACATTTCCATAAAACCCCAACCAGCCCATGACGAGCACCGAGCCGATGATGATGCCGCTACTTGCTCCGGTGGCGATGCCACGGCCACGTTTGCGAAGCAGGCGCTCACAGATCTGCGCACTCACGTTCCCCACCAGACCGCCGCCGAGCAAAAACACGAATGGCCCGATAAAGGGGATGCCGAGGAGCAGGCTGAGTGGCAGTGGGATGATGATGGCGAGCAGGGCGCCCACCAACGCGCTGGTGATTTGTTGGGCACGGGTGCTCCGGTAGCGCTCTGGGATGCGCTGATCACGGCATTCTGCGCACAAATGCCCGACTTCATTGGGGATGGCACATTGCACACAGAGCGGGGCTCCGCAACTGTGACACCGCAGGGTGGCTTCGTTGGCGGGGTGCTTGGGGCACATGACGACTGGGGCTGGCGCCGGGGGCGGTACTTCTTCGGGGAGTTGTTGGGTAGGTGCAAATCGTGGCACCGTGACAATGTGCACTCCCTGCGCTTTCCACTGCTGAATATCGGCATGGGCGGCGAGGGCATCAGCCGAGTGTGGGTCGATGGCTAGGGCGCGTGTGACGAGGCGTTCGCGCTCGGCGACGATTGGCAGGAGGCGTGCTAGCCCGACGAGGGCTGCCACATTGTCGGGCTCGGCCTGCAACCAATCGCGATGGGCGTTGCGGGCAGCGACGGTGTCGCCGGCCGCAACCGCCGCAGTAATTCGTTGTTGGAAATCGCTCGTGGGCGTGCTTTCTGTCATAGTTCCGCTGGCACGCTGCTCTCTACACGGGGAGCAGGCGGTGCATATATTGAATCTTTTCTTGGGTCTGGAAATTTCCACCACCCTCATGTCGATTATACCGCCAAATGCAGATGTGCTTGGCACCTGCCCAGTTGTTGTAGGCGGCATACACGGTGGAGGGCGGGCAGATGTCGTCCATCAGCCCCACAGAAAAGAGCGCGTTGGCCTGGGCGCGCTTGGCGAAGTGCATACCGTCGAAGTAGTTGAGCGTGGCAAAGACTTCTTCGACCGCGTCGCGGTGTGACATCAAGTAGCGGCTGATTTCACTGTACGGGTTGGAGTCGGTAATCTCGGTGGCACGCCGGTAGTGGCACAAAAAGGGCACATCGGGCAGGGCCACGGCCACGTCGGGCACCAGCCCAGCCGCCGCAATCGAGATCCCACCTCCCTGGCTGCCGCCGGCCACACAGATGCGGCTGGCGTCGACCGCCGGGTGGCTCCGGGCCGCTTCAATGGCGCGCACCGCATCGCTAAACACGCGGCGGTAGTAGTAGGTCTGCTTGTTGCGGATGCCGCGCGTCATGAAGCCGGGGTGGTGCGGATTGCTCCCTTCGGGCTCGGGGTCTGCGGTATCGCCCTTGTTCCACGCACTGCCCTGGCCACGGGTGTCCATCACGAAGTGCGCATAGCCGAGGCTACTCCACAACAGCCAGTCGCTGGGGAACCCACGCCCGCCGCCGTAGCCGATGTATTCGACGATGCACGGCACTGCGCCTGTGCGTTGCTTGGGGAGCAAAAACCAGCCTTTGATGGGCTGACCGCCCCACCCGTTAAACGTGACGTCGTAGGCCTCGATGGTCTGGAATGGCACATCGGTGCGCACAAATTGCACGTTGAGCGGGTATGAGCGCGTCTCGGCCAGGCTCTGCTGCCAAAATGCGTCGAAATCGGCGGGCTCGGCCACATCGGGGCGATATGCCTCGAGTTGACTCAACGACATGTCAAATAACGCCATGGGACTGCTCCTTTGCATTGCAAGAAAAACATGCCTCAGTGATACCGTGGTACGAGTATACCGCCAAAACTATGCTGGTGGGGCGGATGATGCAGGTGCTCGGTCCCACGCCATTTCAGTGACGAGCCCGCTGCGCCCCGTACATCGTGTGCTTGGTGTGCACATGGCCGCCCGTCAAATGTGACCTCTGCTACTTGGCACACTCCGAGCAAGCGGTGCGGTGACGCACATCTCTGCACATTCGGCGCGTCGTTGGGAGCCTGCGTGTGGCAGCAGGCATCACGGGTGCATGCCTGCCGGGTAGCTCAGCGTGTCGCTGTCGATGATGAGCGTATACGGGCCATCGTTGGTGAGGCTGACTTGCATCTCCGCGCCAAATACGCCCGTGGCCACACGTACCCCGCGATCGCGCAGATACGTGGCCATGGCCTCTACGAGGGGGGCGGCGTGCGCTGGTGGTGCCGCATGCGAATAGCCGGGGCGGCGACCGCGACTGATATCGGCGTAGAGCGTGAACTGCGAGACCAACAAGACGGGGAGCCCAGTATCGCGGAGCGACACGTTGGGTTTGCCGCTGTCATCGTCAAAGATGCGCACGTCTAGGAGTTTGTTGCCGATGAGCTCAACCTGTGCGGAGGTGTCGTGGGGCGCAATGCCCAGTAGCACGACCATGCCGTGTTGGATGGCTCCCACGACTGCGCCAGCGACGCGGACTTCGGCGGCGGTGACGCGTTGTACAACTGCACGCATATGGATACTCGACTCCTGCGGTGGTGGTGTGTCGGTTAGTCGTCGTGGTCGGTTTGTGCTCGGGCTGCCCGCCGTGGTGCGGGCCCCAATGCGCTGTCGATGGCATCAAACAACGAGCGTACGGGCGTGATTTGTAGCCCGGCAATCTGCATGGGGGATTGCAACGGCGGGCAGATGGCGCGGCGGAACCCTAGCTTCGCTGCTTCGCTGAGGCGGCGTTCGAGTTGTGAGACCCCGCGCAGCTCGCCGCTCAGCCCGATTTCTCCCACCAACACCAAATCAGCCTCGACCGCCTGATTGCGAAACGAAGACGCAATGGCCGTGGCGACCGCTAGGTCGGCCGCCGGCTCGCCGATTTTGAGCCCGCCGACCATGTTGATGTAGACGTCCTGGTTAAATAGCGGCAGTCCGACGCGCTTGCCGAGCACCGCCAAAATCATCTGCAGGCGGTTCATGTCGAATCCGTTGACGGTGCGCCGCGGTTGTGGATTGGCGGTGTTGGATGTGAGCCCTTGCACTTCCACCAAAATCGGCCGCGTGCCCTCCAGTGTGACCGCAACTGCCGAGCCCGGAGTATGTGCCGAGCGCTCCGCCAAAAACACCTGTGACGGATTGGTGATTTCTTCGAGCCCGTTGCTGGTCATCTCAAAAATGCCCACTTCATCGGTGGAGCCGAAGCGGTTTTTGACGCCACGGAGCACGCGGTACTGATGAAAGCGCTCACCCTCGAGGTAAAGCACCACGTCCACGATATGCTCGAGCATGCGCGGGCCGGCAATGGCTCCCTCTTTGGTGACATGGCCGACGATGATAATGGGAATGTTGTGCTCTTTGGCCACGCGCAACAGGCGCAAGGCACCTTCGCGCACCTGCCCCACCGAGCCGGCCGCTGAATTGAGCTCTTCGAGGTAGATGGTCTGTATGGAGTCGACAATGACCAGTTGCGGTGCCTGCGCAATGATGTGCTGGATGGCCATGTCGAGGTTGGTCTCTGACGAAACCCACAAGCGCTCGGGTGCGAGTCCCATGCGGTCAGCGCGGAGTTTGATTTGTTGGGCCGATTCTTCGGCCGAGATGTAGAGCGCGACGCCCACATGCTCTGCAAAATGGGCCGCACTTTGCAGGAGCAGGCTCGATTTGCCGATCCCAGGCTCACCACCAATCAGCACCAGGCTGCCGGGCACCAACCCACCCCCGAGCACACGCGAGAATTCTTGGAAGCGCACGGGGAGGCGACTGACCCCGCCACTCGGAACTTCGCGGAGCGGGATTGGGGTGCCTCCGCCGCTGACAACGGTCGAACGACGCGCAGCGCTTGGCGCTTCACGTCGTTCGATGTGTTCGACCAAACTTCCCCAGTTGCCACAGTTGGGGCAACGCCCCATCTCACGGGCCTGTTGTGCGCCGCACTGCTGACAAATGTAGACGGTCCGTGCTTTGGCCATCGGGCTATGCCAACGAATCTACCGGCGTCTCCTCGACCGGTTGCCGTTGCGCGTTGAGGCGCAAGTATTCTTCGCCGTTGTCGAGTGTGGCCACGTCGACGATGATGGTGTCGCCAGCCACGAATCGCCCGTCGAGGAATCCCTCCGACAAGGGGTCTTCGATGAGGTTGGTGATAATGCGCCGCAACGGACGGGCGCCAAAGGCTGGGTCGTACCCACGTTTGGCCAGCAGATCACAGGCCTCGTCGGTCACCTGTAGCGTCAGGCGGTGTTCGTCGAGTTGCTTCTGGATGCGCTGCAGCATGTAGTGCGTAATCTGGCGAATTTCGGTGTTGGTCAGTGCGTGGAAGATGATGGTGCCGTCGAGACGGTTCAAGAACTCGGGGCGGAAGACCATGCGCAGGGCGTCATTCACGCGGTTGCGCAAATCTTGGTTGCTCGCCTCGCTCCCCTGGCCCACAAAACCGATGCGGGATGCGCCCCGGATCTGCTCGGTGCCCACGTTGGAGGTCATGATGATAATCGTATTGCGAAAATCGACACGCCGCCCCTTGCCATCGGTCAGATGGCCGTCTTCGAGCACCTGAAGCAACATGTTGTAGGTGTCGGGATGCGCTTTTTCGATTTCGTCGAAGAGCACCACCGAGTACGGCTTACGGCGCACCGCATCGGTGAGCTGACCGCCCTCGCCGTAGCCCACATATCCGGGAGGTGAGCCGACCAAGCGCGACACGTTGTGGCGCTCTTGGAACTCCGACATGTCGATTTTGATGAGATGCTCTTCGGAGCCAAACATGAACTCCGCGAGCGCCTTGGCGAGCTCCGTTTTGCCGACGCCCGTGGGCCCGAGGAAGATGAAGCTGCCAATCGGGCGCCGTGGGTCTTTGAGCCCCGCACGGGCGCGACGCACCGCCTTGGAGATCATCACAATGGCTTCGCTCTGCCCAATCACGCGCCCGTGGAGCACGTTTTCCATCTGGAGCAAGCGGGTGGTTTCGTCGCCAGTCAGCCGGGTGACCGGGATACCGGTCCACATGGCCACGACTGCGGCAATGTCTTCTTCGGTGACATACGGCGATTCGTCGCTGGTGTGTGAAGCCGTGATGCCGTATTCGGCTTCGAGCTGCGTAATACGACCTTTGAGCACATCGGCTCGCTCTTGCAGAGTTTCGACCAGTTCATATTGGTCTTGCGCCTGAGCGGCTTCGATTTCTTTGTTGATGGCCTCGTAGCCGCGCAGGGCATCGCGCAACGCCGATGGCGTGGAGCTCCGCGTCATGCGCACCCGGGCCGCCGCCTCGTCGATGAGGTCGATGGCTTTGTCCGGCAAAAAGCGATCGGGCACGTAGCGCGTCGACAGATACGCAGCCGCCTGAATGGCTTCGTCGCTAATCTGCAACTGATGGAAATCTTCGTAGCGCGATTTGATGCCCCGCAAAATGGTAATGGTGTCTTCTTCGTTGGGTTGGTCGACCATCACCGGTTGAAAGCGGCGCTCGAGGGCCGCATCACGCTCGATGTACTTGCGGTATTCGTCGAGCGTGGTGGCGCCAATCGTCTGGAGCTCGCCCCGTGACAATGCCGGTTTGAGAATATTGGCGGCATCAAGAGTGCCCTCGGCACCACCAGCGCCAATAATCGTGTGGAATTCGTCGATGAACAGAATGCACCGCGTCTCTTTGATTTCGTCGACCACCTTTTTGAGGCGCTCTTCGAACTGACCACGGTACTTGGTGCCCGCCACCAAAGCGCCCATGTCGAGGGCGATGACGCGCTTGCCTCGCAGGCTGTCGGGGACTTCGCCGGCCACGATGCGTTGGGCCAAGCCCTCCACAATGGCCGTTTTGCCCACACCCGGTTCGCCGATGAGGGCCGGGTTGTTTTTGGTGCGGCGTGACAAAATCTGGATGACACGGTCGATCTCGCGACTGCGCCCGATGACTGGGTCAAGTCGACCACTCTCAGCGAGCTCCGTCAAATCGCTGCCGAGGGCATCAAGATACGGAGTTTTGCCGGCTTTGGCGGTCGTGGTTCCCCCCGCACTGGCTGCAGGCGTGTTGGTGCTCCCAGTACTCGTGGGGCGTTCGGGCTGCGGCGTGGTGCTACTCCCGGCACCGCCACTGGCCGACGTGCTTGATCCACCTTGGCGCACGATGCGCATGACGTTGGTTTTGATTTGGTCGAGCGATACGCCAAGCATGTCGAGCACGCCGGTGGCGACTCCCTCACCTTGGCGAATCAACCCCAGCAAAAGATGCTCGGTGCCGATGTAATTGTGACCGAGGCGCTTGGCCTCGTCGATGGCAAACGAGATGACGTTTTTGGCACGTGCCGAAAGCTCTTTGTCTTTGTCGGCTCGGGCATTGCCCTCACCAACGCCGACAATGAACTCAACCGACTGCCGGGCTTGCGCAAGATGCACGCCCAAGTCGTCGAGGACGCGTGCTGCCACTCCCTCGCCTTCGCGGATGAGCCCAAGCAAAATATGCTCGGTACCGATGTATGAATGATTGAGCGTCCGTGCTTCTTCGGTGGCGTAGTGTAAAACCTGCTTGGCACGCTTCGTGAATTTATCGTATGCACCTGACATTGGCTGTACTCCCGTTTGTGGATTTCACGAGGGCGTGATCTCGGTGAAATTACTCCGATGCGGGTTGTTCCGCTTCGGGGGTGATTTGCAAACTTAGACCGACTCGGCGACGTTCGGCATCGATGCGCGCAATGCGCACCGCCACCGTGTCACCTTCTTTGACGGTGTCACTCGCGACTTTGTTGAGCTCGGAAATGTGAATGAGCCCTTCAATGCCCTCTCCGAGTCGTACAAATGCACCGAAGTCGACTTTTTGGGTGACGACCCCTTCGATGATTTGCCCCACACTAAACATGCTGGCCACGGTCGACCAGGGCTCCGATTGAGTGCGCTTGACCGAAAGGGCAATGCGCCTGCTGTCTTTGTCGATGCTGAGTACCAACACCTTGGTCTGATCGCCAACCTGGAAGACGTCGCCTGGGTGGCGGACGCGGCTCCACGAAAGCTCGGAGAGATGCACCAAACCGTCGGCGCCGCCGATGTCGACGAAAACACCGAAATCACAGACCGAAGTCACGACTCCCTCGCGGACATCGTTGACGGCAATCTCACTTAAAATGGCACCCTTGCGCAGGTCGCGTGATTCGGTGTTGGCCTGGCGCTCCGACAAAATGAGGCGATTACGGGCCCGGCTCATTTCGATGATTTTGAGACGGACGGTGCCGCCGACTCGGCGCGCCATGTCGGCCTGCTTTTGTACGTCGGTACCACGGCCAATCCCGCTAATCTGCGAAGTCGGGATGAAGCCACGTACACCGTCAAGATTGACGAGTAACCCACCCTTGTTGTAGTTGACAACCGTTGCTTCGATGATTTCGCCGCTGTCGGCAAGCTCCTGCAACACCCGCCAGCTTCGCTCTTGGCGCGCACGGTCAAGTGATAAGCCAATGCGACCTTGATCATCTTCGGGTTGCACCACGAAGACCAATACGTGGGCTCCGACTTGGATTTCGTCACGCTCGACGTCGGTTAACGTGTGCATGTCGCGTGCGGTAACAACACCTTCGGATTTGGCGCCAATGTCGACGATTAACTCGTCGCGCTCGACACGCAAAATGGTGCCTTCGACAATGTCACCGTACTTGAGGGCACGCAAATAGCTCCCTTGCTCGGCAAGCAATTGAGCAAAGAAATCTGGACTGCGTGTGTCTGTGGCGTCAGTGACAACAACACTCGAGGAGGTGGTTGTTGTTCCGGCGTGTGACTCTTCCATAACACTCCTCTTGGGGCTGAGGTGAAGTGGCACCGCACGACAAAGTATTCTTGCTGTAGATTATACGGAATTTGGAAATAAAAGGCAAGCTATCACGCGGTACCGGGAGGCGTTTTATGCGGGAAATAGCAGTTTTTTCATGCCACACTCATCGAAGCCCAATGATACACCTGAGGAGCACCGGTGTTGGTGAGGTAGCGGCACAGTACACAGACAACGAAACGCCTGGTGGTATGAGCGCGACGGCATGCCGTGCATGTGACTTTGTCCGCTTGATGCCTTGGTTACGTTGCAGTAAATTGACCTTTCTGCTATACTAGCGCGCGTTGTTTATTCGATGAATCACGGGCGCTGTTGTGCGTGAAGCGCGTGCGTTCATATGTGTCTCAGAAAAGGAGTCAGTGGCAATGGAAATGCCCTCAATTATTGTGGCGCATCTTGCTCCTGATCTTGATTGTATTGCTGCGATCTGGATTTTTTTGCGGTTTGGGGGAGTCAAAGAGGTCGAGTTGCGCTTTGTTCCCGCGGGGACGACGCTCAACAACTTGCCAGCCGACGGCGACCCACACATCGTGCACGTGGACACGGGGAATGGGCGGTTTGATCACCATCAACGCCATGTCAATACGCTCAGTGCCGCTGAACTGGTGCGTCGCACCTTGGCAGCGCACAACGTTGCTCTCGAGCGCATGATTCGTCAAGTTACCCTGATTGACAACGCATTGCCCAGTGAGCGCCCTGGTTGTGACTTGGGCACACTGGCCGACACGTTCAATACGTTGTACGAGGATGACCCAGCCCGTGTGGTCGAGCTGATGCTCCCGAATCTTGACGCTTGGTATGCCCACGAGGTTCGTCAGCTCGAAATCGGCGAAGCATTTGCGGGGCGGGTGGAGTTTTTTACGCCGTGGGGGCGTGGTATTGCCATGCAAGGACCGTATGGCGGTTCGTCGACGATGGCGTATCGCGCAGGAGCGGTGTTGGCCGTCTATCGTGAGACGCGTCATGGTTGGATGGGTGTGGCAGCACAATCGCGTTCGCATGTCGATTTGCATCCACTAGCGCAGCGCTTGGCAGTCGTCGATAGTGAGGCTGATTGGTACTTGCATCCCAGCAATCGGTTATTATTGTGTGGCACACCCAAAGCGCCGGCCAAGCGGATTTCTCGTTTGAGCATGGATGAGTTGGTACAGACCATCGAGCATTTGACCGTACCTATGCGCTAAACGCCGAAGGCGTCGTTTTGCTTTTTCGGTGAAGTTTGGTAGGAATAGATTGGATTCGTCCTGTAAGGAGCCACTATGCAACATCGTCGTGGCACCGTACGAGCAGCCAAAACTGCTACTAAGAAGTCGGTGAGGAGCACAATGTCAAGTACGCCATTAACCCGGGCTCGCGAAGAGCTCGAAGCGGCCCAGCTCGTCGAGTTGTACCGCCAGATGATGCTCATTCGGCGCTTTGAAGAAAAGTGCCAGGAGATGTATACGCGCTCCAAAATCGGTGGTTTTTTGCACCTCTACGTGGGTGAAGAGGCCACGGGTGTCGGCGCCATTTCCAAGCTACAACCGCAAGACCATATTTTTACGCACTACCGCGACCACGGTCACGCCATTGCCCGCGGCCTCGACATCAACGGTCTCATGGCCGAGTTGTTTGGGCGCGACACTGGGTGCTCCCGCGGTATGGGTGGCTCGATGCACTTTGCCGACCACACCAAAAACTTCTGGGGCGGCTATGCCATCGTCGGGAGCCACTTGTTGTTGGCGATTGGGGTCGGTTTGGCCTGCAAAATGCAAAAAACCAACGGCGTCGTCATGGTCTTCTTCGGCGACGGTGCCACCAACGGTGGTGAGTTTTATGAGGCGTTGAATTTCGCACAGCTCTGGAAGTTGCCGGTTGTTTTCGTATGTGAAAACAATTTGTACGCCATGGGCACGCCACTTGAAGTACACTCGGCAGTAACCGAGATTCATCGCAAGGCGAACGCCTTCGACATGAAGTCGATGCGCATCGATGGTAACGACGTGTTGTCGGTGCGTGAGCAGGTCGGTGAGGCGGTCGATTATGCGCGTGCTGGTCACGGCCCCGTGCTGGTCGAAGCGATGACGTACCGCTTCCGTGGCCACTCAGCCCAAGACACGCAAAAGTACCGCACCAAGGAAGATGTGGAGCAGCATCGAAGCCAAGACCCGGTAATCGTCTTCCGACGCCAACTCATCGAAGCGGGTGTCTTGGCGGAGAGCGATGCCGATGCCCTCGATGCACACATCGACGAATTGGTCGAGGCTGCGGTGACCTTTGCCGATGAGAGTCCAGTACCAGGCAACGAATGGTTGACCGATCGCGGTATCTATGCCGCTCCGCTTGCCACTGCCACGGTAGATCCCGATCTCGTATAAGTTTGTATGCCCCATTGGTGAGGTACGGATCATCAATGTGAAGGAGATAGTTCGATGCCCGTTCTAACAGTACGTGAAGCGCTCCGCGATGCACTCCATGAGTCCATGAAAGACGAGCGTGTGTTTATTATCGGCGAGGATATCGGTCACTACGGGAGCACCTACGGTGTGACGGCTGGCTTCTTGGAGCAGTACGGCCCGGATCGCATTCGTGATGCACCCATCGCCGAAGCCGGTATTTTGGGAGTCGCCATTGGTGCCGCCATGGCTGGGATGCGCCCGATTGCTGAAATCATGTCGGTGAATTTTTCGTTGCTTGCGCTCGACATGATTATCAATCACGCGGCCAAGATTTACAGCATGTTTGGGGGCAAGTTTAGTGTGCCAATGGTGATGCGCACCACCAACGGGTGGACGCAACTCTCAGCCACGCACTCGCAGTCGTTTGATGCGCTGTACGCACACATCCCTGGTCTGAAGGTAGTTGCGCCTGCAACGCCTGCTGACATGAAGGGGATGTTTTTGGCGGCCATGGCCGACCCCGATCCGGTGATTTTCATTGAGCATACCCTGATGTACGGGATCAAGGGCGAAGTGCCTGAGGGTAATTACGTGGTGCCTATCGGCAAGTCGACGTTGGCCCGTGAAGGCAAACACATCACCGTGGTCACGTATTCACGTATGGTGCACCTCACCCTCGAAGCTGCTGATGTGTTGGCTAAAGAGGGCATCGAAGTCGAAGTGGTCGATTTGCGCACCTTGCGCCCGCTTGACATGAGCGTGGCGCTCGAGAGCTTCAAAAAGACCAACCGTGCAGTGGTTGTCACCGAAGATTGGCAATCATATGGCACGTCGGCCGAAATCGCCACCCGGCTGTACGAACATGGCTTCGATTATCTTGATGCACCAATCCAGCGGGTCAACTTCCGCGAAGTGCCCATGCCCTACGCCAAGAATCTTGAGCAGCAGGTGGTGGTGACGACGGATCGCATTGTCGCTGCAATCAGAAAAGTCTTGAACCGCAGCTCGCTGCAATGATGGAAGGGAAGAACCATGGCTGATATTACCATGCCGAAAATGGGCTTCGACATGACCGAAGGGGTGATTGTGCGTTGGCTCAAGAAAGTCGGTGATGTCGTCAACAAAGGTGAGGCCATCGCCGAAATCGAGACCGACAAGACTGTCATCGAAATCGAGTCGTTTGTGTCGGGTACCATTACCGAAATTGTCGCTGGTGAGGGGTCACGGACCCCGGTTGGCGGTATAATCGCCTATACCGACGGGAGTGGTGGCGCTACTGCGAGTGCTCCCTCGGCTCCTGCTGCTACACCCGTGGCGGTGGCTCAGTCGGTCGCACCGGTGGCTGCTGTGGCGACCACGCCACGCAACGAGGGCGCCGTCAAGGCGTCGCCGATTGCCAAGCGCATGGCCAAAGAGCACGGGCTTGATTTGGCCGCCATCGCCGGCAGTGGCCCGCATGGGCGTGTCGTGCGTGACGACGTGGCAGCTGCCATTGCTGGTCGTCCGGCCACCGCGGTCGCTCCGACGGCCCCCGTGGCCCCGGTCGCGCCTGTAGCCGCCCCGGTCGCGGCTCCGTTGCCGTCCGCCGCACCTGGCGCCACCATCGTGCCGTTGAGCAACATGCGGCGTACGATTACGCGGCGGTTGACGCAGAGCAAACAAACCATCCCGCATTTTTATGTGACGATGGACATCGACATGGGCGAAGTGCTGAAGCTCCGCAAGCAAATCAACGCACCGCTCCCCAAAGAAGAGCAAGTCTCGATCAACGACATGATTGTCAAGGCCTGTGGCGTGGCATTGCGTCGCACCCCCAATTTGAATGCATCGTTTGTTGAAGAGGGCATCCAAATCAACCCGCATGTCAATGTGTCGATTGCAGTGGCGGTGAACTCGGGCTTGGTAGCGCCGGTGATTACCGATACCGACGCGCGCACCCTTGGGAGCGTGGCTCGCGAGGCCAAGCGTCTCATCGGGTTGGCTCGTGATGGCAAGTTGAGTGCTGACAACCTGCAGGGTGGTACGTTCACGGTGAGCAACCTCGGCATGTACGGGGTGACCAGCTTTGATGCGATTATCACGCCACCACAATGCGCTATTTTGGCGGTGGGGGCAGTCCGACGGGTGCCGGTCTTCAAGGGCGACAGCGACGAGGTGGTAGCTGCCAACATCTGCTCCATCACGTTGTCAGCCGATCATCGCATCACCGATGGCGCTGAAGCCGCACAGTTCGTGGCCGACATCAAGAAGTTCCTTGAGAACCCGTTGACCATGCTGATTTAGGATGGCACACATCACGCCCCCACCGGTATGCCGGTGGGGGCGTTTTTGTTGCTGGCGATGCGCGATGATTAGCGTTCGCGTTCTTCGATGTGGCGTACGATGTCGCTCATCGACAAAATGCCGGTCGGCCATACGCGCCCATCGTTGCGTTCTTCGACCACCACGAGGCGGTGGATGTGGTTGCGGTTGATGAGTTTGATTGCGCGGTCGAGCTCCATTGCGGGCATGCAGGTAATCACGCTACTCGTCATGACGTCGCTTACTGGCCCGTGCATGATGGTGTCATAGGTGGCACCACTGCGCCAAGCCTTCAACATGTCGGTCTGAGAGATGATGCCTGCCAAGTATCCGGGCCCATCGGTTACGACGACGGCGTGGATGCGGTAGCGGTCGATGAGTTGCCATGCGTCCATGACGGTGGCTTCGACCGGGCACGAGATGACGCCGACATGCATCGCATCACGCACAAGTGCCTTATTCATTGGGTTTGTTCCTTTCGCGCCGGCGTGTCTATGCACGGCCAAGACTTCTCGCATATAATATGATACGTATGTGACAGCAAATACGATGTATGTGGACCAAGAGATTGAGGAGTAGCGCCGAATGAGCGACGTATCCCCCCGAATGCAGGCCGCCGATGTGACTGTTGATTGGCTGAGTACCATTCCGTACACGGTTGTGCCCTCTTCGCGACCGGCCACCATCGATGGTGTGTACGTCAAAGACCTCAAGACGCACCTTGATGGTCGCGGAGATGTCATCGAGCTGTGGAGCAAGCCGTGGATCGATCAAGAAGGCATGGTCATGCCGGCCCACGTCTACCAGAGCGCCACCGACTACGGAGTCACCAAATGTTGGCATCTGCACAATGTCCACACCGACCAATTCACGGTGACCCGGGGCAAGTTGCAGGTGGTGTTGGTCGATATTCGGCCATGGTCACCCACCTTTGGCCACGTTAATTCGGTGATTTTGGGCACGGCGCGTCCCAAGCTCATTAAGATTCCTCCCATGGTCATGCACGGTTGGAAGGCGTTGTCGATGCCGGAGGTGATTGTCGTCAATCTGCAATCACACGTCTATGACGCCGCCGACGAATTCAAGTTCCCGTGGGATTGTGTGCTGAAGCAGGTCTGGGAGCCGATCAACGGCTAGGTGAGACCAATTGCGTAGGGCACGTGTGCTATTGAAGTGCCGCAGATGGTGATGGCGTCAATCCGCCAATCAGCGTCTGCGGCGTTGTGTTGCGCCAAGTACTCGTGGGCGGTTGCAATCAGGCGTCGTTGTTTGTGGGTGCCAATTGAGGCGCGAGCGTCGGCATGGCCACTGCGGCGGCTTCGTACTTCTACGAAGACCCACTGCTCATCGATGCGCGCCACGATGTCGATTTCGCCGAAACGACAGTGCCAGTTGGTATGGTGCACACGATAGCCGTGGCGTTCCAAGAACGCCACGGCCTGTGTTTCGCCGTGTTGACCACTGCGGCGCGTCATTAGGGGTAGATTCCACGGACGTAGTAGGCCTTGGCGGTGCGGTCGACCGCAAGCAGATAGGCGGCCGTGCGCAATTGGGTGCGCCGCTCCTGTGACATCTGGTGGACCGTTTCGAACGAATTCACCATGATGCGTTCGAGCTGTGCGTTGACCTCTCGCTCGGTCCAAAAGAACTCTTGCAGACCTTGGACCCACTCGAAGTAACTGACGGTCACGCCACCAGCGTTGGCCAAAATATCCGGGATGACCAGCACACCGCGGTCGAACAAAATTGCGTCGGCGTCGGGAGTGGTTGGCCCGTTGGCGGCCTCAATGACGACACGCGCCTTGACGCGGTCAGCGTTGAGTGCGGTGATTTGATTCTCAATGGCCGCCGGAATCAAGATATCGCACGGTAATTCGAGCAATTCGGCGTTGGTCACGAAGTCACATCCAGCCATGTTGGCCACCGTTCCGGTGTTTTGGTAGTGGGCTTGCAGTTGTTCGAGGTTGATGCCCTTGGCGTTGGCGATACCGCCGCCACGATCGGCAATGCCGACAATCTTGGCGCCCATGTCGGTCAGGAGCCGCGCCGACGTGGCGCCGACGTTGCCGTAGCCCTGGATGACGACCTTGGAGCCGGCAATGTTGATGTTGGCGCGCTCGCAGGCCTCGCGCAAAATATACACGAGACCACGGGCGGTGGCTTCGTTGCGTCCGTAGGAGCCCCCGATGTTGATGGGCTTGCCCGTGACGACTGCTGGTACGGTATGCCCACGGTGCATGGAGTAGGTGTCCATGATCCAGGCCATGATCTGCTGATTGGTGCCAATGTCGGGAGCGGGGATATCGACGTCAGGTCCAATCAAAAAGCTGATTTCGGTGGCGTAGCGACGTGTCAAGCGTTCGAGCTCACCTGCCGACAACAAGGCGGGGTCGACCACTACCGCGCCTTTGGCACCACCGTAGGGGATGTTGACGACCGCACACTTCCACGACATCAACATGGCAAGGGCTCGCACCTCGTCGATGTCGGTGTCGGGATGATAACGAATCCCACCTTTGGCTGGGCCACGGGTGGTGTTGTGTTGCACTCTATAGCCGGTGAACATTTCGATACGCCCGTCGTCCATTTTGACGGGGAAATTGACCGCAAACTCGCGGTGGGGGACGCGTAATAGCTTGCGATATCCGGCATCGAGATTCAAGATGTCGGCTGCAATGTCGAATTGCCGCTGGGCATTGACGTATGCGTTCTCTGTAGGCACCATATTCATCCTTTTGCTCCTCCTTGAGCAACTGTTGTACGCCACATTGGCCTCATTGCCGACGGGTGTACCAGCGAACATCGCTAGTATATCATTTTTACTGACGCTGGTCATGTTGGAATCGTTGCTGAATCCGCTCAACCATCCCATATATGCTGTGATCAAACAGTTGCCGTTGATACCCCCAGACGATGAGTGTCATGCTCGCAACGATTGCCATCGCAATGGCTGGAATGCCCTGTGACATCCCGAGCCAGCCGATGCCCAGCGCAATGATACTCGCCCCGCCACTTCGTGCCATCAGACCAAGAGGGAGGGAGATGTGCTCGCGGCGGAGTGTGCGCCATAACCCGGCGAGGAGGGCTACTTCGGTGACGATGGTCATGATGGCGGCCGCCTCAGCACCGATGCGTGGGATAAGTAGTACATTGCCGGTGATGTTTACTACGGTGCCGATGGCGAAAGCCCAGGTGATTGCCTGCTGGCGTCGTACTGCAATCAACGCATACTGTACGACCCCGGTGGCATATGAAAGTGGTAAGTACCAGATGAGGATGCGCAAAATGTGCGCGGCATCGGGTAGATACGCATCGCCTCCGAGAATCCAAATCAACTGGTCTGCCAAGAGCACCACGTTGATGACCCCGAGCCATGCCACCCACTGCAAGACACCGATGGCGCGTATGACGAGCGGATTGAGGGTGTCTCGCTGTTGTACGGCACGTTGGGCGAGGAGTGGAAACAAGGCGCCAACCACGTACGGCGGGATAATCTGTGTCAACGAAATCACCTTGTAGGCGGCATCATACAGCCCGAGTACCGTATCACCGCTGCTTGCGCGTAAGATGATGGCGTCAAAGCGAAAAAAGACGGTCAGTAGGATGCTGTTCAGCAGGAGTGGCAACGCTTCGCGCCACAATCTGCGCATCCACGCCCAGTCCCACTGTGGTCCAGCCTGAAACAGGAGCCGGTGTTGTAGCCCCCATAATAAACCGGCATTGAGCATGGTTGCGAGCAGGGCGACTGCTCCCATGCCTATGATGCGCTGCTCACTATCGGGAAGTATCCAAATCAAAGCAATGCCCACAATGGTGCGAATGATGCTGGTCATCACGGTCACCAATGCGGGGATTTCCATGCGTTGGGCAGCTTGAAACGACGCGCTTGCGGCGGCAGCTGTGCCTGCTGGCCAGAGATGCACGAGGAGCAGGATGAGCGCCACTTGTGTGCCCCAGCTCAACGGTGGCATGCTGTCTTGCCAGAGCCAGATGCCGAGCCAGGTCAGCGGCGCCACGCAGGCCGCTACTACCCAGCGCATGCTGAGCGTCACCCCAAACATGCGGCTGGCCTGTTGGGGCTGTGCAGCTGTTTCGCGGACGGCGAGATCGTTGAGCCCCCAGTTGACGATGGTGACAAGGTACATGCTGGCGATGAGTGCCACAAAACTCCATGCCCCACTAGCCGTGGGCCCGAGAGCACGGAGCGTGACCGCAGCAAAGCCGAGGTCAAGCACCTTGCCGATCAAATTGGCAATGATCGGGATGCTGCTGTTTTTGATGAAACGCGCCATCGGACTCGCCTCACCATCGCGCCACCAACGGCGCCACCCCCATATCATCAGTGCCATGGCCGGCAAACTGAGGATGGTTGCCACAATAAAAATCGTCGTCGTGCTCACGAATCATCCTTTGGTATGCGATAGATGGATGTGCCCGCGGTCATGGGGATGATGAGCGTGCCATCTATGCTCTCGTGAAATTGGCGTTCGCCGTGCTGACGGCGTTTGGCCATGCTGAGGCGTGCGGATCGTTGTGGCCTCAATCCATCACTGTAGATGACGAATTGTGGCTGCCAAGTGCTCCAGAGTGCTCCTTGTGGTGCAATCCGCCATGGATAAATCAATCCTATTGTACCGGAAGGAGGGCGTGGGAGCACGCTTGGTGCCGGTGGGGTTCCATGGCTAATCAGGATCCCGCCGGCCGACCAGTAGACGGCGACTCCGTGTGTGCCTACTACGTGGATGGTGAGGTCGTCGACATGCCAAGTATCCCCGGTGGCTGGGTAGGTGCAGGTGATGTGTGGGACTCGCACACAATACTCTCTGCCGACCTGTGCACTTGCTGGTAACCAGACCACGTGCCGAACCCCGTGGGTGATGAGCGCATCAAGACCTCCCATCCAGGCCACGCCAGGTTGCGTGATGATGATGACATCGACCACGGCAGTAAACACGAAGGAGCGACTCTGCTCTCCAATTGTCTGCAACAAGGCGGGGGCGTCATTGGCAGTGTCAATGAGAATGTGGTGTTGGTGTGAGGTACGAATGAACACGGCATCGCCGGCAATGGCTGGTACCACGAATGCCGCAGTGCGGGTGACGAGCACTTGGCGAAACCAGAGTCCGGCAATAATACTGAGACCGATGAGGATACTCCACAATGTACGTGCCATCATCACACCTCCCACATGACGCGGTTGCGTTCGTTGGTGTGATGATGGCAGAGGAGCATTACCAGTGCATTACCAGCCTGGTGATGCGTGCTAGCGTAGTGCAGTCACTTCGATTTCGACCTTGGCATCACGTGGCAAACGTGCCACCTGCACGGTGGAGCGTGCTGGTGGATTGCTGGTGAAGTATTTGCCGTAGACGGCATTCATGGCCGCAAAATCATTCATGTCGTGCAAAAATACCGTGACTTTGACGACGTTTTCGAGTGAGCTTCCAGCGGCCGCCAATACGGCCTGGATATTTGCGAAGACCTGCTCCGTCTGGGCGGAGACGTCGCCGGCGACAAGTTCGCCCGCCGGTGTCAACGGGATTTGACCAGAGCAGTAAATCATACTGTCGGTCATGATGGCCTGTGAGTAGGGGCCAATGGCTGGGGCGGCTTTGTCGGTAGCAACAACGGTGCGACTCATGTGTTTTTCTCCTCAAACAACGATCCGTCAGCATTGTACCGCATCTTGCTGGTGGCGTCAGCCTGGCGTTGCGTCGCCACCTCTGCCAGCCAGTGCGCTACAGCTGCTGGTGAACGTAGGATGATGCACTGGAGATGATGGGCACGTGCCAAGCGATCCAACATGGCGGGCCGTCTGGACTGCGGGTACTCCCACACAAAGCGCACGAACTCCCAGGTGAGTTGCTCATGACATCCGGCACGCATGTCGGGACGGCTCCGACCATGGTAACGGAGGCGCCTCCAGCCAATGCGCCACAGGCAGAGCCACCGCGGCATATCCAAAAAAATCACGGTGTCAGCCGCGTGCAGGCGCATTTCTAACATGGCCGAGTAGTTGCCGTCGATAATCCAACGTGGGTGTGCGAGGACATGTTGTTGGGCAATGATGAGCGCTTCTCGTGTAATCGGTTGCCAACCAGGTTGCCAAAAAAGAGTATCGAGGTGCGTGACAGGAATAGTAAGGAGCTCGCTGAGTTGGCGGGCGAGTGTTGATTTGCCAGCTCCGCCAGATCCGACGATGACGATACGTTGCATGTTTGACATGGTAGATTCCTTGTGCCCGTGTGCGGTGGCATGTTGAGTGCGTATGCGTGACTACGACCGCATATTTTGATGAGATAGAGTATAATCGACATACGATGGTTGATTGTGGGCATGGGCGTGCGTAGAAGAGTAGCGATGCGTACCTCGTATCGAGATTGATGTGATGCAGAGGGAGAAGGATATGGCAACACTCGCAAATCGGGTAATCGTGATTACCGGGGCATCAAGTGGCTTTGGTGCTGATATCGCCCGTAAAGCAGTGGCGCAGGGTGCCAAAGTCGTGCTTGCGGCGCGATCGACCGATAAATTGCAGGCCTTGGTGGATACACTCGGTGGTGAGCGTCATGCACTCGCCGTGACAGCCGATGTGACGAGCGATGCAGATGTCGCTCAGCTGTTATCGGCGGCGCAATCATTTGGGACGATTGATACACTCGTCAATAATGCCGGTTTTGGTTACATGGATCCACTCGTGGATGCACCGTTGTCCGACCTGCAACGTATCATGGACGTCAATGTCTATGGTGCGGTCCGTTGTACGCGGGCATTTTTACCGCACATGCTTGCACAAAAGCGCGGGCATGTGGTCATGATGGCCTCGATGGCAGGGCTCGTAGCAGCACGTAATATGGCCTACTACAGTGCCAGCAAATTTGCCTTGGTGGCCATTGGACGCACACTGCAACAAGAGCTCAATGGCACCGGTGTCACCTGTAGCATTATTTGTCCCGGTGTGGCGCAAACCGGGTTCCAACAAAATGCCCCCAACGAAAAATATCCCCGGGCGGCGGCATTGAGCACCTGTACATCCGACCAAGTTGCGGACGCTGTGTTGCGTTCTGTGGCTCGGCCCCGCAACAACGAAGTCATCGTGCCTGCAAGTAGTGCGCTGTTGGCCCGCTTTAGTGCCGCATTCCCAGGACTTTCACGGTCAATTATGAATATGATCGGCTAACGATTGTGCGCTATCACATGGGCGTATTGATGAGGAAATTATGACCAACACTAGCCGTATTGCGCAACGTATTCATGCGGTGCCGCCTTCTGGCATCCGGAAGTTTTTTGATATCGCTGCGCAAATGCAGGATGTCATCTCGTTGGGCATCGGTGAACCAGACTTCGTGACACCAACCCACATCCGTCAGGCTGCCGTGGATTCCATTGTGGCTGGACAGACTGCGTATACCTCGAATTCGGGGCTTTTTGAGCTTCGTGACGCCATTGCCACTCACCTGTACCAGCACTACCAGCTCCGCTACGACCCACACCACGAAATCCTCGTGACCGTGGGGGTCAGCGAGGCATTGCAGCAGGCCATGTTGGCAGTCATTGATCCGGGTGATGAGGTCATCATTCCGGAGCCCTGCTTTGTGGCGTATCCGGCCTGTGTCACTTTCGCAGGAGGGGTGCCAGTCATGGTGCCAACCACGGCCGCCAATGAATTTGCCGTGGATCCAGCTGCGATTGCGGCCGCCATTACGCCGCGGACCAAAGCCATTCTCATCGGCTACCCCAATAATCCCACTGGTGCAGTGTGTGATGAAGCGACGCTACAGGCGGTCGTCGATATTGCCGTGACCCACGATTTGTTGATTTTTTCCGATGAAATCTACGATCGCTTGGTCTACGGGGTCAAGCATGTGAGTGTGGCCGGTCTAGTTGGTGCACACAACCGTACCATCTTGATGGGCGGTTTCTCTAAAGCGTATGCGATGACTGGCTGGCGGTTGGGTTGGGTTTGTGCACCTCCCGACATCAGTGAAGCAGTGCGTAAAGTGCATCAGTATGGCATCATGTCGGCGCCGACGGCCGCCCAGTATGCTGGCTTGCAAGCACTTGTCCATGGGGAGCACGATGTGGCTGAGATGGTGGCTGAGTATGACCGGCGCCGCCGCGTGTTGGTCGATGGGCTCCGTCGCATTGGCTTGCCTACGATTGAGCCCCGTGGGGCGTTCTACGTTTTTCCGCAGGTTTCACAATATGGCATGAGTAGTGCCGATTTTTGTGAACAATTTTTGACACAAGAACACGTGGCGGTGATTCCTGGTGATGTGTTTGGTGCGAGTGGGGCCGGCTATGTGCGGATGTGCTATGCTGTCTCCATGGACAAGATTGAGACCATGCTCGAGCGGCTTGAGCGGTTTGTGAGGAAGTGAGTCAATATGCGTTTGTCTGTGGTCATGCCCTGTTACAACGAAGCCGAAACTTTGCCACTCATCTTGGCCAAGGTGCGGGCGGTCAACATCGACAAAGAAATCATCGTTATTGACGATTGCTCCACCGATGCCACGGCGGCGGTACTTGCTGCTGAACAACAGCGCGATCCCGCGTTGCGGGTCTATCGCCACGAGCGAAACCGTGGCAAGGGCGCTGCCGTGCGTACTGGATTCGCCCAGGCACAAGGTGACATCATCATCATCCAAGACTCCGACCTCGAATACGATCCCAACGATTACTACGAAGTCGTGACGCCTATCATGGAGGGCAAAGTCAACGTGGTGTTCGGGTCGCGATTCATGGGGCGGCATACCGGCATGTACTTTTGGAATGCACTGGGCAACAAGTTTCTGACCTTTTTGACCAACTTCCTCTTCAACTGCTGGCTCTCCGACATGGAAACGTGCTACAAAGCGTTTCGCGCTGACATCATCAAAGGCATCCCACTCGAGAGCAACGATTTTCGCATTGAACCCGAAATGACCGCCAAAATTCTACTCCGTGGTCATCGCATTTACGAAGTGCCGGTGAGTTATCTTGGTCGCACCTACGAAGAGGGCAAAAAAATGAAGCCTTCGCAGGGGTTGTGGGCCATTTGGGCATTGTTGAAGTATCGTTTTTTTGCATAACAGGGGATAGGTAATGGTGCAACAGTATTTGCAAGGCGTTGCCGATGTGTTAGCCAAGGTCGATGCGCGTCAGTGCGAAGCGGTGCTTGAAGCGCTCTGGCAAACCTACCAGCGTGATGGTAGCGTCATCGTGTGTGGCAATGGTGGCTCAGCTGCCACTGCATCCCATTTTGTCTGTGATTTGGGAAAATGGACGGTTGTTCCTGGGCAACGACGAATGCGTGCCATCGCCCTCACCGACAACATGCCCCTCGTCACTGCGTGGGGCAACGATACCGCCTACGATCAAGTGTTCGTTGAGCAGTTGCCCATGTTTTATCGACCTGGTGACACCTTGGTGGCGATTTCGGGGAGTGGCAATTCCCCCAACGTGCTCAATGCTGCCAAGTGGGTACAGTCACAGGGTGGCCAAGTGGTGGGTATGAGCGGGTTTGGCGGAGGTGCGCTGGCAACGGTCGCCGATGTGCCCTTTGTTGCACCGAGCTCATTTATGCCAGAAGTCGAAGATGTGCATATTGCCCTCTGTCATGGAGTGGCAGTGCACGTGGCGCACCGGATTCGTGCCCAATGAAACTCATTCTTGGCCTTGATTTTGGTGGTACCAAATTGGCCGCCGGCTTGGTTGATGCGGATACCGGCGCCGTCGTCGCCTCGTTACGCACTGCTACGCCAGCTGGTGGCGCCGAAGCTGGCTTGGCTGCCATGCTGGCACTTGGTACGCAACTCATCGCACAGTCGGCCGCCCCGGTGTATGCCGTGGGAGTGTCGTTTGGTGGGCCGGTTGAGGCCGATGGTCGTACCGTGCGTCTCTCTATGCATATTCCCGGGTGGGAAGGCATGCCTCTCGCACAACGCTGCGAAGCCCACTTTGGTCTGCCGTGTGTCATTGCCAATGATGCCGATGCCGCAGGTCTGGCTGAATATCGTTTTGGCGCTGGCCAAGGGTGTACCCACATGCTCTACCTGACGGTGAGCACTGGTATTGGTGGGGGTGTCATCATCAACGGGCGTCTGCACCGTGGTGAGCATGCCTGGGCCGGTGAAGTCGGTCATATGATTCTCAAGCCCGATGGCCCTGCGTGCGCGTGTGGTGGTAATGGTTGCCTTGAGTCGTTGTCGTCGGGGCTCTCGATTGCCCGTGATGCGCGTCTCCGGGTGCCACCAACCCTGGCGCATTTGCCGGCATCGGCGATTACCGCCAAAGCAGTTGCAGAAGCCGCATCTGCCGGTGATCCGGTGGCACAGCAGATTTGGCAGGATGCGGTCAGCTGGCTGGGGATTGGTATTTCGTCGGCCTGCAACCTCATCAACCCAGGGCGGGTGGTGATTGGTGGCGGCCTGACGGAAGCCGGTGAACAACTCTTTGCACCGCTCCGCGACATCATGCGGTATCGCGCTTTGGCGAAACAAGCAGTGCTGGCACGCGCCTCATTGGGGGCGGTGGTTGGCATCATGGGTGGCGCTGCGTTGTGCATCGAATAAAGGAATCTCCCACGGGGATGCGACCATGATGCCGAGCGGATTGGCCCATTTCGGGTCAGTCCGCTTTTTGCGGTGCCCGATTTGCGTGCTGAATGCTGGTCAGCTCGGCTGCCGTGAAGCCGTGGCGGTGTAGGATGGTCACGATGAAATCGCTTTTGCCTGCCACGTAGTCGGTCATCGTAATCCCAGGGGTGCGACTGAGTGCGACCTTGAGATCGGCATAGCGCTGGCACAAGACCGGGTCGTTGCGCAGGGCATCGCGTAGGCAAAGATGATTACGTAGCGCTAACGTGCCCGTTTGGCAGACGTATAGGTGGTGCCGAAACCATCCACGCGGTTGTGCAAAGGCTTCACGACCGGGAATGCCCTGATCTCCACGCCACTGATAGCCAATCTGGGTGAGTGCAGTACGGGTTGCGACCACGTCTGCTGGTGTGGCAACAACGATGTCGATGTCGATGATTGGTTTGGCCGTAAGGCCAGGTACTGCCGTGCTACCGACATGCTCAATACCTTCCGCATGAGGCGCAACCACCGACCAGAGGCGGGCTTGTAGGTAGTGAAAGAGGAGTGGCCAGTGTGACTGGTAGGCGTGTAACTGCATGGGTGACATCCGTGTATTAAGTGAAAACGTGCCATCCATGCTCCAACGCCGTTGGAGCATGGATGTATTGTACCGACAAGGCGGCTACTGTTGCCGGCGCTCAAGACGGGCGATGTGACGGCGCAAGCGATCGACATGTGAGCCCTGCTCACCACGGGCTTCGAGGTCTTGGAGGAGCTGGCGCATCTCGTTGAGGTCTTTGCCACTGCTCGAGCTGACCATCGCATTGACCATCATCGACATTTTCGCCATCGCTTGGCTACGTGGCTGAATCATCTCGTTTTCTGCCTCGTCATACGCCCCATACTGACGTAGTGAAGTACTGCGCATTTTGGCGCCGGCCATGATTCGCTGTGCTGATTGGAAGTCGCCCACGCGGTTGTAGGCACTCGCGTTGATTTGCTGGTGCGCTAAATCGATGGTCGCGGCCTCTTCGCTGATGCTACTCTCCTCGGGGTACTGTGCCGCCTCAATGACACTACATAATCGGTAGGCGTACGTGCCCTCGACGAGTTGTTGCTCACCTTCGTTGGTGGCACCCGTGAACACGGTCGTAATCACATAATCGCCACTGACGGTGGTGGCATCGGGTACAAGCCGCACATAAATGTTGCGTTGTTCGGCCGAAATCAACGTACCTAGCTTGATGCTTACCGTCTGATTGGCCTCGACTGCCGTGATTCCCCCAAGTACCTCACAACTGAACCCCGCAGGCACAACGATGCGGATCTCGCACTGCTGGAGCGCTGCCGCAAAAAGTTGGTTCAGCTCAGTGCTGAAGAACCGCTCAATGTCGCTCGACTGCTCGATGAAATAGTGGTTGCCTTGACCGAGCCGAGCCATGGTGTTCAGCAGGTTCTCGTTGTAGTGAAGCCCCAATCCATAGGTAGAGGTGCTCACATTGCGCGCGGCATAACTCCCACTTAATGCCCCCAACGTGTCGCTGTCGCTGATGCCCACGTTGGCCTCGCCATCGGTCAGGAGCATGACCCGATTGACACATTCCGCCTGCTGCGGGTTGCGCAACAAGGTGTCGGCGCCGAGTTGCCAGCCACCAGCAAGATTGGTCGACCCACCCACATGAATGTTCTGGAGGGCTTGAGACATCAGGCGCCGTTGCGGATCATTGACCTGCATGTTCTCGGCAAGCAAGGCAACGCGGTCGTCGAAAGTGACAATCGTGCAGTAATCCTGATTGCCCATGCGCTGGACGATGCGCTGTGCGGCGTTGATGGCGTCGAGGATTTTTTGGCCACTCATCGAACCACTGCGATCGATGACAAGCGCGAGATTCAGCGGCAAGCGTTGTGTCGCCGCCGTCGTCGGCGTGGTAATCGTCAACTTGACAATCAAATCATCCCGGTTCCCGTGTTCGTCGGTGCGGATAGCTACGTGCGAACGATTTCCTTTTACGTGTAATTCCATGTGGCGCGGGTCCTTTCGTTTTCGTTGGTTGATATCTCTGCAGGCCACCAACATGCCCGACAAAGGGATACTTAATATCAGTATTGACGTAATAATAACAGTAAATGCTGTGATTGTCAAGTGGCAAAATGTTGATTGGAATCATGATTTGCCAAAAATAATAATCGTGATATACTTATATCGTAACGTTATAGTGATAACAAAAGGAGGTGCTGAAACAAAACTCCACCACGGTACGTCAGATGGTTTCCAAGGTATGAAAGGAGCGACTCAATGCACGACCACATTGCACGAATCCAGCGCTACTTGCTGGTCATCAAAGAGCAGTACGAAACAATCCAAGCAACGCTCCGGCATATCTCACCTGGGAACTCCGACACAGAGGCGAATGTGCGCGCTGTTGCGCATCAGATGCTCCTCACACAAGTCCACAATCGTATGCGCATGCACGACACGCTGATTGCCAAGATGCAGGCGTATGTGGATGCCTGTAGTACACCTACCGACACCGAGGCCGCGAGTGGTGCTGATGTGGCGAGTGCCGACGTAGCGCCACCACCCATTAGTGTTGATGATGAGTGGATGTTTTTATATGAAATCGACAACGCTGCTGACGGATACGTCACAGATGATGACGAATACACGGCGGACGATGACGGCGATGAAGTCGGCGACGATGACGGCGACGATGA
>JBBAWX010000008.1:92094-129753 GCA_040396955.1 Roseiflexaceae bacterium
AGTCAGCGACACGTTGCCACTGACTGCTGACCAGGTGTACCTCAAGCGGCTCAACCAGACGCGCCCATTGGTCTTGGAGCCAGGGTTGATGTCCGGTCAACCTGCCGAAGATTTTGCGGTAGAGCTGAGTACGCAAGAGTTCCGCAATTTATTTGGCCTCGATGGGAGCACTCTCCGGCGGCCCATGAACGTTGTCGAGGCGTTCGGTGTCTTTGGGTTTGTCTTAAGTGCCGAAGAGCAACAGCGTCTGTTGGCACTCGATGACAAATCTCAATCGTCGTCGGCCGCTGATGCCGATCCGGGGCAGAGTACGAGCACAGTGGAGCCTCCCAGCGATACTCGTGACAACGACGACCCCGACTACAACATTCCCGGAGCCGCCTAAAACACGACGCTCCCCAGCGCTGAGGCGCTGGGGAGCGTCGTGGAGAGCGAACTACGGGTGACGACGTAGGATGGCGCTAATCCGGCGCAATTCGCCGTTGTCGATCATCTGATCGTCACGGAAGTGTAATTCGATGCCTTCGTCGATGACATACCGGTACCAACGCCGCTCACTCTGGTTGGTTTCCGTGGTTGCGACAGCGGTGTTACTGGTCAGGACGCGCTCCAGTTGATGGTCGACCACCGCTTCCGCCATGACCGCCGCATCGACCAATTCGTTGATGGGCTGTGGCTCGCTGTCGATGATTTCTTGAAGTTGTTCATCTTCAAGACCGGCAAGCTTGGCACGAATGACTCGCAGTGGTAAAAAGTTCGCTTTGAGGCGAGCAGCTGCCAACAGTTGCAGGAGGTGGCGGTGGGTGTAGCGTGGCATGCGCACCCGGTCAACTGGTGCGTCAATGAGCCCCTCATCCGTGTAGTAGCGGATGGTGCGTTGAGTTACACCTGCAGTTTCCGCTAATTGGCGGATGGTATAGAGCTCTTGGTTCATGATTACTCTCTTTGTGGTAGAAGATTTCATTACTGCACAAATGCTACCACTTTCAGTTGGTATCGTCAATTTATAACAAATCACGATTGCATGCATTTTGCATGAAAATTTCACCGGTGTGCACCGTGCACACCGGTGAAGTGTAACGTATTACGCTCCGCGTACGACGGGTTCAGTGGACTGGAAGTGAATCACAACCACGTCGTCGCCAACGTTGATCGTGCCATCTGCGCGGGCCGCCCATTCGACACCGTTGATGCGAATGCGGACTGCGTTGTTGGGTTCAACGGCAATGCAGACACCGCGTTGACCGATGAGCTGATACTGGAGCTCGTTGACCGTGCTTCGTTCGTGATTGAGCATGGCATAGGCCCGTGCTCCAATGACGGCAGTTGTGACTACCCCCAGCGCAAAGACAACAAAGAGGCCAGCTCCCATGCTGGGGAAGATTAGGGCTACCGCTGCCGTGAACAACGCGGCAATGCCGATCCACAGCATGTACATTCCAGGGACGAACATTTCGACGGTGAGCAGGGCTAACCCGGCAATCGCCCACAGAAACGCTGGGTTCATGGCTATTTCCCGTCTTTGACGCGCATGATTTCGTTGAGGGCTGTCATTGCACCACCGAGTGACGTGAGCTCGGTCGGCACCACAATCATGCGGGCTGCAGGTGAATCCCCCAATTTCTGGAGTGCGTCAACATAGCGCTGGGCGATGAAGTATTGCAACGCGGCCTGCGGATTACCGACCGATTCAACGAGCAGCCGGGTAGATTCGGCCTCGGCACCTGCAAGGCGTTCGCGGGCTTCGGCCTGCAACTTCGCTGATTCGAGCATGCCCTCGGCCTCAAGAATTTTGGATTGCTTGAGCCCCTCGGATTTGAGGATTTCGGATTGGCGCACCCCTTCGGCCTCAAGAATACGTGCGCGTTTTTCACGATCGGCGGTCAATTGTAGTGCCATGGCGCGTGTGATGTCTTCGGGTGGGAGGACATCCTTGATTTCGACACGGGTCACCTTGGTGCCCCAGGTCTGGGTGGCGTGGTCAAGCGCAGCGAGTAGGCGGCTGTTGATTTCTTCGCGTTTGGAGAGGACTTCGTCGAGTTCCATGCTTCCGATGGCTGAACGAAGATTGGTGAGAGCTAAATTGATGATAGAAGCTTGCAAATTGAAGACTTGGTATGCGGCGAGTCCCGTCTCATACACCTGATAAAACAACACGCCGTCGACTCGCACCGTGGCGTTGTCACGGGTAATCACGATTTGCGACGGGATGTCGAGCACTTGTTCTTGGACGTTCACTTTGCGCCCGACTTGGTCAATGAACGGGATAATCAGGCTGAGCCCAGGCTTCAGGACAATACGAAAACGCCCGAAGCGTTCAATCGTCCATTCGTACCCCTGAGGAACGATTTTGACGCCCATGACGACCACTGCCGCCGCGAGTAGCGCCAAAAATACTAAACACAGAAAAATTTCCATGATGTGGGTTCTCCTTGTGATGACCAGCGTGTCGACACCATTACGTGCTTTTGTAAGACGTCCATGCAGGTGTGTATGTTGCAGGTGCTGGTGTGTCGAGGAATGTGGTCATACCGTACCGACGAATTGTCTCCATTGCCTGTGCGGACCGAATTGATCCTGAGGGAGTACCGTACTCCCTCAGGGTGTGAAGATGGCTACGACGTGCGGGTGGTGAAATCACAGACGAATTGGTGGATGAAGCGGTCAACCCCGGCAGGAGTGGTGGCTGGGTGTGCAGGGGGTGGTGTGGCTGACGTGAAGATGACGTTTGATGCGCTTGCTGAGCCTGAGAGCGCACGGCTCAAGAAGGCCCGAAGTTGCTCCCAGGCTTGTTGTTGCGGGCCACCGTTGTTGATTTCGTCGATGCTTTTGACAAATGCGTGGGGCATATCGGGGTAGACGGTGATTTCGTGGGGCACGCCGGCGGCACTCAAGCCGGCTTCGAAGGCGTCGACCTCACTCAGTGGAATCATGGTGTCAGCACCGCCAAAGATGCCGAGTACTGGGCCGTTGAGGCGTTGTAGGAGCGCTGGGTCGGCAATCGTTGCGCCGTAGAAGACGGCGGTTGCGCTGATGCTGGGCGTATTCACGCTATAGCGGATGGCGGTGCCACCCCCAAAACAAAAGCCCATGATGGCGACACGCTTGGGATCCACATCGGGTTGATTACTGGCCCACAGGATGACCGCATCGATGTCGCTATCGACTTGTGTGGTGGGCGTGGTGCTGACCTGCCAAATGGCGGTAGGAATCCAATCGGTGGTGTTGCCACGGAAGACGTCCGGGGCAATGACGATGTAGCCATCTTGGGCGAGGGCATCGGCTTTGCCGACGATTTCTGATTTGAGCCCCCACCACTCATGAATCATGATTACGACGGGAAATGGTCCGGCGGCGTCGTTTTGAGGGCGAGCCACATAAGCCCGGATAGCTGGGTTGGTGCCATTGGGGATGACCGTATTGGTGAGGGGGTCGAGGCGACTAACGCCCATGCCGCGGTCAATGACGATCGACGCCGCCAAGACGAGACAGAGCCCGGCCATAATGCCAACAAGCCAGAGGGAGATGGTGATAACGCGTTTGAGCACGATGGATACCTCCTGTGTATGAGCCGCTATCTAGGTATACGGTGCGGCGATGTAATCGGTTGTGTTAGGGGGTAGCCGTGATGACAGTGATATCGCTGCCACCTGTTTGGTTAGACACTACAAAGAGGTGAATTGTTTCATTGGTGCGCTGAAGTGTCAGCGTAATCTGCTGGGCGCTGGTGGTGTCTTGGTTGATCTGCCAACCTTGGGCGTAGAGCAGGGGGAGGGCGGTGGCAACTGCTGGTGTGGGTGCGTTGGGGGCATCGAGGAGCAAGGCACCGGCGTAATAGCGGCGATTGACCCATTCGGGTGGGAATGGTAGGGTATCGAGGAGCGTGCCAAGGCACAGTTGTGTGGGGGCTACGAGCGACGGAACCGTCGCCTGATAGGTGTAATCCCAGCTGATATCGCCTTGGACGACTTCGCTCCAGGGGAGCAAGATGCGGCCAGTGCCGGTGCCCTGTAGCGTGGTCAAGAGTTGGTCGATGATGGTGGCTGTGGCTTGAAAGCGTTGCCAGCCGGCACCACCAGTCGTGCTTTGCCAGCGGTGAGCTTCTGGCAGGGCGGTGAATTCGTGCATGGGGCCAAGGATGTCACGCATGGTGACGGGTGGAAATCCGCTCGCGTCACGCAGGCAATCGCCATCGATGAAATGGCGTTGATCGGCCCGTACCACGAACGTCGCCTGGCCAGCGACGGCTGCGAGCCAGGTGGGGAGCAGGGTGCCAGTCGCCTGTACGTGGAGGAGCGTGGTCGTAGCATCACTGGAGATGGTGAGTTGGTAGGTGCCGTTGCGTGGTTGTGCTTGGGTATCCACCGCATTTGCGGTGGTGACGATGAGTTGATGCACGCCGGTGCGCTCTGTGTCGAGTGCCACCGTGCGGGTGGGCGTAGGCGTACTGCAGGCCGTGAACACACCGATGCAGATGAGCAAGATGCTAACAAAACGCATAGTTAAGATGATCCATCAATAATCGTGTTGAATCCACTGGGCCATGAACAGGTTGTCGTCAACGGCGAATCCTTGTTTTTCGTAAAAAGACACCACCTGCCGATTATTGTGACGCACGAGCAGGTTGACCTTTTCACAGCCTTGCTGGCGTAACCGCTCAACTACGGCTGTGATGAGGCGGGCACCGTAGCCATGGCCTTGGGCATCGGGGTGGACGGCGAGGTGGTTGATCCAGCCCCGACGACCATCGTCGCTTCCAAGCACGGTGCCCAGCATACGGCCATCGGTGGCACACAACATCCAGGCTAAGTTGCCCGAGATGGCGAGGTGACGGCGCAGGCCCGTCTCACTGTCGGTGGGGCTGATTTGTAGGGATGCGGCTTGCCATAACGCCAGCATCACGGGTAAGTCGGCAAGTGTGATGGGGCGCAAAAAGGTGCCGTCGGGGTAGGTAAAGATGCGGCGAGCTGGCTCATAAATGCCGACGACTTGGAGCCAGGGCGGGTCGGCGTGCGGGTTGGTGCGAAGCTCCATGCCAAGGGTACGCATGACTCCTTGTGAGGCATGATTCGTGTACTCTGTGGTGGCAATGATGCGCCGGAGTCCGAGCGGACCGCACGCATATGCGACGAGAGATTGTGCGGCCTCGCTGGCGTATCCTTGTTGGCGCCATGCCGGGAGGATGTGCCAGTAGAGACCGACTTCGGCTTGGGTGCGGCCGTCATCGTGCGCACCAATGCCGACGCGCGCATAGTTGTCGACACAGGGGACCAGTCCAATGGCACCAATGATTTGGTTGCTGGCGCTATGGACAATGGCGCGCTCGCCGTATGGGGGCTGGTCGAGTGATGCGAGATAGTATTCGTTGGCCACGTTCCAGCTCAGCCACGCGTGACGTTGTGCGACAACAAGTGCATCTGCAGCGGTGATGTCGATGCCATCAAACACTGCGATGGCGGCCGGCAAATCATCGTGGGTGAAGGGGCGCATGTGGAGGCGACTTGTGGTAAGGACGGGCATGCGACGCATGACGTTTAGCTCCCGATGATGGTACGAGTAGTGGCAATGATGGCTTGAAGACCCGGGTGGTCGGCAGTGTGTGGCGCATCGGCGAGTTCTTGGGCGAAGCAGGCGACCACCACGACATCGCCCTGTGGTGTGGTAAGGATGCCACAGTCGTTTTTGAGATCTTCGTCGGAGCCGGTTTTGCCGGCGTAGTGCCACCCCACAGGGAGGGCACGGGGAATACCGACGCGGTCTTGTTGGGCGGCGAGGGTCTGGCGGAGCCACTGATTTGTTGCGGCATTGCCGAGGCGTCCGCTGGCGATAAGGGTGAGCAGGTGGACCACGTCATAGGCGGTGGTCACGCCGAGCCCCCATGGCAGGCAGGCTGGTGTGTTGGGCGCAAACACTTTGCGATTGAGGCGTGTGTGGGTCATACCGACCGCTTGGATGTGTTGATTGATATTGTCGATTCCTAGCACATCAATCAGCATATTTGTGGCCGTATTGTCAGAAATAACGGTCATGAGTGTTGCTACGTCACGAATGGTGGGTTGTAGTCCTTTGTCCATGAGCTTGAGGATGCCCATGCCACCCACGGGATTACTCGGCAGATCGAGACGGTGCTCCCATGTGAGGTGGCCCTGCTCGACCTGCAGGGCGGTGTAGGTGAGGATGGGGAGTTTGATGATACTGGCGGTTTTGACCTGGCGCTGGGCGTGATAGGCCATGATGGGCGAAGCCCCGAGCGGTTGCCAGAGGAGAGAGAGCTGGGTCTGGTACTGGGTTTCGATGGCCGAAATATCCGATGGGGATGGCATGTGGCATCCTTTCCAAGTGGCAGATGTGGGGGAGAAACGGCGAGGTGTGAGGCATACGCCCCACACCTGCGAGTCAGCACGCGGACAACGAATCTAGTAGGCGCGGGCAAAGACGACCATGGTGGTGGCCGGTTTGCCGGTATAGAAGCAGGTGCCACTGCCACCGGGTTGCTCAATGGGGATACAGCGGATGGTAGCGCGGGTTTCTTCTTGGATGCGGCGTTCGTCTGCGTCGCTCCCAGCCCACCAGCACCAGGCGAAGCCGGTTTCGATTTGGGCCTTGAGTTCGTCGTACGAGCTGACGGTCTTGGTGTGAGCGGCGCGGAAATCGAGGGCGCGCTGGTAGAGGGCGACCTGGATTTCGTCGAGCAGGGCGACAATTCGTTCGGTGAGTCCCTCTTGGGGCACGAAGCTTTTGCCTTCGCGACCAGGGATATCACGGCGCGCCATGGCAACGGATCCCTTTTCGACATCCTTGGGGCCGACTTCGATGCGCACGGGCACCCCTTTGACTTCCCACTCGTTGAACTTGAAGCCAGGCGAGAGGTGGTCACGGGTGTCGATTTTGAAGCGGATTTGGCCCTTCCAACCGGCGGTGATGGTGGCAACGGCAGCCATGACGAGGGCCTTTTCGGCGTCGTTTTTGAAGATGGGCACGACCACGACTTGGATGGGGGCCAAGAGGGGCGGTACGACTAAGCCTTCGTCGTCGCTGTGCGCCATGATGAGGGCACCGATGAGGCGCGTGCTGACGCCCCAGCTGGTGGTCCAGGCGTGTTGCAGGGTATTGGTCTGGTCGGTATAGGTGATATCGAAGGCTTTGGCGAAGTTTTGCCCCAAATTATGCGACGTACCGGCTTGCAGGGCGCGGCCGTCTTGCATCATGGCTTCGATGCAGTAGGAGCGCAGAGCGCCGGGGAACTTTTCCTTTTCGGTTTTGAGGCCACGGATGACGGGCACCGCCATCACTTTTTCGACGAAGTCGGCGTAGACGTCGTGGAGAATCATCAACGTTTCTTCTTCGGCCTCTTGCTCGGTGGCATGCACGGTGTGGCCCTCTTGCCAGAGGAACTCGGCGGTGCGCAAGAAGGGGCGGGTGCGCATCTCCCAGCGCATCACGTTGGCCCACTGGTTGACCAGGATGGGCAAATCGCGGTATGAGCGCACCCATTTGGCGTAGAAGTAGCCGATGATGGTCTCGGAGGTGGGGCGGATGACGTAGGGCTCGGTGAGCTCTTCACCGCTCGCGCGGGTGACTTCGGCGACTTCGGGGGCAAAGCCTTCGACGTGCTCGGCTTCTTTCATGAGGAAGCTCTTGGGGATGAGCAGGGGGAAGTAGGCGTTGACGTGGCCGGTCTCTTTGATGCGCGCATCGAGGCCTGCTTGAATGCCCTCCCAAATGGCGTAGCCGGTCGGCTTGAAGACGATACAGCCACGCACGACCTCCGCATAGTCGGCCAAATCGGCTTCACGGACGACGTCGAGGTACCACTGTGAATAATCTTTGGCGCGGGGCGTAATGCCGTCTTTGGGCATGGCAACAAGCTCCTGTGGATTACAATGCGAAACTTGCTTCTATTGTACCACGTTGGTATGGATTAGCGTGGTGTCAGGGTGGCTTGGAGTGTGCGATAGGCACCGCTGAGATCGCCGTCGGCACGGAAAAAGGCGCTCCCCACCACTACATCATCGACTCCGGCCTCGGCTACCGTGGCCAGCGTATCCAGCCCAATACCACCATCGACCTGAATGCGCGTGGGGAGCGCATGGTGGTCGATGTACTGCCGCAGGGCAATAATCTTGGCGGTCGATTGCGGGATGTACTGCTGACCACCAAAACCCGGATTGACCGTCATGAGGAGCACGGTGTCAATCTGATCGATGATTTCGTACACGCTGTGCAGGGAAGTGGCCGGATTGACTGCTACCCCCACAGCGGCACCGGTGGCTTTGATGAGCTGAATGGTGCGGTGCAGATGCGGTGAGGCTTCGACGTGTACGCTGATTTGATTGGCACCGGCCTTGGCAAACGCCTCGATGTAGCGTTCGGGCTCGACAATCATCAGGTGGCAGTCGAGGTAGGCGTCGGCACCGAGGTATTGACGCAAGGCGGCCACCATGGGCATGCCCATGGTGATATTGGGCACAAAGCGGCCATCCATGACATCAACGTGCAGGCGATCGCCACCATGGGCGAGGGCAGCCGCCGCGGACTCCCCCATGCGGGCAAAATCGGACGCAAGTAGCGACGGACTGAGGCAGATGTGGCGGTGAGCATACTGTAGCATCGCATCTCCGTGGGCGAGCAATAGGCGTGTTAGGCATCATACCACACGCAGTCATCGAGCGATGACTGCGTGTGAGGATGGAGGAGGTGAGTAGGCGCGAAAAATTAGGCGGGCGTGATGCGCAACGTGTAGGCGGCCGCATCGGCCAACTGATCGGGGCAGGTCACGGTGATGCCGGAGCCGGTGCGTTCCCAGGCGAGTGCGCCATCATGCCCGAGGAGCGTGATGATGCTGTGATTGCTGATGGGCAGGTCGGCGATTGAGATGCGCCCGCGGGGCACCCCAAAGATGGTGGCGTACAGGGTATGCTCACGGGTGGTGAAGCGGATGCTGAGGCCACCATCGGTGCTGCCTTCGGCGCGGCTCCATGGGCGCGTGGCATAGATGGCCTCGCCGTTGGTAGTGAGCCACGCGCCCAGCGCCAAGAGGCGCTCGGCCTGTTCGGCCGGAATGGAGCCGTCGCCACGAGGGCCCACGTTGATGAGCAGGTTGCCGTTTTTGCTGACGATGTCGACAAACGAGCGAATCAATTCGACGGGAGAGAGCATGTCGTTGACGGATTCGTTGCGGTTGTAGCCAAACGAAAACCCGAGGCCACGGCACGATTCCCACTTGTCGGGCTGGATGGTGTCGAAGACGGCGTATTCGGGCGTGCGGTAGTCGGAGTGAGCCGGTTTGGGGAGCATGCCCTCGCTGATTTGCGCGATTTGATCGGGCGATGCCTGTGTGAAGCGATCGTTGATGACACCTTCGGGGACGGCATTGTAGTAATCGGCGAAGAGGGCGCCGAGATCGGAGCCGCGCGGGTAGCCGATGTCGTTCCACATGCAGGCGGGGCGATAGCGCCGCGTCAGCTCGCGCCAGTGTGCATCAGCGTAGGCCACGTAGTCGTCGGATTGGGGGACTGCCTGGAAGAGGTCGGCGATATCGGCAATCACGTGCGTGTTAAACGTCCAATCGAGGCCGCCCGAGTAGTAGAGACCCATGGTCAGCCCTTTGGCGCGCACGGCGTCGCTCAGCTCACCGACGAGGTCGCGTTGGACCTGGTAATCGGCGATGAACGGGTTGGGTTGCTCGCTGGGCCATAGCAAAAATCCGTCGTGGTGCTTGGTGGTGAGTACCACGTATTTGGCACCTGCTTGCGCAAAAAGATCGGCCCAGGTGCTGGCATCCCAGTTGGCCGTGGCAACTTTGAAATCGTTGGCGAAGTCGCCATAGCTCTTGTCGCCGAACTGCTCGTTGTGATACTCGGCCGTCACACTCCCCGGCACACGCAACGAATTCATGTACCACTCGGCATACGGGTTGCGCCGAAACCACCCCTGCCAGCCCTCCTGTGCGACCACGTCATGCAGAGGGCCGGTGGTGGGAGCCCAACCGGGCACCGAGTAGAGCCCCCAGTGGATGAAAATGCCCAATTTGGCGTCGTGGAACCACTGGGGTACCTGGTGTTGTTGTACGGCTTGGAGGGTCGCATCGAATTTCATACCAATAAGCTCCTTCGTGTGTGATTACGCTGTGTGAGCGGCGAGTTCGAGGACGAGTATGGCACCATACGTGATGGTTGGGATGGTGCACTGCCAGGCACCGGCCGATCCGGTGAGCGGCAACGAAGTTCCGTCGGGGGCGAGGTATGCACGTGTCACATGCTCGCTCACGCCCACGGTGACCGTGATGTCGTGCAGTGGGATGGGGTCTTCGAGGTATTCCATGTGTGGCGTGGCCCGCCGGTTGGGCGAGTAGTTGACCACGTGCACCAGGTAGCGGGCCGGGTGCTCTGCGCTGGCGGCCTGATAGGTCACGCTGATTTCACTGCTAAGTGGCGCATTGCTCTGGATGAGACGCTGTGGCAAGAGATTGCCGAGCAGTGTGCGCAGGAGTTCGCGGTAGACCCAGTAGCCGCTTTTGAAATAACTGCCAAACACGGGAAATGCGACTGCGGTCATCTGGTCATTTCTGGTGACCGCCGTGTATTCACTGACATGATCAAACGGCGATTGGGCGTGGCTGGTGTAGTGCGCCGCACTGCGCTGGAAGAGGGGTTCACCGACTCGGGCGAGCACCTGTGTGCCACCACGCCACTGCGCAGTGCCGTAGTAGAGGGCATACTCGAAATCCGGGATGTCGGGGAAGTGCGTATGGTCGAGGCACAAAAAGGCTGGTGCAAACGGCGATTCTCCAGCATAGTGTAGCCCCAAATCGGCATTCCAGCAGGTATCGTGCTCGCCTCTGAGGGCCTGATGACTGGCAATGATTTTGCCGCCGTTGGCCAGGTATGCACGCAGTTGCTGGGCAAGGAGCGGTGTGACTGTGAGGGTGTCGGGGAGCACAATCAGGCGGTAGCGATTGAGGGTGTCGCCGCCTTCGACGATGTCGAACTGCAACTGCAGTTCGGTCAGGAGTTTGACGGCGCCGTAGACCGGGCCTTCCTTTTCATGGCGGCCACTACCACCGATGACCAGACGATCGCCGATGTCGGTGAGGGACAAATCGGCGACCACAATGGCAGCCTCGGTGACGGGGGCGGCGCGTATCAGCCAGGGCTCAATGCTGGCGATGTACTGATAGCCGACCCCGATGGCGGCGTAGACGGCTGGGTCGAGGCGCCCATGGGGTGGTGGTTGATCGCCGATGGAAATCTGCGCGCCGTGGGCCACGATGCCGGGAAGCTCGCTGAGGAGTTGTTTGGGGTGTTTGAGACCACCGAAATCGGCCCACGAGCGATGGAATCTGCCCGTCATGCCCACCACGCTTTGCCCAAACGTGCGGGCATAGCGCACGTTGGTGGGGTAGTAGAGGTAGCCCCAGCCGCCGGTCGGCAGTGCTTCGATGTCCACGTTGTCGAGATGTGCGATGCGTTCGCCCAGCCCAATGCTGGTCTGGTTGTTTTGGTCGACCTGGTACGTGGGGTTGATGGCGTGTGCCAAATCATGACAACGACGCATGAAATTGGTCAGCAACTGCTGTTTGTGGGCGCGCTGGGCGGCCACATCGAGCGGGTCTTGGCCGTGTGACCGGAAGTATGCCAGACAGTTGGGGCAAAAGCACTCGCCACCGATGGGGAAGGGCATGTCGTACCACGGCCCATCGAGGTCGTAGGTGGTGAGGAATTCACGCGTATGTGCGAGCACGTGGTCGACGAAATCCGTGTTGCTGAGGCAGAGTCCGGTCCACCCCGGGGTTTCGTCGAATTTGGGCAGGTAGGTGGTGCGGTCGCGCTTCCAGACCAACCACTCTGGATGGCGCTCGGCGAGGTAGTGATCCCAGGTGACGCAGTAGTAGGCGTACACCTTGATGTTGCGGGCACGGCAGGCGGCAATTTGCGCGCCCATCAGGTCGAAGTCGAGGCCGGGGTGCATGGGGCCACTTGCGGTCGGGTAGTAGAAGTACCCGTGCATGTCTTTGGCAAACACGACGACGGCGTCGACGTGGCCGGCGAGCAGTGTATCGCCGAACTCGTCGGGGTCGAACCGCTCGCCGATGCGGGGTACGTGGTGCGAGTTGTGGAAATCGAGGTGTATTTTGCGGAACCGCCGCGGTGGCTGGTTCAAGAAGGCCGGATCAATCCAGGGCTGTTGCATGACCGACTCCTTTGTCGTGGGCTGGTTATTTCTGCAAGATGGCGCGGCATTCATCGGCCGCATCAGCAAGCGCTTGGGCCACCGATTTGTCTCCACAGACTGCCGCCCACGTCATGCGGCTGAATACTTCGTTGAGGGCCGGGTACTCGGGCAGGGCGGGCAGAGTGTCGATGCCGGTATGCACCTGCTCCATGACCTCGTAGTACTGAAACTGCGCGCGAATGTCAGGGTCGTCCCACGTCGATTTGCGCACACCACTCCCGCCACTCAGCGACGTGATTTTGTCCATGGCCGGGCTCGCCGTCTCGCGCAAAAACTGATACGCCAGCTCCGGATTGCGACTGCCTGCGCAAATCCCCAACACCCAGTAGACGTTCAGGCTGGCGTGGCGCCCATGCGGGCCAGCACCGCGTGGGATGGTGGTGCACCGGCTTTTGTCGATAATTTGGCTGGGGGGGAGTTGTGCCACCGCCATGAATCCGGCCCAGTTGAGCATCATGGCGCCTTCGCCGGCCGCATACGCCACTCCCGCCGCCACGCTGTCGTAGCGGAGCGCATCGGGTGAGGTAATCCCCATGGTGGTCAGGCTATCGACATAAAATTGCAGTGCGGCCTGGCCCGTGGCATCGGCAAAGGTGGGGTTGAGGTCGGCATCAAAGAGTGTGCCGCCACGACTCCACAGGTGGATGAAAAAGTCGTACACGTTGTTGTGCCCGTCGTTGAGACCGGCGATGACGGCCCCGTACAGGCCCTGGTCGGGGCGTGTAAAAAACTGTGCGACCTCGCGAAACTCATCCCAGGTGACGGGTACGCGCAAATCACGGCCGTGTTGCGCCCGAAACGCGGCTTGCTCGTGCGGTGACTCGAACAAATCGGCGCGGTAATGGAACATCTCCGGGCCGTCGTGGTAGGGTAAGCCGTAGATTTGCCCGTGTGCGCCGCGTTGCAGTGCGAGCAGTGACTCGCTCCAGCCGTGCGGCCAGTCTGGGGGTGGCTCCGTGGCCATGAACGGTTGTAAATCACGGAGCCCGCCCCGTTGTTGCAAATCGGGGAGCCAGTCGGTGAGGACGAGCATGATGTCGTAGTCGCCGCTGTGGACTCCGCCGTGCTCGACCATTTCGGCATAGAGTTCTTCGGGTCCCGCATGGCTACTCGTAAAGGTGATGTCGGGGTGGAGTCGCTGAAAGTGCTCCATTTGGGCGGTCATGGCCCGCTCAAAGCCATCAAAGGTGCGGTATTTGATCGATAACTGTGGCATGTGCTCTCCTCCTTCGTTATCGGATTTGTTCCGTCAGCGCCCACCCATGCCGGTGAGTGATACGCCCTGTACAAAGAGGCGTTGTGAGAAGAAAAAGACCACCAAGACCGGCAGGAGCGTGATAATCGACACTGCCATCAACAAATTAAACTGGGTGAAGTTTTGCCCACGAAAGAGGTTGAGCCCCAGTGCGAGTGTGTACAACTCGGTCGAACGCAGGTAGATGAGCGGATCGAGCAGGTTGCTCCAGTTGCCGATGAAGGCAAAAATGGCCACCGTGGAGAGTGCGGGCTGTGACAACGGCAAGATGACCTGGGTGAGAATTTGCCAGTTGTTGGCGCCATCAATGCGCGCCGCGTTGTCGAGATCGAGCGGGATGCCCATGAAGAATTGGCGGAGCAAAAAGATGAAGAAGGCATAGCCGAACCAGGCCGGCAAAATCAACGGCCACAGGGTGTTGGTGAGCCCGGCCGCGCTAAACATCAAAAAGCGCGGGATGATGGTGACTTCGCGGGGGATCATGAGGGTGGCTAATAGCATCAAAAACAAGAAATCGCGCCCGCGCCCTTTGAGGCGTGCAAATCCGTAGGCCACGAGTGAGCACGAAATCAGATTGCCGATGACGTTGGCAAAGGTGACGATGAGTGAGTTGGTAAGAAAGGTGTTGAATGGCAGTACGCGCCAGCCTTTGGGGTAGTTTTGCCACTCAAAACTGTTGGGCAAAAAGCTGGGTGGGTAGGTGAAGACATCTTGTGATTGTTTCAGGGAGGTGGAAATCATCCACAAAAACGGCAAGACGAAGCTGACGGAGAGCGCGGCGAGAAGCACATAAATGGTGACTCTCCAGACGACGGCGCTCCCACGAATGCCCAACCATGATGGACGCAAGCTTGGTGTTTGTTGCATAGTATCCTCGTTAGCGCTGCACTATTGCTTGAGGTCGCCTTCGTAGTAGACCCAGTAGCGGGCTACAGCGAATTGAATGACGGTGATGATGATGATGACGACGAGGAGAATCCACGCCAATGCGGACGCATACCCCATCATGAAATTGATGAATGCGGTGCGGTAAATGTAGAGTCCGTAGACGAGCGTGGCGTTGGCGGGGCCGCCGTTGGTCATGATGTAGACCAGTACGAATCCTTGAATGGATGCGATGAATCCCACAATCAGGTTGTACAAGATGACCGGCGACATCATGGGTACCGTCACATTCCAAAATTTACCGAACGTGTTGGCACCGTCGATTTCGGCGGCCTCGTACAAATGAATGGGCACGCTTTGGAGCCCGGCCAAGTAGATGACCATTGATCCGCCGGCCCCCCACAAACTCATCAAAATCAGCGACGGCATGGCCCATTCTGGCTGTACCAACCACCCCGGCCCTTTAATGCCAAAAAACGCCAGGAACGAATTGATGAGCCCGAAATCTTGGTGCAAAATCATAATCCACAAAATGGCAACTGCAATGCCGCTGACCACCGATGGTAAATAAAAGATGGTGCGAAACAGTGAGATGCCCCAGACGTTTTGATTGAGGAGCAGTGCCAACAAGAACGACACGATGGTGCCAAGTCCGACGCTGCCGATACCGTAGTAGAGCGAATTGCTCATCGCCTTGTAAAAAAGGTCGTCTGCAAACAACTTGTCGTAATTGGCGAGCCCCACGTAGGCCGGTGCACTCAGCGCCGACCAGTTGGTGAAGCTAATGAACAACGATGAGATGATGGCACCTGCGTCAAACAGTAAAAAACCGATAATCCATGGCGCAATGAACAGATAAAAAGAAATCTCTTCGCGACGCGCCATGCCACCGAGTGTGCTTTTTTTGGTTGGTGGTGGCGATGTGGGATGCGTGATGGCCATGGTCCGTCCTCTCTGTCAAAACCGTGGGTACGTGGTGATGCATGCATCGTGGTGCGGTCGTGATGCTGATACGACATAGAAATTCGTCTACTGGCGGGTTGCCCCACCAGTAGACGAACGAGTAGGGATTAGCCGCGGTTTTCGGCGACAATCGGGTCAACGGCTGCAAAGACCTCGTCAAGAGCTTCTTTGACACTCTTTTGACCGGCGACCACCAAGTCCCAGATGGGGCCGGCAGCCTGGGTCACACGCGGGCCGGTGGGCTGGTCGATGATGTCGTGCGTACCAATGCCTTGACTCATCGCTTCTTCCACGTTTTTGGCACCGGCTGGGGCAAACTTGGAGCTCAAGTAGGCCGGCCAAGCCGACAACCGTGACGGGCTCCCACGACCGGTGCTGGCCCACATGTAGGTCTGACCGGCGGTGGAGAGGTACTCGTTGAGGTAGATCCAGGCGGCGTCCACGTTCTTGCTGTCACGCGTAATCATGTAGGCGCTTCCGGCCGAGAAGGTGGAGTGGGCCTTGGGACCCTTAGGCCACTTGGCGATGTCCCAGTTGAACTTCGAGCCGGCCTGGATGGGTGGGGTGGCCCATGAACCCTGCAACGTCATGGCAATCTTGCCGAACTGGAAGGCCGGCCAGGCCACGTTTTGCAGGTCGGCGGGGCTGGGTACCGCACCCTTGGCGCGCAACTCTTCCCACCATTCCATGGCCGCCACGGCCTCGGGCTGATTGATGAGACAGGCGTCTTCTTTGGGCTCGCTCAAGTACTGTGCCCCAAACGGGAACAAGTAGTTGGGGGCCATCAACGAATCACCGGGGCTGGGCAATTCACCCAAACCGAAGATCTTGTTGGGGCCTTCGCCGGAGGTCAACTTGATGGCCACCGCCTTGAGCTTCTCAAGATCCCAGCTGTCGTCGGGATATGGCTCGCCCGCCGCATCGAAGAGGTCTTTGTTGTAGTAGAGGTTGCCCGGACCCTCATCGTAGGGGATGCCCCATAGTTTGCCGTCGTACTGGTACGACACCAACGATGGCTTGGTGAAATCTCCCAGGTTGAAGTCCTTTTCCTTGGCGATGTAGTCGTCAAGCGCGATGTAGAGGCCACTGCGAATGGTCTCTTGCGCCCACGAAAACTGGGTGTACAGGATATCTGGCATGGCACCACCAGCGGCCGCCGCCGTGTACTTCTGGCGATATTCACCCCAGGGGGTGTTTTCGGCCTTGACGACGATATTGGGGTGGCGCTCCATGAACAGTTTGTCGAATTGGAGCTGGCGCTCAAAGAAGACCGCATCCCACGTGTGACCCACACTAATCTCGACCTTTGCACCCGGATCGGCGACGGCGCTGGCTGGCCAGTTCCCCGTGTTGCCGGCGTTGATGTCGAAGATACTCTCGCTGGCTGGCTCTTCAGCAGCTGGCGCTTCTTCGGCTGGTGCCTCGGTGGATCCACAAGCGGCCAAGAGTGCGCCCATGCTGGCAGCACCCAATCCGAGCTGGAGACCAATGCGCAAGACATCGCGGCGACTCAAGCCGCGGCGGCGCATTTCGCGTGCCAATTCCTGTTCGTGCTTCGTCATTGTCAACTCCTTTGTGACAGTGTTACTACGTACCCGATACGATGCAACAATCGTTCGTTTGCATCATGTTCCTGAGAATCTGAGTACCAATCAGCGGACAGGCGGTCGGTGGGGTGTGGGTGGCAGGCAACTCACTTTCACTACACATCATTCAGGCAAATGGTGCGCCCTTCTGATGCAGACAAATATGATCCATGTACAAGTTGCAGTGTGCCGATGTTGTCGGTTGCACTTGTGATGGGCGGTGTGTTGGTCTGGATGGCGTGCATCAACGAGCTCATCGGCCCAATGAACGCATCCGGTATCCAGAGCCCCTCGAGCGGGATGTCGACCAGTGCCTCGCCGTGGCGTGCATAGGCCAGCGTGTCGGGACGACCGTGTGGGTAGTTGTAGAGCAACCCGATGGTTCCCGTGAGGATTCCCGTGGTGCCGAGGAAGCGAAATTTGGCATAAATATCTGACGAATCGTCGTGGTGATTGACCATCACGACCGTTTGGAGCGCACTGGTGTATTCGAGGATGGTTACCGTCTTGGTTTCGGCACGTTCGCGCTGAGCCGGGTATTTGGCATGGCGACTGGTGATGTGGGTCGGATCGCCAAACAGGTAGCGCAGGCTATCGAGGTAGTGGATGCTGTGGTACATCACCTCAAGGCGTGTGGCATCACGGAGCCACGGCCACATGTGCCAGGGGGTCAGGGTCGATACCTGAATCTGGGCATCGGTGGGTTCACCGATGTAGCCGCGCACAATGAGATCTTTGCAGGCCGCAATGCCGGCGCTCCAACGCATCTGCTGGTTGACAGCAACGTGCCGGCCTGCGGCTTGTCCGGCTGCGGCAATCGCACGTGCGTCGTTGATGTCTTCGGCAAGGGGTTTTTGGCAGAGGATGTGTTTGCCTGCCGCCAAGATGCGCGTGGCTAGCGCTCGTTGCTCCCATGCGGGCACCGCAATGTCGACGATGTCGACGCGGGAATCTGCGAGGAGTTCGTCAAGTGTGGTGTAGATTGTGCCGATTTGGTGCGTGGTAGCGGTCTGCTGGGCCGCTTCCGAGTTGATGTCGTAACATCCCACCACGTTGAGTGCGTGTTGGCGATAGGCAGGGAGATGGGCGTAGTTCACAATGCCGCCACAGCCGACAATGGCAATGCCGTAGTCGTGTCGTGGTGGTAAAACTACGCGGTACTGTGGCTCTATGTGCGACATTGTTTCCCCTTTGAAACGAAAGTCCCCTCGTGCCGTGCCTGCCGTGACTATGCGATGCGTTTACTATACACAGCTAAATTATATAAATTTGCTGTGTGGAAATCACTGGAGTGCCCATATACTAGCGAAAAAACATGATTTTGTCAACTCTGTCGCTGACTGCACAAAAACATCATATAAATTACGACTCAGTGGGTGATTGTCGATTGACGAGGTAGAGGTGTTCACAGACCAACACGGTGTCACGGTGTTGATTGGTGACCGTCAACGATTCCACCACAATGCCGACGTCATTTCGTTTGGCGTGGGGGCGTTTGTCGCTGATGGTGGCGGTGACCGTAATGGTGTCGCCGATGTGGACCGGTTTGATGAAGCGCAGGCGGTCATAGCCGTACGAAATCGCGTGCGGGTTAATGTCACCGGCCGTCATCCCAACTGCCACACTAAAAATCAGCGTGCCGTGAGCGATACGCTGCTGGATGGGTTGCGTCTTGCACCATTCGGCATCCATGTGATGCGGATAAAAATCACCCGTCTGGCCGGCATGTGTGACAATATCGCTTTCGGTGATGGTGCGTCCAAACGAGGTGCGACTACTCCCGATTGTGTACTCATCAAACAACAACGGTCGGAACATGACACTGCTCCTTGTGCTCAAGACAATTGAAAATCACGTTGAATGGTGGCGGTATCCGCGCCAATCTGGGGTGCGCCTTTGGGGGAGGTCAGGCGTTGGCCGTCGATGCGGATGGGACAGCGGGTGGTGGTGAGTGTGGCGCCATTGCTTCGACTGACGTTTTGGAGCATCTCAAGGACCTGGAAGCCCTCGTGTGCGAGAAGCCGGCGCCAATCCAGTACGTCGGCACACCAATAATCGGCCGGCTCAAGCCGATCCAACCACACGTGGGTGGGGCGGGTGGCAAGATGCTCGGCCAAGATGCCTTTGATGTCGTCGCGCTGGTGAAACCAGCTCTCCGGGTCACTAAAGTGGCTCAATGCCGGACAGGCGAGCAAAGTGCCGAGGTGGGGCACGGACCCCATGGCCAAGGCAATGTAGCCGTCTTGTGTGGCATAGATGCCGTAGGGCGCACCGAGGTAGGCGTGGGCGTTGTTGAGACTGCTCCGGGTGGGCAGCAACCCGCCATCGTTGAGGTGCGTAGTGAGCACCTCGAATTGGGTGTCGAGGATCGACTCAAGCAGACTGACTTCGACGTGCCCGCCACGACCAGTGACGCCACGGCGTACCAGGCAGGCCAAAATCCCCTGTGCCAAATGGGCACCGGTCATCAAATCGGCGACAGCGAGCCCGAACGGCGTCGGCGGCTGGTCGGCGTTGCCGTTGAGCCAGGCCAGCCCTGATATGGACTGTACAAGTAAATCCTGGCCCGGTTTGTTGCGCCACGGCCCCGTGTTGCCGTATCCGGTGATGCTGCCGTAGATGATGCGTGGATTGAGCTCTGCAACCGTCGCATAATCGAGCCCGAGGCGTTCGATTACGCCGGGGCGGAAGTTTTGAATGAGCACGTCGGCTTGAACAATCAGCTGACGCACCTGATCCATGTCGGGTGCGTGTTTGAGGTCGGCCGCAAAACTCTCCTTGTTGCGGTTGATGGAATGAAACAGGGTGCTATCGCCGTCGAGCGCCAAATTGCTGATATACAGCTGGCGACACAAATCGCCGCCTTGGGGACGCTCGATTTTGATGACACGGGCGCCGAGATCGGCGAGGCGCAGTGCACACGACGGGCCGGCCAAGAATTGGCTGAGATCGAGGATCACAAGGCCGGCAAGTGGCAGTATGTCAGTCATCGCAGGGCGCTTTCTCTGGCAGGGCTCAGTGCGCAAGCTGCGACTGGCGATAGAGTTCGTCGATACGCTGTAAATAGGGCACAGGATCACCGCCGTGGCGCAAAAACTCATGTACGACCGGACCCGCACTGTCTTGGAAGTGTAGGTAGCCGTTGTAGCGTGGCCGCAGGTAGGCCTGGTCGAGTGTCGTCAACGTATTGCGGAAAAAATCGCCACAGACCCGATTGACTTCGGTTGATTCCCAAGCAGCGCGATGCCCGGGTTGGCCACCGCTCTGTACGTACAGCGTGCGTTGGCAATCCGGCGAGCAGACGTAGCTGGCATAGGCGATTGCGATGTCGCGGTGCGCACTGTGTTGCGATACGGCAAGCCCGGTGCCTCCCAATGTTGAGCGGAGTGGGCGCCCGTCATGCCAGCGGACAAGGCCACCGTAGCGTAGTTGCTGAGCGGCGTATGCCGGGCGGGCGTAATTGCTGTACCCGTAGGCAAACGGGCAGTAGGCGGCTTCGCCACGGACGAGTGCTTCATAGGTTGCAATCGGGTTGCGCGTCAGGCAGGCGGGAGCGCACCGATGCACCAAATCGGCGAGGTGCGTCAGTGCCTGGGCCCCGATATCGTGATTGACGACTTGGGTCGTGCTTTGAAACGGCTCACTTCCGAGGGCAATACACAGCATGTACACATTCATCAGGCTGTCAATGGGGATGGCTGGTACAGCAACGAGCCCTTGATCTGCCAATGCCAACAACTCGGCCCATGTCTGAGGTGGCGCGTCGATGAGGTCTGGGCGCCAGGCACTTACCGGTGTGGCCGCATCGATGGGCAATGCCCACAGATGATCGTTGGCCCAGTAGCTCGCATACGAATGCCCCACACTCGATTGCGCCTGATCGGCCAAGTAGTCGGAGCTCAGATGTGCGTCAAGGGGCACGAGCACAGGATGTGCCGCTGCATACCCCACGAACGGGTGGTCGATGACGAGTAAATCGTAGGTCTGCGCCAAGACTTCAATCGGCGCATCAGCAAACGCTTGGAGCGATCGTTTTTCCCATTGGATTTCGACGTGGGGATGGAGCTCGTGGAATCGTTGCGCCGTGGCCACCATGGGCACGTATCCGCGTGTGTGATTCCAAGCAATACCACGTAGCACGGTTTGTTGCATACAGCACCTACTTCATTGGAGACGAATATATGCGGATGTGATGGTCACCACGGCTTCTATACCACCTCAATCGGTGTCGGGCTCGAGTTGTACGACGGCCGGGTTGCCCTTGAGCAACTGCCGGATGCCGGCCGTGGTCTGGTGGATGCGATAACGCACCATCAGTGCCAACGAGGTGCCGTCACGCTTGTGGCAGGCCGCCAGCATGGCGTTGTTTTCGAATTGAGACTCCTGCATGCGGGCCGGATAAAAATCCATCTGCATGCGCCGGTAGCGATCGCTCTGATCCCACAACTGCCGGATGATGCGCACCAAATTGCGCCGGCGTGATGCCTCGTAAATGACGAAATGAAAATCACGCGTGTGTTGCAAGTGCGCGTTGACGTCATTTTTCGCGATATCGAGGTCGATGAGCCGGATGTACTCCGCCAACTGGTGCAAATCATCGTCGCTGATGTACTTCACGGCGACCTGCGCTGCTTGCTCTTCGAGGACCTCGCGCATGTAGTAGATGTCGATGAGCTCGTCGAGCGATATCGTCTCCACAAACACGCCACGGTGGGGGATGATGTGCACCAAGCCACTCGACTGCAACCGCGCTAATGCTTCGCGCACGGGCACTAAGCTTACACCGAACTGCCGCGCAACCTCGCCTTGATCGATGCGTGACCCCGGTTGAATGCTCCCACTTAATATTTGTGATCGTAAATGGGCTAGCACTTGATCGGTGATGGTGATGGGTGTCTCGCTCATAGAGCCTTGTTGATAGTCGGTAGATGTGCCTCGATTATATAATTTATATAATTTTTGTCAAATCGGGCATTCTCGGAAGGTGTATGGCAGAGCACGCCGAGTCAATCTGGAGAAAACTCCCCAGATTGACCGATGTACCACTACCGGTAGTGGTGGATGTGGAAAAAATGTGGAAGATGTGGATAAACCTAGCGTTTGAGGGCTTCTGGGTTCAATCCTTGGAGCTCGGTGAGCACAAAGAGGCCATCTTTGCGGATGAGCACATCATCGAACCAGATTTCGCCGCCGCCGACTGCCGGGTCTTGGCGAGAGACGAGATCCCAGTGGATTTGGCTGTGATTGCCGTTGGAGGCCTCTTTGTAGCACTGGCCAGGGGTGAGATGGAACGAGCCGGAGATTTTTTCATCAAAGAGCGTATCACGCATGGGGTTGGTGATATACGGATTGACGCCGAGTGACCACTCGCCCAAGTAGCGTGCGCCGGCATCGGCGTCGAGGATTTCGTTGAGTTTGGCGGTATTGGCGCCGGCATCGGCCTTGATGATTTTGCCTTGAGCGAACTCAAAGTGCACATTACTAAAGACTGTGCCGCGGTAGAGCGATTCGCAGTTGTAGGTGACGTGGCCCTCGACCGAATCGATGACTGGGCAGGTGTAGATCTCGCCGTCGGGAATGTTGCGTTCGCCGAAGCACGGCACGACGCCGATGCCCTTGATGCTGAAGCGCAGGTCAGTGCCGGGGCCTTTGATGTGGACGCGGTCGGTGCGGCGCATCAGGGCCTCGAGGGGCTCCATGGCCTTTTGCATGGCCACATAATCGACGCCGGTACACACATCAAAATAAAAGTCTTCGAAGGCCTCGGTGCTCATGCTGGCTGATTGCGCCATGGAGGGGGTTGGCCAGCGTAGTACGACCCATTTGGTGTGGGGCACGCGGACGGCGCTATGCACGTGGTTCCACCAGTGCTTTTCGTAGAGCTCGACCTTGTCGCGGGGGACGTCGCTCATCTCGGTAGTGTTGTGGGAGCCGCGCATGCCCACGTAGCACTGCACCGCCTCCATGCGGGCACGCTCGACGGCGCCAATGGTCTGCATCTGCTCGGCGCTCGCCGCTTGGTAGAGCGCGCGCATGACCGGTTGTTGGTAGGTGCTTACGAGTGGGAGACCGCCGACGGCGGCCACTGCTCGGATGAGCGCAACGGTCATCTCACTGGGGATGTCGAACGCTTCAATGAGCACTTTTTCGCCCACAGCCACACGCATAGAGTGGGTGACGAGGAGCTCGGCAAGTTTGGTCATTCGTGGGTCTAGCATGGTCGGTCCTTGAGGGTACTACAAACGGATGTCACCATGATGGTACACCGTTTTTTAGCGCTGTGAAGTTGACAGCGCCCACATTTGCCGTATGATGGGCATAAAACTGACCGACCGGTCAGTTAGGGACGCACTAGCGATGCCAACAGAGGGAAGAAGATGACAGACAAAGAGCGGAATCGGTTGTTGTTGGTGTTGTTTTTGGGGGTATTGGTGGCAGCGCTCGACATTGCGGTGACGGGGCCAGCGTTGCCGGCCATCGAGGCACAATTTGGTATGTCGAGTAGTGTGTCATCGTGGATTTTTGGGGTATACATTGTCGCCAATCTGGTGGCTACGCCGTTGCTCGCCAAAGCATCGGATCGATATGGGCGGCGGGTGAGTTTTTTGGCGAGCATTCTTTTGTTTGGGGTGGGCTCAACTATCGTGGCCACATCGGGGTCGGTGGCACTGTTACTCGTCGGGCGAGCGATTCAGGGATTCGGGGCTGGTGGCATCTTCCCGGTGGCCAGTGCGGTGGTGGGTGACGTCTTTCCGGTCGAGCAACGAGGGCGAGCGCTGGGGATGATTGGGGCGGTGTTCGGTATCGCCTTTTTGATTGGGCCCATTCTCGGTGGCGTCTTGTTGTTGTTTGGTTGGCCCTGGCTATTTTGGGTGAATGTGCCCATTGTGCTCATCATCATCGTGCTCGGATTCCGGCTCTTGCCGGTTGGTGGTGGGCAGGTGGGTGCGCCATTTGACTGGGCGGGGAGTGTGCTGTTGAGTGCCATGTTGATTGCTGTGGCGTACGGGCTCCAGGGGCTTGGTGCGGTAATGCAAGGAGCGACACCAGAGCAGCTTTTTGCGTTTGCACTTGCCGTTGCGCTGGTGCCGTTGTTTGTGTGGGTGGAGCGACGGGCCAGTGACCCCGTCGTGCAACTCGCATTATTTGGGCGGGTGCAAATCCTGATTATTTTGAGTTTGGCATTTGCGGCTGGGGTGGCAGAGGCGGTCACGCTCTATGTACCATCGTTGTTGGTGAGTGCACACGGCATGAGCGAATCGGTGGCGAGTTTTCAACTCATCCCCATGGTCATGGCCATGGCAGTGGCGTCGCCGATATCGGGGCGTTTGCTTGACCGGCACGGTGCCAAACCGGTGGTATTGAGTGGGGTGATGTTGATGGTGCTAGGGCTCGTGATTATCGGAGCATGGCCGACATCCATGACCGGCTACTATCTGTTTTCGGTGCTATTTGGCTTGGGAATTGCGGTGCTCCTCGGCGCCGCCCTGCGCTACATGATGCTCGGCGAAGCAGAAGCACGTGAACGTGGGGCTGCCCAGGCCTTGTTGACGATAACGATAAGCATTGGGCAGATGATTGGGGCGGCGCTGATGGGGTCAGTGGCGGCGAGTCAAGCCGACCGCACGCATGGATATGCGTTGGCACTCCTCGTGACGGCCGCCTTGTTGACGGTGGTATTGCTTACCGGGAGCCAGCTTCGTTTGCGCCCGGCCACGACAGAATCAGCACAAGCATAAGCATTGGCTGGTACAATAGGAAATGGGAATCTACACGCAAAGGAGATTTCGATGAGTGCATATGGCATCACCTTATTTCTTCATTCTTGGACGCGTTGGGCGTTGTTGATTGTGGCCGTGTTGGTAATCATTCAGGCATGGCGCGGTTGGTCCGGGTCGCAGGCCTGGGATGCCACCAAGCAGAAATTGTCGGCGAGCTTCGTGCATTTGACCAGTGTGCAGTTGGTGCTCGGCTTGCTGTTGTACGGGGTACTCAGCCCGGTGACATTGGCCGCCATGACCGATATGGGCGCCGCCATGAAGGATAGTGCCCTGCGCTTCTGGGCCGTCGAGCATATTACGATGATGTTGATTGCGGTGGGGTTGGCACATGTGGGTGCTGGGCGCATCAAAAAAGCCCAAGACGACCGTGGCAAGCATCGTGCAGCAGCGATTTTCTTTACTATTGCCCTTGTCATCATGCTGGCATCGATTCCGTGGGATGAATCGGCACGCCTCTTCCGGGGCCTCTAATGATGACCACGCAGAGTGATCTGCGCGAAAACATCCTCACCGAGGCGGCAACACTGTTTGTCGCCTCGGGGTATCATGCTGTCTCGATGCGTGAGATTGCGGCCCGTGTAAATGCCTCAAAAGCGGCCATTTATTACCATTTTGCTGACAAAGAAAGCCTGCTTTTGGCTATCATGGAGCAGTCGCTCGCCCATTTAATTGACATCGTGTATCCTGCTACGCACATGATTGATACCGAGGCTGCGTTGCATCATATTGTGGCTGGGCTGTTGGGTCTCAACGCCGTGCAACGGGCTGCCATGCGTCTGGCGATGTTTGAATTGCAGCACCTAAGTGAAGGGGAGCGCCGGCGTTTTGCTCAGCGCTATCACAGCGAATTCATCGAGGGAATACAGCGGGTATTGGTACGCGGGCAGGCGCAGGGACATATACGCCAGGTCGACGTCGTCACGACGACCTGGGCGTTTTTGGGGTTGTTGTACCCGTTTTCGTTGACTCCAGCCCGTGGTCAAGACGCCCAGGTGGTTAGTCGCACGTTGGTCGAGTTGTTTTTATGCGGAGTGCGGAGCGACGGGAGCGGCCGCTAAGCCGTGGAGTTGCGCAACGAGCTCTGCGGGGGTGAGATCGGCAAGGGTGCGCAAGCGCAGGCTGACAGGTGGCATCCAGGCATCGACCAGGGCCGGGATAGGCACGGCCACACACCGCATGTTGGCGTGGGCGGCAGCGGTGGCCCCGTGGGCCGAATCTTCGAAGACGATGCAGTGGCGTGGGTCGCTGGCGGTATGTTGGGCTGCTTTGAGGAAAATCTCCGGTGACGGTTTGACTTGACTGACGTCGTCACGGGTGACGATGGTGCGGAACAAATCCCTGAGGCCGTGTTGTGTCAGCCAGCGTGTCACCCAAGCGCGGTCGGCACTCGAGCCGACACTGAGGGTGATGTTGTGGGCCAGGGCATATTCAAACAGGTCGGCCACGCCGGGTCGCAACGATTCGCGGGCACAGTTTTCCAAAAAAATTGCATGGTTGTGGGCGCGCCAATGGTCGCGGTCGATGCTCTGCCCGAGGCGGCGCTCAAGTGCTGCATAGGGGTCAAAGCCGCCAACAGTGCCAAGCCCGTTGCGCCATTCGTCGAGTGTCAGGGGTTGGCCAAAGTGTTGCCACATCGCCTGGACGACCACAAAATCTTGTGATTCGGTATCGATGATGGTGCCGTCAAAATCAAAAATAAACGTCGTAATTGGCATTGGTATCTCCTCAAACCACTCCGTATGTATCCTACCATTAAAATAGACCAACCGGTGTGTGATGCAGTCACCAAGGAGGAGCCGCATGTGGGGCAGTGAGCGGTTGCAGGGCAAAGTATTGTTGGTCAGTGGCGGGGCCCATCGCCTCGGGGCTGCCATTGTGCGGGCGGCTTGGGATGCGGGAATGCGGGTCGCGTTTCAGTATTATGGGTCGCATCAAGCTGCCGAGGCGCTATGTGCTGAAGCCAGCCAAGCCGGTCATACGGTCTGGGCATGGCAAGGCGATTGGCGTAATCCGGCCCACCCCGCCGCCTTCGTGACGGCCGCTTGTGATTACTACGGCGGGGTGGATGTGCTGGTGAACAACGCGGGTATCTGGCGGGCTACGCCATTTGCAGAGGTCCAGGCCGACGATTGGCACGATCTCTACCAGGTGAATGTGGTGGCTGCCCACGCCGCCATACAACAGGCCGCCCCCAGCTTGCGGGCATGCGGCGGGGCAGTGGTCAATGTGTGCGACGCCGGTGTCTACCGACCATGGCTCAACTACACGCCCTATTTGGCAAGTAAAGGTGCGTTGGCGACCATGACCATGGCGTTGGCACGTGAGCTTGCTCCCGACATCCGCGTCAACGGTGTGGCTCCTGGCCTTGCGTTGATCCCGGATACATGGAGTGCCGCGCGACAGGCGCAGGCAGTCGCCAACATCCCCCTCAAACGTGTCGGCACCGCCCAAGACGTGGCCGAGGCGGTGCTGTTTTTGGCGGCGGCGCCGTATATCACTGGTGTCATTGTGCCAGTCGATGGTGGAGTGTCACTGCGCGGTTGATTTACTTGGGGCGCACCTGGCCCTTGGGCTGGCGTGGGCCATCGTCGGCGCCGGTGTCATCTGCCGGTGCTTGTGCCTGCTCTTGGCGGTCGAGGATGATTTTGATGGAGGCATCGGTAAGGCGCGTACTCCAGAGTGTGACAAAAATCCAGAAGAAAAAGAGCATCAGGATGAGCAACAGGCTGGAAATGATGAAGAGGAGGCTGGCGATAATCGCCATAAGAATCATGGATCCCGCAATTGAAAACATCACGCCGGCGCTGTTGCGGAGCAGGGTGGGCAGGCTTTGATCGGGGTACCGGGCGCTCATAGGTAGTAAAAAGGCCAAGTAGCCCAGCCAAAGAATGGTGAGGTCGAAAAACAGCGCAGCCAGGTAAAAGGGCATGCCGTCGGCGCTTCCGTAGAACCAGATATTGAAAAAACACGCGTAAAAGACGAGGCTCCACAGGTACCAGATGGTGATGCGCCGGCGGATACCGTGGCGGATACCGTCACTGATGGTGCTCCACTTCACCGCTTTGCCGTCGGCAATGTGGCGGGCAAGGTGGGTTAACCCACCACTTGCAAGCCCGAGTGGTATGGGCGCAAGGAGTGCCAAGATGACGGCTCCCGCATAGAGGGATTCTTGCCACAACACGAAGGCCACGTAGGGCACCGGCAATGCGATCAGACAAAAGAGGAGGTTGGCCGCAATGGAGACAAACAGCTCTTCAAAAATATCTAAGATGCTGTTCCAAAAGGTACGTAGAGCAATCATGCAGACTCCCTTGTCGATGGACGTTGATGGATGAGTGCGTTGAGGCGGGCAATTTCGGCATAGCTCTGCCATGGCCACGGAGCGCGTACCAGCCAGTGGGCTATGACGTCGTCGGCGGTAGCGGTACGCCCGTGTTGGATGTGTCGGCGTTGCTCGCGGAGCAGGTGCCACTCACCAAGGAGCGAAAATCGGCCAGCGATGCCGCTCCAGCCGCCCGTGAGTGCCAAGCCAATGCAGGCAATTACATCATATCCGATGATGTGGTGCCAATGGCGCCACCAGAGTGTCGTCGGCAGGCACCGGATGAGGGTGCGCCAGCGGTTGCGCCCGAGGAGGCGTTGCTTGAACGGAGACCCTTGCCCACTGGTGGCCGAGTAAATGTGGCGGATGTGGGCACCTGGGCAGTGCACTGTGTGCCAACCACGCAAGAGTGCTCGGAGCGCAAGATCGACGTCTTCGAGGTAGTTGAAAAAATCCGCCGCAAAGAAGCCAATGTCGTCAATCATGGCGCGTCTAAGGAGTACTGCACCCCCACTGGCCCCCATGACCGGGTAGGGGTGTGCAGGCAGGTTGGTGACGGGTGTGGCCATGTCGCGGTCGAGTGCTACGCCGTCTTGGCGCATCATGATGCCTGCAGACGCCACATATGTCGGTGCATGATCAAAGAGCAGTGTGGCTGAGATGGCGCCCACATTGGGTGCGGCTTGCACCGCAGTGGCCTTGAGGATGTCGATGGCATCGGGGGCCACGAAGGCGTCGTTGTTGATGAGCAACATCCACTCGTGTTGGCAATGTGCTAATGCGGCGTTGTTGCCCCCGGCAAAGCCGAGATTACTGGGGAGTGTGACGAGCGTGATGTCGGGGTAATGGAGTTGCACCCAGGCCACGCTGTCGTCGTGCGATCCATTATCGACGACGATAATCTGGTCTGCAGCACCTATGGCGGTGTACAGGGCTGCTAGGCAACGCTCCAAGAGCGTTCGTCCATTCCAGTTGACGATGATGACCGAGAGGGCAGTGTTCATGAAAAGAAGTTGAACAGGCGTAGCCAATCGACCCAGTTGGGTTCCGCAGGAACGGCAGGGGGCGGCGCAGTGGTCGTCGCTGGAGGACCGAGCACGGTGCGATCGGAGAAGGTGGGCATCAGCACCACATCACCCTCACGGGCATAGCCGAATTGTTCGCGGGCCACACGCTCGGCGTAATCGGGCGACGCAAAGTATTCGGCTTGTTGGCGCAACTCGGCGTTGCTCATTTCAAGCTCAATGATGTCGCTTTGGAGCGTCGCTCGGTACTGCTCAAGCTGGGCATGGCGCACCACAAGCTGAACGAAGCTAATCACGAAAAAACCAGCCACGATGATGAGGATGAGGAGCGCTGGTGAAAAGCGACGACGACCAAACAACCGCCGCCAGTGTGCACGCACACGTTGGGCTGGTCGCTCGGTCGTCTGCCGCGTGCGCGTACGTGACTGCATACGAGCACTGGTGTTCATCGGTTAGCGATCTCCACGGGATGTGGGAGCCTCGAGCAACAAGGGCTCGTCAGCATTGGCTGACATCGTGCTCTGGCCACGGAACAAACCACCCGGCTCGATGTGCAAAGCCGAAGTCATAATGTCGCCCCACACCTTGCCGGTGGGTGAAATCTCAAGTTGCTCCACGACGGTGATTTCGCCGCGAACCGCCCCTGATACGTGGCAGTTCTGGGCCTTCACGGTCGCAATCACGCGCCCAGTCTCGCCAATAATCAAATTGCCGAGTACCTCGATATCGCCCTCGACGGTCCCGTCGATGCGCATATTGCCATCGGATTTGATGCTGCCCACAAAGCTCGTATTGCTACCGATTACGGTCTCTGGCTTAGTATTACTGACTGTCGCCATGGCAGTCTGTGGCTTTTTGCTTCCGAACATCGGAATCCTCCGTCTCATCTCTGGCAAATACGTTGATTCGATACCACAACCGAGGGGATGCACGCAGTTGCCACAATTATTTTGCCAAATCCAACACGTATTATAGTGGACAACGGGCAGACGGGCAAGATAGCAAACATATCAGGGAGATGACAATTTGCCGTACATTGTAAGTCATGGGGACTCTGACCAGCCATGTTGGCGCAAAAAAGCTCGGTCGGCAGCGGTCAATGCCGCCTGATTGAGCAGGTCTGGTCGTCGTTGCCACGTCCGTAGTAGGCGTTGTTGGCGGCGCCAGGTGGCAATGGCGCCATGGTTGCCGGTGGCCAAGACTTCGGGTATGGCCTCGCCCTCCCAGCATGCGGGACGCGTGTAGTGCGGGTATTCAAGTAGGGCGTCGCTGTGCGACTCTTCGGCCAGCGATTCAGCCTTAATAACCCCGGGGACAAGCCGCCCCACGGCATCGATGACAACCATGGCTGCCAACTCGCCGCCGGTGAGCACATAATCGCCGAGCGAGATCTCTTGGTGCACGAAGCGGGTCCGGATACGCTCATCGATGCCTTCGTAGTGCCCGCAGATGAGCATGATGCGTGGCAATAGGCTGAGTTGTTGGGCGATTTTTTGTTGAAAGGGGACTCCGTCGGGGGTCAGATAGATGATATGTGGTGGTGTGGCGTCTGCCGCATGGACGGTACGAATGGCCGCTGCAAGCGGGGCGATTTTCATTACCATGCCTGCGCCACCACCGTACGGCGTATCGTCGCAGCTCTGGTGCTTGTCGGTGGCGTGTGTACGAATGTCGTGAATATGGATGTCGAGCAATTGAGCCTGTTGTGCCCGCTTGAGAATACTCTCTTGGGTGGGGCCCTGAAACATGCCCGGGAAGAGGGTTAGTACATCAAAACGCATCGGCGCAATGCTCCCACGGTGTGCGAATGCAATCAACCTGTAATCGACACACACACCCGAATCAGGTACAATGGAATCATGAAATAGCACGTATGTGCTATCACGGCATACCACACGTGCATTGTACTACACGTTGTCTGTGCAAGCATCGTGTGTCGGGATAGCCCCCTTACATTGAAGGAGATAAGTATGACGACACTGCAGGTCGGCGCTGTCGCCCCAGATTTCACCTTGCTCGCCGATGACGGTACGAGCATCACGCTCTCGCAGTACCGTGGTCAGACGGTAGTGATATTTTTTTATCCCAAAGACGACACTCCAGGGTGCACAAAGCAGGCCTGTGGGTTCCGCGATAACTATGCGGCCATCCAGGCCACCGGTGCAGTGGTGTTGGGGATTAGCCCCGACGATGTCGCCTCTCACGCCGCATTCAAGCAGAAGTACACCTTGCCCTTCCCACTGTTGGCAGACACCGAGCACACGGTGTGTACGGCCTACGGGGTCTGGGGTGAAAAAAGCATGTACGGGCGCAAGTACATGGGGGTGACCCGGAGTCATGTGGTGGTGGCGCCCGATGGCACCCTGCAAGACGTGCAAATCAAAGTGGGTCCCGAAGAGAGCATCGCGCTGGCATTACGCTCCCTGCAGGTGTAATTGAAATTGACAGTCGAAGGAGACGACCGATGACCATACGCATTATCACCGGTGAAAGCACCCGCCGCCAGCGTTGGCTGATTACCGTGCAGGGTGGCATTGAGAGTTTGTTGCGCACCGAAGCCAACGTGGTGGTGGCAGGCGGCGTGCCGTGGTTGATCCATCCGGCCCGCGTCGACAGTGCGACTCCAGATGTGTTTGTGGCCTACGGAGTAGCCCGTGGCGAGCGCACCGCCTACCGCCAGTGGGAAGAAGGCAACGTAGTCCCACAGGTGGTCTTTGATGCCTTTGCCCCCGGGGTGAGTGCGGTAGCGGTCTGCCGTAAGTTGAAGTTTTATGAAAAAGCCGGCGTCGAAGAGTACTACATGTATGATCCGGAGACCGGTGAGATGCAGGGATGGCTTCACAACGGCACCGAATTCGAAGAAATCCCCACGCTCGTTGGCTGGCAGAGTCCGCGTCTTGGTATCACCTTCCAGGTCGAAGCCGGTGAACTCATCCTCATCCGCCCCGATGGTGAACGATTCTTGAGTTACGTGGAGCTCGCCGAGCGCTACGAACGTGATCACGAGCGGGCCACCCAAGAACACGAGCGCGCCGAACAAGAGCGCAAACGTGCCGATTACCACGCTGCCCGCGAAAAGATGCTCATGGCGCGCTTGCGTGCGCTCGGGTTTAACCCAGATGATGTGACTTCGGACAATTTTGCGGTGAGTGTCGATAACAGTGAAGTCCCATCCATTGAATAGCTAGTATGGGCGGGTATCGACCTGCGAAGCCCGTGAGCGGCGCGTGAGGGCACTCATGAGCGCCGCTTCCGCAATACAAAACCCAGATGGCGACACGTAAAGTGGGATTGCATGTGCTTTGGCCCAGGCACACAGTTGGCTGGGGGTGATGCAACAACGTTCAGCGGCTTCGGCCACCGACAGGTATGCCCCGCGATATCGGGTGTGGTGGATGATGCTGCTGATGCTGGGCCATGAGGGGTTGGTAGTCATCTGCGTGCTCCTTCAACCAATTCACAAACGTGTGCCGTTCGCAGCGCCAGAGTGTGGATGTGGTACCAAAGCAACTCCCGGGGAGTGCGTCGTGCTGGAAGAGTGCGAGCAACCAGCTCCGGGGGCATCCGCACAAGGTGAACGCATTCTGCATGGTGAGGATCTCGGGTAGGGCATCGATGCCGCCATGACACTGGATGTACTGGAGTGCCGTGGCATAGGGATTATCGGGCATGGGGTGCATCGGCGATACCTCCTCATCGTTGTGGTTGGGGCTGGCAGCTCCAGCGATTCGGTATCTGTACTCTACATGCTTTGTGGCGGGTTGTATATCCCCCATTTTGCCTGATTCGTATCCCCCATTTTGCAAAAAACCGGCACTGTGAGTCTCACAGTGCCGGGTCGTTGGTGGGAAGCAGGGTCGGATTAGGCGTGGTCATGGTCGTGATCATCACCGTGGGCGGTGAGAATCATCAAGCCGCTCCCGTCGGACATCATCGACATGGCCCGAAAGCGATGTTCGGTGCGGAGCTCGGGTGTGTTGGCGGCACACGGCGTGCCGAACTTGGGTTGGGCGTAGGGCAAGTGTGTATGGCCTCGGGCGAGGATGTGCAGATAATTGGCGTATTCACCCTCCCACGGCTGGCCGTGATTCCACGGTACGACCGAATGCGCATTGCAGTAGTGGGCCACGTACGCGCGGCGTAGGCGATCGTGGCTGTTGTTGCGATGAGAGCGGTGGAGCACGTTGCCGCCAAAAAAGACCACATCACCGGGGTCGACCTCGACTTTGACCTCACGCCCTGCGTATTTGGCGGCGACTTTGGTGAGGCCGTTTTTGCTTTCATCCGTGTTGCTGGCCCCGAAAATGGGCTCGATGTCGGCGAGGGTCTGATCACCATTGGGAGATTGTCCGTCGTTATCGGGATAAATGGGCTCGTGTTGTGAACCCTCGGTCATCCACAGACAGCCGTTTTCTTCGTCGGCGCGGTCAATGGCCAACCAGGCGCCACACAACGTCTGGGGGAATGAGGGGATGTAGTAGCTGTCTTGGTGGTAGCCTTGGCCGGGTTGTCCCGGTTGTTTGAAAAAGAGCATCGACTGGAGTGCCAATACGTCGGGGCCGATGAGTGCTTCGAGCACATCAAGGATGCGCGGGTGGAGCAAAAAGCGCTCGTGGATTTCGGAGACACGATGAAGCATGTGTACGCGCAACCAGTATTGGACGCGCTGCTCGGGGGTTAGGTGATCGGGTGGGAGCGGCACCCCGGGGATGACTTCGCGCCCGTGGCGCAGATTGTCGGTGTGAGCGGCGAGCTCGGCGACTTCGTGGGCTGGTACTAGCCCTTTCACGACTAAGTAACCTTTGGCACGGAAGTGCACGTATTCGTCGACACTGACGTGGTAGCGATCGGTGCGTGTGGCTGGGGAAGTGGTCATCGTTGAGCTCCCTTCACAGTCATGAACAATACAGTGCGGATACATCTCCTTCTCTTATACCATGCTTTGTCTCGACATGCGGCAGGTCGTGCTTTCGATTTCGTTATGTTGTCGGTGATGGTGGCGATATAAGTGTAAATAGTTATGCGTGTGCCAGGCACAACGGTGCTCACCACGGCGATTGTGCCACTCCCCTGCACCTTTCTCCGCTTTTGCCCATATCGTTGCCTGTCATTTAACATAAAAAATGAAATGTCATCAAATTGTAATCTAAAAACCAATAAAAACGTGAAAAAGGGGGAAGATTGGGGAGCAGAACGGGGGGACAAGCATTTGACACCCAAGGCGCACATATGCTATTATTCTACCTTGCCGTAACCAAAAAAGTACGGCACACAGCAATGTGAGTAGGTACCAACGTGCCCTTCTCTAAGGCGCAGCTGATGTTGCGACCAGATCCGAGGGCGACATATTTTTTTGTGTGCTGTTGGACTGAGGAGAAAGCAGAGAGCATGCCGACGATCAATCAGCTGGTCCGCAAGCCGCGCAAGCCGGTAGAGCGCAAGGTAAAAGCACCGGCACTTCGCTTCAACTACAATGCGTTGAAGGGGAAGTTGACCCGAGGAAGCGGGTCGCCATTCAAGCGCGGGGTGTGTACGCAGGTACGCACGATGACGCCCAAGAAGCCAAATTCAGCATTGCGGAAGATTGCCCGTGTGCGACTTTCGAACGGAATGGAAGTCACGGCGTACATTCCAGGTGAGGGTCACAACTTACAGGAGCACTCGGTGGTACTTATCCGAGGTGGTCGTGTGAAGGACTTGCCGGGTGTGCGGTATCACATTGTACGTGGCACGCTCGACTCACAGGGTGTTGCAAACCGCAAGCAGGGGCGTTCGAAGTACGGTACGAAGAAGAACGCAGTGGTTGCGAAGGGCAAGAAGAAGTAGCATTCCGACCGCACTGTGGCGGAGTGAGTAGATTAAGGCTGAGAGGACGATATGCCCCGACGTGGCAAAACAGTAAAACGCGAACTGCTGCCCGATAGCCGATACGGGAGTGCAGTCATCACGCAGATGATCAACAAGACGATGTTGCGTGGCAAGAAGAGCGTTGCCGAGTCGATTGTGTATGGTGCGCTTGAGATGGCGGCTGGCCGTTTGAACAAAACGCCAATGGAGGTCATGGACGGTGCATTGCGCAACGCCGGACCGGTCATCGAAGTGAAGCCGCGCCGTGTTGGTGGGGCGACCTACCAAGTACCGGTCGAAGTAAAGGCTGAGCGCCGGCAGTCGTTGGCGATCCGCTGGTTGTTGGCATCGGCCCGCTCACGTAGTGGCAAACCGATGATTGAGCGTTTGGCATTGGAATTGGTCGACGCATTCAACAACACGGGCAACACGATTAAGAAGCGTGAAGATGTCCAGCGCATGGCTGAAGCGAACCGTGCTTTCTCACACTACGGGCGCTTCTAAGACATGCATTGTCGCAAACGCGACCACAACAAGGAGTAGAAGAAGGCTATGCCTCGCGAGACACCGTTAATTCGATACCGCAATATTGGAATTATTGCGCACATCGACGCCGGAAAAACGACGACGACAGAGCGTATCTTGTACTACACCGGTCGTACCTACAAGGTCGGTGAAGTACACGAAGGTACCGCCACGATGGACTGGATGGAGCAGGAGCGTGAGCGTGGTATCACGATCACTTCGGCTGCCACCACCGCCGAGTGGGAAGTTGATGGTACGAAATACCGCGTCAATATTATCGACACCCCGGGGCACGTAGACTTCACCGCTGAGGTGGAGCGTTCATTGCGTGTGCTGGATGGTGGCGTAGTCGTGTTCGACGCCGTTGCTGGCGTGGAGCCTCAATCAGAGACCGTATGGCGTCAAGCTGACAAATACCGCGTTCCGCGTATTTGTTTCGTCAATAAGATGGACCGCACGGGCGCAAACTTTGAGCGCACGGTGGAGATGATTATTGACCGTTTGGGTGCCAAGCCGGTGCCGATTCAGTTGCCCATGGGTGCCGAAGATCGCTTTGAGGGCATCATTGACCTCATCGAGATGAAGGCTGCCGTATATGGTGACGATCTTGGTCGCACCGAACAGTTCATCGACATCCCTGCCAACTTCCGCGAGCGGGCCGAGCAGATGCGTAGCGAGATGATCGAGCGCGTGTCGGAGACCGACGACGAATTGACAGAGATGTTTCTTGAGGGTGAGACGCCAAGTGCCGAGCAGATCCGTGCGGCGTTGCGCAAGGCCACCATTGCAGGCACGTTGGTGCCGGTATTGTGTGGTGCTGCACTCCGCAACAAGGGTGTGCAACGCATGTTGGACGCAGTGGTTTACTACTTGCCATCACCGCTCGACATTCCTCCCATCAAGGGCACCATGCCGGGGGTTGACTCCGAGGCCGAGGATGCGGAGTTCATCGTACGCAAGACCGATGATAGCGAGCCGTTCACCGCATTGGTGTTCAAAATCGTGGCCGATCCCTTCGTCGGGAAGCTGGCGTACTTCCGCGTCTACTCGGGCAAGCTCGAGGCTGGCAACTACGTGTTGAACACGACCCGTGGTCAGCGCGAGCGTGCTGGGCGGTTGATTCAGATGCATGCCAATCACCGCGAAGAAATCAAAGAAGTGTTGGCCGGCGATATTGCGGCCATGGTGGGTCCCAAGCAGAGCTTCACGGGGGACACCATTTGTGATCCAGAGAACCCGATTGTACTGGAGAACATTCGCTTCCCCGAGCCGGTGATTCAGTTGGCCGTAGAGCCCAAGACCAAGGCCGACCAAGACAAGATGGCAGTGGCGTTGGGTAAATTGGCCGAAGAAGATCCGACGTTCCGGGTATTCACCGACCAAGAGACGGGTCAGACCATCATCGCAGGCATGGGTGAGTTGCACCTTGAAGTCATCGTGGACCGCATGCGTCGCGAGTACAAGGTGGAAGCCAACCAAGGCAAGCCACAGGTGGCGTACCGTGAGTCAGTGACCCAGCAAACCGACATCGACAGCAAGTTTGTCCGTCAGTCGGGTGGTAAAGGTCAATACGGTCACGTCAAATTGACGTTGCAGCCACTCGAGCGTGGGCAGGGCTTTGAGTTCGTCAATGCCATTGTCGGCGGTACGGTGCCACGTGAATACATTCCTGCAGTCGAGGCCGGTGTCAAAGAGGCCATGGCTGGTGGGGTATTGGCTGGGTACCCGGTGGTTGACCTCAAGGTCACGTTGTACGACGGTTCGTTCCACGAAGTGGACTCGTCGGAAATGGCCTTCAAGATTGCTGGCTCAATGGGATTGAAGGACGGTGTCCGCAAGGCTGGTCCGCAGATTCTCGAGCCGGTGATGCGCGTCGAAGTCGTAACTCCCGACGACTTCTTGGGCACGGTGTTGGGTGACCTCAACAGTCGCCGTGGTCAAGTCGAGGGCATGGAAGGCCGGGGAAATGCACAAGTTGTGAAAGCATACGTCCCATTGGCCAACATGTTCGGGTATACTACGGAATTGCGGTCTGCTACGCAGGGGCGTGCGACCTCATCCATGGAGTTCGCGTTTTATCAGCCGTTGCCCGATCACCTGGCTCAGGAGATCATCGTCAAGCGGCGCGGGTAATTGATATTCGTTTGTAGTAACACCGTTGCAGTGTGGAGGCATGATCAGTCATGGCAAAGCAGAAGTTTGAGCGCACCAAGCCGCACTTGAACGTGGGCACCAT
>JBBAWX010000009.1:0-65818 GCA_040396955.1 Roseiflexaceae bacterium
CCGCGAAGGCGGTCGCACCGTCGGCGCTGGTGTGGTTTCCACCATCGTTGAGTAGGAAATGAAGTTTCTGCCCCACCAAGTTGGTCAGTGACGAGCTTGGTGGGGAGTAAGTTGGAGAGAATATGGCAGCTGCAAAGCAGAAAGTTCGTATCCGGCTCAAGGCGTTTGATCACAAGATTTTGGATCAATCAGCCCGCCAGATTGTGGAAGCCGCCGAGCGAACCGGCGCGTTGGTTGCAGGCCCAGTGCCGTTGCCAACCCGTATCGAGAAGTTCAGCGTGATTCGTTCGTCGTTCATCGACAAAGACTCGCAGGAGCAGTTTGAGGTGCGCACGCACAAGCGATTAATCGATGTGTTGGATCCAAGCCAGCAGACGATTAATGCACTGATGAAGTTGACCCTGCCAGCTGGCGTCGATATCGAGATAAAGCTCTAAATGAAGAAAGCGGCAGCCGCTACGATATGCAGATAGCATATCGCAATGCTGCGGAGGTGCGATTGTGATCGAAGGCGTGTTGGGTCGTAAAATCGGCATGACCCAGATTTTTGATGAAACTGGTGCGGTGGTACCGGTCACGGTACTCGAAGTCGGGCCATGTGTCGTCACACAGATCCGGGTTCGCGAACGCGACGGTTATGAGGCAGTGCAGGTTGGTTTTGGCGCTGTGAAGCCCAAGAGTCTTACCAAGCCTCAACGTGGGCATCTTGCAGGTGCCGGTCAGTTGGTGCGCCATCTGCGCGAGTTCTCGGCCGATAACCCGAGTGACTACAAGGTGGGTGATGTAATTAATGCTGACCTATTCAACGTGGGTCAGATTGTTGATGTAACTGGTCAATCGAAGGGGCGTGGTTTCCAGGGTGTCATGAAGCGCCATGGTTTCGGCGGTGGTCCGCGTACTCACGGTCAAAGCGACCGTGCCCGTGCGCCGGGTTCGATTGGTGCCGGTACCGATCCGGGTCACGTGTTCAAGAACACGCGCATGGCGGGTCGCATGGGTGGCCGGCGGGTAACAGTGCAGAATCTCGAGGTCGTCGAAGTAATCAGCGACCGCAACCTTTTGCTGGTGCGTGGATCCGTGCCTGGGGCCAAGAATGGTCTCATCATGGTTCGACGTGCGGCAAAGGGCCGCAATTAGGGGTGGTGTGATGGAAGCAAAATTGTACAGCCAAGCTGGTGCTGAAGTCGGCACGATTCAACTCGACGACTATATTTTTGGGATTGAGCCAAACGTGCCGGTCATGCACCAGGCCATGGTGCGTCAGCAGGCCAATGCGCGGTTGGGCTTACACAACACTCGCGGTCGTGGCGAAGTCGACGGCAGTACGCGCAAGTTGTTCCGTCAAAAGGGAACCGGTCGTGCGCGTCAGGGTTCAATTCGTGCCCCACACCGCAAGGGTGGTGGTGTTGCCCACGGTCCGCACCCACGTTCGTACTATCAGTCGATGCCACGCAAGATGCGTCGTTTGGCGGTACGGAGTGCCTTGTCAGCCAAGGTAGCGAGTGCCTCGGTGGTTTTCGTGGATGCGTTGGCGCTAGAAGCACCGCGTACCAAGGAAATGCTGGCGTGTTTGCAGGCCTTGAAGGTGACCGGCAAGACGTTGATTGTATTACCTGCTCGTGATGAGATCATCACGAAGTCGGTCAACAATATCCCTGGTGTGAAGACGTTGCCTGCGCATTACCTGAACGTCGTCGACTTGTTGACGTATGACCACATTGTGGTGTCGCAGTCAGCGGTAGCGGTGATGGCGAGCTATCTGAGCCAGCAGGGCCAGATGGTTGGGGAGGATGCGTAAATGAACGTACATCAGATTATTATTCGGCCATTGATTACCGAGAAGAACACCAATCTGATGCAGCAAAACAAGTACTGCTTTGAAGTCGCGAAAACGGCATCAAAGCCCGAAATTGGGGCTGCAATTGCGCAAATCTTCGGAGTAACGGTGACGAGTGTTGCCACCATGAATGTCCGTGGTAAGTTGCGTCGCCGAGGCATGCGTTACGGCTACACCAGCAGTTGGAAGAAGGCGATAGTCACGCTAGCTGCAGGGAACACAATCGACGTATTTGATGGGATGTAGAGCGCGGCCAGCAGTCGCGATGGAGTAAGCAATGGGCGTTCGACGCTACAAACCAACCTCGGCGGGCCGCAGGAACATGTCTGGGCACACGTACGAGGAAATTACCAAGCAGAAGCCTGAGAAGTCGTTGTTGGAGCCAATGCGCAAGAGCGGTGGTCGCAACAACTACGGGCGTGTGACGACGCGCCACCGTGGTGGTGGTACTCGTCGGGCGTACCGGCTCATCGACTTCAAGCGCAACAAGTATGGGGTACCGGCCACGGTAGCCGCCATCGAGTACGATCCAAATCGTTCATCACGCATCGCCCTGTTGCACTACAGTGACGGCGAGAAGCGCTATATTTTGGCTCCAGTCGGCCTGAAGGTCGGCGATCGTGTGATGAGTGGGCCGGAGGCCGAGGTGCGAGTCGGTTGTGCCTTGCCATTGAAGATCATTCCCCTTGGTACCGAGGTGCACAACATCGAGTTGCAGCAAGGTCGTGGTGGGGTCATGGTCCGCAGTGCTGGTGCATCGGCGCAGCTGATGGCCAAAGAGGGCGACTATGCCACATTGCGCATGCCTTCGGGCGAGATGCGCATGGTGCATGTCAACTGCATGGCAACCATCGGGCAAGTCGGCAACATTGAGCATCAGAATGTGCGGTTGGGCAAAGCTGGGCGCAAGCGCTGGCAGGGTCGCCGCCCCGAGGTGCGTGGTTCGGCCATGAACCCGCGCGACCATCCACACGGTGGTGGTGAAGGGCGAGCGCCGCGTGGTATGCCACCCAAGACGAAGTGGGGCAAGCCAGCCCGCGGCGTCAAGACGCGGCACAACCCACGTACGGATCGCTTCATTGTGCGGCGGCGGACGAAGTAGCAGTAGCGAAACAGTCGCTTGGCGGAGCACAGGCCGACAAGCGGCGTGAGCAGATACGAAAGGACCGAGAATGTCACGGTCATCGAAAAAGGGGCCATTTGTCGACCTTCGGTTGCTAGGCCGCATCGAGGACATGAACAAGACGAACGAGAAGCGCGTCCTGCGTACGTGGTCACGCGCCTCGACGATCTTTCCGCAGATGGTGGGTCACACCATTGCGGTGCACGATGGCCGACGGCATGTGCCGGTGTATGTCACCGAGAACATGGTTGGTCACAAATTGGGTGAATTTGCGCCGACCCGTACCTTCCGAAGCCATGGTGGCAAAAAGGCGGACAAGCGCGGCAAGATGAAGTAGCTTGCGGGGTGACAGGGCGCGAGTTCTGTAATCACGCATCTCGGAGTACGATACGATGCAGGCGAAAGCTGTAACGAAGTATGTGCGCATTTCTCCATTGAAGGTTCGTCCGGTCATGGATGTGGTGCGCGGTATGGGAGTCGAGCGAGCACTTGCGACGCTACGCTACATGCCACAGAAGGCGGCGCGCGAGGTAGCCCGCACGATCATGTCGGCGGCAGCCAATGCCGAAAACAACTTCGACATGGAGCGACAGGCGTTGGTGGTCGAGACCATCTATGCTGACGAGGGCCCGGCCTTTAAGCGCTTTATGCCGCGAGCCCGTGGCCGAGCTGACCGAATCCGAAAGCGCACCACCCACATCACTGTGGTTGTGGCTGATGGCGCACAAAAGTAGCCGACTGTGAGGACATATGGGACGTAAAGTTCATCCACTGGGGTTTCGCCTCGGTTACATCAAGGACTGGCAGTCGCGCTGGTTTTCGGAGCGACATTACACCGACCAGTTGCACGAGGACCTCAAGTTGCGTGGGATGGTGATGCGCCAGCTCGAAGGAGCTAGTGTGGCGCGCATCGAGATTGAGCGTTCGGCCAACCGGATTGACGTGACGATTCACACCGCGAAGGTAGGGGTCGTCGTCGGGAAGGGTGGCGCATCGGTCGATGAGTTCCGCAAGCGTCTCGAGCGCAAGTTGGGCAAAAAACTCAAGATCAACGTGGTTGAGATTCACCAACCAGAACTCGAAGCACAGTTGGTTGCTGAGAGCATTGCTGAGCAAATCAACAAGCGTGTGTCGTACAAGCGTGCCATGAAGCAGGCAGTACAACGTGCGATGCGTTCGGGAGCTCAGGGTGTGAAGGTGAAGTGTTCGGGTCGACTCGGTGGTGCCGAAATCGCCCGTGTTGCCAACGAGCGTGAGGGCCGCGTGCCATTGCACACGTTGCGTGCCGACATCGATTACGCACAGGTGCATGCACACACGACCTTTGGGCGCATCGGTGTCAAAGTGTGGATCTACAAGGGCGAAGTCTTCTTTGATGCCGCTGGCAATGTGCAGCCAGTAACCCCGATGGTGAGCACTTCACGTCAGGGCGAAGAAGATGGTCGTGGCGGCCGTGGTGGTCGTGGTGGTCGCGGGCAGGGTCGTGGTGGCCGTGGCGATCAGGGCGGTCGTGGCGATCAGGGTGGTCGTGGCAATCGTGCGCCACGTGGGAACCAAGGAACGTAAGGAGCGACGACTATGTTGATGCCAAAGCGCGTCAAATACCGCAAGATGCATCGCGGCAATAATCGTGGCATGGCTCATCGTGGCAACACGGTAGCGTTTGGCGATTATGGCTTGCTTGCGGCTGAGCCGGCCTGGATTACCAGCCGACAGATCGAAGCAGCTCGCCGTGCCATCTCGCACCACGTCAAGCGTGGTGGTAAGGTGTGGATTCGCATTTTCCCCGACAAGCCCATCACTGCCAAGCCCGCCGAAACCCGCATGGGTAGTGGTAAGGGTGCGGTTGACCACTATGTGGCTGTGGTAAAGCCGGGGCGAATCATGTTTGAAATCGGTGGAGTACGCGCTGATGTTGCGCAGGAAGCGTTGCACTTGGCATCGGCCAAATTGCCAATCGCCTGCAAGATTATCTCGCGTGAAGAGGAGGCTAGCGAATGAACGCATCACAGCTTCGTGAGCTAGACACCCAGACGCTCCAAGGCCAGATTGACGAGCACTACAAGGAATTGTTCAATCTGCGTTTCCAAGCGGTAACTGGGAAGCTGACAGCAACCGGGCGGCAGCGGATTGTGCGCCGCGAAATTGCACGGATCAAGACGATCCTGCGTGAGCGCGAACTGGGCGCCTAGTGCCCGATGGAGAAAGAAGAGATGGCCGAAGGACGACGACAGTACAAGGTTGGCCGGGTGGTGAGCAACAAGATGAACAAAACCGTCGTAGTGGCGGTTGACTATCTGCGGCCCCATCCGCTGTACCGCAAGATTATCCGTACCACCAAGAAGTTCCATGCTCATGATGAGCAGAACGTATGCCGGACCGGCGACGTGGTACGTATCGGTGAGACTCGCCCGCTGAGCAAGACGAAGTGCTGGGAAGTGGTCGAGATCATGACCCAGGGCCAGGAGGATTAGGCGATGATTCAGCAACAGACTCGCCTCAAGGTCGCTGACAACACCGGCGCCAAGGAAATCATGTGCATCCGGGTAATGGGTGGGTCACGTGTGCGTTATGGGCATGTGGGCGACGTCATTATCGCATCGGTTAAGGATGCCTCACCGGGTGGCACGGTCAAGAAGGGTGAAGTGGTGCGCGCAGTAGTGGTCCGTACCTCCAAAGAGTATGGTCGCCCTGATGGCTCACACATCCGCTTCGACGACAATGCGGCCGTGATTATCAACAAAGAAGACAATCCGCGTGGTACCCGTATCTTTGGTCCGGTGGCCCGCGAGTTGCGCGAACGAGGATTCATGCGAATTATCTCGTTGGCACCGGAGGTGCTCTAATGCACGTCAAGAAGGGTGACGAGGTCCTCGTCATTGCTGGCAAAGAGAAGGGCAAGAAGGGCAAGATTTCACTTGCCATCCCTGCCAAAAGTCGTGTGGTCGTAGAGGGTCTCAATAAGATCAAGCGCCATATGCGTCCCCGTGCCATCGGCCAGATGGGTGGGATCGTGGAGCAAGAAGCTCCGCTGCATGTGTCCAATGTCATGTTGATTTGCCCGAAGTGTGGCCGCGCATCACGGACTGGGCAGCGTTTCAGTGCTGCCGCCGATAGCAAGGGTCGTGCCAAGAAAGTGCGCTTTTGCAAGTCCTGTGACGCCGCGATTGATGAGTAGTAGCGCGGCGAGTGCCGCATATTTCAAGGCCGGAACGTGAGTTCGGGAGCGTTCCAAGCCCTTGAGGAGCAATGAATGACACCGCGATTGAAGGAAAAATACCTGCGAGAGGTCGTTCCTGCGTTGCAGCAGGAGTTTGCGTACCCGTCGATTATGCAGGTGCCACGTGTCAACAAGGTAGTGGTCAACATCGGTCTTGGTGAGGCGTTGGTGAACTCGAAAGCCGTTGAGTCGGCCGTTGAGCAGATGACGTTGATTACTGGTCAAAAGCCAGTGACCACCAAAGCGAAGAAGTCGATTGCGAACTTCAAGCTTCGTGAAGGCCAAGCAATTGGCGCCATGGTGACCTTGCGTGCAGAACGCATGTATGACTTTTTGGATCGATTGATGAACCTCGCGTTGCCCCGCATCCGTGACTTCCGCGGTATCAGCCGCCGGTCATTCGATGGACGCGGCAATTACAGCCTCGGCTTGCGCGAGCAGATTTTGTTCCCTGAAATCGAAATCGACAAGATCGATAAGATCCGCGGGATGGAAATTTCCATCAATACCTCGGCAGTCGATGATGCAGCTGGCTATGCGCTGTTGAAGCGTTTGGGTATGCCATTTAATGACTGATTCGAGCCAGGAGCCATGAGGCTCACCAGTTCGGATGGACGAAAGGAAAGAAAGCGTTGGCTAAGAAGTCGATGATTGCCAAGGCCCTACGCAAGCCGAAGTTTGCGGTGCAAGGGTACAATCGGTGCAAGGTGTGTGGTCGTTCACGCGCCTACATCCGCAAGTTCGGAATGTGCCGTATCTGCTTCCGTGAAAATGCGCTCAAGGGGCTCATCCCCGGCGTAACCAAGTCAAGCTGGTAGTCAGACCATGCCCGGGCGATGGAACGCCTGAAGAAGCAATTTGGTGACCTAGGAGGAACGTCCTGTGAGTGTGAATGATCCGATTGCCGATATGTTGACGCGCATCCGCAATGCCTGCATGGCCCGCCAGCAGAGCGTGTTGGTGCCTTCGTCAAAGATGAAGCTGGCAATCGCGCAAATCTTGAAGCGTGAAGGCTTCATCGCCGATGTTCAAGTGCGCGATCAGAAGCCCTGTGCCATGCTGGAGTTGCAGTTGAAGTACACTGCCGACAAGAAGCCAGTCATTACAGGGTTGAAGCGAGTAAGTAAGCCCGGTTTGCGCATCTATGCTGGTGTCGCAGATATTCCGCAGATTCGCGGTGGGCTGGGAATCAGCATTTTGTCGACGCCAAGTGGCGTGCTGCCCGGGTATGAAGCCTGGCAGAAGCGTGTTGGTGGCGAAGTTTTGTGCTATATCTGGTAGCCGAGGGGAGAAGTAACGATGTCGCGAATTGGTAAAAAGCCCATCCCAGTCCCCAAAGGTGTTGATGTCCAGATTGGCGCTGGGAATGTGGTAACGGTCAAAGGGGCGAAGGGCACTTTGACGCAGACTCTGCCGGCGAGTATGATTATCACTCACCGTGAGCAAGAGTTGGTGGTAGATCGGCCGAGCGATGGCAAAGAACACCGTGCGTTGCACGGCCTGACCCGCACCTTGTTGTCAAACATGGTAGTTGGTGTCACCGATGGCTATGCCCGTGTGTTGGAAGTATTGGGCGTCGGGTATCGTGCCGCTCGTGAGCGGGGCAATATCGTGATGTTCCTTGGGTATTCGCACCCGGTGCGCGTGGTGCCACCTGCCGGGATTACCTTCGAAGTCATCGAGCGCCGTGCTGCGAGTGAGCCACAACAAGTGATTGTCCGTGGTATCGACAAGCAGTTGGTCGGTGAAGTGGCGTCGAAGATTCGTGCGTTGCGTCCACCCGAGCCGTACAAAGGCTATGGTATTAAGTACCAGGGTGAGCGCGTACGACGCAAGGCCGGTAAGGCTGGTAAGGCGTAGGAATGATGGGCTGGGGGAGAGGGAATGCCTGTTGCCCCCACTATTGTTGAGGAGATTGACATGGCAGTACGCAAAGCTCGTGAGCTTCGTCTGCGCCGACATAATCGGGTGCGCCGCAAGGTGGCAGGTACGGTAGCTCGACCGCGTTTGAGCGTGTTCCGGAGTAGTGCGCACATTTATGCGCAGATTATCGACGATGTCGCCGGGCACACCCTGGTCGCGGCTTCAAGCAAAGCAGATGGTGCCACGGGTACCAAGAGCGATCAGGCGCGCACGGTGGGGACGCTCATTGCATCCAAGGCCAAGGCCGCTGGGATTACCCAGGTGGTCTTCGACCGCGGTGGTTTCAAGTATCATGGTCGTGTGCAGGCTCTGGCCGATGCCGCCCGTGAAGCTGGGCTCGAGTTCTAGGTCGACAAAGCGAATTGATGTGCCGAGGAACGGCACTCCAAATCGGTGGAGGAGTTGTGGCAGAGAAACATATCAATCCAGAGGGCCGTGAGCTCGAGGAGCGTATCGTACAAATCAACCGTGTGTCGAAAGTGGTAAAGGGCGGTCGCCGTTTCAGCTTTAGCACCATGGTTGTTGTGGGCGATGGCAACGGGCGTGTGGGCATCGGTATGGGCAAAGCCGCCGAAGTGCCAGACGCCATCCGTAAGGGTGTCGAGGCCGCCAAAAAGAACATGATCTACGTGCCGTTGGCGCGTACCACCGTGACGCACGAGAGCGAAGCGGAGTTCTTGGCGACCAAAGTGCGCTTGATTCCAGCAGCACCCGGGACGGGCGTCATTGCAGGGCGCGGTGTGCGCCCCGTGGTGGAAGCCGCCGGTATCAAAGACCTGCTCTCAAAGCGCTACGGGAGCAATAACCCGGTCAATGTGGTCAAGGCAACGTTTGAAGCATTGCGACAAATGAAGTCGGTCGACCAGACGGCCAAAGAGCGTGGCATGACCCGCCACGAATTGCGCCAACGCCGCATTGTGGCGCGCGCCAACAAGCAGGAGTCGTAGGTCATGGCGAAATTGCGAATTACCTATACCAAAAGCGCCATCGGCTATAGCGTGGATCAGAAGGCGACCGTCAAGTCGATCGGACTCCGCAAGCTGAACAGTAGCGTGGTGCGTGATGATACGCCGGCAATGCGTGGCATGATCTTGAAGGTGCGTCACTTGGTGACCGTCGAAGAGATCTCGGAAGGTGAGGCTCAATCATGAAGTTGAGTGATTTGCGCCCAGCAGCGGGCTCCCGCCAGACCTCCAAGCGGATTGGTCGTGGCTATGGCTCAGGCAAGGGCAAAACCGGTGGTAAGGGTATGATGGGTCAAAAGGCCCGCTCAGGTCCCAATCCTTACCGCACATTCGAAGGTGGTCAGAACCGTTTGACCAAGCGGATGCCGTATTTGCGGGGGTTCAAAAACCGCTTCCGCATCGAGTACCAGGTCTTGAATGTCGGTGATTTCAGCGAAATGCCGGCCGGGAGCAGCGTCTCGTTGGCCGAGTTGATCGCTTCTGGTGCCGTGAAGGCCGATCGCCCCGTGAAACTCTTGGGCGATGGTGATATCACGGTCGCTGTGACCATCGAAGTGCACAAGACCAGCGCAAGTGCCAAGCAAAAGATCGAAGCGGCTGGTGGCACGGTCACCGAGACCGAGTGGCAGTTTGTTCGCCCGTCACGCAGCTTCGGTGTGCATTCATCTGCACGCGCCGCAGAATAACCAACGGTGAGGTGGGTGACAATGTGTCACCCACCGTCGCTGAATTCGAGGAGATTGGTTCATGCTAAAGTCAGTGTTACAAGCACTGCAAGTGCCGGATTTGCGTCGTCGCGTGTTGTTTACGTTGGCGATGCTGTTGGTGTTTCGTCTGATTGCACACATCCCTGTGCCGTTCCTCGACCCGACAGCGTTGGCAAGTCTGCGTGAAGCATTGCAGAGCAACCAGTTGGCCCAGTTGCTGAACATTTTTGCCGGTGGTGCATTGCAGAACTTGTCGGTTGCCTCGATGGGCGTCTACCCATACATTACTGCGCAAATCATCGTGCAGTTGTTGCAACCGCTGATTCCAGCGTTGAACGATTTGCGCAAAGAGGGTGAGCAGGGGCGCATCAAGATCAATCAGATTACCTTTGTGGCCACCATCCCCATGGCGCTGTTGTCGGCGTATGGGCAGACCCTGACGCTCGAACGCAGTTTGGGCAACGGTCAGATGCTCTTCAGCACCCCATTTGACATCATCAACAATTTCTTGCCGACATTCACCGTTCTTGCAACGATGTTGGCCGGTACGATGTTTTTGGTGTGGTTGGGTGAGCAAATCCAATCATACGGTATCGGCAACGGTATCTCGATGATTATTTTTGCGGGTATTGTGTCGGGCTTGCCGAGCTTGATTCTGCAAGGCTTCACCACGGTTGAGACAGGTGGTGCCGAACAGATTATTGGTATCTTGGCCTTCTTGTTGATTGCTTTGTTGACGATTGTCGGCATCGTGATGATGAACGAAGGGCAGCGACGCATCCCAGTGCAGTATGCGAAGCGTGTGCGTGGCAACCGTCAATACGGTGGTCAGACCAGCCATATCCCACTCAAAGTGAACATGGCCGGCATGATTCCGTTGATTTTTGCCCAGAGCATTATCATCTTCCCGGGGACGTTGGCATCGTACGGATGTCCAGAAGTAACCGCTCCCGCTGATGCGTCGATCTTGAAGCAGATTGCCTGTTTCACCTATCAGACCTTTAGCCCGCAATATGGGAGTGGCACGCTCGTCTATACGATTTCGTTGTTTGTGTTGGTGTTTTTCTTTACCTACTTCTACACCAAGGTCATCTTTGAGCAACAAGACATCCCCAACACGTTGCAAAAGAACGGTGGTTTCATCTTGGGCGTCCGCCCCGGTAAGAACACCGAAGCTCACCTTGACCAGATTGTCAGCCGCCTGACGCGCACCGGTGCCGTCTTCTTGGGCTTGATCGCGGTACTGCCGTTTGTCACCCAGGCGATTACCGGCGTCCAAATCGGTCTTGGCGCAACAGGGTTGTTGATTGTGGTGGGTGTCGCCATTGATACGCTTCGCCAGCTCGAGGCACAGATGGTGATGCGCAACTACGAAGGATTCTTGGGGAATCGCTAGCACTGCGGTTCGATGTGGAGCAGCAGGGGGAAGCAATGGACGTCATCTTGCTCGGTGCGCCGGGTGCAGGCAAAGGGACACAGGCCAAAGTGCTCGAAGAGCATTCGGGACTGTTGCATGTGGCAAGTGGCGATTTGTTTCGGGCGGCGTTGCGCCAAGGTACGGAGCTGGGCATGTTGGCCAAGTCGTACATGGATCGTGGCGAGCTGGTCCCTGATGCCGTAGTCATCCAAATGATAATGGAGCGCATCGGTCAGGTCGAAAGTGGGCGGGGGGTAATCTTTGATGGCTTCCCGCGCACCATCGATCAGGCAGTTGCCCTGACGGTCGAATTGGCTCGGCAAGGACGTGAATTACACCATGTACTCTACTTGAGTGTGCCCACCGAAATGCTGTTGCGCAGAATTGCCGGTCGACAGACTTGTAAAACTTGCAGTTCGACGTATAATGTATATTACTTCCCGTCGAAGCGTCCCGACGTATGCGACGAATGTGGTGGGAAGCTGTATCAACGGAACGACGATACGCTCGAGACTGCCCGGCATCGGCTTGACGTCTACTTTGCGCAGACGATGCCCTTGATCGAGTATTATCGGCAACAAGGGTTGCTCCGTGAAATTGATGGCCAGCGTGAAATATCGCAGGTCACACAAGTCATGTTGCACATAATGGGGATGAATGGCGGTCACTCGCAAAAATCGGCGTGAACTAGCAGCGATGCGGCGTGCCGGCGCAATTGTCGGCAGGTGCCATCGCATGTTGCGTGACGTGGTGGTGCCTGGGGTAAGTACCTGGGAACTAGACCGGCAGGTACACGAGCGTATCACGGCTGAGGGTGGGCGTCCATCGTTCTTGGGGTATGGTGGTCCGCCACCATTTCCAGCTGCGACCTGTATTTCCATCAACGAAGAGTTGGTGCACGGGATTCCGAGCAAACGGAAGTTACGCGAGGGAGACATCGTCAGCATCGACATCGGTGTAGAAATTGCGGGATACCATGCAGATTCGGCATGGAGTTACGCAGTTGGGCGGGTATCGGAGGAGGCCGCAGGGTTACTGCGGGTGACTGAAGAGACCCTTTATTACGCACTGTCGGTCGTGCGGACAGGGGCACGGCTGTCAGATATATCGTGGGCTATCCAGCAGTATGCGGAGACGCGTGGCTACGGGGTAATCCGCAACTATATCAGTCACGGGATCGGCCAAGCTCTACACGAGGATCCACAAATCCTCAACTACGGGCCACCGGGACGAGGCTTGGTAATACAACCAGGGATGACATTTGCCATCGAGCCAATGATTGTCTGTGGTGAACCAAGTACGCAGGTGTTACGCGACGGGTGGACGGTGGTGACGACCGATGGTCGTCTCGCGGCACACTATGAACACACGGTAGTCGTAACCGATGACCAACCGGAAATCCTGACGAGTCAGGACACGAGTGATGAGGTGCTATGACAAAGAAAAAAGACGTGATCGAGATGGAAGGCACGGTCCTTGAGCCGTTGCCGAATGCTATGTTCCGAGTACAACTCGAGAATGGCCCGGAAGTACTTGCTCATATTTCGGGCAGGATGCGGATGAATTACATTCGTATTTTGAAGGGCGATCGCGTTCTGGTAGAACTCTCACCGTACGATTTGACTCGTGGTCGTATCACGTATCGGTACAAGTAACCGTTAAGGGGGCTTATTGTGAAGGTTCAGGCATCGGTAAAACCGCGCTGCGAGTACTGCCGCGTGATTAAACGCAAGGGCATCATCCGGGTGATTTGCAGTCGCCAGCCCAAACACAAGCAGCGTCAGGGATAGTCAGGGGAATGGCACACGCGGGTACGTGGTAATGTGCCCGTCAAGATGGTAAAGAGGCAAGCATGGCTCGTATTGCTGGGATTGACATCCCACGGAACAAGCGAATCGATATCGCAATTACGTACGTTTTCGGCATTGGTCGTACCAATGGGTCTGAAATTCTTGGCCGCGCCAACGTGAATCCGGCGACGCGTGTCCGTGATTTGACCGAAGATGAGTTGGTGCGTATCCGTGAAATCGTCGAGCGCGAGTACCGTGTGGAGGGCGACCTTCGCCGTGAAATCCAGATGAACATCAAGCGCTTGATGGATATCGCCTGCTACCGTGGATTGCGTCATCGACGTGGTCTGCCGGTGCGTGGTCAGCGCACGCGTACCAACGCGCGCACACGCCGTGGTCGCAAGGGTGCTTCGATTGGGATCAAGAAGAAGGTTCGAAAGTAATCATCATTGCAACGAGAGGAATAATGACTCTCGGCAATGTGTGGAGGAATCATGGCCAAGACGCAAACCAAAGGTGTTGCACCCAAGCGTGTCCGGGGCAAGCGCCGTGAACGCAAGAACGTGCCACGTGGTCAGGCACATGTGCAGAGCACATTCAATAACACAATCATCACGATTACCGATCCAATGGGCAACGTGGTGTGCTGGTCGAGTTCCGGTCAGAATGGCTTTAAGGGCTCGCGCAAGAGCACGCCATATGCCGCACAGATTGCTGCCGAAATCGCTGCTCGTAAGGCCATTGAGAATGGCATGCGCACGATTGAGGTGTTTGTCAAAGGGCCAGGTGCTGGCCGTGAGGCTGCGGTACGTTCGTTGCAGTCAGCTGGTTTGCAGGTAAGTGCAATCACTGATGTAACCCCCATCCCCCATAATGGTTGCCGACCGCCGAAGCGCCGGCGCGTCTAACTCGAGGAGACTGTAGTACATGGCTCGCTACCGTGGACCAATTGCCAAAATCAGCCGTCGGCTGAATATCGCCTTGACCGATAAGGCCCAAAAAGTGCTTGGCAAGCGCCCGTTCCCCCCGGGGCAACATGGGCAGGCCTCGCGCCGTCGTCAGTTGTCAGACTATGGCACACAGTTGCAGGAAAAGCAGAAAGCTCGCCACATGTATGGTGTGCTTGAGAAGCAGTTCCGCAATCTGTATGCACGTGCCCAACGCGTGCCAGGTGAGACTGGTGCTGCGTTGTTCATGTTGCTTGAGCGTCGCCTCGACAACGTGGTATACCGTATGGGGTTGGCTGCAACGCGTCAGCAAGCACGCCAGCTCGTGACACACGGCCATATCACGGTCAATGGCCGCAAGACCAACATTCCATCCTTCACGGTGCGGATTGGTGAGAAGATTTCGGTGCGTACCGAGAGCCGTAAGCGCACGTACTTCAAAAACCTGCTTGATGCAAAGCAACTGTTGCACCGAGCCCCTGAATGGATGCGCGTATCGCAGACCGACTTGAGTGCCGAAATCGTAGCTTTGCCACGCCGCGAAGATGCAGAACAAGGCATCAACGAACAGTTGATCGTTGAGTTCTACAGCCGCTAAGGTCGATTCGGGCGTAGGGAGTGACGATGGAAGGAGGCGGACGGTGTTAGATATCGCAAAGCCGAAAATTGAACTACTTGCGGCGGAAGCAAACAACTACGGTAAGTTTCAGATCGAACCGTTGGAGCCGGGGTATGGGCATACACTTGGGAATGCGTTGCGGCGCGTGTTGCTCTCGTCGATTGAGGGTGCGGCAGTCACCAAGCTCAAGATCGAAGGGGTCAACCACGAGTTCTCGACCATCCCAGGCGTCGTTGAGGACGTGACTGAAATCGTGCTCAATGTCAAGGGAATTCGCTTCACTGCACATGCGCGTCGCGTACGTGTTACCTTGCAGCGTCAAGGCCCTGGGCCGGTGCTCGCTCGTCATATGGACTTGCCAAGTACGGTGGAACTCATCAACCCAGATCACTACATCTGTACGTTGGATGGCAACGATAGTCGCATTGAAATGGAATTGTTGGTCGACAAAGGTCGTGGGTATACCCCCGCAGAGCTCGGTGAAATCGTCAATATTGGCGAAATTCCCGTGGATGCGATTTTTACCCCGATCCCCAAAGTCAACTATGCGGTGGAAAACACCCGTGTTGGCCAGGCCACCAATTACGATCGGTTGATTATCGAGATCTACACCGATGGATCGATTAAACCCGGCGATGCACTGAGCCATGCTGCACAAGTTTTGGTCGAATACAACCAGAAAATTGCAGACTTCCGTCGTGTGATCGATAGCGTTACTGATATCGAAGTTCGTGAAGACCAGGTGCCGCATGTCGTTGGTGAAGGGGCTATTCCCAACATCATCCTTGAGATGTCGGTCCACGAACTCGAACTCGGAACCCGCACATTGAACTGTTTGCGCCGTGCTGATATTACGACCATCGGGCAAATCCTGCAGATGGACGAAAAGCAGCTGAAGGCAGTGCGCAACCTTGGTGATAAGTCGCTCGACGAAATCAAGGAAAACGTGCTTAAGAAGTGCAAACAGGTCAATTACGACCCGGGTGGCCGCTGGAGCAAGTCGGCCAATGAAGGGACAAGCTCGGCAGACCCCGAAGCAGAGTAGTGTGGCGTAGCAACACGCCGTGCTCCACGGAATGAGAAATACCAGTGTCTGTCGTTGTGCAGACGTTGCGAAGTATGAGGGAACAACATGCGACATCGTCGTGACGGGTACAAGTTGGGGCGTGACAAAGAGCAGCGTGAAGCGCTCTACCGTGGGTTGATGATTTCATTGATCGAGCATCGCCGTATCAAGACGACCATCACCAAGGCGAAGGCCATCCAACCATATATCGAAAGCTTGATTACGCTTGGGCGTGTGGATACTCCCCACAATCGCCGCATGGCGTTGTCACGTTTGGCAAGCAAAGACGCCATGCGCGCTTTGTTTGCGTTTGCTCCGGAGCAGTTCAAGGAGCGTAGCAGTGGGTTTACCCGCATCACCAAGCTCGGACCTCGGCTCGGTGATGGTGCTGAGATGGCAATCATCGAATTGCTGTAGTTTGTTGGAATGACGCGCAATATTGCACTGCAGATTGCCTACGATGGCACTGATTTTGCGGGTTCTCAGGTGCAGGAGCACCGCCGCACGGTGCAAAGCGAAATTGAGTCGGCATGGGTACGTTTACACGGTGAAAATGTCCGGGTGACGTTGGCAGGGCGAACCGATGCAGGTGTACATGCAACTGGTCAAGTTGGAAATGTGCGCACGCAAAGTAAGCACTCACAAGCAACGCTCCTCCGAGCATTAAACGCTATCCTGCCGGATGATGTCGCAGTGACGCAGATATGGGAGCCCCCCCGTGACTTCCATGCGCGTTTTTGGGCAGAGTGCCGTACGTACGAGTATCTAATCGATAATCAGGTGGTGGCGAATCCGTTGGCACGGCGCTATGCGTGGGCGGTGAGTCGAACCTTGAATGTCGATGCAATGCATGATGCGGCACAGGTGCTGGTCGGTATGCACGATTTTGCGGCCTTTACGGTGGGTGCACCGATTGGTACCACGGTCCGGAATTGTATGGCCGTTGCATGCTTCCGTATCCAACGACATGGAAGCGAACAAGTGGCCGTGCGGATAACGGCGAATGGATTCCTGCGCAACATGGTGCGTATCGTGGTCGGTACCTTGCTCCTCGTCGGTGAAGGTCGCTTGACTGCAGACGCCCTCAGGGTTATTTTGCAGGGGCGGAACCGGCAACGGGCTGGGCAGTTGGCGCCGGCTCATGGGCTCACCTTGGTGGCGGTGAAATATCCACGGTCGGCAAATCGGCCGGACCCGCCAATAGATGGTAATGACGCTATAGGTAAGGAATGACGGGAATGAAAACCTATTCGCAAAAGGCATCAGAAGTATCACGCCAGTGGTACGTGATTGATGGCGCAGGGCAGACTGTTGGTCGCCTGGCAACTCAGATTGCGACGCTGTTGCGTGGCAAACACAAGCCGACCTTCAGCCCCAATATCGACGGTGGCGATTTCGTGGTGGTTGTCAATGTGGAAAAAATCCAACTGATCGGCAAGAAGCAGGATCAGAAGATGTACTACCGCCACTCAAATTACCCGGGTGGCTTCAAAGCGGTGGCGTATCGCCGTATGTTGGCGACACATCCGGATCGGATTTTGCGCTTTGCGGTCAAAGGAATGTTGCCCAAGACCCGTTTGGGGCGCCGGCAGCTGATGAAGCTCCGCATCTATGCAGGTCAGAGCCACCCACATTTGGCTCAGCAACCAACCGTATTTGAGCCCAAGCCACGCGGCTAGTACAACGACGAGAGGGATACAATGGCAGAGAAAAACTACTACCAAGGTACTGGTCGCCGCAAGACCGCTGTGGCTCGTGTGCGCTTGTACCGCGGCAATGGCGAAATCGTGGTCAACGGTAAGAAGCCGGTCGACCACTTCGGACATCGCACGTTGTTCCAGAGCGAAATCGAACGCCCGTTGGTCGTGACCGGTCAGCTCGGTAGCTTCAATGTGCTGGTCAAGGTCTTCGGCGGCGGTATCTCCGGTCAGGCCGGTGCAATCCGCCACGGCATTGCCCGTGCCTTGCTCGACCTAGACGCCACCCTGCGCCCAACTCTGAAGAGCGCCGGCTTGTTGACCCGTGACCCACGTATGAAAGAGCGCAAAAAGGCCGGCTTGAAGCGTGCCCGTAAGCGCCCACAATACACGAAGCGTTAGTGTTGCGTACGTTCGTCGTGTTTGCAACAACCTCTGCCTGCGAAAGCAGGCAGAGGTTGTGTCGTTGATTCTCTTGATTGGAGCGCTCCCACGCTACAACGTGTGAATGTGTGCCCTAATACGCGTGAAATCACCCGCTGGACCGGCAATTAGCGTGGGACTCCGTTTGCTGGGCAGAATGCTACGCACGTCGAACTGATTGCCGTCGAGATCCCATACCGCACCACCAGCATTGTGGAGAAGTGCCAGTGCCGGGACAAGATCCCAGGCTTTGCACCGCGCAATTAATGCACCGGTGGCCATGCCAGCAGCCACATAGGCAAGCGACATAATAGTAGCGCCGGTTGTGCGGATGCGCCCCGGGTACGAAATGCGGTATTTGCGGTGACTATCCGATGGGACCGCCATCCATTCGTCGAGGAGCGGATTGGCGTTGTCTGCCGCCTGCAAGGGGCGCCCATTGCGCGTGGTCGTACCGCTGGCGTCCGCCACGAAGAGCTCGTCATTCATTGGGGCATAGACGACGCCGGCTATGGGCCGCCCTTGATAGAGCAACCCAACTCCGATGCACCATCCTGGTAACCCGCCAGCATAGGCAGATGTGCCGTCAATGGGGTCGATAACCCAGAGGTAGTCGGATTGATCGACACCACCAATGCCGTGGAGTGTCCCCTCTTCGCCAAGAATTGCATGATCCGGGAAGTGGGTCCGTAGGCTGGCGACCAGTTGAGCCTCCACCGCTTGATCGGTGTGTGTGACAATCGATGTATCCGATTTCCTGGTAATTTCAAGCTGGTCGCGTTGCTGGCGTGCAAAATCACCACAAGCAACGACATGCGGGATGATTTGGGTCATGTCAATATGATTCATACGTGCTTTCTGTTGTGGGGAATCACTGCATGGTATTATACGTGGGAGTGGACGTACTGTCACGCCCGAGGAATTATGCTCACCACGTTGCTTTTTGACCTTGATGATACCCTCTACACGCTAGATCGGCACCGCCAGCAGCATTTACAGCGAGCTTGGGCAGGCTGGTTGACCACCCTCGATGCCGCCCACCAACAAGCGGTACTGGCGCGTGCCGTCGCTGAGCGGATTTTTTTCCGTGATATGGACGATTTCTTGCAACGACAAGGGGTCGCTGATGCCACACTCCGTGCCGAGCTCTGCCAAAGCAGTCAATCCACATGGTTCGCTGATTTGGAGTTTGATGCTGGTGTGGTGCCGTTGCTTGATCGCTGTGCCGCTCAGTACCGACTCGGCCTGATTACCAACGGTCCGACTTGGACGCAACGGGCCAAAATTGCACAGCTCCAACTCCAGCGGTGGTTCGACGTGATGCTGGTTTCTGAAGAGGTAGGTGTAGAAAAGCCACATCCTCAGATTTTTCATGTGGCCTTACAACGCCTCAACGTGGAGGTGAACGAATGTGTGATGATCGGAGATAATCCGAGTGCTGACATGCGTGGTGCAGATGCGGTGGGTATGCGTGGCATCTGGATCAACACGGGCGTTTTTGCATATGCTCCCGATATTACTCCTCCATGGTTGACCGTTCCCCATGTGACTGCGCTTGCGCCACACATTGAGAGGTGGGCATGGATGCACACCGACTAAGTGACTACATGTCACAGGTATCGCTGAGCGATGCCACGACGATTGCGACAAGCCACGCACGCACCGAAGCAGCGTTTGTGGCGCAGATGAGTGAACCCACGCTATGGCGACCTTGGTACGGCAATCTGCCGAGGGCCGTGCGTGGCTTGCTCGATCGGGTTCGGCGTGCAGGTGGCCGTATGCCCATGTCAGTGTTATTGGCAATGGGCGGGCCGTTGCGTACCAACTTCGATACATTGTCGCCACGAACCCTGTTGAGTATTCACGATCCATTGAGCCCACTCGAGCAACTGTTCGTACAGGGGGCCATCTGGCCCAGTCAGCGTGACTGGGTCATCCCTGCCGATGTCGAGGCGGTGCTCCCCGACCAAGAACCACTGTTTGCAGCGGCGATGACCACGGTGCGGCAACTCGATGTACCACCGTCCCTCGATGAAATGCTCATACGGCTGGCCTTGTTGGCCCACGACGGCCGCTTGGCGGTCCAGCAACATGGGCGAGTGTCGCATGCGGTGGCACAGCGCATTCAGGCTCCCGTGGTATATGTGCAGTGGTTGGTGGCCTGTTGTGTGGCTGGTGGCGCTCTCCACAATCAACACAACCGCTACCATACCACCGTGGTGATGCGTGATTGGTTGGCGCTGTCGTCGGCTCACCGCGCCCAAGAAATCGCTCGGGCGTGGCTCCAGGCGGCCTGGAGCGAGTGGGAGATGATCCCCAAGCGCAAATCGCCCGTCCTCGATGTACGCCAATCCCGCCGCATCGTGCTACAGGCGCTCCTTTCACATGTGCCAGAGACGTGGTGCGACATCGACGAAATGCTGACCTGTGTGCGCCTCGGCTGGCCGGACGTGATGCGCCCGCTTGGGGCGGACGTGCGCTGGCAGGTGCCAGCAGGCTGGCCAGCGACGTGGTATGCCGATGATGGGCAACTGCTACGGAGTATGCTCCTTGGGCCGTTGCAGTGGCTGGGGATGATAGAAAGCGCCGATGAGGGGCATGCGCTGCGGCGTAGCGCATTAGGCAGCTGGTTTGCCGGGTTAGCGGCAGCTCCGCACGAATCCCCAGTCATACCAGCAGTCCTTGAGCGTGATTTTAGCGTGATCATCATGGATCAGCGAAATCTGTGGGCGCGCTTTCAGCTATACCGCATTGGCACCTATGTTGATGAAAGCACGGTGCAGTTGGCGCCGACCACCTTGAAAAAAGCCGTTGCGCAGGGGATGAGTGTCCCTGAATACATCGATATTCTGACACATATTGTGGGTGGAACACTACCATCGGCCATGCTGACCACCATCCAAAGCTGGGCTGAAGAAGTGGTACATGTGCAATTGCGCCATGCCAGCATGTTGACCTGCGCTGATATGCGTATTATCAACGACATCTGCGCTCATCCACGCATCGCGCGCCTCGATATTGAGCGCCTCAACGACACCACCGTGAAAGTGGCGTGGGGGCAGGCTGCCGAATGCATGAAAATACTGCGGGAATGTGGATATGTGGTTGATGGTGATGGGCTCCGGTGGTCGCTGTTTTCGCAATTGGAGCTTACTCTGCTCGAACAAGGGTTGAAAGCATTACCCACGAGCCCTGAAATCCAGCAATTACGCCAGCGTATGCAACACCTGCGCCGCCGTGAGGAGTCCTAGCGATGGCGGAGCGTTTATACCGTACCGAGGGGATTATCCTCAAACGTGTGGATGTGGGTGAGGCCGATCGATTGGTGACGGTGTTGGCGCCAGCTGGGAAGTTTTTGGCAACGGCCCGAGGAGTACGGAAAACAACCAGCAAACTGGCCGGCCACCTTGAGTTACTCAGCCACTGTCAACTACAGTTGGCACGTGGGCGGAGCCGAGATGTGATTACACAGAGTATGGCTGTTGAGCGATTTGAAGCATTCCAGAGCAATTTGGTGGCCATGGCTGCTGGGTATTATGTGGCCGAAATGACCGATGCACTGGTGGCCGACGAAGAAGTAGCAGCGACCACATATCATGATTTGCTTGCCACGTTGCGGGCGTTACTCCACGCCACGGCAGTTGAAATGGTGGTGCATTGGTACACGTTACGCCTCTGTGATGCAGCCGGATATCGACCGCAACTGGTCGAGTGTGTGGCCTGTGGCCAAACGCTGACGACTGCTGCGGAACGTTGGAGTGTTAGCCAGGGAGGCATGTTGTGTGATAACTGCCGACGTGTTGACGCACAGGCGCGTATGGTCGATTTGGCAACCTTCAAGGTGCTGCGGTTTGTACAGCGAGAACCACTCACGCAGGTGCTCCATGTGCGCCAATCGCCAGAAGTGCATGCCCAAGTATTTACATTGATGCGCCAATGGGTGATGCGCATTAGCGAGCGCCCGCTACGCTCAGCGGCTTTTTTTGACGATGTACGCGCCTATGATCCATAGACGGCTTGTGTGTGTTTGACTGAATAGAGTAAAATATAAACGATCAACCAATTCCAGCGTGATTGTGAGTATGAAGCTGGTCGTAAGGTTATCCACCATAGAGAGAGGCACCTGATGAAAATCTTTCGTGATATTCTTGATGAACAAGAACACGTGTATGGAGTGTTTCGGCAACACTCCGTCTTTTTGATTGGTCGCATCATCACCGAAATTGTGCTGGTTGGCTTGGCCGTGTTCGTGATGGCAATGATCGGTGTGGTGTTGCCGAAGTACGATGTGCAGGCTGGGATATGGTCGGTCATCGCATCTGAGGTGTTATTGGTAATCGTGGGGGCCCTGATTATCAGTGCTGTCATTGATGTATGGCGTTGGCGCTACAGTGCGACCATCATCACCAACCGACGCTTGATACGTTGTGAGGGTATTTTTCAGCGCTCAGTGACCGATATGTCGCTCCAGCGTATCAGTGAAATCAAGATGACCCAGTCGTTTTGGGGGCGTATCGTCGGGTATGCGAATTTCATGGTCATGAGCGAAGCGGAAACCGGCCAAGAAATCCGTGGCGTGGTAAATCCCATTGCATTTCGGACCGCCCTGGACGATGCCCGAGTCGGTGAAGTGCGTGATTTTATGCAAGATACCAAAAACCAACGCTGACGATGTTTGCGTATATCAGTGGATTGGTCGGATAGATGCGATGCATCACGGTGGCCGGTAGATGTGGGCGCTTGTAGTAAAATACCCAGGGTGCCCCCACACCATCTCCCCCTTGGCCGCTGGGGAGCTTGTAGCACCGAGGTAGGTAGCGGAGAGGAGTGCCAGATGAGCGTTACGAGCGATATTCTTGACGAAGATGAGAACGTCTACGGGGTGTTTCGCCAGCATTACATGTTCTTGGTCGGCCAGATTATCACCGAGCTAATCTTGCTGGGGTTGGTGATTGTGGCAATGTCGATGGTCGGAATGGTCCTCACCCAGTACCAACTCCGAAATGGCTGGTTGGAATCAATCATCTACGGGTTGTTGATTGTGGCGGCCGTAGTGCTCGTCGTGAGTGCCGTCATTGATGCGGTGCGCTGGTACTACAGCGCGACAATTGTGAGCACGCGACGCTTGATACGCCGTGAAGGCGTCTTTCAGCGCGCAGTGACCGATATGTCGCTTCAGCGCATCAGTGAAATTAGCATGACCCAATCGTTTTGGGGGCGTATTGTGGGATATGCTGATTTTATGGTGACGAGTGAATCCGAAACCGGGCAAGAAATCCGTGGTGTGATGAATCCCATCGAATTCCGCACGGCGTTGGATGATGCACGGGTTGGTGAAGCGCGTGATTTTATACGCAGCCCCGACGGCAATCTGGTACAACTTCCAACCCAGGCAGATAGCAATATGCCTCCTTCAACCACCCAAGTGGTCGCCGCATCGGCTGACGAAGCACACCGTCTGCAGATGTGGAGCATGCTTGAAGCCCTTTTTGAACAGGGCATTTTGTCTGAAGATGAGCTCGAAAGCAAGCGGCAACTGTTGTTTGAGCCCAAGCGGCGCTCTGCCCAGCCCATGGCAACTCAAGCCCCTGAATGGTCAGATGATGTGATGACTGATGATCACGACACGGAAACTCCCGCTGACCGCGATACACAGGCCCGCGACACACAGCCTGATGTTCGCGCGATGCCACCGCTCCCACCACGCACAACGAATTGGGAAGATGAGAAGTAATCATGGCACATGACATGACTGCAATTGAAACAGCGCTCCAGGCGATTCGCCAACGTACCGCCCTCGTACCACGCGTCGGAATCATATTGGGATCCGGATTGGGCGCTCTTGCCGACGAACTCGCTGACGCCGTCGTCATCCCGTATGCCGATATTCCCGGATTCCCGCTTTCCACGGTGCACGGCCACCGCGGTGAGTTGGCACTCGGAGTGCTGTCGGGCACTCCGGTGGTGGTCATGCGTGGACGCTTTCATTTTTATGAAGGCTACGACATGCACCAAGTCACCTTCCCTGTGCGTGTGATGCGCGCTCTCGGGTGTGAGGTGCTCATCGCCACCAACGCTGCCGGCGGCTTACGCCCAGATTGGCCTGTGGGTGAATTGGTCTGCTTACGCGACCATATCTTTATGCCCGGGTTAGCTGGACATAATCCACTCCGCGGCCCCAACGATGAACGGCTCGGCGTACGCTTCGTGCCCATGCTCCATGCGTATGACGCACAGCTCCGTCAGTTGGCGCAACAGGTGGCGAGCGCCCAACATACCACTCTCCGTGAAGGGGTGTACATCATGGTGGCAGGCCCATCGTTTGAGACCGGCGCAGAATTGCGCATGTGCCAAATCATGGGCGCCGATGTGGTCGGTATGTCAACAGCCCCCGAAGTCATCGTGGCGACCCATGCAGGGATGCGCGTATTGGCCATCTCGTTGGTGACCAACCAGGCATTGCCCGATGGTAGCCCTGCCAATCATGCTGAGGTCATTGAAGCCGGTGAAGCGGCCCGACCGCGGTTTGGTCAGCTGTTGAAAGGCATCGTTGCTCAGTTGTAGTACTGTGAAACAGTAGCCCCCCACGTGCTCTTGCACGTGGGGGGCTGATTTTTGCGCTAGCTACGGGGTTAGTACCAGTGTTTCACTGCATACTTCTTCGACACGGCGTCGATGCCACGGCATCGGGTGGTATTCGACGTTGAGCCACGGTTTGATGAAATCGCTGTAGTGTGCACTGAGTGGGTGCCCCGATTGGCCACCAGGATGCATGCTCTTGCTCCGCTCCCAATCGGCAGTGTCACAGATGAGCCGGATCGACGGCGTGGTGTAGGTGGTAGCTCCGTTGACGTTGGTCGAGATGTCGCCCATGTTGACGGTGTCACGGTTACCACCAAGCGGATACGCTCCCCGATTAAACAACCGCCCTACCAACGGAATCGCTCCTAGGGGATGCTTGAAGTGTACTTGATGCCAAGAGCCGTAGTGCCAGCGTGCCGGGTTGTCGCCGAGGCGTTTGCGAATGGTCGCCATGGTGGATTGCCAGGCCTGCGCAATGACGTCGTCCCAGGTGCGGCCATCACGGAACCAGCTCAAATCGTTGGTGCGGGCCGCCAGCAACAGTCTCGGCAATGCACGGTTCATGTAGTCGCGGCCAGGTTGGCTCACAAAAGCCCCCATGCCGTAGTTTTCGGACATCAGGGTGCGAATGGGGGTAAACGCTGCCAGTTTGAGATCTTCGAGGAATTGCACGCCCACGGTAGCTGCAATGCTGTCGACGGCCAATTGTCCATCCCAGGCCGAAAAAAGTGCCCGAGCCTGGTTTGATAAGGCATCACCGTCAGGAATACGCCCGGCGAGTGCCACCGCTTCAATGCCGGCCAAGTTACACTGATCGCCGTGAATGGCCGCAAACGTGCTCGCGTCATGGCGATCGTGTTGGTGGAGCAACTGCTCAATGCGCGCAGCTCGCCAGCCATTCGACCATTCTCCGTACATGGCCGGTGAGTAGTCGGCACCGACAATCTGATTGTTGGCGGTCACGATGCGACCGTCAGCCGGGTCAAACCGCGCTGGTAATTGGGCAAATGCCACGTATCCCGCCCAGTCGTATTCGCCACTCCAGCCGGGTACTGGCACGCGGCCCGTGCTGTTGGGGCGCAACGGAATGTTGCCGGCGAGTTGGTACCCGATATGCCCCTCGACATCGGCATAGACAAAGTTTTGCGGTGGCACATCCCATTTCTGCAATGCAGTGCGAAAACTCTCCCAGTTGTGCGCCCGATTCAATTCGAGGATGGCTTCTACCAACGTGGTCGTACCGTCAAGGGCCGTCCAGCGCAATGCCAACGGCTGTGCCTCGCGACTGCCGTCGTTCCGAATCAACGGCGTGATGACGGGACCATGATTGGTGATACGCACTGGCTCGATGACGGCCGCACTCCCTTTGACGTTGATGGTTTCGTAGATGAGCTCAGCATGGTGCCAATCGCCCTTGTACTGGTAGCGCAGACCGGCTGGATCGTTGTCGTCGAAGCGTTCGATGAACAAATCCTGCACGTCGTTCATGCCGTTGGTGACCCCCCATGCGATGCGTTCGTTGTGCCCGATGATGACACAGGGCACGCCCACAAAACTGGCACCCGCCACGTGGTAATCGGGTGCGTGGAGGTGGATTTCGTACCAAATCGACGGCAGTGTGAGCCCCAAGTGTGGGTCGTTGGCCAACAGCGGTAAGCCGGTGCTCGTGTGTGCACCGCTGACTACCCAGTTGTTACTCCCGTTGTTTTCGTTGGATTGTATCCACTCGTTGGCTGCCTCTGCCATGGCCAGTGCACTTGCGCCAATGTCGCTCCGGTATTCGGTGCCCGGTGGCACGATGAGGGGCAAATCGGGGCGTACCATGGCCTCGTATTGGCCGGCTGCGGTTTCGCCGATGGCGGCAATGAGGCGGGCGCGGAGTACTTCGACGTTCCAGTTACCCGAAAGGCTCAGCGCCATGATTTTGCCCCACACCAGCACATCTTCGACCGTCCATGGTTCAGGTGTATGCCGCAAAATCACGAACTCTGGTGGGAGTCGATGTGATTGTTGGCGTAAAAACGCGTTGATGCCATCGCAGTAGGCTTGAATGGCTGCCCGTGTATCGGGAGCGAGTTGGGCGGCGTTTGCTTTGGCGCTTCGTGCTAAGCCCAGAATGCGCATGTAGCGGTCGGTGTCAATGGCGCGTGCCCCGATGATTTCGGCGAGTCGCCCTGCTCCGAGCCGTCGCTGGCTCTCCATTTGCCACAGTCGATCTTGCGCATGGACAAACCCCTGTGCCACAAACAAATCACGGGTGTTTTGGGCGTAGATATGTGGCACCCCCCATTGATCACGGAGCACCTCGACCGGTTGTTGCAGGGTGTCGATGGTCAGTTTGCCCCGGGTCTGGGGCAACGATTGTCGGAGTGCCGCCACAGTGGCAATGCCAGCAGCCCCCAAAATGGCGCCAATGATGCCGAGATTGCGTTTGGTTGTCATGAGTTGCCTCGTTCCAACAATACGACCAACATGCCCAATGCGCACATGGTCTTGCACGATTGTACTGAGATTACGTATAGAACGACGGTGTGGTTGTAACGCGAATACGTGCCACTAAATCGCACAGCACGAGTGCAGTGGCTCCCCACACTTTGTGACCTGCCACCCAAAAAAACGGCACTTCCACGTCGTAGCCATTGATGTGGCGTGGCTCGTACACCACCGCATTGTCGGCAAGCAGATCCGGGAGTGGCGCATACAATACCGCATCGACCTCGGCCGGGTTCGGCACACAGAGAAACGGTGTGTGGTTCCACGCCAAGACGGGCGTAATGAGGTGATTGCTCCGTGGCACGTAGACCGGGTGAAGCGTGCCAATGACGTCGATGCAGGTCGCATCGACCGCAAGCTCTTCGTCAGCCTCACGGAGCGCCGTTTGTACGGCTGTTTCGTGGGCTTCGACGCGTCCTCCTGGCAACGAAATTTCACCGCCGTGTTCACGCAGGCCGCCACCACGCTTCGTCAAAATAATCGTGGGGCATTCGGTATCGGCAGTCACCACCACCAAGACTGCCGCAGGGCGTGGTTGCGCCCCTGGTGGTGGCGTATTGACCCGGGCCGGTCGGCCATCGAGGTGCCGTACCATGGGGAGCAAGTGCTGTTGCACACCACACTCGTGTGTGCCCACGTGGGTAATCAGATGTTGCCAATTGTGCACTGACATGTGTACCGCCCGATCAGGGTATCTTGCAATAGTGGGTCGCGATGAGTTTGCCGGTGTCGCGTCTGACAACGTGCAACGGATGTATCCCCGCTGGTTCATGCCCCATGTTCAAATGAAATGCGTACCACCCCATCTGGTTGCTGAGAGCGGCACTGACCGCGCGTCCCGAGAAGTAGAGGACTAACAGCGTATCGGCAGTAGTGTCGCCACTGACGACGACGGTGCTTTCCGATGTACACGCAAACACCTGCTGCCCGCCAGCCGAGGCCGGCAAGGTGGCTGTGGGGCTCGGGGTTGGCTCTGTGGTCGGATTTTCATCGTTGGCAGGTGCCGTTCCTTGCGGATTCGATCCGACGCTGCCCGGAGCAGGTGTCAACGTGGGCGCACTCGGCGTGGCCGTGGCCGGCAGGGTTGCGGTGGGTGACGCATCTTCTGGCACGGGGGTGTCCCATGGTGCCGGATAAGGATACGACTCATCGGCGTTCGTCACAGCCACTGGCTGGACGCCCGCCCATAATCCACCGATTACCAACAGTACGACACTCACCCACACGACTGATCTCATGAACACTGCACCCTTCTGGTGTGTGACACCGTGCACCATCATCCTACCATCAACAGCACCATTTTCTCATCACATCAACCTGATGAACGACTGCGCAGGAGCTTATGGCACCATGTCATCGATGATGGCAGCAAAATCAGCAAATGGACGTGCGCCAATAACGCGTGTCTGATTGATATCAAAGACCGGCCTTGTCACGATGCCGTCGTTTTTGGCACGGGTATGCCCCTCATACAGTACCTGTTCGTACCGCTTGCTGGCCATGCACTCGGCATGAGCCGTCGTGTCTAGGCCAATGTCACCGGCGAGCGCCGTCAGCGCTTGGCTGAGATCTTGGGCCGTGTAGAGGTTGCCTTGGCTGGCATAGATGCGCTCACGCATGGCAAAGTAGCGTGATTGCTCACCCGCACATTCGGCGGCATGCGCCGCCTGGAGTGAAATTTCGCCACTCTGCAGTAACGGACGTGCCACAATTGTGATTGTTCCGTTGGTGACATAGGTATCGATGAGCTGTGGTTCAACTTCCAACACGTGGAAGGCGCAGCTCCCTCAGAAAAAGTCCGAATAGTCGGTCAGCACAATGGGTGCGTCTGCACTCCCAAAGGCATGATATCCGTCGGCGGTGCGGTATGCCAATGCGTCGATGTCGACCGTGGCCGCATCCGTCATTGGCGCCGTCGTGGCCGTGGGGGCAATCGCAGTATGCGTGGGGGCTGCCATGGTAGCCGTTGGCACTGCCACAGATGCGGTCAGAGTCGGTATAATAGGAGTACGCACATCGCTCGTTGGCGCCCCACAGGCAATCACAGCGAGGACGCCAATCCCGATGCTCAAGCGACGCAGAAGGTGGTACATAGCGGTACTTTCTTGGTCATAAGCGTATACGAAGGTTGCTGCGCGTGGAGTCGGTTTGCCATCAACCATACATATTCAGTATACTACAGCCTGTGGTGATGGTATCGTATGAAATAGATGAGCGGCGCTGATGGGTCGTGGGCCTGTAAGGGCATCGCATGTCGATGCAAGTGGGAGCAGCACATGAGTGACAAAAAGCGAGTCTCGCTGGTGTGTACGGTTCGGAACGAAGAAGACAACATCGCCCAGCTCATTGAATCAATGATTGGGCAGAGCGTGCCCGCCGATGAAATTGTCATCAACGACTGCAACAGTGATGATGCCACCATTGCCATCGTCCAACAGTACATCAACATGGGCTACCAACTGCGCCTCGTTACAGGTGGCCACAATATCCCATCTGGGCGCAACAACGCCATCCACCACGCCACCGGCGATATCGTCGTCTGTACTGATGCTGGTCTCATTCTCGACCGTCACTGGCTCCGCCGAATAACGGCACCACTCCACGCCGATGAAGCCGATCTCGTGGCTGGGTTTTTTAGCCCACTGCCTCGGAGTGTCTTCGAGTTGGCAATCGGGGCCACCAATTATCCGTATGCCGACGAAGTCAATCGCGATTCTTTTCTCGCATTCGGCAAATCGGTGGCTTTTTTCAAACATGTCTGGGAGACCATCGACGGCTACCCGGAGTGGGCGACGCACTGCGAGGACGTGTTATTCGACCTCGCAGTCAAACAACACGATTTCCGCACAAGCATGGTGCCAGATGCCTTGGTGTACTTTCGCCCACGCGAGGATTTCGTGCAGTTTGCCCGACAGTACTTCTTTTATGCGCGCGGGGATGCAGTGGCTGGACTGTGGCCACGGCGTCACGCAATTCGATACATGGTCTATGTGTGGGGATTCCTATTGTTGTTGATTGGGGGCTGGGGACACTGGCTACTGATGTTGGGAGTGATTGCCTATGCACAACGCCCGTGGCAACGGCTGATACGGCGCTACCAAGACGGTGTCAATGGGTGGCAGTGTATCGCAGCCGCTGGATTGGTGCCGTGGATTCGCCTCGTCGGTGATTGTGCCAAAATGGTCGGCTATGTGGCCGGGTTGGTACGTTTGTGGCAACTTCCCGAGCTTCGGCAGGTGCGCAACGAATGGCTTGATCAGTATGTCGACACGCTTCCTGCCGCCTAGTAGCCGTCTTTAGGCGTCGATAAGCCCGGGGATAGGGGTGACCACCAGTGTCCCCGCCTGAGTGTCGAGATGTTGAATGAACGCCTTCACCATGGGAATAAGCACGTCGGGTTGCCCTTCTCGGGCAATCACCACGATGTCACTTGCTCCCGTGCTGACGACTTCACGCACGGTGCCAATCACCAGGCCTTCGTTGGTAACGGCGCGTAAACCGACGAGCTCGTGCAAAAAGTATTCGTCGGCCGCGAGTGGTGCAGCATCGGCGCGCGTAATGTACAATTCAAGCCCCCGGATGGCATCAGCGAGGTCGCGCGTCGCAATCCCGCCGAGATCGACCGTGTACAGGTCGTTTTTGTAGTGCACCATCCGCCGTAGCCGGAATGAACGCAATCCGTCGGCACTGTAGAGCATCGGCTTGCTTGTGGCGAGATGCTCGATTTGCGTGCTAACAATGTGCATCCGCACATCGCCACGCAGGCCGACCGTGTTTACAACGGTACCAACGAGTAGTAAATCATCACTGTGGGGTGTTTGAGGCGTGCTCATGCGTGTATCTCCTCGGAGCAACTACAAAGGGGCACACGAACCCTGTAGCAAACCACGAGGTCATGCTACAGGGCGTGGCCAGGGTTATTCGATGTCGATATGGACCCGTTTGCCCTGACGGGCGGCGGCAACAGCCACCAGGTCGCGGATGGCCTTGGCAACACGACCGTTGCGGCCGATAATCTTGCCAGCCTCTTGAGAACCCACACTCAGGCGATACGACACCGCTTGCGGGGTCGATCGCTCACGAATCTGGATGGCCTCCGGGTGATCGACGAGGTTACGTACCATGTACTCGAGGAGCTTCCGCATGGTGCTGTCTACTAACTAGCGACAGGCGTTGGTTTGCCGCTGTCGTCGAGAATGCTGACCCGTTTGAGCAACCGCACCACGGTGTCTGACGGCTGGGCTCCGACGCTCAACCAGTGACGCACACGGTCGGCCTTGACTTCGAGTTCCTGGGGATCGCGTACCGGATTGTAGAACCCTACAATCTCGATGAACTTCCCGTCGCGTGGTGAACGTGAATCAGCAACCACCAGACGGTAGCTGGGCTGCTTTTTCTTGCCGGTGCGGCGCAAGCGAATAGTGACCATGGTAAGAACTGCCTCCTACACGTAAAAAAAGTACAACATTAGCGTAAACGGCGCATCAGCTCGCGCGGGTCTGGCCCTCGCTTGCCCTTGCCACCAAATTGCTTCATGACACGTTGCATCTGCTGGAAATTCTTCAGCAGCGCGTTGACCTGGGGTATCGATGTGCCACTCCCCTTGGCAATACGCTCACGCCGGCTCTGCTTGATGATGTCCGGGTTGCGTCGCTCTTGGGGGGTCATCGACAAAATAATCGCCTCTACGCGTTTGAGCTCGCGCTCACTGACCGCATCGTCGATTTTGGCGGCTGCTCCCATGCCGGGTAACATGCCCAAAATCTGACTCAACGGCCCGAGTTGCCGCATCTGCTTCATCGATGATAAGAAATCCTCGAGGTCAAATGCCCCCTTGGAAAGCTTCTTCTGCATGCGCGCAGCTTCGTCTTTGTCGAACGCCTGCTCCGCACGCTCGATGAGCGATAATACGTCACCCATCCCCAAAATCCGTGATACCAACCGCTCTGGGTGGAATACCTCGAGCGTGCTCGCATCGATTTTTTCACCGGTGCCAAGAAACTTGATAGGCACACCCGTGACTGACCGCACCGAAAGCGCAGCTCCACCACGCGCATCACCATCAACTTTGGTGAAAATAACCCCGCTCAGCTGTACCCGCTTGTTGAACTCGTCAGCCACGCGGACCGCCTCTTGACCAATCATGGCATCGACCACCAAGAGCCGCTCGTCGGGCTTGGCAACCTCGACAATCTGACTGAGCTCGTTCATCAGCAATTCGTCAATTTGCAGACGACCGGCCGTGTCGATGATGACATAGTTACAGTGCTCTTGCCGCGCATGGAGTATGCCACGCTTGACAATTTCGGGAGGCGTCGCTTGCGTTCCCTCACTGTAGACGGGGATGTTGATCTGCTTGCCCAACGATTCGAGTTGGGTAATGGCTGCTGGTCGATAGACGTCTGCAGCGATTAACAACGGTCGCTTGCCCTTTTTGCGCAAGTGTAATGCTAATTTCGCTGCATGCGTGGTCTTACCCGCACCTTGCAACCCTACCAACATAATCACCGTCGGCGGCAATGTCGCCTCCGCTATTGGTACTTCGGCAGCGCCGAGGAGGACTACCAATTCATCGCGGACAATTTTGACGACCTGCTGCGATGGCGTGAGGCTTCGTGAGACTTCCTCGCCAATCGCTCGCTCGGTGACTTTGGCCACAAATTCGCGCACCACGCCGAGGTTGACGTCAGCCTCAAGAAGAGCCAGACGTACCTGCTTCATCGCTTCGCGGACATCCTCCTCGCCGAGGCGACCCTTGCCACCCAGCTTTTGAAAGACTCCTTGTAATCGATCTGCTAAACTCTCGAACATGGGAACTCCTTGGTGCGGCCAACAACAACCGCCGGAAACAAATCCGTCCTTGTATTGTAGCGTGTGCGGCCGTTAGCGTCAAATGACAATGGTTATTTGGGGCGTGGTGTGGCGAGATACGCATTGATGATGCGTACCGCCGTATCGACGCCCGCTTCTTGCCCAACTCGTTCGGCATAATACTGCGCCCTCTCACGCATTGATGCCTCTGTGATAAGCTGGCGCACTGCCGCCACAAAGCGCTCGCTGTGGAGATGTCGCCGTGGTATGGGGGCTGGACCCACCCCAAGTAGATGCATGCGCCTCCCCCAAAAGGATTGATCACCAAAAAAGGGCACAATCCAGTTGGGGACACCGGCGCGTACCGCTGCTGCCGTAGTGCCGGCACCACCGTGATGAACAATGGCACGCATCCGTGGGAACAACCAATGATGCGGTACACTGCCGATACGTAGCACCGGTGCTGTGGCAGGGATGTGTGTCGCCCATTCGCCCTGTACCACAGCCCGGAGCCCGGTCTCTGCCAGTGTCGTGGCGACCATGCGCCCCATTTCAGCCGGATTTGGGTCGACCATGCTCCCAAAGCCAATAAAAATGGGCGGCTCGGCCCCCGCACAAAACTCCACAAGCTCAGCAGGGGCTTCCCAGTGCGGATCGGCGAGGTGCCAGTCACCGACGACATGTGTTTGTGGGCCCCAATCCGCCGGTTTATTGAGGATGCTAGGGCTAATGCCGTACAACACCGGCGTCTGCTGCGCATCGATGAAGCGGTACGGACCGTCCCACGGCGCTGGTGCAATCCCGAGTATCTGTTGACGGGCACGTGCATCGGCCGCTTTGAAACCCTGCCACATCATCCAACGAAAAAGCCGGTGGCTGCTGTCGTTGAGTGGGCGCGGGATGCCGTGGGCTGGAAGCACCACGGCTGGGAAGGCACGTGTGGGGGTAAACGGTACGAGGTAGGCCTGGAGCAGTGGAATTGCCAATGATTGGGCGACTGCCGCCGCCAAAAACAATCCGCCCATGCCGCTAATCAAGAGGCAAGCTCCCCGGCAGGCGGCATGGGCGGTGGCACTCCAGCCACTGATGGCGTCGTCGATGAGGCGCGCCGAATGCGCATTGATCGCCAAGAAATCACCCTTGGCCATGAGGGCGCGCATCTCGGGGGTCTGCATGGCCGCATGCACATCGCCTGGTAACTCCCAGATATCGAGATCATGGCCATGCGCCAACGACGTATAGCTCGCCGATGTGATGAGCCGGACATGGTGACCGGCACGCCGTAACCCGGCAGCCAAGGCCACATAGGGCTGTACGTCGCCGCGTGTGCCCATGGCTATGATGGAAATACAACAAGCAGAGGTGGTCATAATAGATGCACATCTCCAACACACAAATGAATCTCTTGGCATCATGCCACATCGATGTACTCTCGTGCCACCGGTGCATGGGCGATAATCGATTCACCCGAACGAATGACGCACGCCATGGTTGTGTTGCATGACCGCTAACCGTGGTGCGATGACCGATGCCGCGGCGTCGGACGTGGTGCGTGTGGTGGAGTGCATTGCCTCCGTTAGTACGCCAATACCTCGTTGACCTAGTCGATACAACCGGTCGATGCGGTGTCGATGTTGGTCACATCCATCATGCGGTGTATGAAACGAAAACATCTCAGCAGGCGATGATTATGGAGAAGATGTCGAGGGTTGTCTCGTCGATGTAACAAAACCGCTGCCTAGGTCACCACGCGCTGGGTGCGAAATGCTCTGGGTATCCCCCATGTTGCCAACCCCAGCCCTCAAAAACGTGACGTTGGCGAGCACTTGTTGGTGGCTTTGCTGACTGCAGATGGACTCAATGAGGTGACGAAAGGCCGTTGCTGCCGAGTTCAACTGCGGTTTTACTTCCTATCGCCAATACATCTACAGCGCACATGAGCGCGCATTCGCCGAACCAACACTCTTACTCTGCACTCCGCCTATGAACCAGCCCACGGCGTGCCAAATACACCGACGGCGAACTCGAGCCAGACGAGTACCATGATGACCACGGCACTCATACCAGCTATGCGTATCCACCGTGGTGCCGACGGCACAGACCGCAGACTCAGGGCCACGGCTACGCCACTGAGCAGGAGCGCAGCAAGGACATAATCGGCCGTACTCCAGCGCATGTCGGTGCTGAATTGTGCGGCGATGAAGGGCAGAACGAGCCCGATGGGTACGATGAGAAGATGGCGCAGAAAGGAACGTAATAACACGAAGGTCGGTGCTTTCGTTGAAACATGGCGATTACCGAAAAAATGAACAACACCCGCATTGCTGCGGGTGCTACTCGAGTGACAACGAATTGTCGTGGCGGGGATGACGGGATTCGAACCCGCGGTCTCGACCTTGACAGGGTCGCATGTTAGGCCTCTACACCACATCCCCATGTGGCGGTGAACAGTTGGTGACCCCAGCGGGATTCGAACCCGCGGTCTTCACCTTGAGAGGGTGACGTCCTAGGCCGCTAGACGATGGGGCCGTTTCCTCACCGCACTGCTGTCGCGCTAGGCGCTTCAACAACGATGGTAATAATAGCACAGCTTGTACGACAATGCAAGGAATTTTTGGACGAGTTTTGGCAACTTCTTTGGAGGAAATGGTGACTGATGACGTTGCATCGAAAAATCGCCCACATGTGCTACACTGAACATATTGCAACAAGTGTCCAGAGTGAGTTTGGTTATGACGGGTGAGATACAAGAAATCATTGCGCAGTATCGGCAACAGTACGGCTCAGACATTGTGAGCCGTACTCAACGGGTATTGGGGCAGCCAGGGCAGCGCATTTCCCATTTATCGGTGAGTCAAGCACTAGTCACCGCCTGGATTGATCTGACCGGCGAGCCCTTTCGACCGCACCATGCCACCACGTTGATGGCGATGCGGCGCAAAGAGCATGTGGCCTTGGTGGGTGCCAATCCACGGCGCAATAGTAGTTTAATCCTGTTGACGATTCACACCATACTTGAGCAACCGCAGCATCCCACGCTCTTAGTGGTCAGTGACGAAGCCGCAGCGCTCGATGTGTTTCGGCAAGTGACAGCTGTGCTTGAGCGTCTGCCCAACCACGAAATTGCTCCGGTCATCATCAGTGATGTGACAGGCGCTCCCGAGGGAGCGAATCTGGTGATTGTCAGCTATGACGCCCTGCATCGTCGCTTGTTGCGTTTGTACGATCGTGGCTGGCGTTCGTTTTGGGAGTCCGTTGGGCTGGTTGCCCTGATTGATGTCCACGAGCTAGCCGGGATTGGCATGTCCCATGTGGCCGCCTTGTTGGTCCGCATTCAACGCATTTTGAGCCTCTATCACAACATCGCCAATTTGCAGTTGATGGCGACAACGCTCGCCACCGACGGCATCGAAGCGGTGCTCCGCCATCTGCAAGTCGGTAATTGGCGGTATATCAGCACCGACGATTACGGCTACGAGGCGGTGGATGTCGAAATCTGGCACCTCCCCGAAGACTACGTCGTGGCTGCACGTGACGTGGCTCGTGCCCTGTGTACGGCTGGCCATACAGTGCATGTGCGCATGAATCCGATTTTGCAGACACTGTGGGAGGGTGATCTAGCCGCTGTCCGTGGCATGACCAGCTCGCAGCGGCTCTGGCGTGCCGATGTGCTTCTGATGGTGGGAGTTGGTGACGACCGCCACGTATTGCCGGCGGCGTACACCATGGGGTACCGTCACATTGTGGTGCTTCTCGGCGCCCATCCGCTCGATAGTTGGTTTTCGCAGTACCCTGATGCGCTGTTGACCATCCCCAAGCCGGCATGGCCTTTGGCAGTGCCCAATGCGTACGTCTTGTCGCAACATGTGCGCGCCGCAGCGTATGAATTACCATTGCACCCTGAAGAAGTGGAATCATGGGGAACCAGCGAGTTGTGTGAGCGTTTACATGAACGCAAACAGCTAGTGGCGTTGCCCAAACAACAGGGATGGATTGCGAGTAGCCAGCCCGACCCGTACGAAGATTTTCATGTGGCATCAGCAATCGGGTTGCCAGTGCTCTTGAACGTGGGTGATGTCACCTGTGATGCTCCCTTTGATGCGACGGGCTTCGAGCGTTGGCTGGGTGATACGGCGGTGGTGCCTCCGTGGTTTGGTGGGTTGCGGGTCACCCAGCGTGACGAAGCCGGTGGGAGTGTGGTGCTCCAAGTCGATGCCACGAACCGGCGCACGTTGCCCTTGCGTGAGTGCACGGTCAGCATCCGTGAAACGAAAACAACCCAGACGATTGCACGTGGGCGCATAGTGACATATGGCCGAGTGCTCGTAGATGAACGCGTCATTGGGATTCACCAATGGCACGACGGAGTGTTGACCGACGTCCTGTATCCTACTCCGCTGACAAGCCGTTGGAGCGCGCCCGCGTGGTGGATTGATGTGCCTCAGTGTAGCGGTGAAGCCGCCCAACTCATTGGGTGGAGTGTGGCGTTGTCATTGCCGCTGTTGAGCGTGCTGACGACGGCCGCTGTGGTGCCATGTGCTGATAGTGAGCAACAACGCATCTACGTTGTGGATGCACAACCAGGGGGCAACGGCGCTGCCGAATGGATGTTTGCCCACCTTGATCAAGTGCTTGCCCAGTCCTTGGCCTTGGCCGAATTATTGGTGGCAGACCCGTTATTGGCGGAAGGATGTCAACTCGACGAAGCCTGGTTGCGGGCGCTCGTGACGACACGTCTGCCGCAAACTACGCGCATCGAAACCGTGCCGACTCAATCGACCGCCCCCATCCCCGTGGCAGCGGTGACCGACCGTATCGAAACGCTACCGCCACCGTCGCGACCAGTGGCGCCCGCCCCGGAACAGGTGGCGGATACGGTGCGTGCGCAACCACTCACCGAGATTCGTAATCCGAGTGATTCGATTGTCATCTCCAACCCGAATCCAGTATCGGGCAGTGATATCACGGCCCCCAATCGGTTGGGCAATCGTACACCGTCTCGACGGCGGTGGAATCAACGTGCTCCGAGCTCGGATCCTCAAGGATCTGCACCTGCGTCGTCGGCCGATACCACTGCGGCTCCAGCCCGTGACGTGGCGCGCGGTACCCCGCCGCCAGCACGCCCGGAGGCTGTGCGGGGCACCACACCACCCGTGGCCGCCGATGAGCCCAATATTCATCGGATTATGGCCAATCTACGCAAACAGATTTCTGATCATTTGCCAGGAAGTAGTGCGCCAAAAGCAGGGGTGCGTACGGGGGCGACATCCACCCAACCTGACCTGCACCGCTTTACTGCGGGGCAACGGATTTTTTGTTTGCCGTATGGGGATGGTGACGTAATCGAGAGCTTTTTTGTGAATGGGCGTGAGTACATCCGCGCCGAGTTCCCCATCTATGGCGAGCTCCAAATCGACCCGGCAGTGAGCTTGGTGCGAGTGTTGGCGTCGCCCGATATCAGCGCCGATGACGAACGGTAACTCCCTATTGACAACTAGAACAAACATGCTACAATGCACGTAGTGATCGCGGATCACAAGCAAATAAGAGTTGTTACGTTTCAAATACGAGAGGAGCACGGCATGGCCCGCGACTTGAACAAAGTAATGATTACCGGCCGTTTGGGGGCAGACCCCGAGATGCGCTATACCCCACAAGGGAGCCCAGTCACCACGTTTAGTGTGGCTAGTGGGCGTGCGTGGCGTTCGGCCGATGGTACCCAACACAACGACACCGAATGGTTTCGCGTGGTTGCGTGGGAGAAGCTGGCTGAAATCTGCAATCAGTACTTGACCAAAGGTACCCAGGTATATGTGGAAGGGCGTTTGCAGACCCGCAAGTACCAGGATCGTGACGGTAACGACCGTTATTCGACCGAAGTTATTGCCTCAGACATGATTATGTTGGGGAGTCGGCGTGACGACCAAGGTGGCGATGCCGCCTATGGGGAGTCGGGTGCGATGCGTGGTGGCATGGGTGGTGGCAACAGCCAACCATCCGATGTACCGCCGGCGCCACCGCGTGAGTCACGCTCGCGGAATCAGGTGCAGTCGATTGGCTCTGAGGGCGTGGATTCCGAATTCGACACCCCGCCACCGGCGCGTAGTCGCACCAATCCACCTCGGCGTACGCCTCCACCTCCCATGGATGAAGAGGACGATTTGCCGTTCTAGGGTCGACGCGACCGTTGCTAGTCCGCAAATCACGTCGTAGTTAGGCGTTATTCCGTCGTTGCATTGCAAACCCCCCGCACTTGATTGCATCAAGTGCGGGGGGACTGGTGTTGAGGGGGGGTATTTATTCGGCGCTATCTTCGTACTCTGCCAAGAGGTCGTTCCATTCGCCGGTTAGTTCATCACGTCGGGCCGCATAAAAAACATGGTCGACTCCTTCTTCATCGCGATAAATCAAATCGACCTGACGGCGCATCGGGCGCATATAGCCAATATTGCCCCACCAGCGGATGTGCTCTTCGTCGAGTTGTTGGTCGGCTAAGTGCATACGAGCCGCATACTGGCGAATGCTACCATCTTCAATATCGTTCATGCGCCAAGGATGTGGACTCACCTCGTCGTTGCGCAAATTGCGAAACACGAAGCGCATTTCCCCTTGATCATCGGTAATGACCTCGACGACTTCGATGCCGGTGCGTGGTTTTTTCACCTGGATGAGGTCAAGCCATGCTTGATTGAGCTGGTCGCGCGTGACTCCTTGGTACTCTTGGATTTCGAACGACTCACTGCCCTCTTTATCGATTTTGTTGCGCAGGAACAAATCAAACCGCGGTTTGCTTTGTTCGTCACGCCAGATACGTCGGATAGCACCACGGCCGCGCCAGCGCCGGCGTACCTCCCCCTGAATCGTCTGATAGGCTGGCGCCAACGCCGCACTGGCGGCTGCTTGTGCGCTCCCGAGTGCCTGGGGTGCTTGGGTGGTGCTTTCTTCGTCGTGATGCTGGGTGGGTGTTGCCGCTTGTGGGTCAAAGGTGTCGATGAGTTGTTGCCAATGTGCACTCAATCCCCAATCTGAGACCCCATAAAAAATATGGTCGATTTCACCCTGACTATTGCGGTGGACGAGGTCGTACTTGGGGCGGCCACCGAGTTCATAGCGATCCCAATACCCAATGGCTCCCATCCACTTGATTTTGTCGAGATCTGCGCTTCCGTTCCGCATGGCCTCGTGTTTATCGATGGCGTCTTGCCACAACCCTTGGGCGCGCTCACGCGTGACGCCGGCGGTCGTGCGCAAATCACGGACTTCGTAGTACCAGACCCCTGAGCGCCGCTGTGACGACACAATCGAGACGCCGCTCCGCGGTAAATCAAGGTCGGCATGGTGGGCATTGGCACGGGCAAATATATCACGTAGTTCTTGTGCACTCGCGGGGACGGTCTGGTTTTCGCGTCGGACATAGACGCGCCCGTCGTTGCTCAGATGGGGTGGGCGATCACTGCGGACTTCGACACGAACAATGGAATGCGCTTCGAGTTGGATTTCTTCATGCACTAATTGTACTGGTGGGTCGATTTGTTCGGCTGCTTTTTGGAGTGTTGCAATCAATTTTTCTTTGTTTTTGACACCGACCACGACACTTGAATCTACCCCCAACAACAAAATACCGCCCTCTGCGTTGGCGAGTGCGGCAAGGTGAGGTACTAATTCGGCAACTTTGGCATCGGCACTATGGATGATGTTGGCGGTATTCCCGGCCTGGATGAGTTGATCGATGGCCCATCGACGGATCGGTGTATCTACAAATTTGGTAGCATCGACCGAGTGATGCATGATGGTGTCGCGCAAGGCCGCAAAGGAAATTTCATTGGTGTGAACTTCGGTGAATGCGGCGCCGATTTGGTCGAGCGTTTGTGCTCCTGAGCCGCCAAGCACGCAAATCGCCGGTGTGGATTCTCCCATGTCACGGTCGATTGCGTGGAGCACGCCGTTGTTGACGAGGGTGAGAATGAGCGGATGGAGATGCGGTGGTGTGGCATGGGGATGGGCAATCGCAAGACCACTTGCCGCATGAATCAGCGCACAAATTGAGGCGGCATCGAGGCGGGCTTGATGAGTCGTTGGGTCGATGCCAATATGATGGATGACGGTCTCGATGTTGTTGAGGTTGATTTGCGTATCGAAGACGGCACTCAGCCAAACACCATCACTACTTTGTGTCATGAATCCCGGTAAGATGGTGGTGCGGGTGCGTAGATTCCGGTGTTGCTGGAGACGCTCACTATCGGCTTCAGAGAGGATACCCGCTTTTTCGAGGAGTAATAGGCGATCATAATCGCGTTGGAGTGCTTCATACCCTATCAGAGAACCAGATCCGATGAGGGCAACCATGTCGAGTGAGGCATGTGAAGCCGCTTGGAGAATTTGCAACTCATCGTGCTCGGGTGGACGGTATTGGACACTCGGATCAATGCGCACCACGACGGCGCCACGGGGATTGCTCGCTGCAATACTGTTCATACGTACTCCGGAATATCTGCCGAAATTTTGGATTTATAACGCATTTGTGTCGTTATCATGTGATGAAATGCTTCTGCCTCCCGCTTGTGCGGCATCTACCATTGACAGAACATAACGAATGTTACCGGTGAAATAATGCACAAAACCGAAATAATGCACAACAACGCACGCAATAATAAAGCGATGACGCAATGAGCGAAATTCAGTAGTACTATACTGTAAAACCTAATGAATTGCAATAGACTTTGGTAAAAATAACAAAAATCGTACGAATATAGTGCATGAGAAAGCCAAAAAACGCCGATAATAATTTTTGGTGTGGACTTTTTTTCTACACGTTTACCGCACAAACATGCCAAAAAAATTGCAATACTGGCACGCAACTAATCGATTTTATCAGTAAAACAATTTACAACTCACATGCACATTCCGTATTGTATAGATTGCATTATTATTACACCATACAGCAAGGAAATTAATATATCACACACATTCGCCTAGAATTGCATGCATCATCATGCCTTACATTTGGAATTGATCACAACGAATGCAGTTTTTATACATGTGTTTGGGTGAGTGTGCGATGTTTTTGTAAAAAATAACAAATCATAGTTGGTGTATGATGGGATCGACACATGTAGTGGGGGAGGGCAAAGTGGTAGTAAGTAGAGGAATCGAGTACACGCATGACTGATCCAAACGTGATGGCAGAGACTATCGGGGAATTGCAATTCGTGCCGGACCCGGCCTATCCGTATCCATTTCCAGTGGAGGTGGCTCCCCATTTTTGGATGACCGAGCAAACCGGCAAGTTGGCTACGGCCGTCGAAGCCTACTTTCAAGGTGAAGAATTGAGCGTGGCACAACGGAAGGTGTTGATTACCTATCTGCAACAGTATGTCGAACGAGCCCTGTTGTTGCCGAGCGTCAAACGTCACCTGTTACTCCAGCGCCTCGCTACGTTGCGCTCACATCGTGATATTGAAGCGTTTGCCGATGATTTGGCCGACGTCGGTGTTGAACCATTTTAGGATGCTTGTCGTCAGATATGTGGATATTGGGCGAATTCGTATTTGACAGAGTCACCATTCCTAGCGTAATATTAACAACGTTGTCGTAACGGGGCGTAGCGCAGCCTGGTAGCGCACATGAATGGGGTTCATGAGGTCGGAGGTTCAAATCCTCTCGCCCCGACCAGACAACACTCGTTAATCAAGTACACGGGGATGCGTCGACGCAAGTCGGCGTTTTTTGTATGAGACTAGAATACGAGGACTTATGGTACGACGCATGTTAGTAATTTTCGGTCTCAGCATGATGCTGTGGGGGTTGGTACCACCGGCGCCAGTAGTGGCCCAGAGTAGCCAGCGGTGTTTCAGTGAGACGGGGTATTGCATAGAGGGGCGTATCCGGGAATTTTGGGAGAGCCAGGGGGGATTGCGTGTCTTCGGATACCCGATTGGGGCGCAGATGCAGGCCCCCATCGAGGGGAAGTTGTACACCGTGCAGCAATTCGAGCGTAACCGGCTAGAGCTACATCCCGAGAACCCTCGGCCATACGATGTGTTGCTTGGTCGGCTCGGCGCTGATCGGCTGAATCAGCAGGGGCGTGACTGGTTTGCGTTTGCCAAATCGGGCACGAGCAGTTGTCGCACCTTTGCGGAGACGGGGCATGCGGTGTGTGGGCGCTTTTGGACGATGTGGCGTAAATACGGCCTTGAAATCGACGGCAAAGCGGGGATATCTGAGGCAGATAGCATGGCGCTCTTTGGTCTGCCGTTGTCGGGGGTGATTACTGAGCGCCTCAGCGATGGGCGTGAGTATCAGGTGCAGTGGTTTGAGCGGGCGCGCTTTGAGATGCACCCCGAGAACAGCGATCCTTACGATGTGTTGTTTGGATTGCTCGGCAACGAAATGCGCGATCATGTGCCGGCCACGCCGCCGAGTGATGCGCCGATTATCGGCATGCCGAGTGGTACGGTCAACGAAGCGGTGCGTATCCTGGCCCCCCGCGCCGCCGCCAACGGCTATAGTTATGCCGATGTGCTCGAAATCGTGTCGGCCTATGAACGTGTGGGCAACTCGGTGGGGGTTGATTGGTTTTTGGCGATTGCACAGATGGCCCACGAAACCGGGTATCTGACCAGCTTCTGGTCGGCGCGCCCACAACGCAACCCGGCTGGACTCGGTGTGGATGGCCACAGCTGGCCGAGTGATCCCGGTGTGGTAAATTCTGCATACAATTCTCAGCGCAACCGCTGGGAAAGAGGTTTGAGCTTTTCATCGTGGAGTGAAGAAGCGGTTCCAGCACATATTGGTCGTTTATTGGCGTATGCGCTCCGCGACGATCAGGCGACTCCGGCTCAGAAAGCACTGATTGACAAAGCACTGGCCTACCGCCCCCTAACTAGCGATCGACGCGGCGTGGCTCCGACGATTGTCGGTTTGAACGGCCGTTGGGCTGTGCCTGGGACGACCTATGGTCAGCGTATTTTGAGTGTGATGATGTATCTGCGGACTGTTCCCTAGATTCCGTTGGGTTGATGTGTGCGCGGTTTGCGGCTGGTCACCACCTGGTGACCAGCCTTTTTTGTGCATACATGATGAAAACATGAACATTTGCTGACATTTGCTACATAGAGTAGTTGACCAACATGACTTTTCGTGCTAAACTTTTTGTACATGTAATCAAACTGTAATTTACTATAAACAGTAGTATTCACCGGAATGCTTGGGGGAAGGAGCCGACGATGGGCGAAATCAGCCTACAGAGCGCATACGAGTTGATGCGACAGGCGGTAAGCAGTGGTGAACACGAGAAGGTGGCAGGGATTGCGCTCCACGTGTTGCAATACTTTCCGCACAATTTGAAGGCCAAGCTGTATTTGGGAGAGGCGTATATTGCAGCTGGGCGGCTAACCGAGGCCAGCGAGGTACTGCGTGAGGTCTGTGCGAGCGATCCCGAGAACGTGGTGGCGCAGGTTGGTTTGAGTGGCATTGCCGAGCGACAGCATCAGTTGACGCAGGCGATTTCGCATTTGGAGCAGGCAATTGAGATGCGGCCCGACATGGCGGATTTGCGCACGCGGTTGGTGAATCTCTACCGGCGTTCGGCGCGCACCGACGTATATTTGCAGTTGAGCCGGGTCGGGCTTGCGCGTTTATTTGTGCGTGGGCGCATGTTTGAGCAGGCCATCGATGAGTTCCGCCAGTTGGTGGAGGTGCAGCCCCAGCGAATCGACATTGCGGTGGCGCTAATCGAGGCATTGTGGCGCTACGGCGACGAAGGTGAGGCAGTCAAGCGCAGTGAAGAGCTATTGCAGGCGCACCCGACCACGCTCAAGGCGCACCTTATCGTGGCCCAGTACTACACGGGGCGTAACGGCGAAAAAAGCGAAACACACTGGCAAGCGGCCGAGGCCTATGACCCGCTCTACGAGACGGCCACTGAGCTCTTTGGTGGGAGCACGTTGCCCGACATCGGCGAATGGCAGTTGCCGGCCTGGGACGATGTGGCCTGGTACCAGAATCATCTGCAACAACGTGCCGATTCGGGCATTCGGGTGAAATATCTGAGCAACGATACCACTCCATCGATTGGTGATGTGATGGTGGACGACGTGCTCCAGGAGATGCGCCAAGGATCGCATGGACATGACCACGAGCATGACGCTGATTGTGTGTGCATGGAAGCCGATGAATCCACGCCTGACAGCACGGGGATGCTGTTGCAACGCACACTTGACCGTCAAGCTGAGCTGCAGCGTGTGGGGGCAACGCCGGTGGCCAACACCCCGTTGAAAACACAAGAACTAGATCCACAGGAGCCATCAGTTGCAGAGGTGTCGGCGGTTGTGGAGCGTTTGACGACGCCAGTGGTGCCCGAAGTCGACGAGACGGCGACCGAGCCGGTGCAGATGAACCCGGGCATTGCCATTCCCTTCAAAGTATCGGCGATGGCTGATGCCGACGATGTGTTTTTGGCGACCGTATTGCAAACGGCGGATGTGGGCGGGGATGATGGGGCGGTCAGCAAGGCCACCGTGGAGGAGGAGGCGATGTCGTCGGTCTCCCGTATCGACACCGCCATGTTGCGGACGTTGACCTGTAGCGACGATTTATATGCGATGTTGGCCAAAATCGAAATCCAACAAGCCCCATGTCAGACCGAAGATTTGCGTGAGGTGGTAGCGCGAGCCTTGGGGGGCGGGGTCATTGAGCGAGCTCGCGGAGCGGTGGCACGCCCAGCTTCCCTGCAAGACCAGCGCATGCTCCAGCAGGCCACGCATGCGACCCTCGAATCGCTGCTTGAGCAAAAGCAACCGGCGACGGCGGTCGAGGTGCCGGCTGGTGGGCATGATTTGTTGGTCAATCTGCTCGCACAGCCAGAGAGTGGTCTTACTGAGGGGATGCGTGGGTTGTCGGCGGCATTGCCACGGGTCGACCACGAGACAATGACGGCGCACGCCGCACAGATACAATCTGACCACGACACGTTGACGACGCTGTTGAGTGAGGAGATGGCAGCCCAATCGTTGAACAAAGCGGTACACGCCGATACGCCGTTGGATGTGACCCTGCAAGCCATGTTGGAGCAAGCACCGACTGGTGATGGGCCACAAAAGATGAGCATTGATGGGTTGTCGGTCAGCAGTGGGATGCGTTTGGGCGACTTTCCGGATGCGACATCACCCAACCAGACGGTGAATGCGGAGCACGTGTTGCGTTCATTGGGTGTATCGACGGGCGAAATGGCGCAGGTGGCAACTGGGCCATTGGGGATGGAACCCAAGCAGACGGTTGGCCGTGGTGAGGTGCCGATTACGCCGGTCGTTAATCAGGTGATATCGGTGGCCACGAGTGCACAGACGGCCCGAGCGGAGCACTTAGCGGCACTCATCCCCGAAAGTTTGCCTGCCACGGCGCCACAGCAATCGGGAAATGAAGCCATGGACGGCTACTTGCGGGCACTGCACGATGATCCAGAGAACATGGTATTACGTTTGTCGGTGGCGCGCGTAGCCATGCAATGTCGCATGTACGAAACGGCGATTCAGCAGTACAAGTACTTGATTCGGGCGAGTGCGCTCCTCGAAGACGTGGTCAACGACCTGCGTGACTTGATTGGTGAAATCGACGAATCATTTATGCGGCGTGAATGTAGTTTGTTGTTGGGGAATGCGTATGCCCGCCAAGGCAAAGTGCAACAGGCGGTCGAGGTGTATAGCATGACCCATAATCGCGGTCGAGCGGTCATTGATTGATGCGTGTGTTGGTGGTTTGCCCCCCTGTGGTGCCTTTGGGTACCTCAGGGGGGTTTTGTGTGTGAGATGTGGCAAAATGTGCGTTGGATGGTATGATACATAGTGGTGATTCGAAGTTAACCGTGTGAAGGAGTCATTCCGTGGAGCGTTCATTGATTATTTTGAAGCCAGATGCCGTGCAACGTGGATTGGTGAGCACGATTCTGGGCCGGCTTGAGCAGCGTGGTTTGCGTTTGATTGGCCTGAAGTTGATGCAGGTCGACGAGTCATTGGCGCGCAAGCATTATGCCGAGCACGAGGGCAAGCCTTTTTTCAATTCGTTGATTGAGTACATCACGTCAGGGCCAGTGGTCGTGGCGGTCGTACGTGGCAAAAACGTCATCGAGACGGTGCGTACCATGGTGGGGGCCACCAATCCGGTGAAGGCCGCCCCGGGCACGATTCGTGGTGATTTTGGTCTTGAGATTGGGCGTAATTTGATTCACGCCTCGGACTCTCCCGAGAGCGGTGAGCGCGAGACGGGCATCTTTTTTGCCAGCCACGAGTTGGTCGCTATGGAGCGCAGCGTCGATCGCTGGATTTACGAGTAAGTAGCATGAAAATTGCGATTATTGGCTTGGCCAATAGCGGTAAAACCACGGTGTTCAATGCGTTGACCCGTGGCACGGCTGAGACGGCGGCGTTCAGTTCGGGGCAACTCGAGCCCAACGTGGCGATGGTCAAGGTGCCCGACACGCGCCTTGATGCATTGGCCAAAATGTTCAAGCCGCGCAAAATCACACCGGCCGACGTGCAATACGTCGACGTGGGTGGTCTGAGTGGTGGTGGCAACCGTAGTGGATTGCCGCCAGCCCTCCTGAATTACATCAGCGGAGCCGATGCGTTGTTGCACGTGGTGCGTGCCTTCAACGACGAGGCGGTTGGCCACCCCGATGGCACGGTGGATTTCCGACGTGACATTGAGTCGGTCGATCTTGAGCTCGCGTTTTCGGATTTGGCCATCATCGAAAAGCGGCTGGCCCGTTTGAGTGGTGAGATTGGTAAAATGGCGGGGCGCGAACGCGAGATGCGCACCATTGAGCGTGATGCCTTGGTGCGCTTGCAGACAGCCCTCGAGAGTGGTCAGCACGTGCGCGATGTGGAGCTCAACGACGACGAAGAGCGCATGTTGCGCGGGTATCAGTTTTTGACGGCCAAGCCGACGTTGCACGTGGTGAATGTTGGTGACGCCGACATCAACACGGCGTTGGAATTGAGCTATGACCACCGCAAGAGTGGCGTGGCAGTCATTGCCGGCAAAATCGAGGCTGAGTTGGCCCAAATGTCTGACGAGGATGCGGCGTTGTTCATGGAAGATCTCGGCATCAGTGAGCCAGCGCGCAACCGTGTCATCCGCATGTCGTACGAACTGTTGGGGCTCATGAGCTTTTTGACGGCCGGCGAAGATGAAGTGCGGGCTTGGACCATTCCGCTTCATTCACCGGCTGTGGAAGCAGCGGGCGCCATCCATTCTGACATTCAGCGAGGATTCATCCGTGCCGAAGTGGTAGCGTTCAATGATTTGATGGTGGCTGGTGGTATCCCGGAGGCCAAGAAAGCTGGCACGGTGCGACTCGAAGGAAAGCAGTACATCGTCAAAGACGGTGATATTTGCCATTTCTTGTTCAACGTGTAGCGCGAGCGGGTACATCTTCTCCAGCGTCGGTTCGGCACTGCCGAACTGACGCTGGGTGTTTTTTGGGCACGGGTGAGAATGGTATACTACCCGTAATCTCAGCGGTCAATATTCGGTGCCGCATGTCTGTGTTGTGAGGTGCCCATGCGACTCTTGCGCCGTTATATTCGTGTTGACGAAGTGCTGTTATTGTTGTTGGTGTTGTTGCTGTACGCCATCGGGTATGTGCAGTTGACATTCACGACGGGGAGTACCGATCTGGTACCAACGGCTCGTGGGATTTTGCAGATACTCTGGCCATCAATGGCACCGCTCATCTGTTTTTTGGTGCTATCGGTGTTGATGCATCGTTGGCAGCCGAAATGTGACCAGTTGTTGTTACCACTGACGGCTTTTTTTAGTGGCATGGGGTTGCTGTTTACGGCACGTTTGGCACCGAGCTTGGCCACGCTCTACCCAGACACCTACCCTGATATTGACATTCGCCAGGCCCTGTGGATTACCTTGGGGATTGCGGTATACGGGGCGATTGTGTTGGTGCCGTGGGATGCGATTTTGGTGCGACGTACGCGTATGACGCTTATCGATCATCTTGCGCACTACCGGTACGGTTGGCTGTCGCTAGGGTTGGTGTTGATTTTGGCGACGCTTTTTTTGGGAGCCGACCCCAACAATAGCGGAGTGCGGGCGTGGCTCAAAATCGGTCCGCTGTACTTCCAACCTTCGGAACTGTTGAAAATTGTCTTGGTGATTTTTTTGGCGTCGTACCTTGATGAGCGGCGTGGGCAACTGGTGAGTGGCACGCGTATCTGGGGGATTGCCTTGCCATCGGTATCCGCGACGGTGCCGTTGTTGGTGATGTGGGGGCTGGCCATGTTGCTCATCGTCATCCAACGTGACCTCGGCGCTGCGTTAATGTTGTTCAGTGTCTTTTTGGCGATGATTTATGTGGCGACCTCACGCGGGTTATATGCGGGTATCGGACTGTTTGCGTTCGTGGTGGGTGCCTATGCGCTCTACAACTTCTTGCCGATTGTGCAATTGCGCGTGTCGTTGTGGATTGACCCGTGGATGCAGGAGCGGGGATACCAGTCGATTCAGGCCATGTATGCCTTGGCGTCGGGGGGGATTTTTGGCAGTGGTATCGGCAAAGGGATGCCGGCCATTGTACCGGCAGCGCATACTGACTACATCTACACCAGCATCAGCGAGGAGCTTGGCATGGTAGGTGGTGTAGGGTTGTTGATGGGGTATTTGCTCTTGGCAGTGCGTGGGTATAGTATTTCGATGCGTTTGACGGGGCGTTTTTCGACCTTTGAGCAGTTGTTGGCGGTGGGATGCACGACCATTTTGGTGGTGCAGGCCTTTATTATTATTGGCGGTAATGTGCGCTTGATTCCGTTGACCGGGATTACGTTGCCGTTTGTGTCGTACGGTGGCTCGGCAGTGCTGATGAACTTTGTGGTGATGGGGTTGTTGGCGCGTTTGTCGATTTATCAGCGCGATGTCAGTGAAGCGCACACGTAGTCGTGAAAAGCGGTTTTTTGGTATGATAAAGAGAGAAGCATTACCTAAAGGAGCTGCGACATGACGACCTTGCTGTTGATTCGTCATGGTGCGAACGACTGGGTGCATGGCCGTTTGGCCGGGCGTATCCCAGGCATCCACCTGAACGAAGAAGGCCGCCAGCAGGCGGCGGCGGTCGCTGGGCGGCTCGCCGAGGTGCCGTTAGCGGCGGTATATGCGAGCCCACTCGACCGCACCATGGAGACGGCGACGTACGTGGCCGCTCATCGGGAGTTGTCGATTGTGCCGGTCGACGATTTGCGCGAAGTCGACTACGGTGAGTGGCAGGGAGCCGAGCTCAAGGTGCTTTATGAGCATGCGTTGTGGCCCGGTGTGCAACACTACCCGAGCGGGACCCGCTTCCCAGGGGGGGAGACCCTTGGTGAGGCACAAATGCGCATGGTGAAGGCACTTGACTCAATCCGGCACCGGCATTCCGAGCACGAAGTGATTGCGGTGGTGTCGCACGCTGATTTGATCAAACTAGCCTGTGCGTACTATGTGGGGATGCACTTGGATTTGTTTCAACGGCTCGAAATCGCCACCTGCTCAGTGACGTCGTTTCGCTTTACCAAGGCGGGACCGCGATTGCTCGGCTTGAACGACGTCGGCAGTTGTGCGCATCTTATCCCCAAGCCACCAGAACCGGAGCCAGCCATAGCAGAGACCAAACCATCATGATGTATTCGCACGATTTTGATGCGGCCTCGCACGTGACCGTGGGCACGGTGGGCAAACCCGGGCAGCGGACGTTTTATTTGCAGGCTCGGCAGGGGCGCTCGTATGTGACGCTCGTGGCCGAAAAAGAGCAGGTGCGGGCACTTGCGCAGGCACTTGACCGCTTGAGTGATGAAATCATCGCCAACAATCCACTGGTGTCAACAGGGGATGAATCGGTGTTTGTGCGTGATATGTCGTTGACGGAGCCCCTTGAGCCGGTCTTTCGGATTGCACAGATTGGGCTTGGCTACGATGCAGACCGTGACATGTGCGTGTTGATTTTGCAGGGATTGACCGATGATGAGGATGAAGTCCCTGCGGTACGCATCTGCTTCCGTCGTGAATTGATGCGTGGACTGAGTGAGCACGCTGACCGAGTGATTGCGGGCGGGCGGCGTTTGTGCGGCAACTGTGGGCGACCGATGGATCCTGAAGGGCATTTTTGCCCACAGATGAACTAGTTTCCGTGGCAGCGGGTGGCTACGGGTGAGTGATGAAACGAGCCTTGTTATGAGCGATATGCGGCCGGCGTTGTCAATCAATGAAATGTTGGCATTGCTGACCTATGCGGAACTCGAGCCGCAGACGGCCATGCCGTGGAGTAGCAATGCCACCTTGTTGTGTGTGGCCAAGTACATGGAACAACAGGCACTGGTCATCTACAAACCACGGCGCGGCGAACGCCCGCTGTGGGACTTTCCGGCGGGGACGTTGTGTCAGCGTGAGACGGCAGCCTTTGTGATTAGCAACGAACTCAAGTGGAATTTGGTGCCGCCGACGGTGTTGCGTGATGGTCCGTATGGCCATGGTTCGGTGCAACTGTATATCGACAACGACGAAGAAGAGCACCTGTTTACGATGCAAAAAACGGGCGGTTTTGAGGAGTATTTGCCACGATTGGCGGTGTTTGATGTGATTATCAACAACGCTGATCGGAAAAGTGGCCATTGCTTGAAGGGGAGCGATGGGCGTTTGTGGGCCATCGACCACGGCATTGCGTTCCACGACGAATACAAGCTTCGCACCGTGTTGTGGGATTTTGCGGGTGAGTCGCTCCCCGACGACATCGTACGTGATGTTGCGGGATTGCAGACGCGTATCGAACAACGCGAAGGTGCGTTGAGTCTGCTTGATGAGCTTTTGAGTGCGGCCGAGATGCACGCCCTCCAGCGGCGGATTGCGCGTTTGTTGGCGAAGCGCAAGTTTCCCCAGCCTTCGTCTGAGCGCAACTACCCATGGCCACCGGTCTAGTATTGTTGGAATCCTGAACAGTGATAGGAAGTGAGCATGTTCGGAAGTGAAGCACGCCCGATTCGGGTAGCCGTAGTAGGAGCGGGGCCAGCGGGGTTTTATGCGGTAGAGGCACTCCTCAAATCCGACCTACAGGTCCGTGTTGACATCATCGAGCGTTTGCCGAGCCCGTTCGGATTGGTGCGGTCGGGTGTCGCCCCTGATCACCAGTCAATCAAGGGGGTGACGCGTATTTACGACAAATTGTTGGCCGATGCTCGGGTGCGTTTTTTTGGCAATGTGACCGTCGGACGCGAGATCACGCACGAAGAGCTACTCGCCCATTACGATCAGGTGGTGTATGCGGTGGGGGCGCAGTCAGATCGCAAAATGGGCATTCCCGGTGAAGATTTACTCGGGAGTGTGCCTGCTACTGCGTTTGTGGGCTGGTACAACGGTCATCCCGATTATCGGAGCATGCAGTTCAATCTGGACTCAGAGCGTGTGGTGGTGATTGGCAACGGCAACGTGGCCATGGACGTGACGCGGATTTTGATGGCACCGGTCGATGAGCTGGCGACTACCGACATGGCCGATCATGCCCTAGTCGCATTGGGGCAATCGCAGGTCAAGCAGGTGGTGATGTTGGGGCGACGCGGGCCAGTCCAGGCCGCGTTTACTACTCCTGAGCTCAAAGAATTCGGTGAATTGGCCGCTGTCGACATCATCCTTGACCCCGAAGACTTCATGCTTGATGCCGATAGCCAGGCTCAACTGGCCAATGAAAAAGTGGCGGCACGCAACTACGACGTGATGCAAGAATACTTGGCACGCCCACTGAAGGGGATGCAACGAAGCATTTACATGCAATTTTTGTGGTCACCCGTGGAAATCCTCGGCGCGGGTGGGCAGGTCACCGGTGTGGTGGTGGAGCGCAATCAGTTGGTGCCCGATGGCAACGGCGGAGTGAAAGCGGAGGGGACCGGTGAACGCCGTACCATTGCGTGTGGCATTGTGATGCGTTCGGTGGGCTATCGTAGTGTGCCGATTGTTGGGGTGCCGTTTGACGATCGCCGTGGCCTCATCCCCAATCAGGCCGGGCGCATTACCGATCGCCCGGATGGCGCACTCTGGCCACGTGGCTATGTGGTAGGGTGGGCGAAACGTGGGCCGTCGGGCATCATTGGCACGAATAAACCAGATTCGGTGGCCACGGTGCAGTCCATGAAAGCCGACTGGGAGGGGATGGCAGATCGTGCGGCGATATCGTTGCCCGATGTGCGACCCCTGTTGCAGGCACGCTGTGAAGCCGTTGTCGAATACGCGGGGTGGCAGGCCATTGATGCCTACGAAGTAGCCCAAGGAGCAGCCCAACAACGCCCACGCGTGAAAGTGACCAATGTGGCACAGATGCTCGAAATCGCTCAGTCCAAGTAAAAACCGGTGGAATAGCGGCGGCGGGACTCCTCATCGAGGAGTTCCGCCGCGGTGTATTTCGCGGGGGGTGAGGGTAAAGGTGGTAGTGATTGGGTAGTGGTCGCTGGGGAAGCGCCCCGAATCGAGGCGATTGGTGAGCATGATACTGTGTTGGGGGGTCAGGCAACCGACCGGGTCACGGTAGCAGATCCAGTCGATGCGGTTGTCGTTGCGTTCACCCGAGAGGCGCGGCCAATCGTCGCCATGGAACCCGTGGAACGACATGACGCCGGGGCCGTCGGCGTGCCCACAGGCCTGCCAGCTGTCGATGAAGCCATGCTCACGGAGGGCGGCGTGCACGTCGCTGTCGGGGGCGGCGTTGAAATCGGCGCTGATGATGATGGGCAGGTGCTGGAGGTGGGCGAGTTGATCAATGATGACATCGATGGACCTGCGCCGTGATTCAGCACCCATGTGGTCGAGATGAGTATTTACATAACAAATCGTTTGTTGGCTGGCGTGATGGTGCAATACAACCCAATTGGCGACTCGGGTCCACGAGGTATCCCACGAACGCGAATGCCGATCGGGGGTGGTGCTGAGGTAGCAGGCGCCCTGCGTATGGGCGGTGAAGGTGGTCTGGTGCCAGGCAATGGCGGCGTATTCGTAGGGGGGCACATTGCCGTAGGGCAGACCGAGGACAATGGTATGATCGTGGCAGGTGTCGCGGAGCCAATCGACCTGGGTTTGCATGGCTTCTTGGACGCCGATGAGGTGGGCGTGTTGGGAGCGGAGGAGCTCGGCAAGCCCAGCTTGGCGGAACTCCCAGCCATCAGCGCCGTCGTCGGCGTTGGCGTTACGCAGATTGGCGCTACACACGGTCAGTGTAAGGGCAGAAGTTGATGTATGTGGCATGTTAGAGCCCCAATGAACGCAGAAAATCACGGTTACGGGCGGCACTGTCACGCGGGGCACCCATGCCAGGCAAGACGTCTTGCTCGACTACAACCCAGCCATCGTAGGCGGTGGTCTGCAAGTAGCGCACGATGTCGGCAAATGGGACTGCACCTGCACCAAGCTCGCAAAAAATCCCCGCCTGCAGGGCTGCAAAGTAGTCGAGGTGGTGGGTGCGTGTCTGATCGGCGATGGTGGCACTACAGTCTTTGAAGTGGAGCAGGCGAATGCGGTCGGCATAGGTGCGGAGTGCGGCCACGAGATCGGTGTCGTTGCGGCCAGAGCCAAAGAGATAGTGGCCAGTATCAAAGACGAGCCCCAGCACGCTGGCATCGCTGTGTGCGAGGAACGTGGCGATTTCGTCGGGGGTCTCGATGATGCCAGCGCAATGATGATGGAATGCACTCTGAAGCCCACTGCTCCGAGCCACCTGATGGGCCACGTGGCTGGCAACGGCGGCCGCACGCATGAGGGTTGATGGGTCGCTGGGGGTCTGGATGCGGCCGGCGTGCAGTGTACGGTGCGGATTAGTGCCGTTTTCGTCGGCCAAGATGATGAGGGGGCGGTGATGTTGGCCGAGGAGTGTGGCGGTGGTAGCAAGTAAGTCGGCGGTGCGTTCAGCCTGGGCCAATGCGTGTTGGGCGCTCTGAACGTCGCTCAGATTGACCGGCACGAAGGCGCCGATGAGGGTGAGGTGGCGTTGTCGCAGGGTCTCTGCCAAGAGTGATGGGTGGGTGGGCATGAAGCCCCAATCACCGAGTTCGGTCCCGGTATAGCCGGTAGCGACGAGTTCATCGAGCATTTGTTGATGTTCGATGCGCGTCCCACTGAGGTCGGCGAATTCGAGAGTGCCCCACGAACACGGGGCGTTGGCGATGCGAAGGTGAGCCATGATGCGTGTTTCTCCTGCCGATGCGAGGTCATTGCCGGGCAGATGTCGCTTCTGTGCGCCTATTGTACACCGAAGTGGGGGGCATGTGGGGTGGGTGATGGAGTATGTACGAGTGCATCCACATCTGCTGATGTGGTATAATGCCCAAGATTATCGGTGGCATTCCGTTGTGAGCATCTGAGAAAGGGAGCTTCATGGAGACGGCTTTTTCGATTGCATTGATTGTCCTCAGCATAGCGCTGACATTTTTGGTGGTATTGCAGGGGCGGAAGGCCGGATTGCAATCACGCGACGCCTCTTCGATTTATCAGACCAAGCGGGGCCTCGAAAAGACCGCCTTTCAGGCGACGATTCTCATCGGGGTGTTGTTTTTGATTGTGGCGTTGATTGCGAGTTTGCCGATTTTTGGGTAGATGAAGTGCGAATCGTATCATTGAAGAGAATGTAGCGGTACTAGCATGTCGCGTCGTATCCGTTTCCAAATTGTGATTGCGGTAATCAGCTCCACGTTGGTGCTGGGCTTGATGGCGTATTTGGCCGTGTCGCGGGCAGCCGTATCGCGGCCTATTGCGGGTGGCACCTACGTGGAGGGCATCGTTGGTTTGCCGACGACGCTCAACCCACTCGTGAGTGACATCACCAAAGATGCGGCATCTGCAGATGTACAAAGTCTCGTATTTGACGGATTAGTACGGATTGGTCTTGATGGACTGCCAGAGCCCGGTCTTGCGGAGTCGTGGGATATCGACGACACGGGCACGGTCTACACCTTCACGTTGCGCAGTGACATCAAATGGCACGACGGCCAGGATGTCACCGTCGAAGATGTGCTCTTCACGTTGCGTTCGGTCCAAGGTCCGGCGTACACGGGCTCATCGAGTGTGGCCACGGTATGGCGCACGGTGCTCGTCGAGCGGGCCGGTGCGCGGAGCATCAGTTGTCGGTTGCAAGCTCCCTTTGCACCGTTCTTGAAGTTTGCCAGCGTGCCGATTGTGCCTGCGCATCTTTTGGCCGACATTGAGCCGGCAGCGTGGGCGAGCTCGGAGTTCAGCCTGAAGCCGATTGGCACTGGTCCCTATCGAATCGACGATATCACGACCGAAGGCATGGCGTTGTCGGCCAACCCAGATTACTACCTCGGCAAGCCGCTCATCCCCTCGCTGACGTTGCGTTTTTATGAGGATGATGCGCTCGCCTTTGCGGCGCTCACCCGTGGTGAAATCAACGGCTTGGCCTATGTCGGTACGAGTGCACTCGGGTCGTACAACGTGCCACGTGGCATGGTGCGGCGCACGGTGCCCATCGACGCCTACACGGTGTTGACATTCAACGTGCGGCAGGCGCCATTCGCTGATGTTGATTTTCGGCGTCAGATGGCCCAGGCCATCGATCGTGACGACTTGATACGGCGTGTGTTGCCTGGGCAGGTAATGCGACTCGATACCCCAATCCTGGCGGGGTGGTGGGCCTACAACCCGAGCGCTGTCTGGTATATCCCGAGCAAAGAGCGGGTGAATGCTGCTCTTGATTCGCTGGGGTATGTGGCTGGTGCAGACGGGGTGCGAAGTAAAGATGGCGTGCGCCTCGCCTTCGAGTTGTTGGTGGATGGTGCTCCAGACCGTAATGCGGCGGCCAACGACATTGCGGCCCAGCTTACTCAAGTCGGCATACAGGTGACGGTGGTGCCACTTGACGGTGACGTCCTGCTTCAGCGCCTCGAGTCTGGTGAGTTTGCTATGGCACTCCACGGTTGGCAACGACTTGGTCCTGATCCGGATGTCTACGAGTTGTGGCATTCGAGCCAAATCAACTTGGGACGCAATTATTCGGGTCTACAGGATGCCGAAATCGACGACACCCTGTCGTTGGCGCGTGTCGACAGTAATCTTGAGACACGCATGCAGCTGTATAGCGCCTTTCAACAGCGCTGGATTGATCTGGCGCCGAGCATCATCATGTACCAACCCCTCGAGGTCTATGCTGTGACCTCTGAGTTGGGTGGCACGACCATCACGCGTCGCACGGATTTGCCAGGAGTCATCAATTTGCTGGTCGGGCGTGAGTCACGCTTTCGCAACGTGGTGCACTGGTTTGTGACTCGTTCGCGAGAAATTCAGGGTGATTTGTTACAGTAATCTGACCGATGAGTGGAGTTTTGGCGCCCCCTGCCGTGTGTATCACGGCAGGGGGCGTTGGTATTAGGTGTAGCGAATGGTGTTGATGGCGGCTTGTGTGCGGAGTGCTTCTGCCCGGGCCGCCTGGGCGAAATCAGTGCCGGAACTAGCATACAACACGCTTCGTGAGGTGTTGATGAGCAGTCCGGAGCGCTGGGCGTCGAGGCCAGCCTGCAGGGCTTGGGCCAAATCACCGCCTTGGGCGCCAATTCCCGGCAACAACAGGGGAAGATCTGGGCAGAGTTGGCGAACTTCGGCGAGCGCGGCAGGTTGCGTGGCACCAACGACCAAGCCCACGTTGCGTTGCGTGTTCCAATCGTGTTGGGCCATATGCGCAACGGCCATGTAGAGTGGGCGCCCGTCTGCAAGGGTAAGCTCTTGGATGTCGCGACTCCCCGGGTTGGACGTGCGACAGAGTACGAATGCACCACGCTCTGGGCGCTCAAGAAAGGGCGCAAGGGCATCACCACCGAGATATGGATTGACGGTGATAGCGTCGGCATCAAATTGATCAAAGGCGGCACTGGCGTAGGCACTCGCCGTATTGCCGATATCGCCACGCTTGGCATCGAGAATCCAGAGGTTGTGACGGGGCAGGGCCATGAGGCGGGCGAGGGTTTCAATGCCGGCTGGCCCCATGGCCTCAAAGAAGGCGATGTTGGGTTTGAATGCGGCGACCACGTCATGGGTGGCGGCGATGATTTCACGACAAAATGTATAGACCGCTGTCGTACCACTGCCAAGATGGGCAGGGATACGTGCAGGGTCAGGATCAAGCCCTACACACAACAGGCTATCATGACTTTGAATGTGGGATGCGAGTGCATCATGGAAACTCATGGATATCCCTTCTCTCTACAACTGTTTATTGACGATGTGTTGTCTAAAGTGATATAGTACAACATATGCACAGTTTGTGTCCGGCATACGGTGATTCAATCATCGCTTCCGTGTCCGGCACATCGGTGATGTATATGCATCCACTGCGGCCGTCCTACTGCACGTTTTATTCGTGCTGCGGTGAGGTAATACGATGGCACCATTGCGGTATGAGCAAGACGAGAAGTTGGTAGCCACTCTAGTGGCAAGCCTTGTGCGGCTAGCTGGCTCCTCAAGACGAGTGGTTGCATCTGACATGCAACGGCTTGTGCATGGTCTAACGGGTGACATTGTTTCAGCAGTTCGAATTGCCTTACAACAACAAGGAATCGTGGTGATGAGTGATGAATCTCCCATGGTGGATGGCGACATGCCAGTACGCCGCGAGTCATCCCCCACAGAGCAACAGTATGGCGGTGAAAGCGGGTTGCCACCGTGGGATCCAGAAGATACTCAGACGATTGACCTTGCGATTGACTCCGAAGAAGAACTCATCGATGATGCGCATATTGGGGATGTTTCACTTGATGACCCAGTGCGTATGTACCTCCAAGAGATTGGCAAGTTCAAGTTGCTACGGGCGGCCGATGAAGTAGTGCTTGCACATCGCATGGAACTTGGCGAAAAGGCCAAGCGAGTGCGTTCGCAACGCATGGTCAGTCATATTCATGCGCAACGTGCGCAAGCGTTGGCATGGCAAACCACAACGTTGATGTACTGGGTGCATGCACTCTGTCAAGACGTGGCCCCCGATGCTGAGCGCGCCTTGACCGCACATTTGCCCCAGCTTGATTGGCAAGTCTCCCTCACGCCGATTGTGGCGGGGGTGTTTACGCGCTGGTTGAGTGATGATCACGAACGCATTGAGTCGGCGCCGATTGCGGGTTTGGCACGGTACGAAGTTGAGCCTCGTTTGTTGACGTTGTTGCAAACCCATGTTCCGTTGTTGGCACGGGCGTTTGAATTGGTGAAAGCCCAGCGCCTGCGTCGTTATGTGGCCGGCGAAGTCGACCGCGATTGGTGGGTGTTGGTCGCCGGCATGGTCGGCGCTGAGCTTCGCCATGACGCCAAAAACGACATCGAGCATTGTGTCATTGAGATGACCTGCCATTATGTTTGTAGTCAACACGTGGCAGTGCGTGCCTTAGCGCATGAGTCATCTCGTAATGAGCTAGTTGAGCGTTTGTTGATGCTCTACATCGAGCAATCATCCGACAACGGGCATCTGCGCTTGCCACCACTCAACAGCCTCGTGGGCAGTGCCGAATCGGCTCGCCAAGAGCTGATTAATGCCAATTTACGCTTGGTGGTATCGATTGCCAAAAAATACACCTCTTACGGTCTCACCATGATGGATTTGGTGCAAGAGGGGAATATTGGGCTGATGCGCGCCGTAGAAAAATTCGACTACACCAAAGGTCACAAGTTTTCGACCTATGCCACATGGTGGATTCGTCAAGCCATTACCCGCTCCATCGCAGATCAGAGTCGTACGATTCGGTTGCCCGTACACATGGGCGAGGCGATTAGTCAGGTCAAACGTACGGCGCATCGGCTACAACAGACGTTGCAACGCGAGCCCTCTCCCGAAGAAATCGCCGAAGTGATGGGGTTGACCCCGGCGAAAGTACGCCGTACGCTTCAGGCCGGTCAACAGCCGTTGTCGTTGGAGATGCCGGTTGGCCAAGAGGGCGAAGGTCGCATGGGTGATTTCATCGAAGACGAACGCATCGCCGGTCCTGCTGAGGCCGCCTCCATGTTGATGTTGCGGCGCGAGCTCGAAGAGGTGTTGATGAGTTTGCCGGAGCGTGAGCGGCTTATTATTCAGCTCCGCTACGGGTTAAGTGATGGTCAGTACCGTACCCTCGAAGAAGTCGGTGATAAGTTTGGGATTACCCGTGAACGTATCCGGCAAATAGAGGCAGTGGCGTTGCGCAAATTACGTCATCCACATCGGGGCAAGAAGCTCCGTGGGTTCCTCGATTAACAGGGCATCTCCGAGCGCAGAGAGGTTGGCACGGTGATCTACCGACTCTGGCAGTTGTGGCGTGCACTCACCGCCCAGATGAGTCCGGCTGATATGACCTTTGTGCGTACGCACCTGACTCCAGCCGAGTACGTGCTGTTTGGTCGTATGCCCAGATATGACCAACGACATGCACTCGATGTGGCGCAGCTCATGGCACGACACGGCACCAACGACTCTGCGGTGTTGGCAATGGTCCTGCTCCACGATTGTGGCAAAATGACCGATACTGGGGCACCGTTGGGGCTGTGGTGGTACGGCGTGGCAGTAATCTTGCAACAACGCCCTGCGTGGTACACGGCAGCGGCCCGCTGGTGCGAACCCCTGCGGCGCCACGCCGAACACGAGCACCGTAGCGTGCGTCTGGCCGAGCAATACGGTGCTCGCCCCGCAGTGTGTGAGTGGTTGCGGCGACTGGCGGATGGTCATACCACGCCGGAAATCGACCGCTTTGAATGGGCGGATAATCAATGCTAGGCAACGAACAGGCCCACTACACGATTCGGTTGGACCAATTTGAGGGCCCGCTCGACGTCTTGTTGCGTCTGATTGAGCGGGCTGAGCTCGACATTACCACGATTGCACTGGCGCAGGTGGCTGATCAATATTTGCACTATGTACGCGCCATGGCACAACGCGATGCCGGGCAAATGTCGTCGTTTGTGGTGCTGGCATCGCGCCTCCTCGTCATCAAGTCGCGGGCCCTGTTGCCGGCCACGCCGAGCAACGCCGATGAGCCCGACGAAAGCATTGATCTCGTGCGGCAACTCAAAGAATACCAACACTACAAGGCGGCCGCCGAATGGCTACGCCAACGCGAGGCCCACGGGTGGCAGAGTTTTGCCAAACCGCCGACCCTGCCGGCCGCTTCGGTGGCATCCATGCCACTCGATATGCGCCTCGAAGAACTCTTGGGGGCGTGGCAGTTGCGCATGCAACTGGTCGATACACCGGCAGCACCCATCCCCGTGCCTGCACCCAAAATCCTCACCGTGGGCGACGTGGTAGCAACCATCCATGATCGACTGCAACGCCTTCACCAGCTTCGCTTCACCGATTTGTTGCCGGCACGCGGGAGGCGGAGCCGGGTCGAAGTAGTGGTGTCGTTGTGGGCAGTGCTTGAAATGGTCAAACGCCGGACCGTGATTGCCAACCAGGCTGAATTGTTTGGTCCGATTACCCTGGAGCCAGTGTCAGGAACTACCCCGATAGAAGCTGCCGAATCAACGGAATACTAACCACCAGCACCCCGCTCCCACCAGTGCACCACAGGCCGAACTCACCGCGTTGACGACGTCGTTGTTGACCCACATCCAGCCGCTGCGGAGCGGGTAGGGCGTGCCGTCGGGTGCGTGTGACCGCTCACTGGGCCCGTTGGGGGTGGTGAAACTGCGCTGTACGGTGGCGCCGAGCAGGCTGTCGCTCAGACTTCCAATAATGCCGGCGCCACCGGCGATGGCGATGGCCACCCCTAGTGGGGCTCCGAGTGGTAGGTCGGTGGACAGCGCCAAACTCCCCCAAAACACCGCACTTGTCGCCAGCGCACCTGCGGCAGTGGCCAGCGTGCCAGCCACACTCATGGCTCCGGATGTGCCACGTGGTACGGCCTGCCAGGTAGTGATAAGGCGTGGGGGGGTGTTGGAGAGTACGCCGAGCTCAGTGGCCCAAGTATCGGCGGCTACGGTCGCCATTGCACCAGCGAAGAGCATGTGCCAGATGACGGCATCGGCGGGCAAGGCGATGAGGAGTAGGCATCCGCCAGCAGCAATGCCGGCATTGGCGAGGGCCTGCCAGATGTCGCGTTGTGAGCCTTTTTCAAATACGTGACGCTCGAGAGTGGCCTTGTAGGCGGTACGCCAGCGTGACAAGAGCGTGGAGCTCACAAAAAAGAAGACCAGGGTGATGCCGTGGGGCCAGCCACCGGCGCCGAAAATAATCGTTCCGGTGATGATGGCGCCGAGCCAACCACTGCGGCTCAACGAGCCGCGTCGATAGGCGATGGCGCCAATGGCACTGCTGATGAGGATGCCTAACAAGATGCGATTACTGTCGAGCATGTCAGTGATGAACCTCTCGTACAATCAGGGACCGTGGCACTATGCGTGCTGAGAATCCGTGCCCAGTGGGTCGTCGCCGGTCGCAATCGGTCGCTCAGGTTGACTACTCCAGTCGCTCCATGAGCCGGGGTAGAGCAGGGCCTGATACCCGGCCAAGTGCAGCGCAAAGATGTCGTGGGTGGCGGTGACACCCGAGCCACAATAACAGACGATTTGATCGGCGTCAGCGATGCCTAGTGCCTGGTAGCGCGCGTACAGGTCGGCTGGGCTTTTGAGGAGACCATCGGCGTCGAGATTGCCAGCAAAGGGTGCGGAGTGGGCACCAGGGATGTGCCCTGCCCGTGGCCCGAACGGTTCTACTGCGCCGGTGTAGCGCTCGTGGGCACGGGCGTCGAGTAGGAGCACGTGTGGGTTGGTGCGCAGCTGATCGACCTGGTCGGCATTGACGGTCATGTCAGTACGGGGTGTGCCCACAAACGTGGCCGGTGTGCAAGGGGTGACGCCACTCGCCGTGGGTCCACCCGCGGCCTGCCATGCTTGCCAGCCGCCGTTGAGAATAGAGACGCGTTCGTGGCCGTAGTAACGGAGCAACCACCATAGCCGGGTGGCAATCGAGCCGCCCGCACTGTCGTAGATAACCACGTGGCTCTGATTGTGGATGCCGACACGGCCGAGCGCCGCACAAAAGAGCTCGGGCTTGGGAAGTGGGTGCCGACCGGGACCATCCCAGGCCGCCGCCGATAAATCGTGCTCAATGGAGAGGTAGACCGCCCCAGCAATGTGCTGTTGGGCGTATTCGTGCTCACCTTGGGCTGGATTGGTGAGGTACCAACGGGTGTCTACGACGACCACATCAGGAGCGCCGAGGTGTGTGTGGAGCCAGTGCGTATCGACGAGGGCAGGAACCATGGGGGACCCCTTTCGCATGAAACATGAACAACGGTTACGTGGTTGGGCTGACTGCCTGTAGGAGCTCGAGAGTCTGCTCCGCACAGCGTTGCCAGCTAAAATTGGCGGCTTGGCGTGGACCACGGGTGGCCATTTGCTGGCGGAGGTGCTCGTCGGCCCAGACGGTCTCGATCATATCGGCCCAGGCTCCTGGGTCATCGACCGGCAAGTACATGCAGGCATCACCGCCGACTTCGGGCAAACTCGAGCTATTACTGGCGAGTGCCGGAGCACCGCAGGCCAGTGCCTCGATGAGCGGCAAGCCGAAGCCCTCGTAGCGTGACGGATTGACGTAGATGCGGCTGTTGGCGTAGAGCCAGTGCAAATCGGCGTCGTTGACGGCACCGAGAAGAGTGACCGCCTCGTGGAGACGGAGTTGGTCGATGAGTGCCAAAATCGGGGTCTCACGCCAGCCGCGGGCTCCCGCCAACACGAGGTGATAATTGCGGTGTGGGTGACGATCACGGCAGATACGCAGGGCATGGAGGAGCACTGGGATGTTTTTGCGCGGCTCAATGGTGCTGACAAAGAGTACGTAGGACTGTGCCGTGATGTCGTGTTCGTTGATGCGGCGGCGCTCGTGGGCGATGTGCGGTAATGGGGTGAACTGTGGATGCGCGGCTTCGTAGATCACATGGATGCGCTCTGCGGCGATGCCAAAAAAGTGCATGATGTCGGTTTTGGTCGATTGTGACACCGCAATAATGCCATCAGCACGCTGAGCACTGCTCCCTACTTGGCCGTAGTAGGCGCGAGCCGCGTCGTCGAGGAGGTCGTCGAAGTACAAAAACGCCAAATCGTGGATGGTAACCACCGCCGGAAAGGTGCGGCGGAGCGGCGCCACAAAATCGGGAAATAGTGCGACTGTTGGGCGCGTTGCTGCCACCTCAATCGGCAATATCCACTGCTCTAGGGGATGATGCGGTGGGGTGTAGATGACGCGCCGGCTCACATTTGGAGCACTGACGATGCGTTCTGGTTGGCGGCGGTGCTGTAGAATCGTGAAATGGTGCTGCGGTGCAATGTGCGCTAACGCGGTGCTGAGTTGGCGGGTATACGCTGGGATGCCACCGTTGCGGTAGGCGTTGAGGCGTGCGTCTATCACGATATTCATGCGTCAACCTCGAATTGGAGCCCGTCGTACCCCGGGCGTACATGGGCGGGCAGTGTGGGAGCAAGTGCCGCATGCGTGATGTCGTGGCTGAGATGGACAAAAAATGCCCGTTGTGGGGCAATTTGATTCACATAATCGAGCGCCTGGTCAAACGAGAGGTGCATCGGATGTGGGTCGTGGCGGAGCGCATTAATGATGAGCGTTTTGACGCCGTACAGACTCTCACAGGTTGCGTCGCTCAAGGAGCTGGCATCGGTGATATAGCCGAAATCTCCAATCCGGTAGCCGACGATGCTCATGCGCCCATGTTGAACGGGCAGGGGGATGACGCGCATGCCGGCCATTTCGACGGCTTTGAATGGCTCGATGGTGACCAAATTGAGGTTGGGCCGCGAAGAACCACCGCTGTCGTTGCCAAAGGCGTAGTGAAAGCGGTGTTTGACCGCATTGAGAGTGCGCTCGAGTCCGTAGAGCGAGATGGCGGCCTGCATACGGTAGTTGAGTGGGCGCAGGTCGTCAAGTCCGCCGATATGGTCTTGGTGCTCGTGGGTCAGCAAAACACCATGGAGCGAGCGCACTTGAGCCGCCAACAACTGTGTGCGCATATCGGGGCCAGCGTCAATCAATATGTTGCCGGTGGGAGTTTCGATGAGAGCAGAGGTGCGCATGCGTCGGTCACGGGGGTCGTCAGAGGTGCAGACCGGGCATTCACAGCCGATCATGGGTACACCGGTGGATGTACCGGTGCCGAGGAGCGTGATACGCATAATGTCTCTCGATGCGCGTGGGGATGCGTTCGCACCCCAAATCGGGTGACCGCAGGTGGTGTGATTGGAGCCGAGCAACGACACGCGCCCATGTAGGAAATCCGCTCCCATTATAGAGCGTTTCTGCTTGTTTGTACACCCAGTGGTGCTGACATTGCGTGCCCGAAAAGCGAGTATAATAGGCGCAATGAAGCAACATTGACCGTGTGTGAGGAGATTGAGTATCATGACTACCCTTCCTGTTCGTTCTTCGAGTAGTGCCCGTGTTGATGGCCTGCGTCGCCTTGCGGCCACCTTGCGCCGTGGTGAGTTGGTTTGGTTGGTGGCTGCCACCTACGACGATTATTTGCAGGTCTGGTTGTTTGATGTGTTGCGGCAGGGAGCGAACGGCCAATGGGTCATCCAACGGTATAACTACGATCTCCACAACGACATTCAGCATTACCGTGGTGAAAGCGCCGTCAGCGATGATCAGCTACGCAGTTTGCGCGTCTCCGCGCAAACATTCGATGTCGCCGGCTGGCAAGATGGGACTGCGGCGCACTAGCACCTGCCCCCACACGCATCACTATGTATCTGAGGTGTATGTTGTCACATACGCCTCTTTTTTGTCGTGCTATGATGAACGTAAAGTAGATGGGTCCGCCCCCAAAACGAAACGAGTATTTCCATGACAACCAACCCAGCTCCGTGGACCCCCGCTGATGTACATCACATCGAATACGTGGAGCATCCGACCTGGAGCCCTGACGGCACGACTCTGTTGTATGTGCGTGTGACCCCTGATCGTATCAAGAATTCTTTCCGACGAAGTATTTGGTGCCGTCGTGGCAATGATGCGCCTCGTCGATTTAGTGCCGGCACCACAAGCGATCGTATGCCACAGTGGAGCCCTGATGGCCGCCACATCGCCTTTGTGTCGAGTCGTGGTGGTGACGGCGCACAGCTCTACCTGATTGCTGCTGATGGTGGTGAAGCCGAGCTCCTCGCTAGTGTGCCAGCGGGTGTGGGTGGCTTTGCCTGGAGTCCTGACGGTAACCG
>JBBAWX010000009.1:65918-122788 GCA_040396955.1 Roseiflexaceae bacterium
GCCCAGATCGCCGCCAAACCGTTTTATGGGGGCGCATGTTTGGTGATGCGTCCTCTTGATGGGAGTGGCGACGGCTGGGCACCATGCGATCTTAGTGAGGTCACCGTGGGAAGCTGGGAATGGCTTCCCGATAGTAGCGGTATTGCCTACGTGGCGGAGTGGCAAGGTCAGGGCAACCTGCAACTGATGGCGTTGCATGGCGCACGTGTGATGACCGTGGCCACTCCTACGACTGGGATGGGAATGGTCATTGATGAATTTTCAGTGGCGTGTGATGGGCGAGTGGCGTATACGCAGGGTGGACCTGCGTCGCCTAGTGAGTTGTACGTGGCTGATGCAGAGGGTGTGCATGCCCTGACAGCGCTGACCACCACATTGGCAAATCAGCGGAGCACCGTGCCCTTCCAAGAACTGTGGTATGCGGCTCCTGACGGCAAAATGGTGCAGGGGTGGTTGTTGGCGCCACCGCACATCGAGGCAGGCAAACAATACGGGCTCGTGCTCCACATCCATGGTGGCCCGCATGCCATGTGGAGCCCCGGTACGCGGAGTATGTGGCTCGAATGGCAGGCTACCGCATCTGCTGGCATGTACGTGTTTTTTTGTAATCCGCGGGGCTCCGAAGGGTATGGTGTGGAGTGGCATGGTGCCACCAAAGCGCGTTGGGGGCATGCCGATCAACCCGACTTCGAAGCTGGGATTGACGCTGTTTTGGCACAAGGTCACCCCATTGATCCACAGCGTATCGGGGTGACGGGTGGCTCATATGGTGGCTTTATGACCACATGGTTAATCGGGCATAGCACGCGTTTTGCTGCGGCCGTGTCTGCACGGGGTGTCTACAACCTGATCACCCAGCACAGCATGAGCGACGCCTACGAGCTCGTCGAGTACTCGTTCGAGATGAATCCGTGGCAACACGCCGCCCAGCTCTGGCAGGCGTCGCCTATTGCCGCCGTAGAAGCGATGCACGCTCCACTCTTGATTCTGCATAGCGAGCTTGATTTTCGCGTGCCGATTGGCGAAGCAGAGCAACTTTATACCATGCTTCGTCGTCTTGGTCGTACGGTAGAACTGGTGCGCTACCCGGGTGAAGGGCACGAGTTGACTCGTAGTGGCGAGCCCAACCACCAAATCGATCATATGCACCGTACCATTGCATGGTTTGTGCGCTTTTTAGGAGTGTAAGGAATGACCGCATCATGGCACGCTGAACTCAACAACGTGCGCACCCGTACACAGGCCTTGCTTGATGCCACGGGGGAGCTCTTTGCCGATGTTTTTGTGCAACCGCACGAGATTGCGGAACGCAACGTGGTGCTCAAAACACGCGAGCATCTGACAGATCCCTTTTTGGTGGTGATTGCGGGGGAATTCAACGCCGGCAAATCGAGTCTTATCAACGCCTTGTTGGGGAGTGAAGTCATGGCGGAAGGAGCGACACCGACTACCGATGCGGTGACCGTGCTCCGGTACGCCCCCGAGGCACTCGCACTCATCCAGCAGACTGGATACGTGGTGCGCACTGTGCCAGTGCCGTTGCTCCAGCGTCTGTCGATTGTCGATACTCCGGGTACGAATGCAGTGATGCGCCATCATGAGGTCTTGACGCGCGAAATGGTGCCTCGGGCCGATGTGGTGCTGTTCATCACGTCGGCCGATCGCCCGTTTAGTGAAACGGAGCGGACATTCCTCGTGATGCTCAATGAGTGGCAACGCAATGTGGTGATTGTGGTCAACAAAATCGATCTTTTGAGCGACCAAGAGCGCACGGCGGTGCTGACCTTCGTGGCAGATCAGGCCCGCATGGTATTTGGTGTCGTACCCGAGATTATGCCGCTATCGGCGCGTCTCGCTCGTCAGGCAGAAACGGCTCCACATTCAGGGATGCCGGCGTTGCGCGCCTTTTTGAGCGAACGCCTTGATGATCAGACACGCCTGCGCATCAAATTGGAGTCGCCCCTCGGGGTGGCCGATCAGGCGCACTTGGTGCTCGCACAGCGTATTACCGAACAACGGCGAGCAGTGAGTACCGATATACAGACGGTGGCACATCTTGAAGCCCAAATCCAGCAATTTGCTGCCGACATGCGCCGCGATGTTGCCGGGCATCGCGCCGGCCTCGTACAGGCCATCAGTGAAGCCGAACTGCGTGGACTTGCCTTTTTTGATGAGCACATCCGCATCCTCAATCTGCATCGGCTTTTGCGTGGTGACGCCTTGCAACAGGCCTTTGAGCAAGAGGTGGCTGCGAATCTTGCGACGACAATTGAAGCGCGCTCACAAGAGTTGGTGGATTGGATGATTGAGCGCAATCTTCAGGTTTGGCAGGGGGTCGGCGATTATTTGCGCCGCCACACGAAGCCGAGTGATCAGCTACTTGGTGATGGTGCCGTGCCGTTTGCCTACAATCGCCAAGCACTGATTCGCGATATCGTGGCGACGGCTGCCGACATTGTGGCTGGCTATGACCGCAATGTGGAAGCGGCCCATGTGGCTAGTGAGCTGCGGAACGCCATCGCTGCAACTGCCGTGGTACAGGTGGGTGCTCTCGGAGTGGGTGCGTTAATTGCCACGTTGTTGAAAGGGGCCATCTTCGACACGACTGGAGTCATTGCCGCCAGTGTGATTGCCCTCGGTGGGCTGTATATCATCCCCAATCGGCGCGCCGCCCTCAAACGTCAACTCCGTGAACGATTGGCCGAAGTGCGGGTGCAACTCGTGACTGCCATCGACCGTCAATTCGAGCAAGAATTGACGCGCATGATTGGGCGTATGCGTGATGCGGTGGCACCCTACGCGCGCTTGGTGGCTGCCGAAGTAGCTCGCCTCGATGCCGCCGATCAAACGCTTGCCGGCTTGCGGCAAGAGACGGCACGCATTCGGGCAAGCGGAGGCAACGTGCTCGCCAGCATGTCAGTCGCTACGCCTCAGGTACCCAGCAGTGGAGCCATGTCGCATCAGGCTGAGGGAAAAACTGAAGCTGACGCAGGGCGGCCGGAATGACGATACTCTGACCACGGGTCAGTGTTTCGGGCTGGTCGGCATGTGTGATGGTCAGAGTGCCAGCAAGCATCGTGATGAGATGTGCCGAATCAGCCACGTGCTCCCACGTCATTGGTTGGGTGGCGGTGATGCGCTCCATGACAAAAAAATCTGAACGCACTAACTCGGTGACTCCGGGTGCAATCGCAGTGGCTGGGACCACGATGGTGGGGCTCACGTCGAGATGCGACACGGCGATAGCCTGTGGGATGTGGAGTTCACGCACATGGCCGTTGGCATCACGGCGCTGATAGTCGTAGACGCGATACGTCAGGTCCGATGTTTGTTGGATCTCAAAGAGCATGATGCCGGCGTTGATGGCGTGCACCGTGCCCGCAGGTACGTAGATCGTGTCGCCGGGGTTGATCGGAGTGCGGTGGAGGAGGTCTTCCAGGGTGCCATTGGCAATTGCCTCGGCGTAGGCCGTGCGGCTCAGTGGGCGGTTGAAGCCGTGAATGATGTCGCAGGTGCCCTGGGTGGCAATAATGTGCCATGCTTCGGTCTTGCCATGAAAACCGGTCGTTGCTTCGTGCTGATGCGCATAGCTGTCGTCGGGGTGCACTTGTACCGACAGCGGTTGCCCGGCATCGATGAATTTGGCCAAAAGTGGAAAATCGTTGCCATAGCGTTGCAACGACCGTGTCCCGACAACGGCGGCGCCGTGTTGAACTACCAGTTGGCGCAGGCTTTGACCGGCGTAGGCGCCGTTGCAGATGGTATTGTCGACATAAATTTCCCAACTTTCAGCGAGTTGTGCTGGAGCATCGCTGATTCCCAACCACTCTGCGAGTTGTTGGCCACCCCAGAGTCGAGGTTCGAGGCGACGGGTGAGTCGGATGGGGTAGAGGTCGGGCAGGTTATTCATTGTCATCCTTTGTGACATCACGCATGCGCAATTCTACCCGCCCCAACGAGATAATGTCGCCATCCGCAATGGTTGCTTGACTGACGATTTGGAGGCCATTGATGTAGGTTTTGTTGGTGCTCCCGAGATCGCGGATCCGCCATTCGTCGCCGATTCGCATAATCTGACAATGCTTGTCTGAGATGAGCAAATCGTTGAGTACAATGGAGCAATCATTGCTGCGACCGATGGTGGTGTTGTCGTAGAGCTCAAAGACTTTATTGCGTGGCAACATCGTGGTGCCCGGCTTATGCAAAATGAGAAACGTGTCGGTGCCGACCATGTTGGTTTTGTTTTGGTCGCCCCGAATCATGGTACGAAAAATACGCCAAATGAAGAGATAAATCAAGCCCACTACGGCCAGTCGGAGCAACCAGATGATGAACTCAAGGGAAGCGTTGACGATTTCATTCATGGGTGTACTTCCGTACTTTGAGGGTATAACTGCCGATGGTAATCACGGTGTTGTCATCAAGGCTGACGGTGTCATTGACGATACGCCGATTATTGACATAGGTGCCGTTGCGCGATGCAAGGTCGGTAATATGAAAATTGCGTGCCCCGTAATTGATGCGGGCGTGGTTGCGTGATACTTGATGGTCGGGCAAGATGATGTTGTTGCCGGGACCGCGCCCAACGGTGATTTCGGTGGTTTTGATGGGGATAATCTGCGTGGTTTCGTTGATGTGGATCTCAAGTACGTAGCGGGCCAACGGGTTGTAGCGCTCTGGCGCCGTATGAATGACGGTACGTCGTTGTTCGTCGAGATCGACCGTCTCACCGCCGACAATTGGGGCGCCGGAGGTGACATCACTTGCGCCACTGATGGTCATATCGACATCGATGCGAATCGAGGCTGGTTGTACGGCCGCATCAGAACGCAAGAAGACGGCAAGGTTTTGACTCGTATAAAACCCACGACTTTGCGCGAGCTGGAGTAGATAGTGGGTCAGCTCACGCTCGATGCGTGCATGGCGCTGGCGGTACGTGGTGTATTCTGCTGGGTTCAAGTAGGTGTAGTAGGTATGTGGTACGCGGATGCGGTTCCCCTCGATGATTTGATTGGCTTCCATGGTGCGCTCAAGGCGACGTGACAACGTGGCCGTGTCGAGCGGGCTCTTAAAAAACCGCGCCACTGACGCTTCGATGATTTGTTCCATGAATGCTTCAAATTTGGCGAGCAACGACATAGCTACGACCTCTCTGGATGATGGGAATATTGTAGCATTTTTCGTGAGCCACAAAAAACTCCCCCCGTGGTGTGTAAGCTAGACGACACACTGCGGGGGGAAGTTGCACACCGATTAGCTGGGTTTGGAGAGCGATGCCAAGAAATCGACATTGGTGCGCGTTTTGGTCATTCGCGCCAATACCAGCTCCGTGCCTTCGTTTTCACCGAGCATGGTGACCATGCGCCGCATCGTCCAGACCTGCTTGATGACTTCGGTGCCAAGCAAGAGTTCTTCGCGGCGTGTACCACTACGGGTGATGTCGATGGCCGGGAAGACGCGCTTTTCGGCCAATTTGCGGTCGAGGTGGAGCTCCATGTTGCCGGTGCCTTTGAATTCTTCGTAGATGACGTCGTCCATGCGGCTCCCAGTATCGACCAAGCAGGTGGCAATGATGGTCAGCGAGCCACCGTTTTCGATGTTGCGGGCAGCTCCGAAAAAGCGCTTGGGCGGGTAGAGGGCGATGGGGTCGATACCACCAGAGAGGGTGCGCCCGCTCGGCGGGATTTCGAGGTTGTAGGCCCGTGCAAGGCGCGTAATCGAGTCCATCAAGATGACTACGTCTTGACCGATTTCGACGAGGCGTTTGGCGCGCTCTAGGGTCATTTCGGCCACTTTCACATGGTCGCGGACGGGTTCGTCAAAGGTGCTCGAAATGACTTCTCCCTGCACGGATCGCCGCATGTCAGTGACTTCTTCGGGGCGCTCACCAATGAGGAGCACCATGAGATGGACGTCGGGGTGATTGACGGTAATGCCGTTGGCAATCGATTTGAGGAGTAGCGTTTTCCCGGCTTTTGGTGGTGACACGATCAGACCGCGCTGGCCACGCCCAACAGGTGCTACAAGATCGACGAGGCGTGTCGACAAAATGTGTTGCTCGGTCTCAAGCTTGAGTTGTTCGTTGGGGAAAATGGGGGTGAGCTGGTCAGCCGAAGGACGTTTTCGTGCTGTGTCGGGATCCATGCCGTTGATGAATTCCACGCGCAACAACGACAAATAACGTTCGTTGTCTTTGGGTGGACGCACCTGCCCGACAATTTTGTCACCGGTGCGCAGAGCGAAGCGGCGAATTTGCGACTGCGACACATAGACGTCGTTGGGGCTTTCGAGCATGCGCTCACCACGCAAAAATCCGTAGCCCTCAGAGACAACTTCAAGGACCCCCTCACTGGTGAGATTGACCGCCGACGTATCTTCGGCGGATGGTGGGGTCTGTAACAACAGATTGATGATGTCTTGCTTTTTGAGGTTCTGGGTGACGGTAATGCCACTCATGCGCGCCATTTCGCGAAGCTCTTGGATGGTGAGTCCCTCGAACTCTACGGGTAGGCTGGGTCGTGGGTCGATGGGGAGAGTCCCCTGTGTGGGCACAGGAATGGTGCGTACCGCCTCTACTTTGGGGGTTTCGTATTCGACATCGGTCGATTCAACGGCATTGGCGGGAGGCGCATCTGGTGCGGGGTTGGTTGCAGTGGACAATTTGCTACGAATGCGTGGCACTCCAAACTCCTTAAAAACAATGAAATAACGTTATGCGACAGAAATGATGCAGAGCATCGAATTGGTGTAACATCTGAAGAGGTGCATGTGTGTCATCGGTGTCGTTAGGCGGTGCACACGTACGGTGTGCGCGAGCCGAGGATGCCGTATACGTGGCTCAGAGGCATACGGAGGAGGTGAAAAAAGGTACACTGAGATGAAGAAAATCCAATTATCGCAAGCACATCCTAAGAACTGCGTAGTAATTATACCATGTTTTGTGGTATTTTCAATAGCAAAGATTGCTCGTACTCCGCCGAGAATTGATCGCATTGTACGCAAGGAACACATCGCCAATGACCACTCCTCGCTATACTCCTCGTGTATTGATGATTGTGCATGATCCGTGGGTAGCTCCGGGGGTGCGCTTGCACCAGCAGATGCACTGGCATGACCCTGACCAGTTGGCAGCCCAGTACATGGCTGACATACGGCTTGCCAGCCACGGGGCAGTGGTGTACGAGATTTGCGAGCGCATCGATGCACCCTGGTTTCCGGTGAAGGTCGATGGATTTCGGTACGACAGTGAACGTTACCTGCACGGGCTCCGTACCGCCACCATGCATCATCCAGACGGTCTCGATTATCAGCACCGTGTGCAGAAGTTTCAGCTTGTGGAGCGATACAACCGGGGTGATTTCGACGAGGTGTGGGTCTTTTCGTTTCCCTATGCGGGTGAATACGAATCCATCATGATTGGTCCGACGGCGATTTGGTGCAATGCGCCAGCGTTGCGGATCGCAGATCTCCGTGCAAATATGGTGATGATGGGGTTTAATGTGGAGCGCGATGTGGGCTGCATGCTCGAGAATTTCGGGCATCGCATGGAGTCGATGATGGCCCATTGGTCACGGCGTGATGCGCGCATCGCCCAACTGTGGCAGGATTTTTGTCGTTATGATGCGCAGGGGAGTGGACCTGCTGGGTGTGGCAACGTGCACTTCGCACCCAACAGCCGCCGTGATTACGAGTGGGGGCATCGCCAGCCGGTCTGGTCTACCTGCGATTGGTGGCAACGGTATCCATTTGGCAATGATACCCCGTTGCGTCGCGTCGATTGTCGTGAGTGGGGTGACGGTGATATGCGTGCCCATCACATCTGGTGGCTCCAACATTTACCCCACCACCCCGACTGGGTCGAGGGTGTGTGGGGCGATTGGTGGAAATATGCCTTTGAAATCAACCAGTTTGTTTAGTTGCCGAGCAGATTGACCCGGGCACTCATGCCGGCGCGCAAGTTGGTCGTATCGTCGAGGGCAATGTGTACGGTATACGAGCGTACATTGCCGACCACGGTCGCCACCGGAGAAACAAAGGTGACCGTGCCGGAGAATTGCTGACTGGGCAAGGCATCGACGCTGACGGTGACGGCTTGATCGACGGCCACTTTGGCAATGTCGGCATCACTAATCTGTACATCGACCCGTAAATTGACGGCGTCGATGACTTGGATGACGGGGCGCCCTGCTGGAGCCGCACTGTCGCCCACATCAATACTCACCAGCGATACCACTCCAGCAAAGGGGGCGCGGATTTCAGCCCGCTCGCGGTTGAGCTTGGCCAACGTGAGCGCTGCCTCGGCCTGGGCCACACCCGCTTGTGCTTGAGCGCGTTGACTCTCGAGGCGGATGACGGCCGCTTGTGCGGTGGCTAGGGCGGCATCAAGGGCCGCGCGGTCTTTGCCGGTAGGGGCAATCAAGCGATTGAGGGCGAGTTGGGCCTGTGCGACTTGTTGCTCGGCGCTAGCAACACCCACGGTCTCGGATTGTTGGGCCTGCTCGAAATTCACCTGGGCGTTCTTGAAGGCAATTTGAGCCGCATCACGACGTGACAACGAGATTTGATAGACGGTCTCGTAGCGCTTTTTGAGTGGATTGCTAATGGGAATAATACGACCAATGGCAAAGGGATCTTCCTCCTCGGCCAGCACATATTCCCAGTTGTACTTGTCGGCTGCAAATTGCACTTCGGCTTGTTGCAGTGATTGATTGGCCGAATCGAGCGCCAACTGCGCCTGGGTTTTGGCCAACGAGAGGCGATCCTTGGTGCTTTCCAGGTTGTACTCGGCAATCTCGAGAGCCAATTTTGCCGCCTTGACGTCGGCATTGGTGGTGTTGGGCTTGAGCGCGTCGAGAGCGGCTTGTGCCTGGGCCAGTTGCGCTTGGGCCACTTTGCTGTCAGCACCGTTGAGTTGCAGGGCTGCAAAGGTGGCTTTGGCACCGGCAAGGGTGGCTTCGGCCTGGGCAACCTGCTGGTCGTAGAGGGTGGTGTCGAGAGTGGCAAGTACGTCGCCCTGTTTGACGACTGCCCCCTCACTGACGAGCACCTGTGCCACAGTCCCCGTTACTTGGAAGTTCAAATCGGCATCGTTGAGGGTTTTGACCTCGCCAGTGCCACTGACCAGGGATGGCAAGGTGGTGCTTGCGTTGCTGTCGGGCAAGAGGGCTCCCAAATCAAGGGCCGGCTGTGCAGTGGCAACCACTGTGGGTGCGAGCGTGTTGGCGACTTGAGGTGCCTCGGTGGTCGTAGCTGGTGTGCTGCCACAGGCAATCAACCCGGTGGCGATGCCACTCACGATGAGGGTACGTAGGAATTGTTTGCGCATACGAAATTTCATCCATCCTTTGGTGTGACGTACACGGTGGCGGCTTCGTACCAACCACCGTGTTTGGCAAATATTAAAAACGAACTAATACGTGGTTGACTCGTCGCTCCGTGTGGCTGCTCGCCCCGGCAACCCAGAGGCCACCGTGGCTGGCTCGGTGTCGGCGGGAGTGCGCCGGAAGCGTGAGGTCAGTGATTCGAGCAGGCTGTAGGCGACGGGTACCACGAAGAGTGTCAAGAACATGGATGTCAACAAGCCGCCAATCAACACGGTGGCAAGTCCACGGCGGAATTCACCGCCTTGACCCGTACCGATGACGTGGATGCCGAAGGCCACCGGGATGGCGCCGGCTACTAAGGCGAAGGTGGTCATCAAAATGGGGCGCAGGCGTACACCACCTGCCACGCGTAACGCCTCGTGTTTGCTCATGCCGGCTTGTCGTAGCCGATTGGTGAAATCCACCAACAAGATGGAGTTTTTGGTGACCAAACCGAGCAACATGATTAGACCGATCATGCCAGTAATATCGAGGTCAGTACCGGTCAACAGCAAGCCGAGGAAGGCTCCAATGAAGCTGAACGGCATGGCCAACATGATGATGATGGGCTGGCTGAACGAGCCGAATTGTGACGCCAACACCATGTAGACGAACAACACTGAAAGCACCATGGCCAAGATGAGCGAACCGAACCCTTCGGTCTGTTGCTCGGATTGCCCGGTGAATTTCCACGTTACGTGGGCGGGCAAATCGAGGCCGGCCACGATGGCGCGCACCTGTGTCTGCGTGTCGTTGATGTTGACATCCTGCAGATTGGCACCAATGAGAAGCTGGTTGAGTCGGTCATAGCGTCGAATGGTGACCGGGCTACTCGCCAACTCGAACTGCCCAAGGGAACTAAGCGCCACGGAGCCACTACGCGTGGGAATGACGATATTGCCGAGGTCGGTGGCGTCGCTACGATCTGACTCGGCAAGGCGTACGACCACGTCGGTGTCGATGCCGTTGCGTCGCAACACGGTGGCGCGTTCGCCGTTGATGAGTGCACGCACCGATGAGGCGATGTCTTGATTGGTGAGCCCCAAATCACCGATACGCACGGGGTCTGCTAGCAAGCGCAACTCCGGCTTGCCTGGTGTGTAGTTGGTGCCGACATCGACGACACCCGGGATTTGACCCATCTGGGTCGTGATTTGGTCAGCATAGATGGCGATTTCTTCCAGGGGGCGGTTGCTCTGCAGACTGAGTTGCAGGGTGCGGCCGGTAACGCCCGTGCTCGAACCTTGGAAACTAGGTACCGCAAATGCGACATTCGGGGCAAAGGCCACTTTGGCGCGCACCGCGTTTTGTGAGGCGATGGTGGGTGTCTTGCCCTTCAGCTTGACGCTGAACTCGGCACGCTCTGGATTGCCGATGAAGCCAACTGCGCTGATGACCGATACGATGTCGGGGTCGGCAAGGAGCACTTCTTCGACACGCAACGCCATTTTGTTGGTCTCTGCGAGCGTCGTGCCCGGGGGCATTTCGAAGCCCATCACGTACTCATGTGGGTCTTCAGCCGGGAAGAAGGTGAATTTGAGCTGACCGGCTACCACAAAGCTCAACAGCAAGACCACGACTGCGCCGACCATCGTCAACACGCGGTTGCGTTTGGTGGCGAGGAGCCGCTCGAGTAGACCACTGTACCATTCTCCGAGGCGCCCTGGCGATTCGTTGGCTTCGTGCAACAACGACGCATTGGGGTCTTCTTCGTCGATTTTGACGACCTGATGCCCGGCAGGTGCATGGGCATGAGCATCGCCCTGCTTGGTGCGTGAGCGGAAGAGGTTGGCGGAAAGCATCGGTGCGAAGGTGAACGCTTCGACCAACGACAGCAAAATAGAGACGGCTACGGTGATGCCGAACGATTTAAAAATAATCCCCGTGGTGCCACTTGTGAAGGTCACCGGTACGAACACGGCGACCACGGTGAGGGTCATAGCAATGACCGACAACGAAACTTCGGCAGTACCACGACTCGAGGCCACACGTGGCGTTTCGCCACGAAGTGTGTGCCGGAAGATGTTTTCACGTACCACGATGGCGTCGTCGATGACGAGACCGACCACAAGCGACAGCGCCAGCAACGTGATGAGGTTGATGGTTAGGCCGAAGAGCGGCATGAACGCGAATGTGGCAATCAGGATAATCGGCAGACCGGCCATGGTGATGAGTGTATTGCGGATATCACGGAAAAAGAGAAAGACCACGATGAGGGCCGCAATAGAGGCAAAAATGAGCTCCTCGAGCGAACTAATCACCGATTCCCGCACCGATACCGACTGGTCACGTGGGATGATGTAGCTCAAATCGGTGCGGTCGGTGAAGACATTGGTCAGTTCGGCTTTGACCGCATCAGCAACGGCAACCGTGTTGGTGCCCGATTGCTTGCGGACTTCCAACAAAATGGCGTCGATGCCGTCGAGGCGCGTGTAGCTGGTCTGGTCGGCGACGCCCTCCTCTACCGTGGCCACGTCACCAATCGTGTAGTTGGTGCCCGTAATCGGGGTGTTGGCGATGTCGGTGATGGAGTTGAGCATGCTTGGGGCTCGCAAACTAATCGACTGTGTGCCCGCGTCGATGGAACCGAGCCCCAGATTGGCGTTGGCCGATTGCAATGAGGCAATCAATTGTGCCGGGATGAGCCCGTATGCCTGTAGTTTGTCGAGCTGCATGAAGACGTTGACCTGACGGCTCAAACCACCTTGGATGGTCACTGAACCGACGCCGGTCGCACGTTGGAGACGCGGTGCGATGTCGTCTTCGATGATGGTGCGCAACGCCAGGGGATCGATGGCCGTTTTAGGCGAAATTGCGACCGTCATGATGGGGGCTTGGTTGGGGTCGAACCGCTGGTAAATGGGTTCGCGGATGTCACGTGGTAGTGAATTACGGATTAAATTGATTTTGCCACGCACATCCTGCTCGGCCTGGTTGATGTCGGTGCCCTCTTGAAACTCAAGAATGAATAAGGCCTGACCGTCACTCGAGGTCGACGTGATGTGTTTGATGCCGTTGATGGTGTTGATGGTTTGCTCAATGGGTTTGGTGACCTGCTCAACGACACTCGTCGGCCCTGCTCCAGGGTATGATACCGTGACCGCGACGATGGGCAAGTTGATGTCGGGCAACAAATTGACCGGCATCGTATTGAACGAAAGCAATCCAAAGGTTACCGCCAACAGCATAAGCATGGTGATAAAAACTGGCTGCCGAATGGACGTGTCCGAAATAGGCATGCCATTGAGTTGTTCACGCTTATTGCCTGTTGCCATGCAGTTCGACTCCTTCATCCTACGTGATGATTTTCACATTGTGCACACACAAAATATACAGGTTATTGGTGGGTAACTGTTTCAAGCATGTGCATGAAAGCATCATCACCCGAATGGGTGATACCCACAAACCTGCATTGGTTTGTACCTACAAAGTACTATACCGAGTTTTAGCTGTGCGTGGTGGTCATGTAGGGTGAGAATTTGCTTAAGACACCTCCCGAAAGCAACTGCTTTCGGGAGGTATGCGCAACGAGGGGTGAGTTGGTCGATTAGCGACCGTGTTGTTTGAGCCACTGATAGCTCATCGTGATGCTCTCAAAGGGGTCACGCTGGCAGCTATCTTGCTCCACGATGAGGAATCGGGCGCCGACCGCATCGGCGGCTGTCAGCACGCTGGCGATGTCGAGGGTGCCATGACCAACTTCAGCGAAGTTGCGATCGGCGGTCATGTCTTTGAGGTGCACACAGGGCACGCGGGCGCCATATTTGTGGATCATGGCGACGGGGTCCATGCCGGCAAAAGCCACCCAGAAGATGTCGATTTCGAGGTCAATGAGCCCTGGTTTGCTTTCATCGAGCAAAATCGTGAGGGCATTGGTGTCACCGAGTGACTCAAGCTCGAATTCGTGGTGATGATAGAGAAATTGCATCCCCTGAGCTTGACAGCGAGCGGCAATCTGCTCGAATTCGGCCTTGAATTCCCGCCATTTGGCGGCGTCTCCGCGCTGGTCGGGGGCAATCCATGGGCAGATGACGTAGCGGGCGCCGAAGCTCTTGAGGTCGCTAATGACTTGGTCGAGGTTGGCGCGCATGAACTCGACGCCCACGTGTGCTCCCGAAACAATCAAGTTGTTGCGGGTCAGCTCTGCTTTGAAGTCGGCGGCGGGAATCTGGTCGGTGTAGACGAGCTCGACGCCCGCATAGCCGATATCGGCGACGCGTTTGAGCGTGGCTTTCCAATCAGCAGAGAAGGCATCACGTACGGTATAGAGTTGCACACAAATCGGCTGTGACATGGGGCGGTACTCCTTTGTTTTGGTATCAACAGTGGTCGGACTCTTCCTATCATACCCTACAACACCAATGTCTGCACATCAATGCGGCGGGCGGAATGTGCGCAATATTGGTCATCCCGAAGCAAATTCCAGTATGATGCTACAGAGATCAAAACCATGTGCGAAGGGGTGAAACATGCATGTTGTCATCGTCGGCGCTGGAGTTGCGGGATTGACTGCTGCGCGGGCATTACAGCGGCAGGGGATACGCATCAGTGTGTATGAGGCCAGTGATGGGGTTGGCGGACGGGTACGCACCGATGTGGTGGATGGATTTCGGCTTGACCGTGGTTTCCAAGTGTTGTTTGATGCGTACCCGGCCGTACAACGTTGGCTTGATTTGGCGCAACTCGATCTAGCGCCGTTTGATCCGGGAGCGATGATTGTGCACCGTGGGCGGTCAAGTATGTTGACCGACCCGCTCCGCGACTGGCAACATCTGTGGCCAGCGCTCCGTTCGGATGCAGCGACACTGCCCGATAAATTACGTGTTTTGTTGCTCAGTATGCAGTGTCGTCAGCGCTCAATTGCCGACATTCGTGCTGGTAGCGACGATACCACATTGGCATATTTGCGCCGATTTGGTTTTAGTGAGCGCAGTATCAATCGCTTTTTTCGGCCATTTTACGGTGGGATTTTTCTCGACCGTAGTTTGCAAACGAGTGCGAAGTGTTTTTTATTTGATTTCAAAATGTTGGCCATGGGGCGTACGGTCATCCCGGCTGCCGGCATGGGCGCCATTAGTCAGCAGTTGGCAAGTGGCCTCGGTGGTGGTGTGACGCTACACCTGCAGCAACGGATTGCTGGGCTTGTGCGCCAAGATGACCGTGTGGTTGGCATCCGGCGCGCCGATGGTGAGACCGTGTTGGCCGATGCGGTGTTGTTGGCGATGGCCGCCCCAGAAGTGGCTCAAATGGCAGGGTTGCCGATATCGACCACAAGTGTGGGGACTGTCACCCTCTACTGGGAGGGTGATGAAGCGCTGACCACGCAACGGAAATTATGGCTGAATGCCAATGATGACGCCTTCGTCAATAATGCGGTCCAGTTGACGGCCGTGGCTCCCACGTATGCCCCTGCTGGTCGGCATCTGTTGAGTGCTACGGTGCTCGGTGTCCCCGAGTTGAGTGATGCTGAGCTTTTTGCGCGTGCCGAAAACGACATCTTGGCACTCTGTGGGCCGACCGTGCAACGCTACCGGCGCTTGCGCATGTATCGCATTCCCTACGCCCAATTTGCCCAACCGCCGGGGATTCATCCCACACTGCCGCGCAATCGCACCACTCACGCGGGTCTGTACGTGGCCGGTGAATTCACCGAAGCGAGTAGCATCAATGCGGCGATGATTAGTGGCGAAAAGGCGGCTCGTGTTGTGCTCCATGATCTGCGTCTTACGGGTGAATCGTCTGGGCAGTAGCGTGATAATCGGCGACACGAATGGTTACGACGGTGTCGTTGAGCCCGATGCCACTGATGGGGATGGTGAGTGCTTGCATGCGGATGGCGTGGTCGAGCCCGACGACCTGAAGTTGGTAGGTACCCGCTTCTAGCCCCGTGAACTGGAAAAAACCGTTTGCATCAGGGTACACGTGATTGCCGTTGACGAGCTCAATGCGCATGGTGTGGGGAGTGGTGCTCTGGATGTGCCCACGAATGCAACCACGTTGCGTCACATGGGGATCTCTGAGGGCATCGAGCAGTGCTCCCACGTTGAGCAGGCCGTACCCAAATTCAGCATCTGGCCCCGGTTGGCCGAGATCGGTTGCGCTCCGTAGCAGTAACTCGCGGGTCTGGATGGCGCTCAAATCGGGGCGTAGCGAGCGTACGAGGCCTGCGGCCGCACTCACTTGGGCCGCTGATGTGCTGGTGCCTGATTCGGTGCTGAGCCCCGTGCCGAAGGGTGATATGTTGAGGATGTCGACACCTGGAGCGACGATGTCGCCCTGCTGGGCAAACAAGGCCAGTCGCTTGTCGCGGTTGATGGCGCTGACTGCCAAGACATCGGGGTATGCGGCGGGATAGGTCAATTCATGACGCCGATTGCCTGCGGCAGCGACCACGAGCACATCATGTTGGCGCGCATAGGCAATTGCCCGCAACATGGTGTCGCTGGCGTCACTTCCTCCCACACTCAAATTGATGATGTTGGCACCCGCAGCAATCGCACTGGTAATCCCGTGGGCTACCGTGCTATCACTGCCGTATCCGGAGGCATGGATTGCTTGTATGTCGATCAGCTGGCAGGCTGGGCAAATGCCCGGTGCCCGTGGGTCGCGCGAGGCAATCAGACCTGCGGTGTGTGTCCCATGACCTTGTGGATCGCCGTTTTCTTCTGCTACAACGGTCATGCGCACGTTGATTTGTCCGTGCAAGGCTGGATGTGTGCGATCAATGCCAGTGTCAATAACTGCAATGACGGCAGGATGGGTGAGGTGTGGCGGCAGAGCTGGCAGATGAATGGCAGTCGTGTACCACGGAGGGGGCAGCACGACGACCGGTTGGAGTGTTGGTGTGGTAGTTGGTGCGTGCGGACGTACCGCCTGTGGTGGTGCAGACACGGCTGTGGGCGCCGTACACGCTCCGACCAAGTATGCGCTGATGACAAACAGCAACAATGGTTTCATGGTGCACGTGACACGGGGTCGCCCAAGTATATTGGCTCGATGATGGGGTCGGTGCTGGGTGGCCGGCGTAGAAGTATCTCTGCAATCTGTGCCACATCAAGTGGGCGTGCATCACCAGGAACGCGCCGGTCGGGCGTGCCGAGGTGTTGCCACGTGGCTTCGTCACACACGACCGGGTGTGTGAGGACCACCTCGCCACTGGCGCGGTTATACGCAGGAATCTGGCCAGGATCCCACATGACTGGGTATTCGGCCACTGCCACCCGTCCACGCCCCAGCGCAATACATGCGGTCACCGCGTGTTGTCCGCGGTGTCGCCAGGCCAGTTGATCGAGGCTCCCCACACCGACAACGCGGGCCTGATTGGCAATGGCAATGCCCTTGGCAATGCTCATCCCAACCCTGATGCCACTCCAACTTCCTGGCCCCATGGTGACGGCGATAGTGGTGATGTCGGCAGGTTGCACGCCCACGAGAGTGCACAATGCAGCCAGCTGACTGAGCACCTGCTCACTGTGGCGTCGCCCACCGAGCCACTGTTGCTCGCCGAGCAATGTACCGGCGTGGCAGAGGGCGATACCGCTGTATGGACTACTCGTATCAATGACTGCAAGCATGGCGTAGTTACTCGTTGGCTAGTGCGGGTAGTTGGTGGCGAAGTGCCGTGGCAATCAGCTGTGGGCGGCCAGCGGTGGCGTGCACGTGGATACGGCGTTGGTGCGGCGCCACATGGCTGAAGTGCACAGCCACGTGTGGCACCTCCACCAAGCGTGGGTCACGCTCGGGCCATTCGATGATGCAGATGCCCGCACCACTGGTGGCATCGTCGAGGCCAATGGTGTCGAGTTCGTGGTGTGATTCGACACGATACAGGTCAACATGAAAAATCGGCAGTGCGGGGCTGGCCCGGTATTCGTTGATGAAAACAAACGTAGGACTTGTCACGGTGTCGTGACTTCCCGCGCCGGCCACCATGCCCTTGCTGAAGTGGGTTTTGCCTGCACCCACCTCCCCGTACAAAAGCACAAGGTCGCCGCGCAGGAGCAACGCTCCAAGCGCCCGCCCACAGGCAATGGTCTGGGTCACCGATGAACTCATGAAATCAAACGATATCTGGTATTCCATGCAGGGTATTCTACCATTACTCTGCTCTGCATGAAGTGAACAGCGGCAGGCGCAGAGTGGGGAGTTGCGCAAAATCAGACTCTCGGCTACAATAGCGGCGGTATGCGCTTGTGATGGGAGTAACAATCATGACACAGAAAACATTTCAGCGCTTCATCTGGATTGTGCTCGCCTACACATTGGTTGTTATCATGTGGGGAGCATTCGTACGCGCCACCGGGTCTGGTGCGGGATGTGGCAGTCATTGGCCATTGTGCAACGGTGAAGTGGTGCCGCGAGCACCAGCCATCGAGACGATTATCGAGGTTTCACATCGTGTCACGAGTGGGTTTTTGTTGATTCTTGTTGGCGTACTCACGTTTCAGTCGTTTCGGTTGTTCCCCAAAGGTCACATTGTGCGCAAAGGCGGGGTAGCCGTGTTGGTGTTTGTGATTATCGAGGCACTCATTGGCGCGTTGTTGGTGTTGTTTGAGCTCGTAGCCCACAACGCATCATTGACGCGTGCGTTCTCGATGGCAGCGCATCTTGTCAATACGCTCTTGTTGCTGGCAGCGATTATTTTGACCGGGTTGTGGAGCCGCGGTGTGCCAGCGCCGCAATGGCGCAATCAAGGGCGACTAAACACCTGGGCCATCATCGGGATTCTGATGACCATGTTGCTCGGGGCAAGTGGCGGCATTGCAGCCCTGGGTGACACCCTGTTCCCCACTACCACCTTTCGTGACGGTCTTTTGCAGGATCTCGACCCCACCTCCAACCTGTTGTTGCGGTTGCGTGTGGCTCACCCGGCCATTGCGGTGGCCACTGGGATGGTGATGGTGATTGTGGCTCGCTTGGTTGAATCGATGCGACCCAGCCGCGAAGTGCGCACGGCAAGCCGTTGGTTGCTGGGGTTGTATGCGGGGCAACTGGCCTTTGGTACGCTCAACATGGTGTTGCTGGCGCCCATCCCAATGCAACTCATCCACTTGCTCTTGTCCGACCTGATTTGGTTCGCATTCGTGGCCTTATTGGCGTACGCCTATGCGCGGCCAGAGCCACAGCCAGCATAAATGCGTGCTGTGGCTCTGCGTGGTTGTCTGCCCGCTCCGTTGCTAGCAACGGAGCGGTGATTTTATTGGCAAATGCGGATGAGTTTGCGGCGGAAGAGAGCAACGACGATCCAGGCCACACCCACGTTGGCGAGGAACTGCACGAACAAAAACAACACGGTCAGCCAACTGTAGTTGGGAGTGATGCTGACGGCATAGAGGTGGAGTATGGGCCAGACAACGACGCCGAATAACGTGGTCAAGCTGTCGAGCAGCGCAGATTCCATGATGTTGAAACGGTGTTGTGCCATGGTGATGACGAGGTTCCACGCCAGTGGGATGGTAACGATCACCAATACGACGAGGCGTTGCCAGGTGGTGCTAATCAGTGGCGAGACCAGCACTACTCCGAAAATGACGCTGACCATCAAGGTCATCAGGCTCGGTAGCGTGGCGAGGATGGTCAGCATGGAGGGCATTACAATCGGGTTGAAGATGGCGGTAGCCACGACCATGACGACATAACTTATGCCGCTGACGGCAAAACTTGCGGTGATGTAGGCGGCTAAATAGGTGGTGCGATTGCGTAGCGCGGTGAATCGCCAGAGTTGGTGAGGTTGCTCGGCCATATCACAGATGACCGAGGTACTGTAGCCGGTTAGCACCAACGTGAGGAGCGCCCAGGTTGCGAGCACGGTCGAGCTAGACATGGTCTCCCGGAGCATCAGGTAGCAGACTGCAATGGCAAGGATCCATTCAATACCGATACGCAACGACTGTACATAATCAACGACAACCATGCGAAAAAGCCGTGTCATGATGGTAGGTCCTTTGACGTTGCGCCGTTTTCATCAAATGGTGATGTGACGATGCGGGCCGGATAGCGTGATTGCAACACCTGTGGTTGGCGGGCCTGTGACACGAGGTCGGCGAGTGGATGATTTCGTGGCTCAATCCGAAAAATATGCACGTTGTAGTGCAGGAGTACCTGCAAAATTTGCGCCAACGACTGGATACCATTGCCAGTCAGCACGATGTTGCGGCGTGTGACAATGATGCCCTCGTCGAGGGCTTGTATATGCTCATCAGCGGCCGTAGGAATGTCGTTGGTGCGGATGACGATGGTGCGGGGTAGATCACGAATCTGTTGGCCGCTGAGTTCGGCCACGATTTGGCCTTGGGCAAGCACCCCCACTGCATCAAAGAGTGACTCAAGTGGAGCGGCACCACGGGTGGCAATGACAATCGTCATGTTGCGGTCACGCAGATTTTCAATGACATCAATCATCGCCTGTTGCTCTTGGGCCAGTAAGCCAGCCGTCGGCTCGTCGAGCAACAAGAGGACGGGGCGATGCAACACGGCAAGCGCCAACGCGGTGCGCATGCGATTGAAGAGTGACAAGGTTCCGAGTGGGCGATTCGCGTAGGGTTCCATGGCGCACCAGCGCAAGGCGCGCTGGCAGTGTGCAATGAGATTGGGGCCTTCGATGCCACGGAGGAGCGCCGTATCACGCAATAGCTGAAACGGGCTCATGTGCTTGGGTAGACTCAGTGTTGGCGACATCACGCCGATGCTGGGCATGGCGGCGAGTGCCGATTGATTGCCAATGCGGACCTGCTGTGAGGCGATGCCGTGGCACCCAGCCAAAACATTGATGAGCAAGCTTTTGCCACTATCACGACCGCCTACAATTCCGTAGCAGCTTTGGGCGGGAATGGTAAGCGAGACATCGCGGATGGGTGTCTCAGCAATATGGAGATGAGAGGTGTATACGGCAGTCATGCCACTAACTCACTACGAATTGTAAATACAGCAATGCCAAGATTGCAGGTGGTAATGCGCGCCACCAACACCACCGGAGTGCGGCCGACAGTGTGGCAAACGGTTGGTTGCGAATCAAGAATCGCATGATGCCCATACAGAGCACAGTGACCGCAATGATGGCGACAATGGCGACGTACCCGTTGCCGACGAGTTGTTCGGGGATGAGCCGTGTGGTAATGGCCGCAATCAAAACGGTGGCCCGGACATCGGCGGCGATTTGCATCATGGCCACCGTCGAGAGATCGAGCCCGGTCGTCATGACGCCGGTCAGGGCAGTGTCGTTGCGGAACATGCCCAAGCCGATGGCGGCTGGAAATGCCAACAAAGCGGCCACCAGCGCCAATAGTACGGCTGGAATGTGGCTGATGCTCCAGTTTTGATCGGCCCAGTACAATGCACCAACGGCACACCAGATGACAACCCGACCTGCAAGGCCAATTTGGAGTGATCGGGCAGCACCTCGCACAATCAGGGGTGATGGTGAGGTTTGGGCAACCAGTGACGGAATGAGGTAGGCGGCTTCCATGGCTGCCCACATCAAGAGCGGTCCGGCTACTGCTGTATAAGCCGGGTTGTGTGGCCAGGGCATGTACATCATGGCACTGACGGCCAAAAGCATGCTTAGAAGCGCAGCAAACCCGTCGATTGTCATAAAGAGCGTCCGCAGACCGTCTGGTGGCATGACTGGACGTCGTTTGGTCACGAGCAATCCAAAGAGAACGGCCAAAATGGCAGTGGGTATGAGACCGGGATAGATGATGTACGCGAATAAAATATCCACCGTGACTCCTCATGAAATGATCCAACAAAGCATCATCGTCTATGCAAAAATACTCGCCTCGATGCACTCCAACATGGCGGCTATGGTGGGCGGACAACCGGCAAGCGTGCGCACTACTGGCAGCTCCGGAGCATTCTCGATTCCCCCGACCCCGAACGGCGCCCCGTTTATGGCACATTGCCCAATGGCAATGATGAGTGGTTTGACCGGCATGAACGCGTACAGTTGGACCAAGGTGGTGTGCGCAAACGACGTCATGGTGCCGGTAAGCAACCAGATATCCGCATCATTGGGAACATCGACCATGGTAAGTGTGGGTGCATGATGCACCATCATGACAATGTGGGCATCACACCCGCCACACGACCCTGTGTTTACCCTGAACACGCGAATCGGAGTGCTCATCACCAGCTCCTATCAAGAAGACACTTTTACAAAGGTCAAGCCACGGACTACATCGTCGACCACGCTCAATAGCGGCTGTGGATACAACCCGATGACGACGCTCAACCCGATTAATACAAACATGACGGCAACCAACCCAGTCGGCTCGCGCAACAGTCGACGATCACTCTGCCGCTCGATTTCTTGGGTAGCCAATAGAATGGGCATCTCCTCGGTGGGTAACTCTTCGGCAGCCCCGAGCAGCCGCTCATGGAACAACCGCGCCATGGCAGCAACCATCAGCAATAGACCGATGGTCAAGAGTACCACATACGCTGGCCCTGCTTGAGCGGCTGCGTGGTACCCCATGACTTTGCTGGTGAACGAACTGAACGGAGGCGCTCCGATGAGCAGTAGACAGCCGATGATGAACCCCCCGCCGGCCAGCGGCCAGCGCCAGAGCAGGTCACGGCGGATGGTGACCACTGGACGACCATCGGGCCGCTCGAGGAGCGACATGGCCACGTAGATGATGACGACAGCGACCATGTGATTGAAGAGCTCAAGAATGGCCGAGGCTAATCCGGTGCTGGTGGCACTCGCCACCCCAAACACCATGAACCCACTGTTGGCCACAATTAAATAGCTGGGTGTGCGGCGCAAATGTGGCGTGGCGAGCCCGAATAATGCGGCCACAATGATGCTCACTAATCCGAGCACCATGAATACTTGCATGCCACGTTCGTTTTCTGTGACGATAATCGGGAAATACTGAAAGGTCGAAATCAAAAACAACATGGCCACACTGTTCAGCGTGGTGATGATGACCACACTCACCATGGGAGCAGTGTGCTCGGAGACTTCTATGAGCCACGCATGGAACGGAAAAATCGCCAAGCGCATGCCGAATCCGACGATGAGCAACGCCATAATTAACCGTGCTGGCGAACTCTGCCCGTTTTGATCGGTGGGCCAGTAGATGGTCAACAATACGTACGCCATGTACATGGCGAAGCCAGCGAGAAGCACCAATACTAGGTAGTGCAGGGCAGTGATAAGCGGTGAACGCTCAACGAGCACACTGCTCCCACTGGGCAGGTCGACAATCGACAAAATGGCAATGAGACCACTACTCACAAGCAAGAGCGTGGCCACAAAGGGCTCTTGGAGCAATAAGACGGTGCTACTCGCAAAGCCGAGGAGCAACATGCTGACTGGTACGAAGTTTTCGCCGTGTGCAATGTACAACGTCACCACGTAGGCGAATAACGTGACCCCGAGAATGGTCAGCAACACGAGCTGCCCCAATGGGTCGATGGCCAGATTGAGCCCCAATAACCGCACGGGTGCATCCACCGGCAACTGAATGACAAGCGCAGTTTGCACCAATGTGGCCAAAATGGCGCCTGAGGTGGCAGGCATGCTCTGGCGCCGCAAAATGAACAACCCGGCGGCCATGGCGATGGGGAATAAAATAGTGAGCAGGTACAGCATTATCGTTGATACAACTCATTCAATTCGAGCGTCTTGAGGCGACCATACATCAAGCCACTCAAATACGACACCGACAGCGAAAGCACTATGGTCGTGAGCCCCAACATGGCTAGCGGAAATACTTGCACCGAACTTGCAATCGCAGTATAGAGCAAATCGATGCTACTGACACACAACAACAACCCTAAACCTAATTTGAGCAGGTCGTTGGCAGTAACGATGGTGAAAATACCCGTCAACGTTAGCCAGTACCAGGCAAAATCAACCTCCTCGCTACCGATGGGGTAGAGACGTGGCAAAATGAGGCTGGCAATGGCGGCCAAAATCAACGCCCACAGTGGGACGATGAAATCTGCGAGTCGCATGGGTGCGACGATGCGTTGCCGTTGCGCGCGGCGGGCCTGGCGACGCAATTCGGCCAACGAAAATTCGTCGAGTGCGGTGGCCTCGTAATCACGTGAAAAGGTCAGCGCCGTGATGGTCAAAATCAAGATGGCCGAAATGCCGGCAATCAACTTGACGAGAACGGTGGTGCTGAGCATCATCCCGGCGATGTCGATGTCGGGTGTGATGAACTGCTGTTGCGAGAGAAAAGCCGCCACAAACAGGTAGTTGAAAAACAACCCGAGAATGGTGCTTCGCCATTGCTGTGCCAACAAAATCAACCCTGCCGAAAAGGCAATGCCGATGAGTGGCCATTGGGTGTCGAGAAATTCTCCCATGCCTGCCCTCTATATCATCATCAACACGACTACGATGAGACCCAATACCAACCCCGCCACATAATAGCGGTCTTCACCGAGCCGTAACAGTGCTTGGACACCGTTGCCAATCAACAACAGCAATCGCCACATCCAGCTCAGTAACCAATTGGCCTGCACAATTCCAATCAAAAATCCCAAGCTCTCGGCAGTGGCTTGTGGCGGCACCGTCACAGAAACGCCGTCGTGCGGGGACATCGCCTGGCGCTGACTGGTGCGCCCTGCAATCAAGGGGATAATCACGATGAACACGGCCATCACGATGAGCCCAATGTGTTGCTCGAATGATGGCATGCTCGGGGTACTGACCTGCAGATCAATGGCGATGCGGCGCTGAATGGGCACGAGTAGGTGTTGCCACAACTGCAACGGGAAAATGCCCGCACCGATCATCCCCGCACTCAACACAATTGGGCCAATCCAAGCCCCCCATACCGGGATGGCAGAAACAATGACTTGATCGGCCTGTAATCCGCGGGGTGTGCGTCGCCATACACTTGCAAGTGCCACCGACCAGGCTAAGCCCAACAATGAACTACTAATCAACATGGCGATGATGACCCATGGCGTGCTGACTAGGGCAATTTCGGCAATCCACCAGCGGGTCATGAATCCGATGGTGCCAGGGAGACCAATTGAGGTGGCTACCGCAATCAGCAACATCATCCCTGCAAACCCAATCCGGGCTCGTGGCCGTAGTTGCGTCAATTCATCACTGTTGCTCCGGGCCTCAATATAGGCAATGGCGAGTGCAATGGTGCTGGTCGTAACAATGCTGGTCAGCAACAAAATCGGTGCGTTTGTCACAAACACATGTACATCGCTGAACACCACCACCGCCAAGGTGGCAAATTGCGCACTGGCATGCCACCCCAGTAAGGTGCGTAGCCGTGTGGCACTAATTGCTCCGGTTGCGCTCCCCAGCGTGGCAACAACCGCTACCACTTGTAATCCGGTACGCCATTGATCGGCGATGAGTGGCCCCTGCGTCACCATGAGATCGATGAGCGCCATCGCACCCAAGAGGGGGACACCAATGGGCACCAAGAAAATCGACAGAATGGCCGGTGCACTACACAAACTCGCCACATAGCCGTGGAACAAAAACAACCCCATTGCCAGCATGCCGGCGCCGCTCCAGGCAATGATGAGCGGGAGTGGCAACGGACCAGCCGGCACGTAGATGCGCCACATGATGGCACCCAACAACAGGAATGCACCGCTAATCCCGCCAACCACACTGATCAGCGGAGTTTCACTCCCAGGGAGTGCTCCACTGAGGCGCATCATTAATCCGCCCACCAATGCCGCCAGGCTCCACGCAAAGACGCGTAAAACGGTGTCTTGGGCGGTTACTCCCACCATGATGATGGTGATATGCAACAAAATTAAAGAAATGAGGCGCCCGTAGTTGCGTAATTGATAGGGGAGCGAGTGGATGAGCCCAATCATGCCAGCCGCACTTATCAACAGGATGGTAATGGCAATAATCCAGGTCAGCTCGTCGAAGCGCAACGTGAGCATGATGGTCAGCGTATCAACGCTCATCCACGGCACATTGAGGAGCTGAATAGGCAAGCCCACCAGCAACCCTGCGCCAATCAATAACATGGCACTCATGAACAACGCCCCAATTGCCACATAGCCAATATGGCGAGTTGGTACGAGCTTGTCAAGTGCCCAAGCTGCGATGGCGGCAAGTAATGGCAAGACCAAGACCACAATCAACATAGGAGCCACTCCCAATTAACATTCAGCACACGCGGTGCAGGTATCGGTTGACGCAATAATCGCAAGGACATCATCAAATTGAGCGTTGGTCAGTAGACTTCGGGCCACGAGGCGGTCGAGTTGACGCGATACACGGATTTCGCATTCGCTAATCCGTACGCCGTCACTCTGGACGACATAGGTAATCAGTCCACGTGGACCTTCCGCACTGCCACTCGCAATCCCCGCACGAAGTACGGGCAACGACCCCTCCCACGGCCCAACTTTGATAATGCGAGTCGCCTGATCGACCATCTTGGCACTTTCGTGGCTTTCGAGCAACATGACCATGAGCCGTGCATAGATGTCGCCACTCTCTTGCACGACGACGGCCGCATCAATGTGCTGATATGTGGCATAGGGCAAGGTGAAGCGGATGTCTTTGAGGAGCCCGGAGGCTCGTGCCAAGATGCCCCCAACCTCGAGTTGACTCGCCGCCGCTTGTGCAAAACTTCCTACCTCTACGGTGCGGGCGACAAGGCGACGGTCGTCGATGATGCGGTCGATGCTCTGATACAGGTCTTTGATGAAACGAATAATCCCGCTCTGCAAGCTCTGAATCGCTGCCGTAGTGGGGTCGAACGCAAGTCCACCTGGCATCACAATATGCTCGCTGTCAAGTGAGCGGATGATTTCAAGGAAAAGCGCTTGCGCGTCGTGTTGGTGTTGTCGTAGCGGGGCGACATAATAATCGACTCCGAGGACTTCGCAGAGATTGGCCGCTCCAGCCATGTGCATGATGATGCGCTCAAGCTCGGCCACAATCACCCGCACATGCTGTGCACGAATTGGTACCGTGAGCCCGGTGAGCTGCTCAATGGCATGGCAGTAGGCCAACATGTGCGCATGCCCACATGTGCCACACACGCGTGGGACAAACCGGAGCGTTTGTGAAAGGGGGAGGCGTTTGATGCGCTCGGCACAGCCACGCTCGTTGAGCCCACCGTGGTAGTCGACGGCTGTCACCGTCTCACCATTGAGCTCAACAATAAACCGCTGCGGTCCACGCCATGCGGAGTGGAATGGCCCGAGAGTCAACGAATACGTCACAACAACAGCGCTCCCTGCGGATACCAATCATGACAGGAATTATACACGGTAAATCGTGATTGCACATCAGGCTTTGTTCGGAGAACCATGGGTGCCTTCTCTGATAGACAAACGCCCTGTACCAAGCCTGGTACAGGGCGTTTGTCCGGTGTATGCGCGACTACCGGCGCATGACTAGTAAGCGAATCGCAGTACGCTCTTCGTTTTCGATGATGACATCCATGAAGGCTGGGACACATACGATTTCGATATGTTCGGCAGCCAAATACGTGTGTGCAATCGCAATAGCCTTTACTGCTTGGCTGGTCGCTCCGGCACCGATGGTCTGAATTTCGGCACTGCGCTGATCGCGGATAACGCCAGCAATTGCGCCGGCAACCGCACTTGGCCGCGAACGTGTCGACACTTTTAGGACTTCGACGTTCTGGTCGGTCCCCTCGCTGGGAGCAGTCGAGTTTGTGCCGAACACTTGGTTGTGGTACTGAGAATCCGTCATACACACTCCCTCAATCATCTTCGACGTGTGATTGGCAACCAAAACAGACGACCCAGGCGAGAAGATGCTAGAAAAAAGTCGTCCTTGCAGAATAACCGTGCGCTAGCGCGCGTACTCCGTCGTGCGGGTTTCGCGGATAACCGTCACCTTGATTTGACCGGGATACTGCAAACTCTCCTCGATCTTTTTGGCGACTTCACGAGCCAAATGAATGCTCCCGAGGTCATCGATGGTCTCTGGGATGACCATGATACGCACCTCGCGCCCCGCCTGTACTGCAAAGGCCCGCTGGACCCCTTCAAACGACGTCGCCACTCCCTCGAGTGCCTCAAGTCGCTTGATGTACAGATCGAGTGTTTCCCGCCGTGCACCTGGGCGCCCACCTGAGATGGCGTCGACCGCCTGCACCAAAAACGCCTCGACCGTCTGTGGCTCTTCGTCGTTGTGATGCGCAGCAATCGCATGTACGATGGCTGGCGATCGCCCCAAGCGCTTGGCAATGTCGGCCCCAATCACCGCATGTGGCCCCTGGACCTCGTGGTCGACCGCTTTGCCGATGTCGTGCAATAAGGCTGCCGTCTTGGCTACCGCAATATTGGCACCGATTTCTGCGGCCATGTGGGCGGCAAGTAGGGCACATTCTAGCGAGTGCTGGAGCACGTTTTGCCCATAACTGGTGCGGAACTTGAGGCGCCCGAGCAACTTGATGAGATCAGGGTGCAAGCCTTGTACGTTGGCTTCGTACGCAACTCGCTCGCCCTCTTCACGCATCACCACGTCAAGTTCTTGCTGGGTCTTGGCCACAATCTCCTCGATGCGGGTCGGGTGAATGCGCCCATCCTTGAGAAGTTTGGACAATGACAACCGCGCCACCTCGCGCCGCACGGGATCGTGACATGACAATGTGACCGCATCCGGAGTATCGTCGACGATGATGTCGACACCGGTAATTTGCTCGAATGCGCGAATGTTGCGCCCCTCACGCCCGATAATGCGCCCTTTGATTTCTTCGGAGGGCAACGGCACCGTCGAAACGGTGACTTCGGCCACGTAATCAGAAGCACAACGTTGAATTGCCATGCTGATAATCTTGCGGGCCGTCTTGTCGGCCTCCTCTTGGGCGACACGCTCGACCTCACGAATGCGCCGGGCCGATTCGTCACGTGCTTCAACTTCGACTTGCGCCAAAATCAACTCACGAGCCTGCTCCTCGGTGAGCCCGGAGATGCGCTCGAGCTCTTGGCGCTGTTGGCCACGGATCTGGTCGGCCTCTTGATACGTCTGCTCAACGGAACGCTCACGTTGCTGAAGCTGGCGCTCACGCCGCTCGACTCCCTCAACTTTGCGATCGAGGACCTCTTCTTTACGACTAAGTCGCTCCTCTTGCTGTCGGATGGACTGACGCGCTTCCCGAATTTGTGTTTCTGCCTCACTTCGAATACGCAAGCTTTCGTCGGCCGCTTGAATTTTGAGCTCTTTGTGCTCGGTACGTACGGACTCAACCTTGAGTTGCCATTCAGCTTCGAGACGTTTGATTTGGTTTTGCGTACTCGTCCTATATGTGAAGACCGCTACTCCAAAGCCAGCGGCACCGCCGATCAGCAACATGAGGATGGGTAATACTATCTCCCCCACTTGCTTCCTCCCTACCACTAATGCACAGCATCTCCCCGCTCACAAACCATGACGTACGATAGAAATCGAAGCGTGTTTGGGGTGCTGTTGGGTCTATATTACTCGTTGATACTACTTTCTGTCAAGAAACGAGCAGATGCGCTGTACAACACCTCTGCATTGCCCGTACTTGTCGATGTATTGTCAGTTATTTGCGCAATTTTTTGCTCTCGATGCGCGCATGAAGATCAATGTAGCGGAGCCAACCGCCCACGTGCAACGGCCCAAGATCATTGTGCATGACCGGTGGGATTGCCGTGTCGAGACTGGGTAGGGTGAGCACAACGGCGGCCACTTCGGCTCGTACTGCGCCAAATAGGTCGGCTAGCTCGGGCAATGTCACATGCGAGGCAGGTTGATACCCATTGTATTCGTCGTGTGGCGGGGTGACCCCACGGAAGCCGCCCAGCCGCACAAGCGCCCAGCGCTCGATGCCGATGATATGGCGGGCCAGACGTTGATGCGTTGGGGTGGGGCGCGCTTGCGCGATGGCCTGCACAACGGCACTCCCCGAGCGGGTCAGCTGCTCGTGGTGGTGCGCACTCGTCATCGTACTCCCCGGACGGTCGAAGATGTACTGACCAGCGAGATGAAAGAGGTGTTGTCGTACTGTCATGACTACGACTCCTATACGTCTTCGAACATCGACCCGGTCAGGTAGACGATTCCCGTCCATAGCGCCCGTGCATGCCGATAAAAAAGTACACCTACGATGAGCATCGTGCCGGCGGTCCCCCCGATTATCAGCCAGGTGGGCCAGGTGGTGACTACCGCCAGCACGGCGCCAGCAATTGCCAAAAAGCACATCAACACCGTGTTGATGGCCATGCCACCCGTGATTTCGCCGCTGTCGCGCTCAAAGATGACCCCGCAGTTGGGGCAACGCACATTCATGCGAAACAATGAACGAAACATGGCACCGTTGCGACAAGCCGGGCAACGGAGCAATAGACTAATCCACAAAATGTGCAAAACACGAAACATGTGCTACCTCTTCTTTGATAGCACAACGTTTACCATTATATCCATTGAGAATCTGAGGGGGAACGGGTTCATGGTGGGCGATAGTGGACTCGAACCACCGACCTCAACGATGTCAACGTTGCGCTCTAACCAGCTGAGCTAATCGCCCGTGAGATGCATAGTAGCATGAAAAATGGGGTGTTGTCAAATGTGATTGCCGGCAAGTCCGATGTCATGACGAGCAACCCCTGTATAATTGCATGGGAAGACTGGCGCGATTCAAAGGGGCTGTCAGTATGCGATTTTCTTTGCGGTTTAACAATGACCTGCCAGTGCGTGAGTATGCACCACTTGCCCGTGCGGCTGAAGCGGCTGGGTTTGACCAGTTTTGGGTGAGCGACGATCTTTTTTTGTATGGAGTATGGCCGATTTTGGCAAGTTGTGCAGTGGCCACGTCACGCATCCAGCTTGGCACCTGCATCGTGAACCCCTACACCATGCATCCTGCCGAAATCGCCATGCAAGCCATTGCCCTCGATGAGCTCTCGGGGGGCCGTGCTCTGCTCGGCATTGGTGCCGGGGCTGGTGATTTTTTGGGGTGGATTGGTACTGCGCAGGACCGCCCATTGACACGTACCATCGAAAGCATTCACGTGCTCCGTGCCCTGTTTGCTGGCCAACGTGTCCCCCATCAGGGTAGTGAGCTCGGGCACTGGAGCACTGAGGCCTATATGCGTACGCCCACGCGCCCCATCCCGATTTATTTGGGTGCGATGAGCCCCAAAATGCTTGAAGCCATTGGCGCACATGCCGATGGCGGGTTACCCCTGTTGTTCCCACCTGAGCACTATCACACGGCCCGCGCCTTGGTCGATCGTGGTATTGCCCACGCCGGGCGTGATGCGGCGGCGGTCGACATGGCCGCCTGTATTTGGATTTCGGTGGCGCACGACCGTGCCAGTGCCGAGGCCCCCCTCCGCCAAAAGATTGCCTACTACGGGCATGCCCTCAGTGACACGATTTTGCAGAATCTCGGTGTGGATCGCCGTGAATTTGCGCCGATCGAGCAGGCCATCCAACGCGACCACGATGTTGCTCGGGCCTGTGCCATGGTGACCCCGGCCATGCTCAACATCGGCATTGCTGGTGGTGTGACCGATGTACTGCCGCGTCTGCACGCCCTGAAAGCTGCAGGAGCCTCCCATATCAGCTTCGGCCCGCCCCTTGGCCCCGACCCACTGGCTGCGATTACGTTGCTGGGGCGTGAGGTGTTGCCGGCGTTGCGCTAATACGCAACAACAACAACACCGCCCTCCGCCACGTGGCGGAGGGCGGTCTGCTTTGCAGAGCGCGGCGCTACTTACTGCACGCTCGGGGCGATGAGCCACCCCTGGGAGCGGTTGTTGCCACCGTAGAGGCGCAGGTTGGTGGCGTCAGCCTGTACGTCGAAGATGAGCGGCATGCTCTGGAGCGCGTTGGAGGTGACGACTTCGTAGACGCCAAGGTCAGAGACCACGCCTTTGCCACCACCATTGACGAACAACGTGTTGGAGCGCTCAAAATTGGCTTTGTACTCACGCCCCTGCTCGTCAGTGAGCACGAAGAAGTCTTCAGGGAGCGATTGGGCGGTCCCCGATGTGTTGCCCACGACGACGACGAGTACCACGTAGCGTCCATTGGTGGGTGGTACATCGCTGAGACGATCGGTGCGGTCACCAAAAATCAAGGGCTCACGGACGCCGTATTCCCAACCACTGTTGTTGAGGGAATCGGCAAACCCGATGTCCATGACTGGTATGGCGGTCGGCTCTGGGGTCGGCTCGGGAGTCATGGTGGCAATGGGGGTGGCGGTCAACATGGGGTCGACGGTAGGAGTGGCATCGGCAGCTCCAGTGTCAGTGGTACTGCTCCCCAAGATGCCGTCGAGGAAGGATGTGGTGCTGCCACCAAACAAGAATTGGCTCCCGAAGTAAACGACAACGAGGAGCGCAATGCATGCCAAAATGCCCCACATGAACGGGCTTGGTGCATTGCCCTCTTCGTACTCTTCTTCGATAGCATCGATTTCAGCGGTCAACTCATCATGGGCACGCTGGTCATGGTGCGATGTGGAGGGTTTGCTGGGGGAGCGACGGTTGGCGCCGCTGAGCATGGCACCGGTGCGTTGCAACACCTCGCGGCTCCGCTCCACGATTCCGCCACGGTTGCCACCGAGTGCACGCAGGCCTCGGAGCGCCATCTCGTTTTGTGGATCAAGGGCCAATGCACGCTCAAGCGCATGGCGTCGTTGCTCGCTCGAATCTGAGACCCCTGCCAGCCATAGCCACCCTTGCACGTTGCTGGGGTCTTGTTTGGTGAGCAGGGTGAACAAATTGCGGGCCTCTTCGCGGTTGCCGTCACGCGTGGCCTCGATACCCAGTTGGAGTATTTCGTTTGAGTCTGCCATGAGCGCTCCAATCAGTCTGGTTATTGATGTTTACTGTAAAATACTACTGTTAATAGTATAACAAAATGTGACGTCATGGTCAATCAGGGGTGTAGTGATGCGCCCGGGTCGTCATGGTCGCAAGATAGGGTAAGATACAGAGTGAGATAAAGCAAAGTGGGGGCACATGCAATTCGTTAGTTTTCGCCGTAGCGGTCATCAGGTGCGTGCTGGCATCATGGTCGAGCATGGCATCATTGATATTCATGAGGGCATGGCGCTCATTAGTGATGAGCGCCCAAGCAAACCATTGACATTGAGTGAAATTATCGCAGGGCATGACGATGTCGTGCATCTCGGCAATGTCAGCATGCTTGCAGAGGTCATGGACGCACAACAGGATGGTGGCGAGCTTGTGCATTGGTATGGCGGCATCGAAATGATGATGCGGCGTGCCGATGTTTCGTTGACGGCGCCACTGCCACAGTTGGCTGCCTGGCGGCGGAGTGCCATTCATTTGGATTGGCACCAGCGTTTGTTGCACCAGCGAGGTGAGCATCTCCCGGTGAGCTGGTACGAACGACCGCCGTTGTGGGCCGCCCTGAGTAATGCGTGGTATGGGGACCGCCAGGTGGTGCCGTTCCCGGCTACGAGTCAGTGTGACGTAGAGTGTGAATTATTGTGGGTGCTCGGGCAAGACGTCAGTAACGCGGATCCGCTTGAATGCCAGGCGGCCATCATGGGTGTGACGTTGCTGGCGACCGTGGTGGCCCGTGACGTGAGTGAACACGACGTCGTCTACGGGTTGGCTGCCCGTTCGGTAGGGTCGGTCATGGGGCCGGCGTTATTGACACTCGACGAGCTTTCTGAGTTCGTCTTGTCGGATGGACGGCTCCATGTGACCATGCAATTACTCGTCGAAGATGTGTTGTGTGGCAGTGTGCAACTCCGGGACATGGATTATACATTGGCTGACGTGGTGGCCCGTGCGAGTCAAGGGGTCACGTTGCCCGCCGGAAGTGCATTTAGTAGTGGGACCATCTTGAGCCTCCCGATGGATGGTGGGCGTTGGTTAGTGCCCGGGGACGAAGTCTGCATTGATGCGGGTCCTCTTGGCACCTTGCGTTGGAGTATGGAAGCATGGTAGTGCGTCATTGGATGTGGGTGGTGTTGGCACTATGGTGTGCGGGGTGTGGATCAACAACTGCCACTCCGAGTAGCAATGAAACTTCTGTGGTGACCAAGACCGCAACCCCTGCGGCAGTAACTCTGCCGCGTCTCCAGCCCCTACAACCGTGGCAAGGAGACATTGTGGTTTCAGCGGGCGATGACGGTCCGGTCGACATCATCGTCTACGATGCGCAACAGCGTGAAATTGCGCGGATACCGGCCACCGTCGTCGATGGCGTCGCGCGGGTGGAGGTGCTCCCCCAAGGAGCTGTGGGAGTCGCTACCGCGGTTGTGGTGCGAGACCAACGCCCTTTGCAGGCTGCGGTGTCACTCTATCAACTTGACCCACAGTCGACGGTGCAGACCGACGACCGTGTCTACACGACGATTTTTACCAAGACGGTGCAATTCATCAGTCAGAGTATGCGTACGTACCCACTCAATGGGGTCATGGTACGTGGGTATCGTTCGCCCGACAACCCGTTATTGTGGCTCCGTGATCATGTCTATCAAGGGCGCGGATTTCGGTATTTTGAGGCAGATGTGACCAGCTTGCTCGAGGCCTTCCGAGATGCGCAGCGCGCTGACGGGAGTTTGCCGGATTGGATTGACATGCCCGAGCTAGGGGTGAAATCGGGGCGCAAAGAAGTTGAATCTGATCTTGAGTTTCTCTATGTACAGGGCATTTATGAAGCATGGCAAATGACGGGAGATCACACCTGGATGCAGGCCATGTTGCCGTCGGCGCGGCGGGCCATGACCTATACCACGAGTGACCCGTTGCGTTGGAATGCGGAGCTCGGCCTGGTGCGGCGCCCCTATACCATCGACATGTGGGACTTCGAATACGGTGATACGACGACCAATCCAGAGACCGGCCAAGCGGCTCCGCGCCATTGGATTGACGATAAGAGTGTGTGGGGCATTTTTCATGGCGATAATACGGGGGTCATTTATGCGCTCCGTCTGCTAGCCACCATGGAAGATGCGGTCGGCAACACGGCAGCGGCGGAAACATACCGTGAACAGGCGGATGCCATGCATACACGCCTGTTGAAACTCAGCTGGAACGGCAATTTTTTCACGCATTTTGTGCCCGAAGACCCGACCTGGCGGGCAGAGGGTGTGGAGATGGATGCACAGCTGAGCATTTCGAATGCGTATGCGCTGAATCGGGGGATATTGCGCAAACAAGAGACCCAGTTTGTGCTGAACAGTTACTATGCACGCGGGCAAGCGCGTCCTGACGTCGTGTTGCCGTGGTTTAGCATTGATCCGCCATTTCCAGCTTATGCCTACGGCATGGCAGGGCGCAAAGGTGAGCTCCCAGGAGAGTACGTCAATGGCGGCATCATGCCCTTGGTCGGGGGAGAATTAGCGCGTGCCGCGTTTGGCAACGATTATGAGCCCTTCGGTTTTGACACGTTGCGCCACTATGCGGTGTTGATTGAGCGTTTTGGGGGGTCGTATTTGTGGTATTACCCAAACGGCCAGCCGGGGATTTCGGGGCCAGACACGGTGCCATACGATGGTTGGGGGGCATCGGCCATGCTTGCAGCGCTGATGGAGGGCGCCGCTGGCGTCTACGATGTGGCCTATGGGTACGAAGTAGCGCAAGTCATCCCACGCTGGGTTTTTGACCCGGCGGTGCGTTCGGCCTACGTGGTCGCCCGATCTGCAGCAGCACAGGGCTATGTAGCCTATCAGTGGCAACGGCGTGATCGTCAGGTGCTGGTGCGGTTGACTGGGAGTGGGAGCCAGGTGAAATTGCAGATTCCGTTGCCGCCAGATGCTCCTGCAACGGTACAGGTCACACTCGACGGCGAACGCTTGGCCACGCCGCCGATACTTGATACGGGGCGGACTCGTGCGGTCATCATCGATGCCTCGCGACTCTCGCACCTCGTAGTCGTGGATTGGTGAGTTCCCTACCCATGCGGTACAATGGCGAAGTGATGACTCACCCAAAGAAGCAGGCAATGAAAAGGACGGCGCACATGGATCATCGGGCTATTGCAGAGCGGTTGAGTGTGGCACGAGCAGAGGCACAGCTGACCCCACCTCCGTCGACGGATCCACACTACACGTTGAGCGACGCCTATGCGGTAGCGCAGCTTCACTTTGAAGCGGCGCGTGCTAGTGGGGCGACACCAGTAGGGCGCAAAATCGGGTTTACCAATCCGGTGGCGTGGCCGAGTATGGCACTAAATACGCCGGTATGGGGATTCGTCTACGACACCACCGTCTTTGATGCGGCAAGTGGCATTGCCACGCACGATTTGCGTGGTGCGCTCCAACCCAAGATTGAGCCCGAGATCATGTTTGGTTTGAAAGCCGGTGTACTCGGTGTCGCCGACCCAGTCAAGGCGCTTGAAGCGGTGGAGTGGATTGCGCTCGGCTTCGAAGTGGTGTCGTGCCCCTACCCCGACTGGCAGTTCAAGGGCGTAGATGCGGTATCGTCGTTTGGATTGCATCGTGCCCTGTTTGTGGGTAAAAAGCGCATGGTGAGTGCCACCGATTCGTTGTCCGATTTGGTGGCGGCACTTGAGCAGGTCACTGCCAAAATCTACAAGAATGACGTGGTTGCTGGCGAAGGTAGTGGCAAAATCGTCCTCGGCAACCCGGCGCGCGCCCTGGCCGCCCTTGCAGTGGTGGTCGCCAATCAACCACAATTTGCTCCATTGGGTGCCGGTGAAATCATCAGCAGTGGCACATTGACGCCGCCACCAACCATTGCGGCCGGAGATGTGATCCGCGCCGAAGTGGCGGGGCTTGATTTGGCACCCGTGACGGTGCGTTTCGGGTAGATTTGGTTGATACCACGTGGGAAGGCGATGCAACGGTAGCACGATTTGGCTTTATAATGGAAGCCAGTTGTGCTACCGGTGTGTTGTGCGCTTGGTAGAGGAAGAAAGGTCTTGGGCAGATGAGTGATGCGCTAAACGATGTGTTTCAAGCAAAAGCACCGTTGAAGGTTGGTAGCAAGCAGTACGTCATGTATCGGCTTGCTGCGCTCAACGCAGTGCAAGGTGTCGATTTACAGACGTTGCCTTTCTCCGTCAAGGTCGTCCTGGAGGCCTTGTTGCGCAACGTGGGTGATGGATTTACCAGTAGTGACGATGTAGCGGCATTGGCCAAATGGACGCCGGCGAGTGCTGGCTCACGCGAAGTTGCATTTAAGCCGGCCCGTGTGCTGATGCAAGACTTCACCGGAGTGCCGGCAGTAGTCGATTTGGCGGCCATGCGTGACGCCATGCAAAAGCTTGGTGGCGACCCGGCGCGTATCAACCCACTGGCGCAGGCCGATTTGGTCATTGACCACTCGGTGCAGGTCGACGCGTTTGGTCACGGCATGGCGCTCCAGATGAACGCCGATCTCGAATTTAGCCGCAACCGCGAGCGCTATGAATTTTTGCGCTGGGGCCAACAGAGCTTCAGCAACTTCAGTGTGGTGCCACCCATGACTGGGATTTGTCACCAGGTCAACCTCGAATACTTGGCGCAAGGGGTGCTTACCAAGGAAATCGATGGTGAATTGGTGGCCATGCCCGATAGCCTGGTAGGCACCGACAGTCATACCACCATGATCAACGGTCTTGGCGTGTTGGGCTGGGGTGTGGGCGGGATTGAGGCTGAGGCGGTCTTGTTGGGGCAACCATTAGCCATGCTGACCCCCGAAGTGGTTGGGGTGCGCTTGTCGGGTCGCCTGCGTGCAGGTGCCACCGCCACCGACCTCGTGTTGCGGGTCACCGAGTTGTTGCGCAAGCACGGGGTGGTCGACAAGTTCGTGGAATTCTGTGGTGACGGTTTGAGCGGCCTCAGCTTGGCTGACCGTGCCACCATTGCCAACATGGCGCCCGAGTACGGCGCCACCTGTGGCTTTTTCCCCATCGATGCCGAAACCCTCAACTACCTGCGTGGCACGGGGCGCCCAGATGACGTGGTGGCCTTGGTCGAGGCATATGCCAAGGCCCAGGGCATGTACCGCATTGATGGCATGCCCATTCCGCAGTTTAATTCGTTGCTTGAGCTCGATTTGGCGAGCATTGAGCCGAGCGTGGCCGGGCCACGGCGCCCACAAGATCGCGTGGCGCTGACCGGACTCAAGCAGTCGTTCAATGATGCCATGAGCAAAGTCTTTGGGAAGACGGTGGCAGCGGCGCAGGTCAACAAGGGAGCTCGGAGCAACACCTACGCCGATGCAGAGGTGGCGTTGAGCGTTGGTGGGCAAGCCACGAGCATGACCCATGGCGCCACGGTGATTGCGGCCATTACCTCGTGCACCAATACCTCCAACCCGTCGGTGATGATGGCAGCCGGTCTACTGGCCAAAAAGGCTGTCGCCAAGGGCCTGAAGCGTGCTCCGTACGTCAAGACGTCGTTGGCGCCTGGCTCACGCGTGGTCAGTGAATACTTGAACAAAGCCGATGTCCAGCGCTACCTCGACCAGTTGGGATTCAACGTCATCGGCTACGGCTGTACCACCTGTATCGGGAACTCTGGACCAGTGGCCGATGAAGTATCTGCGGCCGCCAAGGACTTGGTGGTGAGTGCCGTCCTCAGTGGTAATCGTAATTTCGAAGGGCGCATCCACCCCATCGTCAAAGCCAACTACTTGGCATCACCGCCGTTGGTGGTAGCCTTCGCCATTGCCGGCACGGTCGACATTGATGTCTACAACGAGCCGCTCGGGCTGGGCAGCGACGGTCAGCCGGTGTATCTGGCCGACATCTGGCCCACTGAAGCAGAAATTCAGGCAGCGCTCAATGCGGCCTTGAACGCCGACCTGTTCCGTGCCCAGTACGGCAACGTGTTTACGGGCAACGACATCTGGAACAAGTTGCCAGTGCCCGAGGGCGCTCTGTACACTTGGGACACCAATTCGACCTACATCCAGAATCCGCCCTACTTTGTAGGGATGACCAAAGAAGTGCCCGCGTTGCGCTCCATCAAGGGGGCGCACGCCTTGGCTCTGCTCGGCGACAACGTGACCACCGACCATATCTCGCCAGCCGGCGACATTCCCACCAATTCACCGGCCGGGCAGTACTTACTGGCGCACGGCGTGAAGAAAGAAGATTTCAACTCGTACGGCGCACGACGTGGCAATCACGAGGTGATGATGCGGGGCACGTTTGCCAACATCCGCCTCAAAAACGCCATGGTGCCTGGGGTTGAGGGTGGCTACACGGTGCATGTGCCGAGTGGTGCGCAGCAGTCGATCTACGATGCGGCCATGCAGTACGAGCAGACACAGACGCCTCTCGTGGTATTGGCCGGTAAAGAATACGGCATGGGTTCGTCGCGTGACTGGGCCGCCAAGGGCACCTTTTTGTTGGGGGTGCGAGCCGTCATCGCCGAAAGCTTCGAGCGCATCCATCGCTCCAATCTGGTCGGCATGGGCGTGTTGCCGTTGACCTTCGTAGATGGGCAGAATTGGCAATCACTGGGCTTGACCGGACGCGAAGTGTTCGACATCGAAGGTATCGAATCACTGCAACCCGGGCAAGAATTGACGGTGGTGGCGACGCTGGATGGCCAGCAGACACGGTTCACCGTGAAGGTGCGTATCAACTCCGACGGTGAGTTGGCCTACTATCGCAACGGTGGCATTTTGCACTATGTGTTGCGGAATTTGGCTTCACAAAACGAACCAGTTGGTGCATAGGCTACGAGTGGAATGTTGCAACCACATCCCCCCCTCATCACGGCAGTGCCCGGGTGCGGGGGGGATGCGCGTGAGAGTGAGGGCGCATGCTCCCATCATATCGGCTTACTCCGTGGCAATGGTGGTCGGTGTTCATTGCCGTGGCCAGCACGTGCGTGCCACTGGTCGGTGTGACCGCCGTGATGGTAACGCCGTTGGTGGCACAACTCTGGGCTCAGTGCTTGCCAAGCCGGCGTAATATGCTCGCAGTGGTGCTGGCCACCCTGCCCATGCCCGTAGCACCGTTTGCGCCACTCTGGTCGCTTCACCCTTGGTGGCAGCGGGTAGTGCTCGGGGTGGCACTGAGTACCCCGTGGTGGCCGACTCCGCCATATTTGGCATGGAGCGTGGTGGCCCTGGGAAGTATTGGTGCGGTGTGGTACGCACATCAGCGCGATGCACTGCGCTGGTATGGCCCCCTGTTGGTACTCATGGCGCACCATGCTCCCCCCTTGTATTTCGATGTGGTGGTATTGAGCGTATTTGGTATTGTGACACTCTGGTCGATGCACCACCAGCAGATGGAACGTGGTTGGATGGCATTGGCAGGGGCGCTCCTGTGGAGCATGACAGCACCTGGATTGGTAGTGGCACCATGGGCGATGACTGTGGCGCAGATGCCGCAGATTGCGTTGTTGGCGGTGGTGAGTTGGTGGGGTGTGGCGGCAACAACTCTGGCGGCCGGGAGTCTTTGGGGGAGCGTGTTGGTGCTCTGGCCACTACTCGCACACATCCCACAGATTACCTGGCGCCAATTGCGAGCATGGGCACCGTTCCTCGTGTTGTGGTGGGCGGCCCCCAATCTTGCGGGGATTGCGCGGTTGCAACCAGCCTTGACGCCGTTTGGCGACATAGTGGTAGCGTGGTGGGTGCGTGCCGCCAATCAGCAGGTCGTATCCGGTCTGCCCGTGGCAATCATCGGGTGGGTGCTGGTGCTCGCCTGGGCAGTCGTCCAGCAATGGCCGGTGCAGGAGCGTGATGATGCTGGCTAGCTTGATGACCGTCATTTACGCCTGGAGTCGCATCGTGTTTTACCCGACAGCGACGATCTGGTTGATTGCCCTCACCACTGCCCCCCCGTTGGGGTGGCCGCCGGTGGAGCGCTGGCGATTGTGGGCCGCCTGGGGCATGTTGTTGTTTGTGCCGGTTTGGGGGGCAGTGCGACTCGGTGAAGCCGATGTCGTGTGGCTGTTGATCCTGGCAGCCATTGCGACCGCGCCCCAACATCCGCGTTGGGGCGGGATATGGTGGATAGCGGCGTTGGCGGTGTTGGCATGGAGCTGTCAGTCGTTCGTGCTTGATCGGGCAGGTGCCTGTCTGCAGTCACCTGCGACGGGTGGTTGGACGACCTGGGTATTGGGAGTTGGGGCCTGGATGATGGCAATGCTTGCCTGGCCCCGAGCCACACTGCCACAGCGCATGGTCGTACTGACAATCGGCCTGATTGCGGTGCGGGTCGCAAGTGCGCCCTGGGGACTGTGGTGGATCGAGGCCGGATTGACGCCCATCGTGCTCGTGGTCAGTTGGTGGTGGCTACGTCGGCAATCTACTTGGGTACCGCCAGCATGGATGCAAACGGCCTTGGTGAGTGTGTTGGGAGCGTGGTATGTCTGGGTCAACTGGGGATACTGAACGTTTGCAGGAGTTCGTGCAGGGAGGTGCGCATCGACGCAAACGGGAGTTGATCGATGAGGAGTTGGGCGCTGGCTAGCACCTGTTGTTGGGTAGCACGGGTCTGTTCGACCCCAGCGCAACGTTGAATGAGCTGTGTGAGTGCCACACTGTCGTGCTGTGTAATGGCATGTAGGGCGGCTTCGCGATCGGCTAAGACGGCGTAGGCCACTGGCAACATCACGGTGCCGCGATCGAGGGTCTCGAAGGGATCTGCACTCTGTTGGACGTGGACATGGAGCGCGATGACCTGGGCACAGGTATGACCAAGCTTGGCGCTGAAATCGGCGTCCACCGATTGCTGAGCGCAGGTGAGCCCGGCTCGGATGGCACTGGTGCAAATACGACCTTCGACCATGTTGATGTGGTGAAGCACGTGACTCGCCAAATCGGGGCTGTTGAGCGGTGTCGGGCTCAAAAATGCCTCAGCAAGTCGCATGACACAATCCGAGTAGTCTGCGATAATGTGGGTATGCGGAGTCACGGCCATTTCGGTGGCAGCTAATGCGAAGAAGTAGTCACCCAGCATCAAGGTGGGGCCATGCAGTGGTGATTGTGGGCGATGGTCGGCATGTGCATTGCTACTGAACAGGCGTCGGTGCATGGCAGCACCAGCGCGGATTAGCTCGATGGCGGCACCGGCATGGTAGATGGTTTGGTCAAAGGTGCCGGCTTGAGCAGCCGCAAACGCAAGTTGCGCCATGCTGGTCCGCGGCAAGGCTACCGCGCGACTGTGGAGTGCTTCGCGTGCGATTTGCTGTGCATGCGGAGCCATGCGTGCGGTGATGAGGGCATCGATGCGTTCAAGGTATTGGTGCTGTGTCGTATCAAAAGGACGCATGTTGGCCCGTGGTAGTTTGCGAAGAAGTTCACAAGATGTAGCATACCCGAATGCACCGGCTCTGTCAAAAACGGGGATGCCCAGTAGAACACGAGGATTTCATGACTGATGCCACGGCAGCGTTTGTGGCACGCCATGCGCGGCGCAATTTCTGGTTGAACGTCATCGAAGGTGGGTTGTTCATGTTCGGGATTAGCATGGTGTCGCGTTTCACTGTGCTGCCATACTTCGTCGAGCAATACTCAAAGGAGCAGTGGCTCCAAGGACTCATCCCGGCCATCGTCAATACGGGTTGGCTCTTACCTGGGCTCTTTGTGGCACCCCTCATTGCCCATCTGTGGCGGCGGAAACCTGTCTTCATGGTGGGCACCTTTTTGGAGCGCCTGCCGTGGCTCATTATCGGTTTGTGGCTGATCGGCGGTAATCGCTTCGATGCATCGACCACACTGGCGATTTTTTTCGGTCTGTATTCGATGCACATGTTTAGTGCGGGGGCGACCTCCATTCCCTGGCAAGATTTCATTGGCCGGGTCATCCCGGAGCAACGCTGGGGTACTTTTTTTGGCTTTCAGAGCGGTCTTGGGAGTCTCCTTGGTGTGGCGGGAGCTGCGGTTGCCACGCAGGTGCTGGCACAGAAGCCGTTGCAGATTGGTGGTGTGGTCTTAGCCGAAAGTTCCGCTTTTCCACAAAACATCGGCATGCTCTCACTGGTGTGTTTTGCCTGCATGATGGTGTCGTACATCTTTTTGATGCTCACGGTAGAGCCCCGCATTCCACCGCAAGCCAAGCAACCCATCTGGGCAGTATTGCGCGACATGCCACAGTTGCTCCGCAACGATCGTGTTTTCACCATCTACTTGCTGGCCCGTACCGGCATGTCGCTCGGCATTCTCGGGCATAGTTTTGTGACGGCGGCGGCATTGGCGAAATTTCAATCCGATGGGAGCACGGTGGGCACATTTACCGTGGTGCTATTGGCGGCGCAAGCCATCGGTAATTTCGGCCTCGGGGCCTTGGCCGATCGTTGGGGGCACAAGCAGGTCCTGGTATTTGCCGGCTTTGTGGCCGCGCTGTCATTGCCGTTGGCGTGGTTGGCCCCAAGCGAATGGTGGTTTTATCCGGTCTTTGTGTGTGGTGGGATTGCCATGGGTGGTTACCAGCTTGCAGGCTTCACCATGGTGATGAACTTTGCGAGCACCGATACGCGACCGAGCTACATTGCCACGGCCAACACGTTTAACGTGCCAATTTCGGCTATTTCGCCCTTATTGGCGGGGTGGCTGGCTGGGGCATACGGGTATTCTGCGCTCTTTGTGGCCTTGGCGTTGTTTGGCGTCATCGGTAGTGTGGTGATGATGAAAAAAGTAGCGTTGCCAAACGCACAGCGGAAAGTGGATGCAACAGAATGAGCAGTACCACCAATACAATGCCGTTACCCGAAACGACCGAAGCATTTGTCGCCAAGCACGCGCGGCGCAATTTTTGGTTGAATGTCATCGAGGGTGGGCTCTTCATGCTTGGCATGCACATGATGTCGAGCCTGACCGTTTTGCCCTATATCGTGCAGCAGTATTCCGATGAAAAATGGGTACAAGGCCTAATTCCGGCCATTGCCAATACTGGTTGGCTACTCCCCGGGCTTTTCATGGCGCCCTTAATTGCTCACTTGTGGCGGCGTAAACCGCTGATTATGACATTGACGTTTTTTGAGCGTATCCCGTGGTTGATTTTGGGGGTATGGCTCTTTTCAGGCAATACGTTTGATTCTGCCACCACGTTGGTGTACTTTTTTAGCCTGTATGCTATTTTCATGTTTAGTGCCGGATTCAACGGTGTACCGTGGAACGATTTTATTAGTCGGATCATCCCGCCACGTCAGTGGGGCACCTTTTTTGGCGTGCAGTTTGGTGTCGGCAGTCTATTGGGAATTGCGGGCGCGGCGATTGCCACGCAGGTGCTTGCCAACCAACCGTTGGTCATTGGTACGTATACACTTATTCCTGCGTACGCCTTTCCCTACAACATCGGGCTGTTATCGCTGATTTGTTTTACACTCATGGCAGTGGCCTATATTTTCTTGGCATTTAGTGTCGAGCCAGCGATTCCCCCACAACCCAAGCAACCATTTTGGGCGTTGATCCGCGACATGCCAGCCCTGTTGCGCGACGATACGGCCTTTTTGCGCTATATTATCGCCTACGCCTGTATCTCCGTGGGCATGATTGGGCATAGCTTTGTGACCGCTTCGGCGCTCGTGCAATTCAAGATCGACGGGAGCACGGTCGGGTTGTTTACCGTGGTCTTGATGGTTGCGCAGACCATTGGCAATATCGGGCTAGGCACCTTGGCCGATCGTTGGGGGCGTCGCCGTGTGATTATCCTAGGGAGCACATTCGGGCTGCTCATCTTGCTGCTTCCCTGGTTTGCGCGTGATGCGAGCTGGTACTACCCGATGTTTGCCCTCGGGGGCATCGCCATGGGTGGTAATATGCCAGCCAATTCGGCGCTTGTCTTTAGCTTTGCGAGCGTCGAAAAGCGGGCGAGCTATATCGCCGTATCAAACGTGTTCAATGCGCCGCTGTTGTTGCTGGCCTCGCTGACCGCCGGCGGCATCGCCGAGCTGTACGGCTTCAAGGTGCTCTTTATCGGCCTGGTGGTCATCGGTTTTGCCGGTATTGCCTTGCTCAAATGGGGAGTGGCCAACAACCGCTAGGGTACGCCATTGCATGCAGCCCCCTCCTACCCCATGGTACGGGGCAGGAGGGGGGAGTATTTAGCCGGCGAGTAGTGCCACAAGTGTCACACAAATGGGGACGGTGAGGTTGTCGGTACCATGGGGTGACAAGGCCTCGACCACGGTGGCCACTGCGGCCCCGGCAATACTCGCCACAATGACCGCGGTAGTAGTAGGGATGTCGGCGTAGGGAGTGAGCGACGATCCAGGCAACAGCGTCAAGGTGAGGAAGATAACGACCAGCGAGACCACAAACATAACCGCACTGCCCTCGTAGCTCCGTGTGCCGCCGTTGATGGTGTAGCGGTGTGTGCCGTAGTGCTTGCCGATGAGCGCGGCGAGCGCATCGCCCCAAGTCATGGCCATGATACCGGCCACGAGGGCGGGTGCGTGATCGATGGGACCAGCCGGGCGCCAGAGTGCGATGCTCAGCAGGGTAATCGAGATGGCGAAATAGACGGTGCCGAGGCTGGCATTGTCGCTGTCGATGCCGCGAAACAGCTTGACGCGGTAAAAAAAGTAGTTCAGCCCAATGAACGAAGCGAAGGGAATGACCCCAATCTGCCAACTCCCGAAGAAACTCAGCACCCCAAAGACCCACATACCAGCCCCCACATGCACGATTTTGCGTGTGATGTCGTTGGGGACGTGGGCGTAGCGGTGGAGCACCTCGCCGATGATGAGCAAACCGCCGGCGTACAGGTACGAGACGAGTAATCCGATGACATCGTTGGTCATAGTAACTCCTCCAGTGAGACGCTCTGGACCGGGCCCTCCGGGAGACCGAGGGCGTGCAGTTGCCAGGCAAAATAATCGGCCGAACCGGTGGTGAAATAGAGCGTCTGCCCGTGGGCACCTGCACTTGTATCTGCGCCGTGTTGGGCCACTGTCAGGGTCTGACGTGCCACTGCGGGTGCCGGGTCGATCAACGTGACGTGGGGCGCTGCCGCTTGGATGGCGTCTTGCAGAAACGGGTAGTGCGTGCACCCGAGCACGATGACGTCGGCACCCGCCACAAGTAGCGGCTCGAGGTGCTCGTGAATGCGTGCTTTGAGGGCCGGCGAATGGAGGTCACCCGCCTCCACAAAATCGACGAGTCCGTGGCAGGCCTGCCCGATGACGGTGGTGTGTTGCGCGTAGCGCTCGGTGACATCGCGGAGCAGGCGCCCTTTGAGGGTGGCAGCGGTGGCCATGACGCCCACCACGCCACTCTGGGTCAGCATCACCGCCGGCTTGACCGCTGGCACCATGCCGACGAAGGGTACAGTCGGGAACGTGAGCCGGAGCGTGTCAAGCGCCATGGCACTGGCCGTGTTGCAGGCCACTACGATGGGAGATGCTCCCTGGCGAATGAGCCAATGGGCGCATCCAAGGGCGATGCGCTCAATGTCGGCCGCCTCACGCTCCCCGTAGGGGCAACGTGCTTGATCGGCCAAATAAAGGATATCACTGTGGGGGTCTTGTGCGCGCAAGGCGCGCAAGACGCTCATTCCGCCAATCCCGCTATCGTAGACGGCAATCATAGACGGTATCCCTGTATGTGGGGAAAAGGTCGCCATTGCTACTGTACCATACTCAGGCGCTGCGCACTACCCCGCGTTGCGTGCATCACGCCAGGCCACGAGTTGCTCGATGGCGGATTGGCTGTAGGGGTGGCCGGTCATCATGATGAAATGCGTGGCTCCAGCTGCCGCCAAATCGTCGAGGGTATCGAGCTGGTCTGGCCCCAACGACACGGTGCGCTCAATGTCGGCCGGGTTGCGCCCCACTTGGTGGCACCAATCGGTGAGGATGGCGTTTTTGCGGGCGTAGGTCTCTGCTGGGCCGAATCCGTTCCACATGGTGGCATATTGTGCGGTCAACTTGAGGGTCACTTTTTCACCACCGCCACCCACCAAAATGGGGATGTCGCGCACAGGAGCGGGCACTTCTTGGGCCCAGTACTCGCGGAAGAGGGGCAAGTTGTGCCCGAGGGCGCGGAGGCGATCGCCGGCGGTGCCGAATTCATAGCCGTACTCCACGTAATCGCGTTCAAACCAACCAGCCCCGATGCCCAGAATGTAGCGGCCATTGCTGATGTGATCGAGCGTTTTGCTCATGTGGGCCAGCAGACGCGGGTTGCGGTAGCTGTTGCAGAGCACCAAACAGCCGATTTCGACGCGCGTGGTAAGGGTGGCCATGGCGGTGAGGAGCGTCCAGCCCTCAAAGTGATTGCCGTCTGGGTCACCGTACAGCGGAAAAAAGTGATCCCAGTTCCAGAGTGAGTCGACCCCGGCAGCTTCGGCACGCTGGATGGCGTCGGCATATTCGGCGTAGCTGGTGTGTTGATTTTGTAGCTGGACGCCGACTTTGTAGGTGGGCATGGAGCGCTCCTTGTAGACACGGAGAAGGAATCTGCCAGTATCATAGCATCAAACACGGCGGAGCTTCTTGCGGTTGCACGAATCCGTGGTAGGATGTGCACAAGATGTGGCAAGAAGGAATGAGTCCATGCGACGTTGGTTTAGTGCGTTTGGTTTGATTGAGCTCCTCATCGTAGGGGCGCTCTTGGCCGCGGTGGTGGTGGCGATTCGCGTCGTGCTCGCCACGTAAGTGGTTGTGCATGCGTAGTGCTACGGTGGAAGCGGGTGGGGGAGCATTGCTCCCCCACCCGTTGCTGTGTCATTGCCGCATTTTAAAGAGCTGGTTGAGGCGGTGAATGCCCAGTACATGACAAAATCGTGGCTCCCAGGGGTGGGCGAGCTGGCGCCACTGCGCAATAATCCAATCGTCGCTCCAGCAATCGGCACAGGCCACGAACAGGGAATCCCCGCGCTGGAGCCGCTGGCCGATACTCGGGAGCGCAGTGGCGAACCGACTGCTGACGAGTGCGGCCGGCAGGCGGTGGAACGTGGCGTGATCGTGGGCCCACTCCACCACGAACCCGGCCTCTGCCAAGGCCTCGTGATGCGTGCGGAGGCGGTGTGCCACGCTCCCCGTTACGACCAAGGGGGGCACAAGCAATGGCCCACTACTGAGCTGTGGTGGTCGCATGGTGGCCAGAATCTGAGCCGGCTGCAAAAAATAGACGCCATCTGGCCCGCTAGCAATCACCAGGGTGGCGTGGCGCCCCATGCTCTGGAGCTCCGGAGGGGTCACGGGTGGTAGTAGGAGGCCGTCGCTCCGCGTGGCAACTGGCGCCCTGAGTGCTTGGTAGAGTAATTTGGCCAGGGCCCCCGGGTAGCGCACTTCGGGCTCGTGTTTGTGGACGTGTGCGTTGACGTCGAGGTCGTGGCCCGGAATCTGGAATTCGAAGACCACTGCCGGGTGCTGGTGCCGTATGGGCGGGATGAGCTCGTCGATGAGATGCGCCAATAAGCCGCTGACCCGCACCGGACGCCGGTTGATGGCGACCACTTGGTGGCGGCGGCGTGGTTGGGCGTGACTGCTCCCCACCACGTATCCACGTAGTTGTGCCGCATAATCGTCGAGGTGGGCCGCTACCGGTGTGATGTCGCGCGTCTGCCAGATTTCACCGATGACGTGCGCTAGCTCACCACTGCCACTGCTCGTGAGTTGGTACTGGTCGGCTTCGTGGAGCCGGAAGGCGATTTCGGGGTAGATGTAGGCATAGCGGAGCACCAAATCGGCGATGTGCTGGGATTCGTAGTGCGGGTGGCGCAAAAAGTGCCGTCGGTGCGGAGCCGTGTAAAAGAGCCGCTCTACCTGCACCGTCGTGCCCACCGGGTGGGCGCACGCCCGTAGGTCGTGGATTTCACCAGCCGCAATGCGAAGTTCGTGTGCCACCGGCTCCGTGATTGTACGACTCGTGCAACTTACCCGCGCCACAGCGGCAATGGCGGCCAAGGCCTCGCCACGAAAGCCGAGGGTGTGGAGCGCAAAAATGTCGTCGTAGTGCTGTAATTTGCTGGTGGTGTGGCGTTGAAAGGCCTGGGTTAGCTGGGCAACCGTCATGCCACAACCGTCGTCGCTGACGGTCATACTCCCGGGTTGCAACGTGATGTCGATGTGGCGGGCTCCGGCGTCGATGGCGTTTTCGATGAGCTCACGAATCACCGCCGCCGGTCGGTCAATGCTGGGCCCCGCCGCAATTTGTGTGGCGGTGAGTGGGTCGAGCGTGTGCATCAAACCTCCTTTTTTGTTGAAAAATACGAACATTTGTTCTATTTTACCAAAAAAGGGGTCGGCATGCTACTGCAGAGGAATCATGTCGCCACCGATGTCGCTGTCGTGGAGATAGCGACTGACGCGATCGGCGCGGTAGATACCCCGACTCGTAATCACGGCGGTTGGGCAGAGCCGCGCATCGGCCGGTGCGGGGTCAGTTTGTGGCCCGTGTGGCGCAAGCACGTAGCCGAGCACTTGGTGGCTCAGGAGCTCGGTGAGGTGCTGAAAGAGTGCCGGGGCAATCTGGCCGTCACCGTGAATTGGTGCCTGCCACAAGACCACCGTGGCCTGTTGTGCAGGGCTCCAGGTGTGATGGCGCGTGAGATGTGCCCGGGGCGCACTCGCCTCGCGTTGGAGCTGGCGGTGTATGACCGTGGCGAGGAGCCCGTCATGGTCGACAAGGGTAACCACGTCGTCGTCGGTCAAGAGTTCTTGTGCGAGTCGCGCGGTGCGCTCATGCGCCCGATCGATGCGCTGGAGCTGTTGGTGTACGGTTTGCGCAAGGAGTGAGGGTGTGGTGGTGCGTAGCACATCCGGAATCATCACCCCCGGGTCGTAGTGCATACGTGCAACTCCGTGATGGAGTGCGAGGAGTATGCCTGCGATGGCCACTGCGTGGCTAGCATAGACGCGCTGGTCGGCAATGGCCTGGGTGAGCTCGGCTGGTGTCTCAAAGCAGAGCGCCTCCCCCTGCGGCGTGTAGGCGTGCAGGCGATGGGTGGTGGCATCGTAGCGGGCCGCTTGGGTGGCAAGATGTGGCAACATGTCTCTGGGCCCTCTAGAGTCGGTATCATGCATAGTATACCGTGAATGGCGTTTCCACCGTCCGTCCACGGGTTATCCACCGTTTTTATGGGGATATGTGGATGAAATGTGGATAACTTGGCCCAGTTATCCACCGTGACCGAGATATTCAGCTAGCAAGTAATGTGTCTGTGCGCGGAATCGCCCCCAGGCTTGCCAGGTGCCACCCAGGTGCGGGGTGTATTCGGCGGGCAGGTTGGCGAGGGTGTCGGCGCGGGTGGCCAACTCGTGTGGGGCGAGGGCTTCGAAATGATGGATCTGCTCGTGCGGGTCATGTGCCACGGGTAGATCATCGTTGACTTGGCAGTGGAACACCCAGGTAAAAAAAGGGACGGTCGTGGTGTACGACACCGTGAAGGCCGGCGTAAACGAGGTAATGGTGAGGCCGGTTTCTTCGGCGACTTCGCGGTGCAAGGCGGCATCGAGATCTTCGCCGGGGTGGATGCCGCCAGTCAGCAGGCGGGCCGTGTGATTATAGTAAAACTGCTTGGCGGCACACCAAATCCGCCCATCGGGGCGCTGGAGCACCATGCAGACCTCGCCGATGCGTTGATCGCGGGTGATGAATGACAAAATCTCGTGGGATGCGTCGCGGCGGTGTTTGCGTGTAAATCGTCTGGGCATGCACTGGCCTCTCGTCTGGCAGTTGCCGGTTCACGCCTATTATATGCCAAGGCTTGGCACAGGGATGCCGTAGGAGATGGTGGGGCAATTGAGAAATCGCGCGTAGCGCAGTCGCCTATGGCACGCGGTAGGCGAGCCGATCGACGATGCGCCCGTGCTCGACGGTGCGTTCCACGTACATGGTGCGGTAGAGCTCGTAGGCGCCGACATTCATGGCCACAATGGTGCGCATGCGCGACCAGCTCCAGATGGGGTCGCGGGTAATCACGCGCACCGCATCATAGAACGTATGCGTGAATGGATCGACGATGAGATTGCGGTCGGCCTCAATGGAAGCCACGTAGCCGTCGGGTATAGGGCGTGGAAAGTGACCAGGGAGTGATGCGGTTGTTTGGGCCGGCAGGCGTGACAACAGGGGGTCACTGAGCCCGACCACATCGATGAAAAACTTGTCGGGGCCGGCGGCAAAACAGGCGTAGCCGATGGGTACCACGGCCGCAGTGGCACCTACGTAGACGCGTTGCGGCGACTGCCGCTCGTTGAGTCCCCACTGGTACCATGCGTGATTGGGCATGGCAATGCCGGGGCGCCAGTTGAGCAGTGCGGCCCCTTCGTTGTAGACAAACCACTTGGTGTCGATGTAGGGGCTCTCGCGGTTGTCAAATCCGACATACGCCGGTGTGCCAAATTTGATGGCCGACACCGGGCTCCACAGCATGAACACCAGCAAGGCGATGGTGATGCCGAGCGCCTGTCGTGCACTGTTGACGTGACGCACAAAAACGACCACCCCCATGAAGAGTGGTACCGCCAAAAATCGCCCGCTCATGTGCGTGGCAGTGGCCCCTGAAGTAAAGACGAAAAACATGTACAGCAGGCCACCCGCCAACACGGCGAGGGCACTGAAATGCTTGCGCGTGATGCTCCAGTACAACGCACCAAGCAGCATGAGATGACTCGCCGTGTCCCAGCGGATGCTGTTCCACTGATATTGCCAGCCCTTTTGCAACTTCCACCAGAGAGCGACATCGGTCGAAAGGGCCTTGGCGTAGGCGGTATTGGGCAAGGGATAGCCGTAGTAGATGACGGAAAACAGCACCCACGCACTCACAGGGAGGGTGGCTAGGGCGATGACGCCGATGATGCGTGGCCACGGCAGGTGGCGCGCCAACCAGAGGACCCACACGAGTGCGGGCACGTAGAGCAAAATGGTGTCGCTACGGTTGAAACAACTCAACGACGCCACCAAAAACAACTCGCCGAGTTGGCGCTCAGTGAGTGTGGTATGCGACGTGAGCGGGAGCATGCGCCAGATGAACCAGGCCATGAGCAGGTAGGAGAGCGGGTTTTCGAGCCCCGACGACGTATAGTCGAGCACCGCCTTGCTGGCTAATATGCCGATTGCCAACAACCCGGGTGACCACCAGCGATCGGTGATGCTCTGGCGCGCCACCCAAAAAGCGGTCAGGCTGACGACCCATGAAAACAGAATTACGCTGAAAAAAAGCTCGGAAGTGACCGCGTAGAGCGCGGTAATGAGGAACATCCAGAGGGGGTGGGTGTAGACCTGCACGCGTTCGCCGATGTTCCAGACCAACCCGTGCCCGTTCACGGCGTTGACGACCGTGCGGAAGGTGATATAGGCGTCATCGACCAGCCATGCATTGACGAGCATGACCAAACCCAATAGACTCACACTTACCCATTCGCTGATGCGTCGCATGCCAAAGCCTTTTCATTCGCAATTTTCTGCATATTGTACCGCACCACGCTGGCGCGTGCACGGGCAAGTTACCATGCACCGACTCGACGTAGGAGCGGGATGATGGGCGTGGCATCCCACTGGGCGAGTGCTTGATGCGGGTGATGCGAATCTGACCCGCCGCTGACGAGGAGCCCGTGCACTTCGGCCTGCTCCGCCAAAAAACGCACCTGCGCAGGCGTGTGTGCCGGGTAATAGACCTCGATGCCGTCGAGCCCATGCACCACCATGCTGGCGATGTCGTCGGCGTCTGCGGGGATGGCGTAGACGCCCTTGGAGCGACCAGGATGCGCCAAAATGGCCACACCCCCCGCCTGGTGTGCCACTGCAATTACTTCGCTGACGGTGGGCGGGGTGTAGGAGCCGGGGCGCGCCAACAAAAAGCGCATGCCGGCGGCTTCGTCGTCGGCGTCGATGCGATCAGGGAGCCGATTGTGCTGAGCGAGCGCCGTGGCGATTTCGGCCACGTTGGGCTGCTTGCCGAGCTGGGTGCGGATATCGGGCAACTGCCACCCGGCGGCGGGGAGCTGCTCGAGGAGGCGATTGGCGTCGGCGGCGTTGCGCGCATCCACGGAGGCACAGAGTGCTAGCACCGCTGGATGCGTCGGGTCAATGCCGTACATCAGGGTATGCCAGAGCTTGCCGCCATGACTGCTATCGACTTCGCAGCCACTCACACACGGGACGCCGGCTCGCATGGCGGCCGCTTGCATGGCAATCACGCCGGCCGTTGTATTGTGGTCGGTGATGGCAAAGGCACACAGCCCGGCGGCCTGCACGGCCGGGATGAGGGTGGCAGGGGTCCAACTCGAATGATGGGGCAAGGCGGCCGTGTGAATCTGCAGATCGACGACTGGCATGAGTGCGTTCCTGTTTAGGCAGTCGCGAAAAACTGCAACAACTCCACATAATCGCTGACGATGATGTCGGGGCGGGCAAGTGCGAGTTCTTCGGTCGTGTGCGTGGTGGCAATGGCCACCGTGTACATGCCCGCGGCACGCACTGCGGTCAACCCGGCAAAGCTGTCTTCGATGCCAATGCACTGCGCCGGGGAGACCTGGAGGCGGCGAGCCGCTTCAATGAAAATATCGGGAGCGGGTTTGCCGTTGGCTACTTCGGTGCCCAGCGTAATGGCCGCAAAGTAGTCGGGCAGGTTGAGGCGCGCCAAGGTGGGGCCCACGTTGCCGTGGGGCGCCGAAGTGGCAATCGCCGAGCGAATGCTGTGGTGATCGAGTTGCTGCAAGAAGGCATTCAACCCGGGTACGGGGTGCACCTGATCCATCAGCGTGCGGTAGAGTTCTTCCTTTTCGTCGGCGTACTGTGCCAACTCGGCTGGATCGAGGTCACGCCCAAAGAGCACCGGAAAAATTTCACTGTTGCGCTTGCCCGACAGACTGGCCGCTACTTCGGCTGAGGGCTGTGGGATGCCGTATTTGGCCATAAAAACGTCGAAGGCCTGCGCATGTAAATGCATGTTGGGGGTCAGCGTGCCGTCCATGTCGAAGACGACCGCTTGAAAGTCAGAAAGTCGTGGCATGTGATTCCTCGTTGGTGGTGCAAAAGGCTAGCGCGATGATTCATGGGGCAAGACGAGTTCGTCGAGGCGAAGCGACAGCACGCGTGACGCGCTGTCGTCGCCCATGGAGACGCCATAAATGGAGTCTGCGATTTCAATGGTGCCACGGTTGTGTGTAACCACCACAAACTGCGAGGTGGTGCGGAGATCCGCCAGGGCGGCGCGGAAGCGCGCCACGTTGGCTTCATCGAGGGCGGCATCGACCTCATCGAGCACACAAAACGGCGTCGGTTTGACCTTGAGGATGGCAAAGAGCAGGGCAACCGCCGTGAGCGAGCGTTCGCCGCCCGACAACAGGGCCAGATTTTGTTGGCGTTTGCCCGGCGGGCGTGCCGTAATCTCGATGCCGATGTCGTCAAGCGCGCCCCCCTCACCCTGTTTGACGAGGTCGAGGCTGGCACTCCCGCCGCCAAACATGATCTGGAAGGTGAGGGCAAATTCTCGGGCCACCTCGCCAAACGTCTGCTCAAAATTCGCACGCATGGTGGCGTCGAGCTCTGCAATCAAATCGGTGAGGCTTTGGGCGGCACTGCGCAAATCGGCAACTTGTGCCGTCAAAAACGTGTGACGTTCGTTGGCTTCGTCGAATTCTTCGAGGGCCAGCGGATTCACGGGGCCGATGCGCTGGAGCTGTTGGCGGAACTGGCCGAGTTGCTGGTTGAGGTGCGTTTCATCGCCACTGACCGGGGTATCACTTTTGCTCAATACGGTCAGATCGTAGCCCTCGCTACTGGCACGCTCAAAGAGTACATCAAGGCGGTCTTTGGCACGTTGCAACTGCAGGGCAGTGCGACTCGCTTCACTTTCGCCCTCACGGAGCTGTTGGAGCAGGGTGTGTTCGGCTTTTTCTTGGCCGGGGATGCGTTGTTCGAGCGTTGCGAGTTGCTGTTCGAGTGGGGCAATCCGGCTTTGGATGTGGCTGATTTCTTGTTGCACGAGGCTGAGTTCATCGAGGTGCGCTTGACGCTCGTGGGCCACGGTCGTGCGCTCACGGGCTAGCTCGTCACTGCGGGCCTGGCGTTGCATCAGGGTGTGGTGCAGGGTGGCGAGGCGTTGTTCGCTGGCCGTGATGGTGGCCATGGTGCCGCGCAGTTGCCCTTCGGCCTCCGTGAGGAGTTGCTGTGTGGCGGCGCGGCGGTCTTCGTCGGCATAGCTCTGCTCAATCAGGGTCTGCTCGTCGCGATAGGCCTGATCGAGGGCGGTGCGTTGCAGTTGTTGTTGGCTGGCCAACTCAAGGAGCTCTTTTTCGAGCTGTTGCATCTGGTCACTGGCCTCGCTGAGGCGATTCCCGGCTTGGCTGGCCTGTTGTTGCACGAGCGCCACATCGGCTTCGGCTTTAGTGAGGGCGCGTTGGGCGGCATCTACCGCCTGGCGCAGGGGTGTGAGCTGGCTTTGGGCCTGTTGGCGGCTCTGCTCGTGCTGGCGCACCTGTTGCTCGGTCGTCTGGATGCTCTGCTGGCTTTGCGCCACGAGGGCATTTTGGCGGTCAATGTCGGCCTTGGCCTGGGCAATCTGATCGGGGAGCTCGCGCATGTCGCGTTCGCGGCGCAGGGTGCCGCCGTCACGCACTTGGGCGCCACCGGTCAGGGCGCCGCCACTGCTGACCTGCTCACCGGCCAAGGTGACAATCTGCCAGCCGCCGCCGATGCGCTTGATTTCGCGCCGCGCCACCGTGAGGTCTTCGACGACGAGCGTGCGTGCCAGCAAATAATCGACGACGGTGGCGTAGCGATCGTCGGATTGCACCAAATCGGCGGCGACACCGATAATGCCGGCCCCGGTGGGGGCATTGCGCCGATCACCACTGGCACGGATGGTGTCGAGCGGCAAAAACGTCGCACGGCCTTGGCCGCCCTTTTTGAGGGCCTGAATGGCGGCCTCAGCCTGCTCCCAACGGGCGGTCACGATGTGCTGCAAGCGGGCCCCGAGCGCCGTTTCGATGGCCAATTCGAGCTCACTCGGCACCTGAATCAGCGTCGAGACCAGGGCAAAATCGGCCCGCTGTTGCGTGGCCCATTCCATGGCGGCTTTCACCCCCGCCACCACACCGCCGTGGCTGCGCTGAATCTGCACCAGTGCCTGATAGCGCGAGTCGAGCTGGGTATGAGCACGCCGCGCCGTGTTCAGGGCCTCTTCGCGGCTCGCCCGCAGGGTGCGCGCCTGTTCGAGCTCTTGGCGTAATTCTTGGATGTGCTGGTTGAGCTGCTCAATCTGCTGTTGGTGGGCTTCATATGTGCTCTGTGCCTGGTGTAGGGCCGTGCGCTGCGTTGTGGCCTGTTGCTCGGCCCGTTCAATCAGCTGATGTTCGCCGAGCTGGTGTTGTTGCAGGTCGCCACGGAGTTGGCCGAGGCGCTCGACTTGGCGTTGGCGCTCGCGGATACTGGCCTGCGTATGTGCCTCGGCACGCTGGGCATCGTCGACCGCTTGGCGGAGCTGCCGACGTTTTTCTTGGTAGCCGGCGCGCTCCACATCCACCTGTGCCAACGCCTGCTGGTGTGCATCACGGTGCTGTTGCTGTGTGGTGCGCGTCTGTTGTAGTGTGGCAAGCTCGGCCTGCACCACCCGCACAAGTTGCTCGGCCTCTTGTTGGCTGGTCTCGAACTCCTGGGTGCGCACGGTGACCGCCTTGGTGCGTTCGTCGGCCACTGCAATGGCGCGTTGCAGGGCTTCGGCGCGACTATGCAGGCGGCTCCCATCCGCATAAATGTCGCGCATTTGCTCGCGCAAATCACGGATGTGCTGGCGATCTGCGGCAATGGTGCTGGCAAGTTCGTGACGTTGACTACTCAGGATGTGTACCTGCTGTTGTGCCAGGGCATCGGCACGCTCACTGTCGGCGAGTTGCGCAATGGCGTGGGCGTGTTGCAGTCTGAGCAGGGCAATTTGGGTGGCATCGAGTTCGTGGCGAATATCGCGGTACTGCTTGGCCGCATTGGCCTGACGGCGCAGACTACGGAGCCGTGGCTCAAGCTCGGCAATGATGTCTTCGCTCCGGCGCACGTTGGTGTCGGTTTCACGCAAGCGGCGCATGGCCTCGTTGCGCCGTTGTTCGTGCACGCTGATATCGGCGGCATCCTCGAAGAGGCGCCGGCGCTCTTCGGGGCGCAGATCGAGCACGTTGTCGACGAGCCCTTGGTTGATGATGGTATATGACCCGCCGAGCACGGCGGTGGCTTCTTGGATGTCGCGCAGGCGCACTTTGGTGCGATTGAGGAAGTACTCGTGGTCGCCGGAGCGCGTGCTACGCCGCGTAATGGTGACGGTGTCGTAGGCTAGGGGCAATGTGCGGTCGCTGTTGTCGATGGTCAACGACACCTCGGCAAAGCCGGCCGGTGCCCGCCGTGGCCCACCACCAAAGATGAGGTCATCGGCTTTGCGACTGCGCAGGGTCGAATAGCTCTGCTCGCCGAGCACCCAGCGGATGGCGTCGACCACGTTGCTTTTGCCACTGCCGTTGGGCCCGATAATCGCAGAGACACCCGGCCGGAACTCAAAAAGAGTCCGACTCGCAAACGTCTTAAACCCCTGGATTTCGAGTCGCTTGAGATGCACGCCCTACCCTTGTCTTCCCACTCATTGGTGTAAGTATACCATCTGTAGACGGCAAAAGGACACGCTGGCAGTGCGCCAACGTGTCCTCGTGGTGGCGGACGACGCCGTATTACGGGTACAGACTACTCAACATGTGCGCATAATCGTCTTGGAAGGGCCAAATC
>JBBAWX010000010.1:0-19754 GCA_040396955.1 Roseiflexaceae bacterium
GCACTGAAGGTACTGCAAGGTTGCCTTGTGGGAGACTAGGTCTGTGCGCCATCCATTGAAGAACCACCCTTAAGTAGGAAACTACTTGGGGGTGGTTTTTTTGTGCGTTGTATGTGCGGTTTCACGTGAACCACCACCACGAGGGTAAGGGACATGAGCGGTACGCGGGTGGTTGTGCCGAACTACTGTTGTTGCTGCTGACTCTGTTGGGTTTCAATACGCGTCGGCCAAGCTGGTCGCTTACTTTGTGGCGTAGGAAGTTGCTGTGTGTCGCTGTCGTTGACTGCGACGGCTACTTCGAGGTGCTCTTGAGCAGGACCCCGATAGACGCCGCGCGTGGGCGGTACATCAGCGTAATCACGCCCAATGGCGACCCGAATGTGGCGTTCGCTCGTCCAGATGTTGTTGGTGGGGTCGATGCCGACCCACTGTAATTCGGGCAGCCAGACTTCCAGCCATGCATGCGTGGCATCGGCCTGTGAGCGGTCATGGTCGTTTCGGCGATGGTAGAGGTACCCACTCACATAGCGACTTGGGATACCGAGTTGCCTGCAGATGGCAATCATCAGGTGCGTGATGTCTTGGCAGACCCCACGCCGCTGTGCGAGTACTTCGTCGATGGTTGAATCAACCGTCGTGCTTTGAGGTGCATAGGTGATATGTGCATAGAGCAACGCTGAAATGCTCTGAACGGTGGTCAGTGGGTCGTTGTGTCGGTCAATCTGGTGCTGCTCCATGAATGTCGTTAAGATGGGTGATTCTGGAGTGAATCGACTGGGCAAGACCATGTCAAGCCGATCCTGGTAGTGTGCTGGTTGGAGTTGCTCCCAACTACTCATTGGCAGGGCATCAGGCAGTATGGGCGGTGCCCACACCTCAACCACCGTGTTGGCACGCACAATCAGAGTGGTGAGTGGATTGGGGATGTTGAAATGATGCACATGATTGCCGATCGCATCCACGAAGCCATGAATGGGCGCCTTGGGTGTGCTTGTAAGCACGAAACGCTCACAGCGCTGGCGTTCATCGTCACGTGGGTGCAAGCGCACCTCCATGATGCTTTCGCTGACGGGGTGATCGTAGTGAAAAATGGTGTCGTGAATGATGTGGTGTTTCATGAGCCTCTATCAGTTTGGCATGGCGTAGGTAATTGGGTAGGCGATGTGTGCTTCGCGTAGTGCGTTGTCGATGCGGAAGCATGCCTGTTGCATCTGCAGGAGATTGTCGGCAACATTCTGAAGTCCATCATCAATGCCACCATACTCCAGCATTGCCTGAAACTGGCCGGTGCTCCGTTGCACCTTGTTGCCGCGAGTATGACCGTCGCGTTGCAAGATGCGTTCGGCTGCATGATGAATACTATCAGCACAAAAGCGAATTGAGCGGGGAAAATCTGGGTTGTACACCACAAATTCAATGAGGCGTGGTGGCGTGACCTCGGGCGTGTGTACTTTGCAGTATGCCTCAAACGCACTACACATCTTCAGCAATCCCGTCCATTCAGCATGGTGTGATTGTCCGTCGTTGAGATATCCCTGCAGGATGGATGTATGGTGCACAAGCAGACTCGCCGTATTATGAGCACGCTCAATGGTGCGCCCGATTTGGATGAAATCCCACCCCTCGTTGTGGCTCATGGTGGCATCGGTGATGCCTTGAAAGAGATGTGACCCCATTTTGATGCTCGCAAAAAAACGATGGGGCGATTGTTGCCAGGCCTGCTGATGAAACTGCGCACGCATGTCAAGATACAGCCGGTTAATTTGCTCCCACATCTCCGATGAGATGTGCTCACGGACTTGGCGGGCGTTCTCGCGGGCCGCCGTAATCGTAGACGCAATGGAGTCCGCATATCTCCCATCGGTGGTAAACAAATCAACGACCGGTTGTGGATGCACGCTTCCGGTACTTGCATCGTCGTAATGGAGCGTCTGCCACAGCCGTAACCACCGTTGTTGCGAGACTTGAGCATCCACATCGATGAGTTGATGCAAAGTCACATCAAGGAGTCGGGCGGTATGCTCGGCCCGCTCTAGATAGCGGCTCATCCAGTAGAGTGAATCCGCAACCCGACTTAACATCGCCATGCTGGCCTCATTCGCCGTACAAAACCCACGTGTCTTTGCTACCACCGCCCTGTGATGAATTCACGACCAATGAGCCACGTTGGAGTGCCACACGGGTCAACCCACCGGGGACAATGTTGATCTGTTCACCGTACAGAATATATGGTCGCAAGTCGACGTGGCGAGCCTCGAGATGCCCGTCAATGATACAAGGTGCCCGTGAAAGTTGCAGGGTTGGTTGCGCAATGTAATTGCGCGGGTCAGCTTTGATATGTGAGGCAAATGCGTCACGCTGGGCTTGCGTGCTGTGTGGCCCGATGAGCATGCCGTAGCCGCCTGACTCGCCCACAGCCTTTACCACGAGATGCTCCAAATTGCTGAGCACGTGTTGGAGTTGGGCGGGTTCGCTCAACAAAAAGGTCTCGATATTGTTGAGGATGGGGTCCTCACCGCTGTAATAACGAATCATCTGTGGCACATATGCGTAGAGCGCCTTGTCGTCGGCGACGCCAGTGCCGAGAGCGTTGGCAATGGCCACATTGCCAGCCCGGTAGGCATGCATTAACCCGGGCACGCCGAGAATTGAATCAGTGCGGAAGACAAGTGGGTCAATGAAATCATCATCGATGCGCCGATAGATGATATCAACCTGCTGCAGACCATTGGTGGTGCGCATGTAGACAATGTTGTTGTGGACGACCAGGTCGCGCCCTTCAACCAGTTGAATACCCATTTGACGTGCTAAATAGGTGTGTTCGAAATAGGCGGAATTATACGATCCCGGAGTAAGCAGGACGATGGTCGGGTCGCTGATGTGGGGCGCAAGTGAGCGCAACGTGCTCAGGAGCAACTGCCCGTATTGTTCGATGGGCTGTACGTTGTAGCGATCGAAAAGCTGTGGGAATACCCGCTTGCTCATCTGGCGGTTGACCAGCATGTATGACACGCCACTCGGTACGCGTAGATTATCTTCGAGGACCGCGAATTCACCACTCGGGACACGTACGAGATCTGAACCAGTCACATTGATGTAGACGTCGCGAGGCACGTTGAGGCTACGCATTTCTCGCCGATAGTGCTTGCAGCTATAGACCAGCTCGCGAGGCACAATGCCATCATTGAGGATGTGCTCTTGGTGGTAGATGTCGTGCAAAAACATATTCAGTGCGGTGATGCGTTGTGCCAATCCCCGCTCTACGGTCCGCCACTCACGATCGGTGACGATGCGTGGCAACAAGTCGAATGGGAAAATTTTTTCGGTCCCTGCATCATGGCCGTACACGGTAAAGGTGACCCCTTGTGCCAAAAAGGAGTCATCGGCACTTTGTTGCCGCTGGGCAAGCTCTTGCGGGCTGATGTGCAAAATGCGTTGCATCAGCTCGGCATAATGGGTGCGCGCCTGACCATCGGTGTGGCGCATTTCATCCCACGCATGATCAAGTTGATAGTGTTGAAACATGTCGTTGCTACTCATGATAGGTATTGTACGGGGGATTGTTGAGGCGTGCAATGGTAATTTTGCATAGAAATACACCGCGTTGCTGGTTATTTTGTACGGTCATTGAGTTTGTCACAAAAATACGTCATAATGCACTTGTCTACGACACAACGATGTGAGGTGATGTGTATGCCTGCCACCCCCAAACCGCCGTTTCTCACCCTAGAGACATGGCTCCAACAACACCCCGATGTGCATCAGCGGAATCCGTATCAGCGCTTTCAGCAGATCCCATCGCATATCACAGAGAGTATTCAAAAAAGTCCCGTGGTCAAAGGGAGTGAGGCACAGGCGGTGTGGCAAACCATTGCCATGCATCTCAAAAATCGCCACGACCCGCAATCGCTCCAGTACTTTGCACGGAATGGCATGTTTACCAATATCGCCGCGCTCTGTGAAGATCGTTTGAATTCACTATTCATCCATAGGGCTCAGCAGATGTATGGTGATTTTTTTGTGACGCAACATAGCGATGTGCCCCGCAAAGCGCATTTTTTATATGAAGCGGATGATATTGATGCGGATACGCTGGCAGCACTCCATCAATACCCGATCTACCGGAATCCGGCAATGCATCAGACACACTACCATACCATGTTGATGTGCGAAGAAGTGCTCGACGCCTATAGTGAGCTCCAAGAAGTGCTCACACGCCTGCGGAATCGGCAACGCAGTGTGCTGGACAAAGAGACGAAACGATTTTCTGCGGATAACCAGCAGGTCATGCGTGATTTTTGGCAGGGACTACAACCGGGTGCGTGGTACGAGCGTACGACCATTCATACCTACGTCGGTGGAGGAATGCGTGATATCATGCCGTTTCGTCATGGCGTGCCACTCTACGTGGTGGTGCCGACATCGCAAACCACACGGGTGACCAAACAACTCAAATCGTTGCCCAATGACAAGACGTGGCAACACATTGCCAGAGCGAGTCATCTGCAACGGCAGTGGTACATCCCGGTGTTTTTGGGGCAATCTGGCCAGATACAGCTTCTCCGCTGGGGTACGCCTACGCTGACACTCGGGGCAAAACAAACCGTTGAAATAACAGTCGCATGAGTGGGGACGGCGCGTGTTCACGTTTTGATGACGCAGCGGGAGTAGACCGGTGGTATGCTGATGAGCAAGGGAGTCAAAGAAAGGATGACGTACCATGCAACTCAGTGGTTTTCATCATGTGACCGCGGTCACCAGCCAAGCCAACGTCAACGTTGATTTTTATACGCAAGTCCTCGGGATGCGCCTTGTCAAAAAAACCGTCAACCAAGACGATGTCAGCGCATATCACCTGTACTACGGTGATGAAACCGGGAGCCCGGGCACGGCCATCACGTTTTTTGATTGGGCCATGATTGGCCCGCAACAGCGTGGCACCGGCGAAATCAACCTGATGAGCATGCGGGTCGGGAGTGACGCATCGGTAGCATATTGGGCACAGCGTCTCAGTGACCACGGCGTAGCGCATCACGGCGTGCAATCGTGGTATGGGCGTGCCGCCCTTGCGTTCAGTGACCCTGAGGGGCAACGCCTGATGATTATCAGCGACGGTGGCCGGAGCGGTGGTACGCCGTGGGAGCGAAGCTCGGTGCCAGCGGAGCACTATATCAAGGGGATTTTTGGTGCCGGCGTCGTGGTGCGTAATCGCGAGCCCTTTGAGACGGTGATTCGTCAGATCTACGGTTTGACACTCGTTGATGAGCAGGTTGATACCACATACCCGCATCGCACCAATCTGCTGTATGCGGCCGGCGAAGTCGCGGGAGGTGCGCTGACGGTGCAGGTCGCACCCGATTTGCCGCCGAGTCGGTTGGGGCATGGCGGAGTGCACCATATTGCCTTCCGCATCCCGGATGATGATGCGGCCACGTACTGGATTGAGCGTTTGCAACGATCCGGGTTGCAGTCGACGCCCATCATCGATCGGTTTTACTTTCATTCGGTCTATGCGCGGGTGCCGGGCAATATTCTCATTGAGCTTGCCACTGATGGCCCCGGATTCGTGACGGACGAGCCGTTGGCGACACTCGGCGAATCCCTGGCGTTGCCTCCATTTCTCGAAGAGCGGCGTGCGAGCATTGAGGCCGGCCTGCGGCCCATCGTGTAGCGCAGTATGGTATGATACGGGCGTTCGTTGGAATGGAGATGTACAATCATGACCCAGCATCCGATGTATTCGGTGGTCATTCCAGTCTACAATAGCGCCCGTATCGTGACCCTCGTGATTGAGCGAACGGCGGCTTTTTTTCAGACGCACGGGTGGAGTTACGAAATCATCTTGGTGAATGACGGGAGCCGTGACCAGAGTTGGGCCGTGATTGCTGAGCAGGCACGTCGTTTGCCACACGTCATTGCAATCAATTTACTCCGCAACTACGGTCAACATAACGCAGTATTTGCGGGAATCACACGGAGTCGGGGCGACTACGTGATTACCATTGACGATGATCTACAAAATCCCCCCGAAGAGATTATCCACCTCGTCACCCAAATGCAGACGGCGGGCAACGACGTGGTATTTGGTCGCTTTCGGCAAAAACAACACTCGGTGGTGCGGCGTCTTGGGAGTGGTTTGATTCGCCTGATGAACAATCAGATTTTCCGCTGTCCCCCCGATATCGTGCCAAGTAATTTTCGTTTGATGCGGCGTGACGTAATCGACCGCATGTTGGCGTACCGCACCGCCTATCCCTATACGACCGGGCTTGCGCTCATGTTTGCGCAGTCGGTGGGGAATACGTGGGTTGAGCATCAAGAGCGGCACGAAGGCAAAAGCAACTACAACATCTACCGCATTTTCAGCCTCGTCTTGCGCATTTTGTTCAATTATTCGATTTGGCCGTTACGCCTGGTCACTATCACGGGATTTACGATTTCGGTGGTTAGTTTTGTCATTGGCATCGTCTTGTTTGTGCGTAAGCTGCTCGACAACATTCAAATCGAGGGCTGGACCGGGATTATGGTCATGTTGGCCGTGCTTAATGGGCTCATCATCCTCATGTTGGGCATGCTCGGGGAGTACACAATTCGAATTCTGCAACAGATGAACTCGCGTGAGACCTATCATATCAAAGAAGTGGTGCATCATGACGCCTAAACACTTTTTTATTGGTGGTGCGCAGCGCTCTGGTACCACCTATGCGTATCATCTGTGTGCCGATCATCCCGACATCGAGATGGCGCATCCGGTCAAGCCCGAACCCAAATTTTTCATGAACGACGAACTGGTGACCAAAGGGCTGACATACTACCACCAGACCTACTTTGGTCAGAAGCCCGGTGTGCACGTGTATGGCGAAAAAAGCACCAGCTACATCGAAATCGAGCGTGCCGCCCAACACATTGCCACACACATTCCGGATGCCAAATTCGTCTTCGTGTTGCGGCACCCAGTTGATCGTGCCATTTCGAATTACTGGTTTAGTGTCAAACACGGCGTAGAGACGATGCCGATTGCGGAGGCCATGCACCACGAAGCAACACGCCTCAACGATTACGATGCCAGCAAAATTTCCGTGTCACCGTTTGCCTATCTCAAGCGGGGGCGCTATATCGAGTATCTCGACATCTACCAGCGCTACTTTTCGCGTAGCCACATCCACGTACTCATCTACGAACAAATGGTGACGCAATTGGCGCCTGTGCAAGAGTTGTACCGCTTTTTGGGCGTTGACGACACCTTCGACCCACCGTCGCGGCACCAAAAAATCAACGCCAACGAGGTCCGCCCCGCTGAGCCGATTGCGCCGGAGCTCCAAGTATTCATGGCGCAGCACTTCGCAGCAAGTAATGTGGCGCTTGCGCAATGGTTGGGGCGCGACATCCCAGAGTGGGGCGTTACACGTTAACCAATATGTAAAAAAGAGCGCACCGCGGCATGCCGCGGTGCGCTCTTTGGGTTGCACTTACCCGACATCGTCCACATTGACTGGCAGGCCAGTATGCAGACTTTGGGTGGCCGCAATGGCGACCCGCAGGCTCTTGGCGGCCTCTGCGATGCCGGGGCGCGGTGCAATACCCTGACGGAGGCAATCAAAGAAGTACTCGAGTTCAGCCCGGTAGGCGTCACCGAATGGGTTGATTTGGGTGACTACGGGTGACGCTCCACCGTCGTGGTTGCTGGGTGCGGCACTGGGGAGCGCCACAAATGCGCGCTCTTGACTGCCAATAATCTCGGTACGAATGTCGTAGCCCCAGTTGGTGCGGCGTCCGCCCTCGACGACTCCGAGCGCCCCGTTTTTGAAGCGCAGATTGACCACAATCGTGTCGACATCCCCCGCCTCGATGAAGCCCGGATCAACGAGCACGGCTCCCTGTGCAAAGACTTGGGCCACATCACCGACGAAGTAGGTGGCCAAATCGAAATCGTGGATGATCATGTCGATGCAGATGCCACCACTGGTCTTGATGAAGGCCAGGTTGGGCGGGCTCGCATCGATGCTCTGCGAATGCCAGCGCTCGATGCGCCCGAGTTCACCGGCGTCGAGACGAGCTTTGGCGCGCTGGTAGCGGGGGTCGAATCGCCGCATGTAGCCAATCATGACGGGCACCGGGTGGCTTGCGACGAGGGTGCTCAGTTGGTCTGTATCAGCCAGCGTCAGTGCCACGGGTTTTTCACACCAGACCGGTTTGCCGGCGATGACCGCTTGGCTGATGAGCGCCGGATGGCTGCCGGTGGGGGTGCAGATGAGTACCGCATCGATATCAGGAGTCGCAATGGCGGCGCTGATGTCGTCGGTGGCATGTGGTGCTCCGACGATGGCGGCTCCGTGTTCGGCCGCTGCAAGCGATGCATCGGCGACCACGTGGACCTGCACCCCTGGCATCGTGCTGAGATTACGCAGGTGCATTTGCCCAATACGCCCTGCACCGAGGAATGCGACCCGAAATGTTTGCATAGACACGTGTCCCTCGTACTAAAGCGGATGGTGTTACCCAATCTCGCTGAGCTTCACCGGGCGACCACTGTGATAACTTTGCCACGCAGCGAGACCAGCCACCAGTGCCTTGCGGGCATCCGATCCGTTGACTGCCACCGCATGGTCGTTTGCGACGGCGACCACGAAGGCCTCGATTTCGGCGGCATAGGCCTCGATGTAGCGTTGCATGAAGAAGTGGAGTGGGAGATCGCGTTGTACGGCTGTAGCGGTGCTGAGTGTGGCCGCATTGGGGAAATTGTTGCCGGTCTCAATCATGCCCAGACTCCCAAAGACTTCGGCACGTTGGTCGTAGCCGTAGCCGGCTTGACGACAGTTGTCGATGGTGCCAATCACCCCGTTGCTGAAGCGAATCATGCTGACGTGTGTGTCAATGTCGCCGGCAGCGCCAATGGCTGGGTCGACCATGACACCACCCTGCACGTAGATTTCTTCGATGTCGGCCCCAATCAAAAACCGTGCAATATCCCAGTCGTGAATCGTCATGTCGAGAAAGATGCCCCCTGACGTTTTGATGTAGTCAATGGGAGGCGGGGCCGGGTCGCGGCTGATGATATGCATCAGGCGGGCTGTGCCGATCTGCCCCTGTGCGACAGCCTGCTGCACACGCATGAAATTGGCGTCGAAGCGGCGATTGAAGCCAATCTGGAGTTTGACATCGGCCTGTGCGACTGCGGTCAGGGCGCGGTCGGTCTCGGCCAACGTCAGCGCAACGGGTTTTTCACAAAAAATGTGCTTACCCTGGTGCGCAGCCGCAATAATATACTCACAGTGTGTGGTGGTCGGCGTGCAAATCATCACCGCGTCGATGTGTGGGTCATTGATGACGGCCATGCAATCGGTGCCTGCGTGTGCTATCCCGTAGCGTTGCGCCAATGTGTGCGCCGCACCCGGGAATGGGTCAGCCACGGCCACGAGTTGGGCGCCCGTGACGCGTTGTACGATGGTGCGCGCATGCACCTGACCGATGCGCCCAGCACCTAAGAGTCCGATGCGTAGAGACATGTGGAGAAGCCTCCTCTACCCGCTCATGCGGGGCATGATGCCCGAACGGACTATAAGTAGTCTTTCTCGGTGGCCCGTTTTGTGGCCCAATCGACTCGTTTGGCTTGGACATCGGCACTCGTGCTCACTTCGGCCGGAGGCACATCCCACCAACTCTCATATCCGGGTACACCCTGATAGCGGTCGTTGCGGATGTAGACTACCGTCGTATTGCTGTTTTTGCGGGCTTGCGCAATTCCTGCCACCAAATCGGCGTAGGTACGGCATTCGATGACATCGGCGCCTAGACTACGGGCGTTTTCGGCCAAATGCACCGGTAGGCGTACCACGTCGTTGCCGTCGGCGTCGCTTGGGAGCATGTTGTGTTGCGGGAACGCATAACGCGTGCCGAAGCCCTCTTGCCCGAGCGAACGACTCAGACCGCCAATGCTCTTGTAGCCGTCGTTGTCGATCAAGATGACGATGAGCTTGCGCTGTTCTTGGATGGCGGTGACGAGCTCACTCGACATCATCAACCAGCTACCATCCCCCACCATCACATAGACCTCACGTTCGGGAGCGGCCATTTTGATGCCCAAGCCACCAGCGACCTCATAGCCCATACAGCTATTACCGTACTCCAGGTGGTAGTTTTTGGGGTGGCGCGCCCGCCACAACTTGTGCAAATCACCGGGCAAACTGCCGGCCGCACAGACCATGATGGCACCCGGGTCGCTCAGCTCATTCACCGCGCCAATGATTTCACCTTGGCTGGGCAAAGGCGTGAGGCGGATGTCGTAGATGCGTTGCACTTCGGCATCCCATTCAGCTTGGAGCTGACTGGCGTACTGGCGGTAGGTAGGATCGACCTGATATCCAGACAGGGCCACAAGCAATTCACTCAACGTTTCCCGGGCATCGCCGACGACCATGCAGGCCAGGTGTTTGGCCGCATCGAGCTCACAGACGTTGATGTTGACAAACCGTACCTCAGGGTGCTGGAACGCCGTTTTGGAAGCAGTAGTGAAATCGCTGTAGCGCGTGCCAATACCAATGACCACGTCGGCCTCACGTGCCACGCGATTGGCGGCAAACGTGCCTGTGACGCCGATTGCGCCGAGGTTGAGCGGGTGGTTGTACGGCAAACTGCCCTTGCCAGCCATGGTTTCGCCCACAGGGATGCCCGTGGCATCTACCAAGGCGGCGAGAGCGGCCGTGGCATCGCTGTAAATGACCCCGCCCCCTGCGACAATCATGGGGCGCTTCGCACCTTTGATGAGCGCAACGGCTCGGGCGAGAGCGGCCCGGTCGGGGCGGATGCGACCGATATGCCAGACGCGTTTTTCAAATAGTGCCGTCGGGTAGTCGAAGGCCTCGGTTTGTACATCTTGGGGGAGTGCCAAGGTGACCGCACCGGTATCGGCCGGGCTTGTCAACACCCGCATACTCTCAAGCAATGCACTCGGGAGTTGATCGGGGCGGTTGATACGGTCCCAGTACTTGCTGACCGGCTTGAAACAATCGTTGGCCGATACATCGCGGCTTTGCCCCCACTCGAGTTGTTGGAGCACAGGATCCACGTTGCGTCGCGCAAAAATATCCCCAGGCAACAAAAGCACCGGCAGGCGATTGATGGTTGCCGTGGCAGCTCCCGTCACCATGTTGGTCGCCCCCGGGCCAATGGACGTGGTGCAGGCCATCATCTGGAGCCGGTTGGCGGTTTTGGCAAAGGCAGTCGCCGCATGGACCATGGCTTGCTCGTTGCGCGCCTGATAATAGCGCAAAGCGGGGATCTGTTGGAGCGCTTGCCCCATGCCCGAGACATTGCCGTGCCCGAATATACCGAAACATCCCGCAAAAAATTGCTGCTCGACGCCGTCGCGTTCGACGTACTGTTGGGTCAAAAACGTAACGAGGGCTTGTGCCATCGTCAGTCGTTGTGTTGACATAAATTTTTCCTTTGATGCTTAGAATCCACCATGTGGCGCCACGAACGTGCGTACTTCGTCCATGGTTGGCATGAAATTCGCACAGCCGTGTTTGGTGACCACGATGGCGCCACAGGCGTTGCCGAGGCGCGCCGTACTGCGCCAATCCCAGCCATGCGAAAGCCCGTAGATGATACCACCTGCATATGCATCACCTGCCCCAAGGATGTTGTAGACCTCCACCGGATAGCCGGGTGCATCAATGCGGGCCATGTCGGCGCCTTGGCGCACATGCACACGTGAGCCATCACCACCACGTTTTTGAAACAGCACGTGGGGCCCCATCTGGAGAATCGTATCAATGGCACGGTCGACATCCCCCGCCACACGCGCATCTGAGACCTGTGAGTGTGTCAAGTGAACTTCGGCGCGTTCGCCCATCATCATGGCGTTGATTTCGTCTTCGGTGCCCAAGACGATGTCGACCGACCGCAACACGGAGCGCAACGTGATGCCGAATGCACGTGGGTCGTGCCATTGGTCGGGGCGGAAATCGATGTCGAGGACGACCTTGGTGCCCTGCCGTTGTGCGTATTCGGCTGCAAACAACGTCGCACTGCGTGATGGCTCTTTGCTGAGCCCGGTGCCGCTGATAAGCAGATACTGGGCATCTGCCACGGGGCTGGCGAGCACGTCGTCAATGGTTAATTCGATGTCGGCACAGTTGTCACGGTAGTAGGTGAGTGGGAAGCGGTCAGGGGGCACAATGCCCAGCACCACTGCACTCGAACGCTTGCCGGATTTGCGCGGGGTGGGGCTGGTGTCGATGCCTTCACGGTTGCAAAAGTTGAGGATGAAGTCCCCTACTTGGTCTTCGCCGACCGCTGTCAACAGTGCTGTGGTGCCACCGAGGCGTTGACACGCCACGCTGATGTTGGTGGGGCACCCGCCAACGTACGCCGCAAAACTTCCAATGTCGACAAAGGCGGCGCCCACGTCGTTGGCATATAAATCGATCGATGAACGCCCCATGGAGAGCAAGTCGTACCGTCGTGACATCCGTTAGACTCCTTCGGGGTAGATGGGGACTCGTGGATCGAGCCCGCGGTATTCGTGTTTGACCCAGGTATGTGCGGGGTCATCGACATTGGCCAGCGACTGCGCACTCCCCGCCAACACGTTCAGGTAATACGTGGTATAGCCTGGGGCACTCGTCACTGGGTGGTACCCCTCGGGCACCAGGACCACGTGGTTGGGGCGGGCCACGACCACCGCATCAATGGGGGCGCCAGCCTGCTGCAACGGCGATTGATCGTCGGTGTAGACCCGTTGGAAGGCGAACCCTTCGGGTTTGTCGTGCTTGTAGAAATAAATTTCTTCGAGATCTGCCTCAATGAGTGACCCGTCGGCAGCTTCACGATGCACGTCGTGCTTGTGTGGCGGATAACTCGACCAGCTCCCTGACGGGGTATACACCTCGACGAGTACCAGCCGATCACACGGGAACCCTGGTGGCATAAGCTGATTGATCTGCCGGGTCGCGTTGTCACCACCGCGGATTTCTTGTTTGACAGTGGCCGGAGTAACGAGCACAGGGGCAAAATCACGGGTCGCTTTGACCCAGGTCACCGCAAATTCAGCGTCACTGCTCGCCGTGACTGTGAGGTCGGTGTGCCGTGACACATAGAGGACGTAGGCGGCACCAGCAAAGACGTGTGGGCGCCCCCCCATCTCCCACTGGCCACGGTTACTCACGACGCGTAGGGTGCCACTGAGGGTCACAATTGCCAGCTCGTGATCGGTGGTGGCAAAGCTCCAGGTTGCACCGGTGCGCAAGCGGCGCACCTGAAAGTTGATGTGCTCCCATTGCGCCAACGTAGGGGTGACTTCGACCACGACCTCGGGGTCGCTCGAATTGCCGGGGGCGACTAGGAGATTGGCGGCGGTGTAGTGTGGCGTCATTGCACGGCTCCTTTGTGGGGTGAGGGTGGCGCACTACTCTGGCGCACCACCATGTGCGGATCTAACAGATGATTACGGCCTGTACGGCCGGCGAGTAACTCGATAAGTGTTTGCATGGCAGTCTGCCCGAGGGCGACTTTGGGTTGTGCCACACTGCTCAGTGGGGGCCAGCTATGGGTGGCCATCGCAAGGTCGTCGAATCCGACGACGCTGATGTCTGTGGGGATGTGGAAACCGCGTTCGCGGAGGGCAGTCAAGGCTCCTAGTGCCACTTGGTCGTTATAACAAAAAATCCCGCTGATAGTCTCAGGCAGTTGCCACGCCAGTTGATAGCCGGCACTGAGGTCGTTATTGCAGGTAAGCACATCGACGGTCATCTCGCGGGGAGTAATGCCACGGCTCGTTAGGACATCGCAAAAACCGCGGAGCCGGAGGTGATGTGAGGCAGGACGGCGCGTGTTGCCGAGATATGCAAGTTGGCGATGCCCCAGCCCATAGAGATGCTCGGCTGCCAGGCATCCACCACGATAATTGTCGATGCTGACATGCACAACATCCGCCGGGACGTCGCACATTTGACTGTTGACAAAAACGGTCGGAATACGCATTGCCACCAAGCGTGCCATATGACTGTCGTCGAACAACGCATCGGCGATGATGATGCCATCGACCCGTCGTTGCGCAAATACTTCGATGGCTGTTAATTGACGCGTCGCATCGTGATGCGATGCACTTAACAACAACACCTTGCTATGCGCTCCGACCACCGCTTCGACTCCCCGTATCACCTCGCCCCAAAATGGGTCGGCGACATCGGCCACAACGAGTCCAATCGTGTTGCTCTGCTGTTGTTGTAGGCTCTGTGCAATTGCATTGGGAGTGTAGCCGAGCTCATTGGCGATACGCATTACCCGCAGGCGCACATCACGACTAATACGCGGGTGTCCACGCAGTGCACGTGACACGGTCGAGTGCGATACATGCGCTTGATCGGCAATATCGTGAATGGAAACACGCCGGCGTAATTCCTTCGTCACGAATTTTCTCTCTGAACATTCATCTGTGCACACGTGTGCGCATGGGTGATTTCCGGTATAGTAAAGGAAAGGGCGGTGCCTGTCAAACATGCGTGTTTGTCGCAGGGAGCAATCCTAATCCCCCTATTGGCCATACGAGGAAGGAGCATTCCGTACCATGCGCCGTTTGAGTCTATTTGTTGTTGTTTCGGCCATGCTCATTGCGTGTGCTGCGCCGAGCGCAACCACGCCCACTGCACCTGCAGAGCAGGCCACCGCAGTGCCCACCGATATCAAGCCGTTGGCAGAGCCAACCACGGTCGCACCACCATCCCCCACTGCTGTTCCTACGGCATCAGTAGTGGCTGCTACGCGCACGTTTGTCATTGACAGCGCACGCAGTAGTGCCGAATATGCGGTCGACGAGGTGTTTCTCAGCGAAAACCGCCCCTACCGGGCGATTGGCACCACCAATGCGCTCGAGGGCGAATTCGAAGTGGTCACGGCAGGGGCAATTAGCGGGAACGTGACACGCATGCGTGTCGATTTGCGTACCCTCCAGAGTGACAGTCCACGCCGCGACAACGCAATTCGTGGCCGCTGGCTTGAATCCGACACTTACCCGTATGCGGATTTTGTGTCGACGGATGCCCTTGATGTGCCCACCGATTATACCGAAGGCAACGAAGTGACCTTTACGCTGGTCGGGGATATGACCATTCGCGATGTCACCAAATCGGTGACCTGGACGGTGGTCGGGGTGCTCCAAGACGGAGTTGTGACCGGTGTTGCCACGACTAGCATCGTGATGAGTGATTTTGGTGTTAGTCCACCCAATATCGCCAATATGATTAAAGTGGAAGACCAGGCCGACCTGAGAGTCAATTTCGTTGCGGTCGAACAATAGAGCGACGGGTGTGTATCGGTGTGTGGAGTGAGGATCAGAGGCCGACACCGCAGGGTGCCGGCCTCTTGGTATGACTAGCAGAGGCGGTAGGCAATTTCACGTTGTTGCGTAAAGAGCTGCATGTTGTGAATCGTGGTGCTAATAATCCGTTCAATGGCTTCAACGCTGTTGTAGGCGTTGTGTGCACTCGCAATGACAGCCGGGTGTGCCAATATCTGTTGCATCAATGCAATGTCGCTCGCTGGCTCGTTTTTGCCGATGAGGTGCTCATTTTCGATGACATCGAGGCCGGCAGCCCGAATCAACCCTTGCTCCAATCCGGCGAGTAAGGCGGTGTTTTGCACGAGCCCACCTCGTGACGAATTAATCAGGATGAGGCCGGGTTTGATGAGTGCCAAGCTGTCGTAGTTGAACAAGTGACGCGTGCTCGCCGTAAGTGGCGCATGGAACGACAAGACGTCGGCTTCGCGGTAAAGCGTGTCTAGTGGCACATAGGTGGCCCCCACCGACTGCGCCCACTCCAGGTTGGGGGCAAGGTCATAGGCAAGCAGTCGCATACCAAAACCGGTCGTCATCTGCCCCATGTTCCGCCCAATCCGCCCAGTGCCAATAAGCCCCAGTGTTTTGCCGTGTAGGTCGACGCCACGGAGCCCCTGTACATCGCCGCGCCATTCGCGCTGGAGGCGCAACGTGCTCGGCACGATGTGGCGAGCGGCCGCCAACAACAACCCCATGGCGTATTCGGCCACGGTGCGTTCGCCATAGGCGGGCACATTGCAGACCGCTATGCCGTGAGCTTGGCAGTAGTCGAGATCGACGTGGTCATAGCCGGTGGCGCGAATGGCGATGAGTTTGAGTTCTGGTAGCCGTGCCAAATCTGCCGCACGTACCGGTGTGTGGATAAATACACTGAGCACCTGGGTCGTAGGAGCGACCGCGGCGGCGTCCGTCCCTACCGGGTACAGGGTGAGTTCTTCGGCACTCCAGTGCTGTTGGAAGTGGGCTGCTTCCCACGGTTCGTTTAAAATAACCGAGATCATCGTCGTACGTGATTCCATGGTTGTGTCATCTGATGCCGCCTATCGTGTCTCCGCTTGTACCGGTGGATTGAGGGGGTGATGGGCGTATCGCTCACCGAGCGGGTGTTTCACACACGACAGGCGTGCGTTGCTCCGACTCAACAACAACTGTCGCAGAGGCCCCGGCTGTACGGCGTCTTTGGCAATGTGCCCCGCTTTGTAGGCGGCCATGACCAACGAATAACTGGCATCCACCCCCATGTTGGCCAGTGCCAACGCCGCTGACGCATTGCGGTCAGGGTTGCTCGTGGTCAGGCGCGCATTGAGGACGGCCACAATCAGTGACGCCAATTCGGTGTGTGTCACACTCAGGTAGGCGAGTGCAATGGCCGCCCGGTGATGGCCAATATTGCTCGTGTGATCGTCGTCGAGCAAGCCCAAAAGTGGCTCAAGGGCATCGGTGCCACATCGGGCAATCATCTGGGGTACCTCGCCATCCCAGATGGTGGCGCGTTGTTCGCTGATACGATCGGGGCTGGCCGGGATTGGCGCATGGATGAGTGGCGCAATCATGGCCGGATGGGCGATTTCACCGAGGATTCGGAGCGCATGCAACGGCCCGTAGCAGAGCGGTATTGCTCCTACGACAAGCTCGGTGTCGATGGCGAGTGCTACAAGTGGCGCTAGGGCGAGCTCACCCGTTGTGATGATGCGTTGTGCGAGTGGGATGGGCAGCTCTGCTCCCACCGTGCGTAGTTGGCGAACATATTCGTTGATTTCAACCGTCATACTCATGGCTGTGTTATCTCTCGACTCGGGTGTTTCCTTTGTGCATTATACGTTTTTTTCGGGGGACTGTTCGTGTTGGAGTTCGGTCATCGGTCGAAAGCTACGCCGGTGCACCGGTAGTACTCCGTGGCGCTGAAGCGCATCTTGATGTTGGGCTGTGCCATATCCTTTGTGATTAGCAAATCCATATGCTGGGAACACACGATCGAGCGCTCCAATCATGCGGTCGCGCGTCACTTTGGCCACAATGGATGCCGCTGCTATCGAGAGAGAAATGGTGTCGCCGTGAATAATGGCGCGCTGTGGGGTTGGCCAATGGGTCAGTGTGACGGCATCGATGAGTACATAATCGGGGATGAGTGGCAACGCAAGGAGTGCTTGTTGCATGGCACATTTGGTGGCGTTGAGGATGCCCATCATGTCGATGTCGTGCGCACTCACCATGCCAATGCCGATGCCCACCGCAAGACGCTGAATGGTGGTGTAGTGGAGTTCGCGTTGCATGGCGCTGAGTTGTTTGGAGTCGTTGATACCTGCCAACATACCAGGCATGTGGAGCACAACGTCGCTGAGAACCACCGCCGCGGCTACCACCGGCCCAGCCCAACACCCGCGGCCGACCTCATCGACGCCGGCAATGGCTCGGTATCCACGCTGGTGGAGCTCCCATTCTAGGTCACTGTGAGCTGGCATGTGGCCTCCCCACGATGACTTGGAGTGGTGTGCCGGCTTCGGTGAGTACAGGGGCAGTGAGATGCCAATCGCGTGCTGCCAGTGCCTGCCACAACGGGTGATGCGTGAGTGCCAGTTGGCCGGCCGCCAACAAAATTACCACCGTGCCCTCAGGGCAAAGCACACGCTCGATTTCGGCATGGGTGGCCTGGTCAAGGATGTAATTGGCTGGAAACACGGCTACCACTGTGCGTATGCAGGCGTCCGCAATCGGGAGCTGACGACTATCGGCGTGTAGGAAATTGCCCAGCCCACGTGCACGCGCCAGCATGGCCGCTGAGCGGTCAATGCCAACGCTTGTGAGCTGCCGTTGTGCGAGCAACGCTTGCAAATGCCCGGTGCCACATCCTAGCTCGAGGATGGGTGCCTGCATCCAAGGGAGTAGTGCCGCCCCCCAACGAAACCAGTGGCCACGCGATACAAGCGTGGCCACCGAGTCATAAACCCAAGCACATTCGTGATAAAGGCGGTCAAGCAACCAGGCCCGGAGCTTTTGGCGCAACGACCACCCCATCGGATTACGAGCGACGCTCTTTGATGCGGGCTGCCTTGCCGGTCAAGCCACGCAGGTAGAAGAGACGTGAACGACGCACTTTACCACGACGTACCACGGTGATGGAATCAAGCCGTGGGGCATGCGTCAAAAAGGTGCGCTCTACGCCGACACCGTGAGAGGCAATACGCCGTACGGTGAAGTTGGCGTTGATGCCACCAGCACGCTTGCGGATGACGACACCTTCAAAGTCCTGGACACGCTCGCGGCTGCCTTCGACAACGCGCACACCGACACGTACGGTGTCACCCTCGCGGAATTCAGGCACTGCGGCCTTTAGTTGACGCTGCTCAATGGCGTCCATAATCTGCTGCGACATGGTTTCGTCGCTCCTTTTAGCCAGTTGCTATGCTGATGCGAAATCGGCACGTAGAAACGCACACACTGCCGTATAGTATAGCATGCCAATGTGGATACGGCAAATAGACCATCACATGCCGATACATTGTGCCAAAAATTAAGGAATGGCAGTGGCATAGACGACCAAATATGGGGTATTTAGCCCCGAATCTCGCCCAAAGTAGAGTATCGCGGGATCCTTGACAAACCGACTATCGCCATCTGCCACGTTGATAATCGGGTTCACGTTGGCTGGTAGGTCATCCCAGCTATTGCCGTTCGTGCTCGTGGCCATGCTGATACCGTCACCACGTGGCCCAAACCCAAACACCCAGGCCAGTGGTTGCATCCCATTTTCTGCCATGACGAGCGCCTGTGAGAACACGTGCGGTCGATTTGCAATGAGCCGCTCCGACTGTGACTCTTGCACGAACGTTGTGCCGTCTGTCGATGTGGCATGAATCATGTCGATCCCCTGCATGGGTAAAACGTACATGTGCCAGGTATCACCTAGACGGAACGTCATCGAGTCGATGACTGACTCTTGGGCAGCAAATGCGATACCACCGTACGTCCATGTGATGCCATCGTTGCTATCTGCGTAGTGAATGCCAAGTTGCATCTCACCCTCACGGAGATTCCCCGTGAGAAAGATGCGGTACTGCTGGTCAGAAATGCGCACGACGTCTGGGTCCACTCCCAGCAACCAACGAGGAAATCCTACGAGATTGGCATAACAATGTCGCCATTGTTTGGCTTCTTGATCGCCAATGGATACCGCAAAACCATCCCGTTTGCCATCGATGTGATGTGCGGTCATGTACAACATGGGCATACCGTCTGGGCTGAGCGTCAGCGACGGCGTCGCGGCTTGGTCAAGAAGGGCGCCGTCGTCGACCACCCAGAATTTCATCTCGTCCGAACGCGCAATCCGCAGGCGTGTCCCACCGGGTTGGAGCTCATTGCTGTGAGGCGCTTTGCCACTCGCAATCGGACGCTCACGACACAGCTCGGGAGCAGGTGT
>JBBAWX010000010.1:19854-58868 GCA_040396955.1 Roseiflexaceae bacterium
GTGGCAGTGGGTGGCGGCAATGTGGCAGTGGGTGGCGGCAATGTGGCAGTGGGAGTGCCACAGGCGATGAGTACTGCCACACAGAGGCCGAGCAACAAACGATTTTGCATGGTAATCGCTCCATGTGTGGATGGTATGCAAATCATCTACAGGTTGCTTTGATTGTACTTGGTTGGGGAGGGGATTTCAATATCGTGTGTGTGAACGCAGATGCGTTTTGTATGAAACGAACCGAGGGCAGTGTGCGGGCAGTGGCTGAAATGCGTTAGAATACCCACAGGGAAATGTAACACAAGCAATGCTCACACGAGGTGCAGGGTGGATCAAGTGGTAGATGCAGTCCGAGGCATGCGTGACGTCTTGCCGTCTGAGTGGCGGCGTCAGCAGCAAATTGCGCAACAGATTCAGCAGATCCTGCATGTGCACGGGTATCAGGCCATCGATTTGCCGATCGTGGAGCACCGTGAGCTCTACATGCGCAAGCTGGGTGAAGAGCTCGTCGGCAAAATCTATGAATTTGAATTCAGTGGGCGCGAGCTCGTGCTCCGCCCCGAATGGACCGCCTCGGTGCTCCGTGCCTATATCGCCAAAATGAGTGATCAGGTGGTGCCAGTGCGTGTGCAATACACGGGCCCCGTCTTTCGGTATGAGCGACCGCAGCGCGGGACATGGCGTCAGTTTACGCAAGTGGGAGTTGAAATGATTGGGGCGCCTAGCCCACGTGCCGATGCCGAGGTGCTTGCCTTGGCGTGCGCGGGGTTGCAGGCGGTTGGTATCAGTGATGTTGAAATCCGCCTCGGTCATATTGGCATCATCCGGCAATTACTCGGGTCATTAGGCGTCAGTGATCGTGCCCGAAGCGTGCTTACCTGGAGTCTAGAGCGTATGCGTGCGCGGGGTGTGGCAGCGGTGCGTGAAGCCTTGCTCTCCGAATTTGAGGGCGAAGGGCAGGGGTTTGACCCGGCTCTATTGGCAGGTCTTGGTGATGCTCAAGCTGAAGAGCTCTTGTTACACACGTTGCGTTCGATTGGGGTGAATTTGCAGTATGGTACGCGGCCTGCCGAAGAAATTGTCGGGCGTTTGGTGCGAACCATGCGCCGAGATGATCGCCCCGAGACCATCGAGCGAGCGATTAACGTGCTTGCCGAATTGAGTGCCATTCATGGTCCTCCAGCACGTGCGCTTGCATCCTTGAAGGAGCTCATCGCTCAGTATCAACTAGCCGACCCAGGCATGGCCGATCTCGAGGCGTTGGTCGCACTAGTACCGATGCACGGTCTTGACCTTGCGCGCATCACCCTCGATTTTGGGCTAGGGCGCGGATTGCACTACTACACCGGCATGATGTTTGAAATCGCCGACGCCACCGGCTTACAACTCTGTGGTGGTGGGCGCTATGACGAGCTCGTGAGTGCCCTTGGTGGGCGTCAACCCATGCCAGCAGTGGGGTTTGCGTACGGTTTGGAGCGCGTGGTCTTGGCTACTCCTGAGCCGCCACCATCGACCAGTCCTACCGGTGTCGCGGTCATTTGGGAGGGGGCCGACACGTACCCCTATGCCGTGCAGGTGGCTCAGCAGTTGCGCCAACACGGTATTTCCACGGTCTGCGACACGCGTGAGCGCTCGTTTGCCCAACAGTTGCGCGACAGTGAGCGACGTGGTTTGCAGGTGGTAGTGGTCACTAGTGCTGACATGGCCACGCAGACGGTCCAATGGCGCTCCCAGCGGGTCAATGAACGCATGACATTGCCAGAATGGCTCCATCGGTATGGAGGGCAGGCATGAAGATTGCGGTCTTCGGTGCCGGGGGTATTGGTGCCTATGTTGGGGCGCGTCTTGCCCGGGCCGGACATCCGGTGGCCCTGATTGCGCGTGGTGCCCACGCCGATGCCATGCGGGCTGGTGGTGTGCACATCCAGGCACCCGATGGCCATTGGTCCGTGCATCCACGCCTCGTCACCGATGATGTGCGTCAGGTGGGCAGTGCCGATGTGGTGATTTTGGCCACCAAGACCTATCATCTGGCCACCATCTTGCCGCAAGTAACCGTACTCCTTGGAGCGCGGACTCAGTTGTTGACACTACAGAATGGCGTGGAGGCCTTCGATCAGGTTGCCACCGCCTACGGGAATGCGGCCACATTGGCGGGCACCATGTACTGCGAATTAAGCGTAGCGGATCCCGGAGTCATCCGCAGTGGTATTGAGCCGGTACGGATGACGTTTGGTCCGATTGCGGGTCTGCCGGTGTCACCGATGGCACAGGCGTTCGCAACGGCATGTACGGAAGCTGGCATTCAGACGTCGTTGGTTCGTTCTGGTGAGCAAGCTGTCTGGAGTAAGGCGATTTTTGTGGCAGCGATGAGTGCAGTGACCACCCTTGGCGGAGTTGGTATTGGGTCGTTACTTGCCGATCCACCTGCGGTTGCACTGCTGACTGCGGCCCTCCAAGAAGCGCATGCGGTCGCACGGGCCAGTGGTGTGCACTTCGATGATGATCCAGTGGCGCAGGCGCTTGCGATTGCGCGCGTCATGCCCGATACCACTCGTTCCTCAATGTCGCGCGATCTTGAGCATGGTCGTCCCCTCGAAGTAGAGGCGTTGAGTGGCGCAATTGTGCGTCGTGGTGCGGCTTTGGCGGTGCCAACTCCTGTCAATCAGGCCTTGTACGCATTACTCCGTTTGCGCACGACGCAGCCAGCAAAGGAATCATCAGCATGACACAGCCGACATGGGCGCACTACGCCGAACTTCATCCGGATCAACTGACGGCCATTTTAGCCACCACGCCGGTGGCCGTGGTACCGTGGGGGGCACTTGAGTGGCATGGAGCCCACTTACCGCTTGGTATGGATGGAATTGCAGCACAGTACGTGGCCGCCCAATTGGTCCAACGCACCGGTGGCGTGTTGTTGCCGATGACCTGGTGGCCCATGACCACCCTGCCGCATCCGTTTTCGTTGCAGGTGTCGACCGCCACAATGATTGCCCTTATCAACGACATCTTTGCAAGTCTGGCGAAGGCTGGATTTCGTTATGTGGTACTGGTAAGCGGGCACTACGCCCAAGGGCACGAAATCGAGCTCATGAATCTCGCCAGTGCCGCCTATGATGTGCATGGCTTGGTGGTGTTGACGATGCCCCCTGCGGCGGCGGTCAACGAAGACTATCTTGACCATGCCGGGCGCTGGGAAACGGCACAGACCATGGCACTACGCCCTGATTTGGTGCGTCTTGATGCGCTTGGTCCTGAGCCACTCCACCCACGTGACTGGGCGGTGCTCGGTGAAGATCCGCGCCGTGCCACCCCAGCCGAAGGGCAAGCGCTGTTGGACGCGGCCGTGGTCGGGATGAGCGAGTGGGTGCGCCGCATGCAAGCACCCGATGGTCTGAGCCAGCTTCGTGCGTTGTATGCCCAGCGTACTGCCAACTACCAGGGGTATGTCGATGGCTTTTTGCGCACCTCATGGGAGCAAGCGCTCGCCGACTGGTGGCACCAGCGCACACAGGAGTAATCATAGATGACACTGCGTTTCGCAATTCCCTCCAAGGGAAGTTTATACGACGGTACGATGAGCTTTTTTGAAAGTTGCGGTCTGCGGATTACCCGCCCCAACCCGCGCCGCTACACTGCGGCCATCGCCGCCTTGCCTGATGTTGAGGTGCTGTTGCATCGCCCGGCCGACATCGTCGAAAAAGTAGCCGACGGCGAAATCGATATTGGTGTGAGCGGTCTCGATTTGGTCGAGGAGTTGCGTGGTGACCGTGACGATTTACTCGTCATCCATGATGATCTCGGTTACGGCAAATGTGAGCTGGTGCTCGCCGTCCCCGAAGCCTGGATCGATGTGCGATCGTGGCGCGATGTGGCCGATTTGGCCGCCGAGCTCCATGCTGCAGGGCGCACACTGCGCATTGCTACCAAGTACACCGCCTTGATGCGCCAGTTCTGTATTAGCCACGGGATTACTTCGTTCCGCATCATTGACTCACAGGGTGCCACCGAAGCCGCACCTGGGCTGGGGTATGCCGATGTGATTGCTGATATCACCGAGACTGGCACCACACTCCGTGACAACCAGCTCAAAATTGTTGGTGGCCCCATTTTGAAGTCGCAGGCCTGTATCATCAGCTCCCGCAAAACGCTGCGGCACAACCCGGCCGCGGTAGCGACCGTGCAAACCATCCTCGAAATGGTCGAAGCTCGCCGGCGTGCGCGGGCGGTCGTGCAGATTACTGCCAATATTGCGGGTTCATCGGTGGCCGATGTCGGGCAGCGCATTGTGGCTCGCCCGGAGCTTGCTGGAGCGCAGGGACCCACCATTGCGCCGGTATGGCCACATCATGGCAGTGCTGGGGACTTGTACATGGTCACATTGATTATTCCACAGGATCGAGTGTTGTCGGTGGTACAACACCTCCGGGCGTTGGGGGGCGATACCATTGCTGTTACACCAGCGCAGTACTTTTTTACGGCCCAGAGTGAGACCTTTGCGCGGATTATGCGCGATGTTTAGTCCTGACCGGAGTGATGTTCGTTTCACCGCATGAGAGGAACGCAGATTCATGCCAATTCCCATATTTCATACGCTTGCCGAAGCCCAAGCCACGATCCTCAAACGGGTTCCGTTTGATGAAGTCGAAGTCACTGATGCGCTCCTCGACGGTATCGAGCAACGTGTCGGTGAGCGTATCCACCCGGCCGCACTTGTTGAGCGTATTGTCGCCGATATCCGCGAACGCGGTGATGTGGCGGTGCGTGAATGGAGCTTGCGTCTCGACGGGAGTGCGGCGCCGGCATGGCAGGTGCCACCAGAGCGGCTTTTGGCTGCGTGGCAGGCGCAACCGGCTGACCTCCAGGATGCCCTACAACTTGCTGCCGACCAGATTCGCACATTTCATCAAAAACAACACCATCAGTCGTGGCTTGATGTGACGCACGAAGGCACGTTGGGGCAGTTGGTGGTGCCACTGCAACGCGTGGGTATTTATGTGCCCGGTGGCAGTGCTCCGTTGCCATCAACCCTGCTGATGGCGGCAATCCCCGCTCAAGTGGCCGGTGTCGACGAAATCATTGTCTGCTCGCCGCCACAGCGTGCTACTGGTGAAGTCGCCGAAATCATTTTGGCGGCGGCCCATGTGGCCGGTGTGAAGCGGGTCATGCGCATCGGCGGTGCTCCGGCGATTGCAGCCATGGCCTTTGGTACGGAGCAGGTGCCCCAAGTCGACAAAATTGCCGGCCCAGGGAATTTGTTTGTGGTACTTGCGAAGCGCATGGTCTACGGAGTTGTCGGTATCGAAAGCCTACCTGGCCCCACCGAGACCCTCGTCATCGCCGATCATACCGCCAATCCGGCCTTTGTGGCTGCCGATTTGTTGGCGCAAGCGGAGCACGTGCAGGCGGCTGCCATTTTGGTGACTCCCGACGAGAGCTTGGCGCTCCGGGTGCAAGCCGAGCTCACCACACAACTAGCCGCCTTGCCCGATCATCTCGCAGCCGCTGAAACATTGGCACTTCGCAGTGGCATTGTGCTCGTGCCCGATTTAGCCAGCGCATTTGCGGTGAGCAACGCCTATGCTCCCGAGCATCTCTGCCTGCTCATCAAGGATGCCTGGGATTATCTCGGCTGGGTGCGCAATGCTGGTGGGATTTTCGTGGGGGAACGTTCGTTTGAGGTGCTTGGCGACTACATCGCAGGGCCCTCACACATTATGCCAACGGGCGGGACCGCTCGTTTTGCTGCCCCCGTGAATGTCGACGATTTCCGGAAAATCATCTCCGTTGTCGGTCTCAATGCCACCGCTCTGGCCCGTATTGGTCCTGCTGCAGCGCGGTTGGCCACGGCCGAAGGGCTCCACGCACATGCGGCCGCAGTGCGTATTCGGCTTGAGGAGTAGCGTGTTTCGGTGTATGGTATGACTGTGTGTGTAGTCGGAGTGCTGTTGCGGCACCATCCGTGAAGGAGGATGAGCATGTCTGGGTTTGTTGTGCAATTTTTATTGCTGTTCCTGAATATTTTGTCGTACGCCATTCTTGGCCGCGTCTTGTTATCGTGGGTTGATCAAGCGGGCTCCATGCGAATCACGCAGGTGCTCAACGAAATCACCGAGCCCATTTTGGCACCACTGCGGAGCATCATGCCGAGTGGTGGCATGTTTGATTTCACACCCATCATCGCCATGTTGTTGTTGCAGGTCATCGAAATACTCGTGCGTTCCGCTGCGGCAGGGCAATTCTAATGTTGTGGACACGAAGACGACTGCAAATTGCGGTCACATTGGCTGGAGCGGGTACGTTGGCAGTCGAAATGGTTGCCCCGCGCCTGCTTGCTCCGGCCTTTGGGACGTCACAACCCATCTGGGCGGCCGTCATCGGTATGACGTTGCTCTACTTGGCGGTGGGCTATCACCTTGGTGGGCGCTGGGCCGATCGCTGGGCGACGACGCATCCTCAGATGATGGCACAACTCATCCTATATGCTGGTCTGGCCACCGCCATCATTGCTCCCATTGCCCCGCCAATCATTTCAGTGGCGCGGGTGGCGTTGCAAACGCTGGCGGTGGCTGGGTTTTTGGGGGCATTGCTCTTGTCGTTGGTGCTGTTTGCGGCCCCAGTCATCTTGCTGGCAGCCGTAGCGCCGTTTGCCAGTCGCATTGCATTGTCAAACACTCCCACGGCTGATATCGGCTCTGTGCTGGGCCGCTTATCGGCATTGGCCACCGTCGGGTCGTTAGCCGGCACCTTTGCGACGGCACTCTGGCTCATCCCGCAGTTCGGGTCAACGATGAGTTTGCTCCTCATCGCCGCAGGCCTGGTACTGTTGGCCACCTGGCTTGCGCAGCGCTGGAAGTGGGCACTGTGGTTGCTTGTGGTGGGTGCGCTGTTGTTGTGGCGCTTGATGGCTGGGCCACCGGCATTGGCCGCTGGATGCGTCGATTGTACGGTCATCACCACCCAAGAAACTGCCAATAACACCATTCAGGTGGCACAACGCACCCATGCCACCTATGGTCCACAAACACTCCTGTTGCTCAACGAAGGACTCGCTGTTCATTCGTTGTACAATCAGCGCTACGCCCAAAGTGGCGACGCACGTGATCTACTTACCGGCGGCGGCCCCTGGGATTACTTCGCGGTCGCGCCGTTTTTGGTGGCGGACCGCGAGGCGGCACAGGTGCGGCGTATGGCGCTCATCGGGGCTGCCGCTGGCACTGCCGCCGATCAGTTTTTGGCTATCTATGGCGCTACAGCCCAGGTCGATGCTGTCGAAATCGACGGCGGGATTGTCGACATCGCACGCACGTATTTCGCCATGCGTGATGCTAGCGTGCCCGGCGGCAATCCCAATTATCACGTCCATGTGGCCGATGGCCGCACGTGGCTAGCTGCACAATCCGATCGCTACGACGTCATCGGGGTGGATGCCTATCATCAGCCCTACATCCCCTTTCATCTGACGACCGTGGAGTTCTTTCAGGTGGTGCGTGATCGCTTGACGCCGGACGGCGTGGTCGTCCTCAATGCGGGTCTCGGTGCCGACGGCGACATCCGCTTAGCACAGGCCTTGGCCACCACCATGCAAGAGGTCTTCCCGAGCGTCTTTGTGCTCGAAACCCAGTCCTACGGGAACTGGATGCTAGTGGCATCGATGGCGTCACTCGACAACGGCGCGGCCAATTTTGCCGCCAACTATCAACGCATCACCCAACCCGCGTTGCGCACCGTCATGGCGGATGTGCAGGGTTTCCCGTTCCTTTTGAGTGATCGCGGCTCCGTTGTTCTCTACGATGATCACGCACCGGTAGAGCGCTTGGTTGACGAGATGATTATCAGCGCCATCCGCTAGCACTTCCACACAGAAACAGAGAAATCTCCATGCTTGTTCGGGCTTTTATCGAGGTACTGTTACCGATTGTGGTTGTTGTCAGCATTGGCTTCCTCCTCAAACGTTTTCTTCCCATTGATACTCGCTCGCTCAACCGCATGAGCATGTATGCGCTGAGTCCAGCGCTGATTTTTATCACCATCATCAAAATCCAAATCCCTGGCACTGAGGTGTTCCGGATTTCTCTGACCTCGGTCATCGTCTGTTTGGCTGTCGGATTACTGGCCTTTATCGTCGCTCGGTGGCGGCGCTACGACGCCAGCACCACGTCGGCGTTGCTGTTGGTGACCATGTTCATGAATTCGGGCAATTACGGCCTGCCGACGGCTCGTTTTGCCTTCGGTGATGCCGGTTTTGAGCGCGCACTGCTGTACTTTATCGCCCAAGCCATCATGGCACAAACGCTTACCATTGCCATTGCTCAGGCTGGTCATAGCAACTGGCGCAGTGGCTTGCGTCAGGTGTGGCGCATGCCGCCCATTTATGCGGTGCTCGTTGGGCTCGGATTGCGTTGGCTCGGGATTGGCATTGATACACCAAATGTGATTGGTGCCTTGTTGAAAGGCATCGATTTGATGTCGCAAGCCACGCTGCCCCTCTTGTTGATGCTCCTCGGCATGCAGCTTGCCCAAGAGACGGCCATCGACGATTATGCGTTGACCGGCTGGGGAGTGGCACTGCGCTTGCTGGCTTCCCCTGCCATTGCCTGGCTGGTTGCCACCGTGCTCCAACTCGACGCCCTCGCCACCAAGGTGGTCATCATTCAAGCAAGTATGCCCACTGCCGTCAACATGGTGCTCTACTCACTTGAATTCAATGCCCGACCGCGGTTCGTGGCTGGTGCCGTGGTGGTGAGTACGGTGCTCAGTCTCGTGACCCTGACCATCCTGCTTACCATCATGGGCATTTAATCGCGCTGAAAATTCTCCCCCATCGGCAGCGCCGATGGGGGAGTTGTGTGAGGACATGGGGCTACGAGTTAACGCATTTCTGCCCACAGATCACGCATCAGTGCCTGTTCGCTGAGCAGTGCCTCTAGTTTGCCGATGGCTGTGACGCGACCGTTTGCAAGTAACACGATTTGGTCGGCCTGCTGGAGCAAAAATCGACGGTGGCTGGTCGTCACGATGGCGCCACGATGAGTGCGTCGGATGGCCTGCCAGAGCGCTGCCTCGGTGTGACTATCCACAGCGCTCGTGACATCGTCAAGTACCCACAGTTGGGCTTGTTGGAGAAGCAGGCGTGCAAATGCGACTCGTTGGCGTTGCCCCCCCGACAAGCGCACCCCGCGTGGCCCAACGACCGTGTCGAGCCCCTGTGGGAGCTGGGCAATGTCGCTGTCGAGTTGGGCGAGCGCCACCGCATGCGTCAATTCTGCATCGCTGATCACCCGCCCGAGTGTGATGTTGGTGCGCAGGGTGTCGCTCAGCAAAAACGGCACTTGTGTGGTCGCCATGACCGCTGGTGCGCCGAGTTGGGCAATGCGCTCGCCGTTCCATAGAATGCTCCCCTGTTGGGGTGGCAACAGGCCGGCGATGAGATTGAGCAACGTGCTTCGTCCACTGCCCGTGGCGCCCACGATGACCGTCACACTCCCAGCCGGAATGTGCAACGAGACGTCGCGAATCCCGTGTTGTTGCTCGTCGTGCGTGTATTGAACTTGGTGCAGGGTGAGTGACTGCAGGGGTGGTAATTCCACGGGCGCAAATACTGGGGTGTCGGGTGATGCTGGATGCCACCAGCGGCGGTGTTCGATGAGCGTCGCCGCATGCTCCGGGGCAAATGCGCGTAAGCGGTCGATGGAGACCCGTTGTTGCGCATAATCGCCGATGAACGTGGCAATGACGTTGGGCCACCAGCCAATCACGCCAATGCCACTCAGCAACAACAGCAAATCACCGACTCCCCATTCCCCCCGGGCAATGGCCTGACTGCCGTACCAGAGCACGACACCACCGGTGGCCGCCATCCCCACATCGACGGCCATTGCCAATGCTCCGTGCAAGGCGATGCCCCGTACGTTGATGCGCCGACGCTCGGTGCCCAAGGCATGTAGACGCTGGAGGGCATAGGGCACACTTGCCGTGAGTTTGAGGGTCTGTGCCGCCGCAATAATGCTCCCGAGTTGGCTACTGTAGCGGTCGTCAATGGCGCCTGCCGCATACCGGTAGCGGAGATACCAGCTCCAAAGCAAACGGGCGACGATACCCAATAGTACGAGTGGAATAGCCACCGTGATGCTCAGTCGTGTGTCGATGTGGTACATCAGTGCAAATGCAACCCCAGCGGCCAATGACGTGCCGATGACTTCGGGGATCCAGAGCGGGAAGTCGGCTACTTCGTCGACATCGTCACGGAGGCGGTTAATCGCCTCGAGTGCCGAGACCGGCAACGGTACTGCACCAGGTCGACGTAATGTGGCGATCAACGCATTGGCCTGGAGTGCACCGATAACCCGATAGCGAAAGGTGACATCGCTCCACGCCACCAGTAGTGTGGCTACCAATTTGACGCCCATGACGCCCACATACCCGAGCATGACCCACCAGATACTCTGCCAACTCGTGGCCAGACCCAGCAGGTTGAAGATTCGTTGCTCAATCAGCATGAGTGCTACCGGGGCCACCAAAATGCTGATTTGGGCGATGTTGTAGAGGAGAAAAACCCGGGGCGACATGCCAATCATGCGCCGCGTAAACGTTGGTGTGGTGAGTGTCATCGATGTCATGCCTCCGCCGTCTGTTGGGCGATCAACTGTCCGTATGCACTATTGCCCTGCGCCACCAAGGCGGCGGGCGTGTCGTATTCGGCCACCTCACCATCACGGATGACCAAAATACGCTCGGCCTGCGCAATAGTACTGAGGCGATGTGCAATGGTCATAGTGCTCCGGCCGTGTCCGAGTACCCCGAGGGCGCGATTGATACGTTGCTCGTTGATGGGGTCGACATGCGCACTCGCCTCGTCCAAGATGATGAGCAACGGATTGCGTAGTTGCAACCGCACAAAAGCGATGAGTTGCTCTTCTCCGGGCGACAAACTTCGTTCACCATCGCCGAGCGGTGTGTCCAGTCCATCACGGAAGCCGGCCAACCAATCGCTGAGTTGCAAATCTGCCACGGTGCGTATGATGTCGTCGTCGCTGTAGTGGTCAGCAAAGCAGGTCATGTTGTCACGCAGTGATGCATTGAACATCTCTACTTCTTGACTGATGACCCCCACCCAGCGGCGTAGCTGGGCAGGTGGAATACTCGTTATTGGTGTGTCGTTATACAAAATCTGTCCCGTTGTACTGCTTTCGAGTCCGCTGATCAGCCGGGCCAACGTGCTTTTGCCACTGCCCGTGCGCCCGAGTACTGCCACATGGGTGCCCGCCGGAATAGTGAGCGTGATGCCACGAATAACCCAATCAGCGCTACTCGGGTAGCGGTACCACACGTTGTTGAGGTGAATACTGAGTTGGGTTGGCTCCGCTACTGCTGTGTGCGCAGGCTCAAGGGGTATTGCCAATAGATCGTCGATGCGCCGCAATGCGCCAATCGCTTGTTGTAGGGCCTGGACCTCACCACGGAGATGCTCAATGGGGTTCCCCAACAACGCGACATACCCCAGCACTGCGACTGCCTCACCAATGGTGCCTTGCGCAGTCAACACCCGCCAACTCCCAATTGCCAATGCCAGTACCCAGCCAGCGATAGTGACCAGTCCCGATACCACCGTGGCCCGTTCATTGCGCATGCGCGCATGCCGATTGGTCTGCAACAGCGCCATCATTCGTGGCACAAGTCGTTGCGCCAAAAAACCGGCGGCCCCGACGGCTTTGATGTCGGTCACACTGGCGAAATTTTCTTCAACGCCGTCGTACAGTGCCGCATCAGCGATGCGTTCTTGTTCCCAGTCGTCGGCATTATCACGTTGCGACCAGATGACCAGGGCGCCTCCCACTGCCACATAGCCCAGCAACGCCACACAAATCCACGGATTGATGAGCCAGGTGCTGTAACTGATGCCAATGAGCAACATGCCAATACGCGCCACATTGCCACTGCTTGTGCCGAGGAGCCCCTGGAGTTGTCCCGGGTCGGCATCGATGCGTTCGCTCAGCTCGCCAATACCGTGGGTGCGAAAAAACTCCAACGGGCGCGCCATGATGTGCTCGCCGACTGCGTCGCGTAGCGCATTGGTGGCGCTCCATGCATTCCAATAGGCCACAATCTGCCCGAGCCACCCCAACACGGGGATGGCTACGGCAATCCCCACATACCCCCACACCATGCCCGGGACGGCGCCCTGGCCCATGTGCGTATCACCGCCGAGTGCGCCGTCGATAATCTGGCGTACAAGTGCCGGTAGCGTCGTGCGCAACGTGGCCTCAACAAGTGCGAGCACCACCACCACTCCGAGCCAGCCACTGTGATAAAACGCGATGCGGACACTTTTCGATGCAAAAAAAGACATACAAATACACTCCTACGTGCATACCATGATACAGAGGATAATACTCTACCCGGTCAATGGCCACATTGACTGGCGTGGAGTGTGCTTGGTTGTCAGTTGTACAAAAAGAAGAAAAGCAGTGTGTTAGCCGACGACCTCACGTAGTGCCACGTCAACAATGTGGAAAAATTTCATGCGTGACATGTCGGTGCTCCTTTGTGATTTCCAGAAAAACAGCGTCATTATAGCCGATTCGGCTATTTTTGGCGAATATCCTGGATGGTGAGTTCGGCTTGTGTCAACAGCTGGCGACATGCGTCGCTCAAGTGCGTGCCGCGTTCGTAGAGCTGCAACGCCTCGGCCAAATTTGGGTTGCTTTGTTCGAGTTTACTAATGATTTCTTCGATTTCACGGAGCATGTGCTCAAGGGTGGCGGACTCACTCATGATGTTGTTCCTTCTGATGAAACCTGCACCGTGCCGTCGTGGAATTGCAGGGTCAGGCGTTGTGGATGCACCCCAATTGCGTGGGCACTGCGCACCACCTGGTTGTCGGCGTCACGCACCACCACATACCCGCGTTGGAGCACGTGTTGTGGTGCCAACGCCTGTAGACTCCCGTCCATGGCGATGAGCCGCCCGTGCAGGCGATCGATCTGTTGGCGTAGGTGTTGGTGCATTTTGAGGTCATAGAGCTCGACTTGTTGGCGGTAGTGTGCCAAACGGACAGTGGGAGCAGCTCGTTGTAGTCGATTGTGGAGCTCTTCGAGGTGCATGTCGAGTTGGGCACAGCGCACGGCTATCGCCAAGTCGAGGCTGCGTTGTCGAGCGGTCAAGGTCTCCAACAACTCTTGCTGGTCAGGCGTCACGTGTTTGGCAGCTGCAGTTGGTGTTGCCGCACGGTAATCGGCTACGAGGTCGGCCAAGGTCACATCTGGCTCATGGCCGATTCCCGTTACGATGGGCACGGGGGCCCGCAAGATGGCTTGTGCGACAAGCTCACTGTTGAAGCAGGCCAAGTCCTCGGCTGAGCCGCCGCCGCGTACCAGCAAAATCACATCGACCGACTCTTGGTAGAGCGCTTCGAGGGCATTCACGATCTCGGGTGGTGCCTGCTCCCCCTGTACACTGCTATGCGATGCGACGAGTGCGACTACCGGGTACCGCTCGCGGATGGTGCGGGCGACATCATGAATGACCGCTCCCGTCGGAGACGTGACTACCCCAATGCGCCGTGGAAACCGCGGTATCGGGCGGTGTTTGGCCATCGGTTGGTAGAGTGCCACGAGACGCCGCAACTCTGCTTGTGCCAGACTCTCGCCGATATCTTGGATGTGCTCAATGATGAACTGCACCTCGCCCTTGGCCGTATAAAAATCAATGCGGCCGTACACATGTACGACCGCACCCACAGCGGGCGGCGTCAGCCGCTGGGCAGTAGTGCGCCAACAGGCCGATTTCAAGGTGAATTGCTCGTCGGCAAGTGTCACATACCAGTGCCCAGCCGTTGATTTCGTAAAACTTGAGACCGTCGCTTCTACCCACAATGACTCGTGAAAGGTGCCACGAATCACCTCTTGGATGAGTGTGCTTAGTTCACCAAGGGCGATGACTCGCCTATCCATTGCTCGGCTCAATAATCATCAGTGTCTGGCCGAATTCGACCGGTTCACCGTTCTTGACCAAAATCTTGACGACCCGTCCAGCCACATCCGATTCAATGGAATTCATCATTTTCATGGCTTCGACGATACACACATGATCGCCCACTTTCACGCTATCCCCTTCGTTCACAAAGGGCGCATCTTTGGGCGATGGACTCGCATAAAACGTCCCGACCATCGGAGACGTAATCACGTGTCCGCTGATGACCGGCTCACTCGCCGCCCCTGCTCCAGTAGCGGCTTCGGCTACGGCCTGGGGCATCACTGCCATGTTGGGGAGCGTGTTTTGGATGAGGACCGGTGTTGGCTCGGCACTGCCGCGTTTGATGTGCACACGGGTCTCACCACGCTCGTAGGTCAGTTCGGTGATGTCGCTCTTGTTGATCAACTGCACGAGCTCACGGACTTCTTCGAATGTGATGGCGCTCGGTGCTGGTTGTGTATTGTTTGGCATATGCTGTGTCGTACTCCACGTCGCAAAACTCATCTGCCCCGTATTATAGCACTCTCTGTCGTGTGTTCGCTGATGTGTCAACGTGCTTGACACAACCAATCGAGGGCGTGCACATATCCGCGCCAGCCCAGGCCGGCAATGTGTCCGGTGGCAATTGGCGCAATCACCGAATGATGCCTGAAGGCCTCACGTTTGTAGACGTTGGAGATGTGCACCTCAATGATGGGCACACTCACGTTGCTGAGCGCGTCTCGGAGCGCATAGCTGTAGTGTGTAAACGCGCCCGGATTGATGATGATGCCGTTGATGTGGTATTGGTGGGCCTGAATCGTGTCGATCAAGACTCCCTCGTGATTAGATTGCACACAGGTGAGTCGCGCTTGGTAGGGTTGAGCGGCTACCTGGAGGGCCGCTTCGATGTCGGCCAGGGTTGTAGCTCCATAGATTTCTGGCTCACGTGTGCCAAGCATGTTGAGATTGGGGCCATTCAAGACGAGGATGTGCATGGTCTGCTCCTACAAACGGACATGGTTGTTGCTGAAATTGTACGCCAAAATGAGAGATACGGTGTATGCAGACTACTCATACAGATTTCTAACGCAGCACCTATTGCAGTCGTGGTGCAACCGGCTACAATGAAATAAACAATCATCGCATGCAAGACCGCATCATCAGGGTGTGGTGCGAGCGCAGAGCGACCAAGCACAGTTTGCGATGCAACGTCAAACAAGAAGGGATATGAACCAATTATGAGTAAGATTGTTGGGATTGACCTGGGGACCACGAATTCGTGTGTGGCCGTCATGGAAGGCGGCGATGCGGTGGTCATCCCCAGTTCCGAGGGGAACCGCACGACCCCCTCCATTGTGGCATTTACCAAGAGTGGCGAGCGGTTGGTGGGGCAGACTGCCAAGCGCCAGGCCACCATCAACGCCGAAAATACGCTGTACTCGATTAAGCGCTTCATTGGGCGCACTTACGACGAAATCGCCAAAGAGCGTGGCATGGTGCCCTACAAGGTCAACCAGGGCAATCGCAACGATGTGCGCGTGGTTTCGAGTCATGCGGGCAAAGAGTTCGCTCCCCAAGAAATTTCAGCCATGGTGCTCCAAAAGCTCAAGGCTGACGCTGAGGCCTATCTCGGTGAGCCGGTGACCAAAGCCGTCATCACGGTGCCCGCTTACTTCAACGATAGTCAGCGTCAGGCCACCAAGGATGCCGGTAAAATCGCCGGTCTTGAGGTGCTCCGCATCATCAATGAGCCGACGGCAGCCGCCTTGGCCTATGGGCTCGACAAAAAGAAAGACGAGACCATTTTGGTCTTCGACCTCGGTGGTGGTACCTTCGACGTCTCTGTCCTTGAGGTGGGTGACGGTGTCGTTGAGGTGAAAGCCACCAACGGTGACACGCACCTCGGCGGTGACGATTATGACCAAGCCGTGGTCAACTGGATGATTGACGAGTTCCGCAAAGATCAGGGCATCGACCTTGGCCAAGATCGTCAGGCACTCCAGCGCCTCAAAGAGGCCGCTGAAAAGGCCAAAATTGAACTGTCGAGCATGTCTGAGACCGAGCTTAACTTGCCCTTCATCACGGCAGATGCGAGTGGCCCCAAGCACTTGCAGATGCGCCTGAGCCGTGCCAAGTTTGAGCAACTGACTGCGCCACTGACCGAGCGCCTCAAAGGGCCCGTGATGCAGGCCCTGAGCGATGCCGGCATGTCGGCGAGTAAGCTCGACGAAGTGGTCTTGGTCGGCGGTTCGACCCGCATGCCCGTGGTGCAGGAGTTGGTGCGCAAGCTGACCGGCAAAGAGCCCAACAAGAGTGTGAACCCCGACGAAGTGGTAGCCGTGGGTGCTGCCATTCAGGCCGGTGTCTTGGGTGGCGACATCAAAGACGTGGTCTTGTTGGATGTGACGCCGCTTTCGCTGGGGCTCGAAACTCTGGGTGGCGTGATGACGCGCCTCATTGAGCGTAATACCACCATCCCGACGCGCAAGAGCGAAATCTTCTCGACCGCCGCTGACAGCCAGACTGCCGTGGATATCCACATCTTGCAGGGTGAGCGCGACATGGCGGGTGATAACATGACCCTCGGGCGCTTCCGCCTCGAAGGCATCCCGCCGGCGCCTCGTGGTATGCCCAAGATCGAAGTCACGTTCGACATTGATGCCAACGGCATCTTGAATGTGTCTGCCAAAGATCAGGCCACCAACAAGGAGCAACGGATTACCATTACTGCAAGCACCAACCTCAACAAAGACGAGGTGGAGCGCATGGTCAAGGATGCACAGCTCCACGCCGAAGAGGACCGCCGCAAGCGTGACCTGATTGAGCTCAAAAACCGTGCAGACGGCTTGGCCTACGACAGTGAGAAGTCACTCACCGAAATGGGCGATAAGGTGGATGCCGCCTTGCAAGAGAAGATTCGCAAAGTTATTGCCGAATTGCGCACTGCAATCGGGAACGACAACGAAGATCTCATGAAGAGCCTCAGCGATGAGTTGGCACAGTTGATGGGCCAGGCCACCCAACAGGCACAAGCGGCCGGTGGTGAGAGTGGTCAAACCAAGCAGGATGGTGACGTGGTTGATGGTGAGTACACGGTTGACTAAGTGCTAGATGTGCGGAAGTGGCGGCACAGCACAGCGTGCTGTGCCGCCGCGCCGTTCTTGGGGGCATGCAAGTGCCACACGTGCACATGGTTGGTAAATGATGTTATACTTACCATAAAGTGATTGCTCAAAACATTGCAGGTCTCACATGGTTGACATGATGGTTGTGCTGATCGTCGCTCTGTTTGCAGTGCTCGGGTTCTATTGGGGGGCAATCCGGCAACTGCTTGCAGTGATGGGTCTGTTGGCAAGTCTTGTGGTATCGGGGCGGTTTGCGTTTTTGATTGCCGATGTGTTCGAGCAATATGCTCTCGAACAGCCCTACGCCATGGTGTTGGCAGTACTCTGCATCATGGTGGGTGTCGGTGGTACAACGAGCATACTTGCGTCGTTAATCCATCAATTTTTTGGTTTGATTGCTTTGGGGTGGCTCGATCATCTCATCGGTGGTTTGTTTGGGCTGTTGCAGGCCATGATTACGCTTGTGGCAGTCATGCTGATGCTCGCCGCCTTTCCTCACCAAGACTGGATCGACACGTTGCGGGCCTCGATGGCCGTCAACACGTTGGTGTATGTCTTTGGCGGTGTGGTGTTGCCGTTCATCCCTGAGCCACTACAAAGCTCATTGAGCATTGTGGTCTATCGTTAGCATCATTGATTGGTCGTGTTTTACAAACAGAGGTGCATTTGCTACTATGAAGGTGGCGAGGAAGCCCTCGATTTGATTGGAGTACAATGGATACACAAGCATTTGCCCGCCGTATTGTCGAGCTTGTTGAAGACAAACAGGCCAGTGATATCGTCTTACTCGATTTGCGGAGCCTCAACACTTTTGCTGATTTCTTCGTCATATGTAATGGTGAAAGTGATCGTCAGCTCAAAGCATTGCTTGACGCGGTCGATGAAGGGGTTTCAACGCAGTTCGGGCGTGAAGTCAAGTCTGAGGGGCACGCCGATTCAGGGTGGGTCTTGCTCGATTATGGCGATGTGGTCGTGCATATTTTTTCGAAAGCAATGCGCGATTTTTACCGTTTGGAGCGACTGTGGCACGAAGCCACTCCGCTCGTGGTTGTACAGTAAGAGGTGAACCATGCAATCGAATCGTTCACGCATCATGGCGTTTAGTCTGGGTGCAGCCATTGGGAGCGCCCTCGGATTGGTGATTGGCTCGCTCATCACCTACTGGATTGGTGATGAGGCGATTCGCACCATCCGGAGTGGTCTGCAGCGCCAACCCGACCAGCCCAACTTTGAAAAGTTGTTGCAGTAGGGGAACTCTGTACCAGGCAAACACCACAGTCGCCCAGATGGGCGACTGTGGTGTTTGTGTGACCGGGTACATCTGGTGAGTTACGAGGAGCGTGTGTGTTATTCGGCGGGACGTTCTTTTTCAGAGCCGACCCATTCTTTGCCACCATCGGCCCAGTGCTCTTTTTTCCAGATGGGGGCAACTTCTTTGATGCGGTCCATAATCCAATCGACCGCCTGTAGCGCCGCTTTGCGGTGAGCAGCGGTGACCACAACGACCACGGCTACTTCACAGAGCTCGAGGGTGCCGATGCGATGGTGGATGGCGACGGCATCAATGGCAAAGGTGCGCTCGGCTTCAGCGCCAATGTCGGCGAGGACCGCTTCTGCCATTTCGGTGTAGGCCTCGTACTCAAGACGCGCACTCTGTCGGTTGCCGAAATGGTCGCGCACGGTGCCGGCAAAGGTGACCACGGCGCCGATTCCAGGATGACTGAGTTGTTGGACGAGCGGTGTTGCGTCGAGTGGCGCATGACCGACTCGGTAGCGAGGCACCGAGGCTCCACCACTGACCGGTGGAATAAACGCCACGGTGTCGCCAGCGGTGAGCAATGTGTCACCTCCCACAAAAACCTGGTTACGCGCAAACAAGACACGCCCACGAAAGGGTGCAAGTGCCGGGTAACGGTGCTCCAACTCTGCCCAGAGCATCACCATGCTGGTGCCAGTAGCGACGTCGATCGTCTCACTTGCAGTACCGGTGATGTCGCGGTGGCCAGCAAAATAACGCACGGTGATGTGCATAGCAGTGTTACCTCATGGCCAGCCCACGCTGGCGTAAATCGTCTTTGACCTGAGAAATGGTGTAATTGCCGAAATGGAAAATACTCGCAGCCAGCACGGCATCGGCGCCGCCTTTGACAAACCCGTCGTAGAGATGCGCAGGAGTGCCGGCGCCCCCCGACGCAATGACCGGGATGCTCACCTGGCTGGAGATGGCATGTAACAGCTCAAGGTCGTAGCCGGCATAGGTGCCATCGGCATCCATGCTGTTGATGACCAACTCACCGGCTCCCAGTTCAGCACCACGGATGGCCCAGGCTACCGCATCGATGCCGGTGGAGCGAGCATTTGCCCCCGTGTGCGTAAACACCTCCCAGTGCGGTGGCTCCCCTGGTGCTGACACTCGACGAGCATCAATGGAAAGGACAATGCACTGGCTCCCAAAGCGTTTAGCTCCGGCCCCGATGAGATCTGGGTTGAGCACGGCGGCAGTGTTGATCGAGATTTTGTCGGCTCCGGCTCGAAGCATGCGGTACATGTCATCGACCGTGCGGATGCCACCTCCCACGGTTAGTGGGATGAAGACTTGGGCGGCGGTGCGTTCGACGACGTCGACCATGATGGCGCGTTCGTCGGAGCTTGCGGTAATGTCATAAAACACCAGCTCATCGGCGCCACTGTCGTTGTAGTGGGCTGCGAGCACCACCGGGTCGCCGGCGTCACGATGGTCGAGGAACGAAACCCCCTTCACCACGCGCCCAGCCTTGACATCGAGACAGGGAATAATGCGTCGTTTCAGCATGCCCTAACTCTTTCCGTTGGTGGGTTCGATGCGTTCGTTTTTGATGCGGTCGAGCATGACTTGGATGCCTTTTTGCATCGTATTCAGCAAATCAATGTCGCGGTTGTCGATGTCGTTGAAGTGGTTGACATGCTCGTACTGCATGTTTTCGATGCGGTTGGTGGTCTTGGTGAGGCGTTGCTCGAGGTCACGCACATAGCTGTCGACGCGTTCAATCCACGCCGAGATTTGGCGGAGGTGGCGGTCCTCGTTGTCTTGCAAGGTGACGATTTTTTCGTCTTGTTGCAAACGAATCTCTTCGATGCGCTGTTGATTGGTCAAGAAATGATCGTTCGCCGAGCGTTCGATTTTCTTGGTTTCTTGCAGAAGTTCAGCGATGCGGTTGCCAAGCACCATGAGTTGCTCGGGGACTTCGTTGATGATTTTGTCGATTTGGGTGCGGTAATCGTCGATGCGCAAAATCCGGCTTTGTTGTTCGGCAATCATCAACTTGCTATCGGCCACCAGTTGCTGGTTTTCGACCGCTTGGCGGCGGAGCTGTTGCTTCTCGACTTGGATTTCTTCGAGGGTTTTGCGGAGCTCGGCCCGGCGCGTGTCTTCGGTGGTTTGGAACGAATCAATGCGGGTCGACATCGTGCGATGCCGCTCATCGGCCTCGCGCACCAGTGCAAACAGGGAGCCGATTTTTTGCTCGGTTTCGTTGATGCGATTGATGATACCGGCCACCGTGACACGGTCGGTCTTGCGGGCTTCGGCCAGCTCTTGGATTTGCGATTGCATGTCGCGGATGGGGCGAATGCCGTCTTCGACTTTGACGACGAGGCCTGAGAACTCCTTGCGGATGGTGCTCATGTCGCGGCGGAAGCTCTCGATGGTCTGTTCAACGTCTTGGGTTTGGCGCACAAACTGCGATTGCAGTTCAGCAAACTGCTGTTCGTTATGCCGTACTTGCTCGATGGCCAGCTGGTACTTTTGCGTCTGGTCGCGGAGCATGCGGTGCAGTTCGTCGATTTGATTTTGTAGATGAATCATCTGCGACTGACCGGCGTTGCGGCTCCGCTCTTCGGCCAGTTTATCGGTAATTCGGGTCGAATTGTCGCTCATAGAGACTCCTTTGCAAGCATGGCGAGCGCATCGCTCAATGAAACAGCTCCGGTGTAGAGGGCGCGCCCAATCACCACTCCGTGGATGCCCAAGCGTGCCAAGGTGATGAGTTGTTCGGTGCGGCTGACCCCTCCCGATGCGATAATCTGCGGGCCATTCGGGCTGACCAAGGCCGCAGTTGCCGCATAGTTGGGCTCGCTGAGTGTGCCGTCACGGCTGATGTCGGTGTAGATGACACGGCGGACGCCAAACCCGGCCATCACTGTGACGAGTTCGTCGGCTTTGACGTGAGAGCCGTCGAGCCAACCGGCGGTCTGCACGTAGCCGTCACGCGCGTCGACCCCCACAATAATAGCATCCCCGTGTTGATGCACCAATCGTTGTACGAAGACCGGGTCTTGTACGGCTTTGGTGCCGATGATGACACGCGTCACCCCGAGGGTGCGCACATGGGCGACATCGGCTTCGGTGCGAATGCCGCCGCCGAGTTGGATGGGGACGTCGACCGCCGCCGCAATGGCGGCAATGGCAGCGGTGTTGACGGGGTGCCCCGCTTTGGCACCGTCGAGGTCAACGACATGGAGTTGCCGGGCACCGGCGGCGACCCAGCGTTGCGCAGCATTGGCTGGAGATTCGTCGTAGACGTTGGCAGTCGCGAAATCGCCTTGGTAGAGGCGTACACACTTGCCCTCGTGGATGTCGATGGCTGGGTATATTTCAAACATGGCTGGCCTCACAGGGAATCCGAGCGACATGCGTGACGAAGTTGTGCAAGAAGCGCAACCCGGCCGCACCGCTCTTTTCGGGGTGGAACTGAGCAGCTACGAGCTGATCTCGGATGATGACACTGGTGAAATCGATGGCGTAGTGCGTCGTACCCGCCACGATGTCGCTGGGAGTGACCGCACAGTAGTAGGAGTGCACGAAGTAAAAATCCGTGTTGTCGTCGATGTTGTCGAACAATGCATGGTGCCGATGGCGCTGCGTGTAGTGGACCTGATTCCAGCCGATTTGAGGGACTTTGAGCGTATCTGGGAAGCGCTCGACTTGTCCGGCTACCACTCCGAGGCAGGGATGTGGACCAAACTCTTGGCTGGTCTCGCAGAGCACCTGCATGCCGACGCAGATCCCCAGAAAGGGCACATTGCGGGCAATGGCAGCTGTAATGGCCCGGTCAAGACCGGTGCGCTGGAGCGTGGTCATGGTGTCGAGCGTGGCGCCTACCCCAGGGAGCACAATGGCTGGCGCCTGTGCCACCACCGCAGGGTCGCTCGTCACTTGGAGCGGCGCGCCGATGTGTTGAAGTGCACGCACCACGTTGGGCAGGTTGCCGGCACCATAATCAATCACTGCCAAACTCATGGGGAGCTCCTTTGTGGTTGTAACAGGGGATGAATTTCTTGGAGCCTGGCAATGACTGCATCGGCCCGATGTGGATCACTGGGCTGGCTTCCCAATGGGTCAGGGCTGGGTGCGATTCCAGCAAGTACATGCCCGGCTGCTTGCACACAGGCTGGCAACGCCCGTAGGCTGTATCCGCCCTCAAGCACGGCCATGATGCGCCCATCACATAGCTGATCGGCGGCACCGCAGAGAAGCTCAAAGAGTCGTTGGTAGCCAGCCACCGATAAACGACAATTCCCCACCGGATCATCCCAATGCGCATCAAAGCCGGCCGAGACTAGAATGCACTGCGGCTGGAAGCGCTGGAGCGCCGGGACAACGATGTGCTGGTAGACACGGAGCATGGCTGCATCACCGGTGTGCGCAGGCACAGGGATATTGAGTGTGCTCCCGTGCCCCGCATCAATGCCCATTTCATATACCTCACCACTAAACGGATAAAGGGGTGAGGCATGGCTCGAAACAAACAACACCGAGCCGTCGGCATAAAATGCCTCTTGCGTGCCGTTGCCATGGTGCACATCAATGTCGACAATGGCGACGCGAGTGAGACCATGGACATCTTGGAGATGTCGCGTAGCAATGGCCACATTGTTGAAAAAACAAAACCCCATGGCTTCGGCGGCAGTGGCGTGGTGACCGGGAGGTCGAGACAGCGCAAAGGCTGCGTGCCCTGTCATCATCAGGTCGGCTGCATGGCAGGCGGCTCCCACTGCTTGCCGGGCAGCGTGGTAGGTCGCCTGAGTCGTGTAGGTGTCTGCATAGGCCACATAATCACTCGGCAATCCGGCACAGACGTCCGCAAGCGCCTGCACATAGGCGGCATCGTGGATGCGCGTAATCGCCGTGGTGGGTGCTACGTCGGCAGTGACGAATTGCGCGGCGAGGAGCGCATCCTGGCGAAGCACATCAAGGATGACCTGGATGCGCTCGGCACGCTCGGGGTGTTGTTTGTGCGTATGTAGCTGCTGTGCGCTCGTGATGACAAATGTAATCGGCATATGCAGAGATATTCTATGTTGTACATATTGTAGTATAGCATAGGGCGGTGCAATCAATGCCTACTGGGTACGGCGATAAAACGCCAATGCACGGCTTAAATCGGCCGGGAGCGCACTCGTGAAACTGACCGGCATGGCACTCCGTGGATGCACGAATCCGAGTTGTTGGGCGTGCAAAAATTGTCGTTCGAGCTTGAACCCACCGAATTGACTGCCGTACATTGGATCACCCACGATGGGGTGGTTCATGTACTGGCAGTGCACACGAATCTGGTGGGTACGCCCGGTTTCGAGGGTAATGGTGAGCAATGTGAGTTGGCCGATGCGCTCTTCTACGCGCCAGTGCGTACGCGCAGGCCGACCACCACCGACGACCGCCATGCGCAACCGGTCACGTGGATGGCGGGCAATTGGTGCATCGATGATGCCGTCATGCTCACTCATCCCCCCCATCACCAAGGCAATATACTCCTTGGTCATGCTTCGGGCGAGCTGCTGGGTTTGGAGGTGTTGTAGGGCCTGATCGTGGCGCGCCACCACCAACAAGCCACTCGTGTCACGGTCGATGCGGTGGACGATGCCAGGGCGGAACCCACCCCCCACTTGCATGTCGGGGAAGTGCCACATCAGTGCATTGACCAACGTGCCTCGAGCATGCCCAGGGGCTGGGTGTACCACCATGCCGGCCGGTTTGTCGACTACCACGATGTCTTGGTCGGCATGGACGATGGTCAGCGGAATCTCTTCAGCGACCAGCGTGGTGTCGACGGCTTCGGGGAGTTGCACACTAATCCGGTCGCCCAGCTTGAGGGGCTCGGCCGGGCGTGTGGGGCGATCGTTGCGCAAAATATGTCCCTGCTCAATGAGACGTTGCACACTGCTCCGTGACAAATCGGGCAGTTGTGCGGCTACGAAGCGGTCGAGACGCTCTCCGACCGCTTCGGCTTCAATGATGAGCAAGACGCTGTCGTCGTCGTGATGCTGGGTCATGTGGCGTCTGACTGTGTGTCGTTGCGGATGGACTCGAGTGCTAGCACGATGACACACACAGTGATGGCGCTATCGGCCACGTTGAAAATCCCCGGGAACCAGGTGACATGGACGAAATCGGTCACAAATCCCTGGCGAATGCGGTCGATGATGTTGCCGATTGCGCCGCCGATGATGCCGCCAATGCAGATTTGCGTGAGCAAGGTTTTGCTCATCTGGTAGCGATATACATAGAGCGCTACAGCGCTGATGATGATGTTGACGATCGTAAAAAAGTGCGGTACGCCCTGGAATAATCCGAAGGCGACACCAGTGTTTTTGACGTATGTCAGGTAGAGCCACGGCGCCAAAATCTCGATGCTGGTGCCCTCTACCGGGCCCAAATTGGTGTCAATCCACCACTTGGTGATACGGTCAAAGACCACAATGAACACGAAAATGATGCTGGGGATACGCCAGTAGGTACGGAATTCTTGCATGAAGCACTCTCCTAGGCAGATTCGACACTCCGATAGCCACCAACGGTGCCCGGACTAAATTTGTCGGCACAATGACGAATGAGGGTGGTGGCCACACTGAATTCATCGCGCAGGGTGCTACGCAACGTTTCGGTAGAGGGGTTGAGCAGTACATCACCAATGTCGCTGGTGCCACTTGCATACAATATTACTTGCTGAGGTTCGTGCCCTTCACGCCCCATATAAATGCGGCGTACTTCCACGGACAACTCGTCTTCGCCGATGACTTCGGAGTAGATGGTGGAGAGGGCACGCCCGAACGCATGATAAAAATCCCGCACCAGCTCTATATCGCTCCGTTTGTCGGCCCGTGATATGGGGATCGTGTAGTTCCACACCAACTCGAGTGGAATGGGCATTGACGTATGCTCGGCTTGCTGATGTGTGGGCCCCCAGACAAAACTGACCTCGACCCACGGTGGCATGTTGAGCTCGGTGAGCGGTTCACCGTGTTCGGGAAACAGCTCTGCCTTGTAGGTGCGCTCAAGGGTAGTTGGGTTGACGAGCTCATATATGCCGTGATCATGGAGGCCGCGACTACTCCAGATTTCTTCGAGGTGGTTGGCGATGTCGTCGTAGAGAATCTGCGCCATGAACATCCTTCGCTGTGTGAAGCGGTGCACTACGCACGTTGCTTACTGTGTATTGTACCTGTTTCGCCGGGGTTGTGCAGGGAAATCACGGGTGGAGGAATCTGTGTGAGCACGGTATACTACACAGAGACGATGTAGGGAAAAGGGGAGCACATGAAGTTTGGAGCCCATGTATCCACGTCGGGTGGGTTGCACAAGGCCTTTGCCAATGGTCAAGCGGCCGGATGCGACACGATTCAGATGTTTAGCAAAAATCAACAACAGTGGCGTGCCAAACCACTGACCGCCGATGAAATCCAACAATTCCGTGAGGCGCATGCTGCGAGCGGCATGAACCCACTCGTGGTACACGACTCCTATCTCATCAACTTGGCGTCACCAGATGCGGAATTGCAGGCCAAGTCACGAGCCGCCTTTGCGGTGGAGCTTGAGCGCTGTCAACTTTTGGGGGTCCAGTATCTAGTTACACACCCGGGAGCCCACGTCGGCACCGGTGTCGATGCTGGCATAGAGCGAGTCGTGGCCGCTCTCAACGATTTATTTGCGCAAGCGCTGGCCCCCGATGTGACCGTATTGCTGGAGACCACCGCCGGCCAAGGCACGGTGCTAGGACGCTCGTTTGCGGAGCTTGCGACCATCATCAAGGCGTGCCGTTACCCGGAGCGTCTTGGAGTCTGTCTCGACACGTGCCATGTGTTGGTGGCTGGGTACGAATTTCGCACCCCTGAGAGTTGTGCGGCCATGTTGGCTGAATTTGATGCCCTCATCGGCCTGGAGCGCCTCAAAATCATCCATGCAAACGACGCCATGAAAGACATTGGCAGCAAACTCGATCGACATACGCATATTGGTCAAGGATTTGTCGGTCTTGACGGTTTCCGCAATTTGATGCGCCACCCGGCCATCCGTCAAGTGCCGATGATTTTGGAGACCCCCAAAGACGAAGATCCTGCCGATGATATTGCCAATTTGGCACGTCTACGTGCCCTAGCCGAGGAGACCGCCGATGCAACGTGATTTAGATCGTTTGATGGCTGACCGCCAACTCGATGCCCTCATTGTCGAAGGGCCTGATGGATTAGGATCCGCCAATCCGGCGTTCAACTATTTTGTGCGTGGCGCGCATTTGACGGGCGTCGTCATCAAAAAACGCGGTGAGCCGGCCATGCTCATCCACAGCGACTGGGAGCGCCTCCAGGCCGAAGAAACCGGCCTCGTATGCGTGTCGTCGAGCCGCTGGAACGCACGCGACATCGCTGCCAAGTTCCCTGACCGGGTGGCTGCACGCGTTGAATTACGCCGCCAAATGCTCCAAGATCTTGGTGTCAGTGGGCGTGTGGGCCTGTACGGCACCGTGCAGTCTGGACCATTTTTGGCACTCATCCGTGGGCTTGAGCAGGCCATGCCTGAGCTCACCTTCGTGGCCGAATTCGACAAAGACGTGCTCAGTGCGGCGCGCCTCACCAAAGATGAGCACGAAATCGCGGTGATGCGTGAGGTGGGGCGCAAGACGTGTGAAGTAGTACAAGCCGCCGTCGATTTTATTACGAGTTGTGCCGCTGACGGTGATGATGTGGTGGATCCAGTGAGTGGGCGCATAGTGACTATCGGCGATGTGCGCAGGCTCATCGACCGTGAATTGGCGGCGCGTGGCATGGTCGGTGAGGGGACGATTTTTGCACAGGGGCGCGATGCCGGCTTGCCACATGCCCGTGGTGAAGACAGCATGCCGCTCCAACGTGGCCAAGCCATCGTCTTCGACATCTTTCCCAAAGACGCTTCCGGCTATTACCACGATATGACGCGCACATTTGCCATCGACTATGCGACTCCGGAGCTCCAGACCGCCTATGAGCATGTCATGGGAGCATTTAACGACGTCATCAAAGAATTCGAAGTGGGTGCCCCCACCAAGCCCTATCAGACCATGGTCTGCGATTACTTTGCGGCGCGCGGTCATCAGACCATTGCGACCACGTACCCCATCGAAGAGGGGTACATTCATTCGCTGGGGCACGGCTTAGGGCTCGAAGTCCACGAAGATTTCGGCTTCCCGTCGTTTGCCGATCGTGGCGACACCTTGGTGCCAGGTGCCGTATTTAGCGTGGAGCCGGGGCTCTACTACCCCAATCAAGGCTACGGTGTGCGCATCGAGGACACCTATTGGTGTCGCCCTGACGGTGAATTCGAGAGCCTGACCGATTTTTCCAAAGATTTGGTACTCCCCTTGAAAGGTCTGCGCAGGTCATAAACATTTCAGCCGAGAAACGGTATGCTCCGTGGTATACTTTGGCTGGATAGTAGAGGATGGGAAGCAGAGTCATGCGGATTTACAAAGCCAAAGCACCGATGCGCATCGGTTTTTTTGGGGGTGGCACCGATGTCAGCCCATATGCCGAGGAGCACGGTGGTAAGGTGCTCAATTGTACCATCGACAAATATGTGCGGTGCATGTTGCGCCCGAGCGATGATGGTGCGCTGACGATTCGTTCGTTGGACCTCGAAGAGGTCAGTCGCAATGTGACTGGGCACTGGGATGGCAAATTGAGTCTGCCACAGGCAGTGCTCGATGCCGTGCCAGCCGCTCAAGGCGTTGAGGTGACCATGTTCTCCGATGTGCCACCGGGCAGTGGTCTTGGTTCGTCGTCGGCGCTCGTCGTCAGCATGCTCAAGTTGATGAGTGAGGCCTACCATATGCCGTTGACGCCTCATGAGCTCGCTGAGACCGCATACCGCATCGAGCGCGTCGATTTGGGCATTCCGGGCGGGCGTCAAGACCAATATGCAGCCGCGTTTGGTGGTATGTCGGTCTACCATTTCAGCAAAAACGGTGTCATCGTGGAGCCGGTGCTCAGCGACCCGTCGGCACTGCTTGAGCTCGAAAGTTGCTTGCTCATCGGGTACATTGGGAGCCGCAAACTTTTGACGCAACAGCTTGTCAACGATCAGGTTAATCGCCTCAAGCAAGGCGATACGTTGCGTTATCACGACGAAACCAAAGCGTTTGTTGATGAATCGGTCAAATTGCTCCGATCCAAGCGAATTGCCGACTTTGGCCGATTACTCCATGATGCTTGGGAGGTCAAAAAGGCCTTCTCGCCCTTTATTGCGCCGCCCATCGTGGATGAAGTCTACGCCAAGGCCCGCCAACACGGGGCGTGGGGCGGCAAAATTACCGGTGCGGGTGGTGGTGGTTTTATGGTTATCGCCTGTCCATTTGACCGACGCCTCGAAATGGAGCGTGTTTTGTCCGAGGCCGGCATGCAAGTGCGCCATTTCTCGTTTACCACGCACGGCGTACATTCGTGGAGCTTCGACACCGAAGCCTAGGTTATGTGGTGTCAATAGACGGTCGTAGATGTGCGTCATCCAGCTTTGCTGGGTGACGCACATGCGTTAGTTGAATTTGTTCATGGCCGCCCCTACTCCCTCGTGCAGGATGGTTAGGAGCGCACTACTCGCCCGTCCCAGTAAATCGGGCATGCCCTGGGTTTCGGTGCTGTTGAATTTGCCGAGGACGTAGCCATACGCATCCCAGCCCGCTGGTACCGCACCAATGCCGATACGCAGACGTGGAAAGGTGTTGGTGCCGAGAAGTTGCACAATCGAGCGCATGCCGTTGTGAGTGCCAGCACTCCCACGCTCGCGGATGCGTAATTGAGCGAACGGTAAATCAAGATCGTCGTAGACGATGACCACGTTGGTTGGAGGGATTTTGTACCAGTTGGCAAGACCGCTGACGGCAACGCCACTGCGGTTCATGTAGGTCTGTGGCCATGCACAGATGACTTTGTGGCCTGCCACCGTGCCCTCACTCAGTTTGGCTTGTGAGCGTGTGCCACTACTCGGCAGTTGATGAGTGGAGCAGAACGTATCGAGTACTTCAAAGCCCACATTGTGTCGTGTGTGCACGTACTGTTGGCCAGGATTGCCAAGACCGACAAAGAGCCACGTACTCATGAAATGATTGTACCCCTACTGGTGTGTCCGGTTGTATTATACCGTGTTCTTGTTCGTCCCGCCTGCCAAGACATACTATAATGCAAGGAGAACTATTCAGCCATATGGCTCAAGTGGCACCACGGGTGGTGCATGGTAAACGAAGGACGATGCGTATGACCGAGTCAATGCAACATCCCTATTGGGTGGCAGATGCGGTGTTTTATCAAATCTTCCCGGATCGTTTTGCCCGCCAGAGTGGACAAAACGAGCGGTTTACCTGGCAAGCATGGGGGAGTACCCCGACGGCGAATGGCTACATGGGTGGTGATTTATTGGGAATCGTGGAACACATTCCGTATCTACTAGATATGGGAGTGACTGCGCTGTACCTAACGCCTATTTTTCTGTCGGCGAGTAATCACCGGTACCATACCGACGATTACTTTCATGTGGATCCGCTATTAGGAGGCGATCAGGCCTTCCGTACGCTCCTTGATGCGTTGCATGCTGCCGGCATTCGACTTATCCTCGATGGGGTTTTTAGTCACTGTGGTCGTGGGTTTTATCCGTTTCATCATGTGGTCGAAAACGGCGCTGATTCGCCGTACCGTGATTGGTTTTACATTGAGTCGTTTCCGCTGTCGCCGTACGACAGTCAGCTCCCAGCTGGCTATGTATCGTGGTGGGATATCCGGGCGTTGCCCAAACTCAACGTCGACAATCGTGATGTGCGTGCGTTTATTTTGGATGTGGCGCGACACTGGATCGAGATAGGTGTCGATGGTTGGCGCCTCGATGTCCCCAATGAAATCAAAGATCACGAGTTCTGGCGCGAATTGCGCCGCGTCGTCAAGCAAGTGAATCCATCAGCCTACATCGTCGGTGAAATATGGGATGATGGGACGCCGTGGCTCGACGGTACGCAGTTCGACGGCGTGATGAACTACCTCGTACGCAGATTGGTGGTGGATTTTTTTGCGACGGGGCGAATTACTGCCCAAGATTTTTCACTGGGCATTGAAACCGAGCTCCATCGCTACGCAGATCCGTTCGTGCAACAAGCTTTTAATGTTATTGGGAGTCACGACACCGAACGTTTTTTGACGCTCGCAGACGGTGATGTACGCCGGCTCAAGCTGGCCATGCTTTTTTTGATGACCTATGTGGGGGCTCCGTGTCTCTACTACGGTGATGAAATCGGCCTTACTGGTGGCAAAGACCCAGCCTGCCGCGCCGCTTTTCCCTGGGATACCGCGATGTGGCAGAGCGAATTGCGTGAGTGGGTGCGCAATTGTATTTCATTGCGGCAGAGCTTTGTCTCATTGCGACACGGCAACATGACCATGGTCCATGCACGTAACCAGAGTAATACCATTGCATATGCGCGGATGCACGAGCGTGAAAGCATGATTGTGGCGTTGAACGCCAGTGAAAGTGAGTGCATCATCGACATTGCAGTCACCGGGCTCGATATTGCTGACGACATGCTCCTGCACGACCAGTTGAGTGCTCGGAGTTACGTTATTCACCAACAACGAGTCAACCAGGTCGTAGTGCCTGCCTTCGGGGGCGCCGTGCTCCTTGTGTCGCGTCGTTAGGGGCGGGGGACGTCGATGCCGATAATGTCGCTGATATGGCCAATGCCTTCACGGCGCATGATGGCTGCCAACCCCCAGCTGAGTCGCGTCGCCACGGCCGGTCCCACGTAGACGAGCGCCGTGTAGAGTTGTACTAGGCTCGCTCCGGCGCGTAGACGCAAATAGACGTCTTGGGCGCTCTGAATCCCGCCAACGCCGATAATGGGCACACGCCCACGGGTGAGTTGGGCCACGTGCCGGAGTGTCGCGAGTGCGAGCGCTTGGATGGGTGCCCCACTGAGACCGCCTGCTTCGTTCTGGAGCGGGCTGTGTACGTTGGGTCGTGTAATCGTGGTGTTGGTGGCAATGATGCCATCAATGCCCACATCTAGTGCGGTGCCGACGACTTGTTCGAGTTGTGCGGCGTTTTCATCGGGCGAAATTTTGAGTACGATGGGGCGTTGCCACTGGTTGTGCGCACGAATCATCTGCAGGAGTTCACGGAGTGCGCTGGTTTCGTGCAATTGGCGGAGACCTGGGGTGTTGGGCGACGAGATGTTGATTGCCACGTAGTCGGCATGCTCTGCAAGTGTTTGCATGCATTTGACATAATCAGAAGTAGCATCTGCCAACGCTGTATCACGATTTTTACCGATATTAATGCCCACGGGCAGGTGGCGCGGGCGTTGTGTCAAGCGTGTCGCCACTGCCTGCATACCATCGCTGTTGAAGCCCATGCGATTAATGAGGGCCTGATCTTCGGGGAGGCGAAAGAGGCGCGGTTTGGGGTTACCGGCCTGTGGGAGCGGGGTTACTGTGCCTACCTCGACATGACTAAAGCCGAGGGCGGCCATACCCGCAGTAAGGGCGCCGTGTTTGTCGAACCCAGCTGCCAGCCCGATTGGGTGAGCAAAATGCATGCCGAGAATGGTTTGTTCGAGCCCACGGGTAGCCGGAGCGTAGACGCGTGCGAGCATGGCCAAGGCACCCGGGGTGCGCATGGCAGTCTGCAAGAGAGTGGCCGTGTATTCGTGGGCCGTTTCGGCATCAAGATGAAACAGTGCTTTGCGCAATAGGGGGTAGATCATAGGCTCCACTTTGCATCTATCGTGTCACCACATTGTACCATTGCCGTTCTATTGGCGCCACGCAGGTAAATTGGGTTTGACAAGTGCCCTGTCACCCCGTACAATGCAATGGTATTCGGGGCGTGGCTCAGTCTGGTAGAGCGCACGGTTTGGGACCGTGAGGCCGGGGGTTCAAATCCCTCCGCCCCGACCAATTTTTTCCACCGCTGTCTGTGATTTTCATGACCACATACACCCATCTTATCGCCCGTGCGGCGTTGCAGGTGCGTCCCAAACGGCTCGTTCACGGGCTGATTGGTGACGTTGGCTGTGCTTTACAGACGATGTCCGGAGTTATTTACACGGCGCGATGCGTGTTTACGGATTCCAACACCATTTGCGCCGAACGTGCCGCCATCGCCAGCATGGTCAGTGCCGGCGATGAATACCGCATTGCGCTGATTGTGGCGGTCTGGCGTGATGAAGCGGGGACGCTCTTTGTGATTCCGCCATGCGGGCATTGTCGTCAGGCCATGCACGACATTGATCCAGACAATATACAGCACACGCGGGTGGTTCTAGATGCCGATCGGGCGGTATCGCTTGCAGAGCTGTTGCCGTACCATGATTGGTGGCAAAAACAGCCAACATAGGCGCTGATGCGAATTGTGAACATTCTGTTATCTTGAACCCATGATTTGCCACTTGACAGTTTTTTTAATATCGTTTTATACTAGTCTTCACACCGCACTCGTTTAGGTGCGGCTCTTTATCGCCCACGGGCGACCGATACATTGGCATTGTTGCGGCGGGCCAGCAGGTGCGCCGCATTCATATGGCAAGAATGCACGGATTCTACTACAGGGAACTACAGGGAAACATATGAGTCTGACCTACGACGATTGTGTCGTGCCACCCCTTCGCGAGCCCGGGAAGACAACTGCTCGCCGTCAGGACCGCCGTATTGATCAGACGAAGCGGACACAGGAGCAGGAGCCTCATGAATTTGACGAGGCTCTCGACGTAAAAGGACCAGATGAAATGACGATTTTGAACGAAGTACTGCTCGACGATGAGGTCGAAATGACTGTCAGCGAGCCAGATTTCGTTGATGCCGACCTGTCGGTTGGTGCCCTTCCTGATGCCGTTCAGTACTATTTGCAGGCAATCGGGCGGACCGCGTTGTTGAATGCGAAGCGCGAAATCGAATTGGCTCGTCACATTGAGGTGCATCTCTTGCTCGAGGCGGTCAAAGCGCAGTGCGTGACGGGGAGCCGTGACGAGCAGACTCACGATAGTGCCAATGTGCTGTTGATGGATTTGTTGCAGTCGCTACCGAGCTTTCAGCGTGCCATGACGTTGTTGCAAGCGGTGTTTGGTGACACGGATAGTGTGTCACAGCAGATTGGTGTGGCGGTTGAGAGCTTCTACACGTTGACTGGGACGCAGCGTGCGGAGTACTTTCGACTGCGTGAACAGCTGGTGCGGACCGAATGGGCGAGTAAAATCAAGCCGAATGACAGCGAGGCTGTGCGGGCTGCCTGTGACGATTTTGACAGCCAAGTGAAGCGAGTGGCGATTGTGTGGCAACTGTTGCCGGCGTCGATTTTGCAGGCCGTGGCGTCGCAGCAAATCAGTGACGCCCAGCACATCCAGCCCAGCGAGGTCCGTGGCATCTTCCGTCGGGCTGAGCAGGCTGGCAAAAAGGCCCGTGAAGAATTAACCGAAGCCAATTTGCGGCTTGTGGTAAGCATTGCCAAGAAGTATGTTGGTCGCGGTTTGTCGTTGCTTGATCTCATCCAAGAGGGCAACATTGGGCTGATGCGCGCCGTCGAAAAGTTCGACTGCTGGAAAGGGAATCGCTTCTCGACCTATGCCACATGGTGGATTCGCCAAGCAGTGACCCGTGCCATTGCCGAGCAGGGGCGTACGATTCGTCTGCCCGTGCACATGGGCGAGTCGTTTAGTCAGGTGAAGCGTGTGGTGGATCGTTTGTCGCAACAGCTTGAGCGTAATCCGACACCCGAAGAAATTGCCAAAGAAATCGACATGCCGGTTGATCGGGTGGTGCACATCCTTGAGTCGGCGCGCCAGCCCATCTCGCTTGAGACGCCGGTCGGCGACGACAACGAGCACACTCTGGGTGAATTCCTCGAAGACGACGTCATGCAGACTCCGGTCGAGTTTGCAGCGCGTCAGATGTTGCGTCAAGACCTGGTGGCCGCCCTCAACAAGTTGTCGGAGCGTGAGCGTCGGATTATCGACATGCGCTACGGCTTGGTGGATGGTCGGCGTCGCACCCTCGAAGAGGTCGGCCAAGAGTTGGGGATGACGCGTGAGCGTGCCCGCCAAATCGAGTCTGAGGCGTTGCGTCGCTTGCGCACCACCGATATCGGTCAGCATCTCAAGGACTATCTCGAGTAGGAATTGCCCGCAGTTTGACGATTTTAGCCCCCCATGTGCCTGCGCACATGGGGGGCTGTGTATCCGTCACAGAGTGGCGAAGATGACTCTAGAGCTCGTGGCGGAGTGCTGCGCCCACGAAATCACGGAAGAGCGGATGCGGTCGATTGGGGCGTGACAACAGCTCGGGGTGGAACTGCGTACCCACAAACCACGGATGGTCTTTGATTTCGATGATTTCAACCAAACGCTGATCGGGAGACTGCCCAGAGATGATGAGTCCGGCCGTTTCAAATTGGGCGCGATACTTGTTGTTGAACTCAAAGCGGTGGCGATGGCGCTCTGACACCTCGGTAGTTGCATAGGCGATGGCTGCCTTACTGCCTGGTGTAAGTGCACAGGGATATGCTCCGAGGCGCATTGTACCGCCCTTGTTGGTAATCGAAATCTGGTCGTGCATGATGTCGATGACAGGATGTTGAATATGCGGGTTGAATTCAGTGCTATTGGCCTGGTCGGTGCCGAGCACACGCCGTGCAAAGGCGATGGTGGCACATTGCATGCCTAGGCAAAGTCCAAAGTAAGGAATCTGGTGTTGGTGTGCATAACTGGCAGCCAAGATTTTGCCTTCAATGCCGCGTTCTCCAAAACCACCTGGTACCAAGATGCCCGACACATCGCCAAGAAGTTCATCGGCGTTCGCAGTGGTGAGTTGCTCAGCAGCAATCCAGCGGATGTGGGTTTTGACCTGGTGGTGTGTGCTCGCATGCGTAATGGCCTCGAGCACGCTCATGTAGGCGTCGTGAAGCTCCACGTATTTGCCCACTAGGGCGATGGTGATGTCTTTGGTCGGAGATTGTGTGCGTGCGACCATTTCTTGCCATTGTTGCAGGTCGGGGGTGCGGATGCCGAGACCAAGGCGCTTGGTAATCAGGTCTCCGAGTCCGTATTGCTCAAGCACGAGCGGGACCGCGTAGATGGTCTTGACGGTCTCCAACGGCACCACTGCCTCGAGGTCGACATCGGCAAAGAGGGCGATTTTTTCACGGATGTCGTCGGTAATGGTATGGTCGGCACGGCAGACAATCACATCGGCACTGATGCCGACACGGCGTAATTCCATGACGGAGTGTTGAGTTGGCTTGGTCTTGACTTCGCCGGTGGCACCGATATGTGGCAACAAAGTGACATGAATGTAGAGCACTTGGTCGCGGCCCACATCTTTGCGCATCTGGCGGATGGCCTCAAGGAAGGGCAAGCCCTCGATGTCGCCCACGGTGCCGCCGATTTCGACGATGACCACGTCAGCGTTGCTTTGGCGGGCCACAGTGCCGATACGTGCTTTGATTTCGTTGGTGATATGCGGGATGACCTGAATGGTGCCACCGAGATAATCGCCCCGGCGTTCTTTCTGGATGACCGATGAATAGATCTGTCCGGTTGTGACGTTGCTGTTCCGCGACAGGTTTTCGTCGATGAAGCGTTCATAGTGACCGAGATCAAGGTCAGTCTCGGCGCCATCATCGGTGACGAATACTTCACCGTGTTGGTACGGCGACATCGTTCCGGGGTCCACGTTGATATAGGGGTCGAGTTTCTGCACCGAGACTTTGATGCCGCGACTCTTGAGAAGTCGACCGATCGATGCTACGGTAATGCCTTTGCCTACCGAGGATGCCACACCACCAGTCACGAAAATAAACTTTGTCATCGCCTGCGGCGCTCCTTTCGCCCTGCCAACTCGCATCACAATATGACACGAGGGGAAGCAGGCTTCCCCTCGAGTAGCGCAACGTATGACCGGAATGTTTTTACGGTCGTTCTATTATACCACGGTCAGTTGATTTGTGATAGGTGCGCTTGGGTTCATCAGTACGACCCGCGCCGCCACCCCTTCGGGTGGCAGATTGCTTGTGGTCACCGTGAGTTTTTCTTCGGCGGTGATGTCTTTGAAGCCCATTTCGGTAAGAAAGCGCTCAACGGTCTCCATGGGGATATCGCTGGCCACATCGGGGATGGCGTAGTGCATCGGGATGACGATGCGGGGCTCAAGCTGTGCAATCACTGCGGCCGCTTCACCGGCATGCAAGGTCTCATTGCCGCCAACCGGGATAAAGACGACATCCACATCGCCGATTTCTTCGACCTGGGCAGCAGTGAGTTCGTGTGCAAGGTCACCGAGATGAGCAATGGCCACATCGTCGATATGGACCACAAACACCACGTTGCGCCCCTGTTCGGCGCCCTTTTTTTTGTCGTGGTAGGTACGGACTCCGGTCACCAAGACGCCACCGACTTCATATTCACCAGGGCCCTCAAAGATGTTGAGGGTTTCTTTGAGGGGGCGGATGGCATCACGGTGATTGTGATCGGCGTGTGCATGGCTAATGGTGAGGATATTTGCAGTTTGTTTACCAATGTCGTAACCACAGGTACGCTGGCCGGGGTCCATGATAACGACGCCGTCACGACCACGGATGCGAAAACAGGCATGGCCAAGGTATTGAATTTCGGGCATGAGGATTCCTCTCACATACAAATCAGTTACTCTGTATTCTGCCTGAGAACGTGCCAATACGCAACTAAGGGGTGTCATCGGTACTTGAATCAACGGATTGACGGACCGTGGTCCAACAAGTACGGACAACAGTACGCACGACGTCGGTCGGATAACCACGGCGTTGGAGTGCTCCGGTCAGCCGCCGTACGAAGGTGTCACGATCGAGGTGCTGGAGCCGTGGTATCAGCTTTTGGGCGTGTCGTTCTGCGCCAGCGGTATCGTTGGTATGGTCAGCGTGGGATTGCATGACTTGTTGAATGGTGTGATTGGCAATCCCGTGTCGTTGCAAATCTTGTTTGATTGCCACACTACCTCGTTGAGCTTGGCGCGTGCGTTGTTCGGCGAGATAGTGTGCGAACGCTTGGTCATCGATGAGGCCGGCTTCGCCGAGGCGCGCCACCACTTGCCCAATGGTGTCGCTGGTGAACCCGCGCTGGCGCAGGCGGTCTTGGATTTCACGTTGGCTACGTGGGCGGAGCTCAAGGAGCCGAATCGCCGCCTGCTTGGCCCGGTCATAGGCATCAGTGGCAACAAGCTGGGCAATCTGCGTCGCATCAAGCGCCTGACCCACGAAGAGACCTTCGTGGGCCAGGGTGTCAAGGCTCACCCCCAAGGCGAACTCGCCGTCGATGATGAGGTTGACTCGGCGTGTGTCACGGGTTTGGGCGCGAATCGCCGTAATCGTGCCGGGTTGTGGATTACTATTCTTCGAAGATGTCATCGTCGTCACCCGGAGCTGCCGCTTTCGGCTCGCTGATGGTGCCACGCTCAAGGGCCTGCACTTTGATGAGACGTTCGATTTCGTTCAGCAGGGCCGGGTTGTCGACCAAGAATTGCTTGGCGTTCTCACGACCTTGACCAAGGCGGTCTTCGCCAAGATAGAACCAAGCGCCACTCTTGCGGATAATCTCAAGATCGGTGGCCATGTCGAGAATACCTCCTGCGCGCGAGATGCCCTCGTTGGCCATGATGTCGAACTCGGCTTGCCGGAATGGCGGGGCCACTTTGTTTTTGACGACCTTGACGCGCACGCGGCTCCCAATGGGATCGGTGCCGCTTTTGAGTGTCTCGATACGACGAATGTCGAGTCGGATGGAGGCGTAGAACTTCAGCGCTTGACCACCCGTGGTCGTCTCTGGTGAGCCGAACATGACGCCGATTTTCATGCGCAATTGATTGAGAAAAATGACCACTGCCTTGGATTTGCTGATGGCGCCCGACAATTTACGCAACGCCTGGCTCATCAGACGCGCCTGCAACCCGGGCAATGAATCGCCCATGTCGCCTTCGATTTCGGCACGGGGGACCAAGGCCGCCACAGAGTCGATGATGATGACGTCAACGGCATTCGAACGCACCAGCGTTTCGCAGATTTCCAGCGCCTGCTCACCAAAGTCTGGTTGTGAGACCAGCAAGGAATCGATGTTGACGCCACAGCGCGCCGCGTACGCCGGATCAAACGCATGCTCGGCGTCGATGAAGGCGGCCGTGCCACCCATCTGCTGCGCTTGGGCCACGATGTGCTGTGCTAAGGTCGTTTTACCGCTCGATTCAGGGCCGTAGATCTCAACGACACGCCCACGTGGTACTCCACCAACTCCCAACGCCAAGTCCAGTGCAATGGCACCGGTGGGAATGACGTCGATGGAGAGCTTGTTGTTGCCCTCACCCATCTTCATGATGGAGCCCTTGCCGTACTTGCGGTCGATCTGGCTCATGGCCGCTGCGAGGGCCTTCTCTTTTTCGGTGTGTGAGGCGTTGACCTCGCTGTTGGCTGACGATGCTGCTTTTGCCATAACTCGTGTTCTCCTGTCTGGGGTCGGCGTTGCCGACACTCTCGTCCCGTTTGCAGATACCGTGCGCAATGGTGTGGGCTACGGCTACAGTGAGAGAATAGCACAAAAGTTCGACTTTGACAAGAGTGAATTTGTGGGAGGTTGGTGTGTGCAGGGCAGATGGTGTACACTA
>JBBAWX010000010.1:58968-78717 GCA_040396955.1 Roseiflexaceae bacterium
CGGTGGACCCGGAGCCGACGCAAGACCCGTTTCAACCGGTGAATCCGGAGCCGACCCTGGAGCCAACGATCGAACCAACACCGGAGGCCACGGCCGAGCCCACGGCGATTCCGGTGCCGACTGCGACGTTCCGGCCGGTCACAGTTCTTAGTGGTGTGACGCGTTGGAGTGGGAACAAAATGGTCAACGACGATGTACAAGTGGCCGCAGGCGGCACGTTGATCATAGAGGCGGGGAGCACGGTAGAGTTTGCGCCAGGTGTGTCGGTGTATGTGCAGGGGCAACTCCAGGCCATCGGGCAAGGAGGCGCACCCGTGTTGTTGAAAGCGCAACGTACACCGTGGGGTGGGATGTTTGTACAAGCGGGTGGATCGTTGGTGTTTGACGGTGTGGTGGTCAATCAGGGTGGTGGCGCTGGTACATTGATCTATGGCGAAGACGCTGATGTGACGATTCGCAATAGCACGTTTCAAGGCAACTACGGTCAATTCAACCTCAACGATACAACGTTTTTGCTGAGTAACAGCGTGGTGCGTGACAACACGATTGCGTACGGGCCCATGGTTGCGTACGTGGCCACCTACAACAATAGTATGCGCATCGAGTACACGCGGGTTGGACCCAACCAGCAGGTCGATGGGGCGGCCGCCGTCATGGTGACTGCAAGTAATGCGCTGAGCACGTTGGATATGCACGTAATCGGTTCACTGTTCACCACCAGCAACGGTCCCAACATGCAGGTGACAAGTGCTTCGCCCTTACAAGGAAGCGTGACCTGTAGTGTGTTTAACGGTGGGAGTGCGGGGATGCACATCAAGAGCACGATGGCTGTAGTGCCAGGAATTGGCTTGATGTTCCGTGATAATGCCTTCGAAAATCACGGTGCCACCTACCACACGGCTCGTGCTCTGACGAGTGATGTGGTGGTCGATGCACAAGGCAACTGGTGGGGACACAAGTCAGGCCCATATCATCCCATCATATATGCGGCGGGGCGTGGTGAGTCCGTCGGTACCAACGTCAACGCCGGCGCCTGGCTTCGTGCGCGCCCTGCATGTGCACCGGTGCCATGACCACTGCATCCCTAAGCGCACTGTTGAATGCCGGGGTTGCTGACAGCGTATTCCCTGGGGCAACCATGGCCTGGCAGGCCGGTGATGATGCGCCGCTCCACCAGATTGCAGTGGGGCGGCACACCTATGCCACTGATGCGCCGGCGGTCACCGAGGGTACGATCTATGATCTGGCCTCACTCACAAAAATCGTCACTGCAACTGCCGCCATTCGTCTGATGAGCGCTCACGACATCCACAGTGACGACGAAGTGCGGCGGTTTTTGCCACGGAGTCAGGCACAGGGGGTGACGATTGCTCATTTGCTGACGCATACATCGGCACTTGACATTCGACTGTCGGCGGTGGCACACCACGGGGTGGATGAGTTGTGGCGCCGGGTATATGCGTTGACGCCGCAAGCGCAACCTGGCACGAACGTGGCGTATGCCAATGTCAACACGTTGTTGTTGGGTGAAATCGTGGCCCGTGTCACTGGCTACTCACTCGCAGAAGCGTTGCATGCATTGGTATTGCACCCTGCGGGTATGACGATGACGCGTTTTAATCCGCCGCCTGATTGGCGCCCACACATCCCACCTGCGGAGCAGGATGCCATCCGCGGCGTCGTACACGGTGAAGTACACGATGAAAGTTGCGCATCCCTTGGCGGTGTAGCTGGGCATGCCGGATTGTTTGGCACGGCTGTGGACATGGTGCGTTTTGGTCGGGGCTGGCTTGATACGTTGGCAGGAGCATCGCCATGGCAGATTGCAGTCACGGATGCCCAACAGGCGCTCCGCAATCATAGTCGAGAGGGACAACTGGGGTGTGGTTGGGGGTGGATGTTGCAACGGCGCAATTTCATGGGGGCAGCATGGCGCGACATGGCAGCGCATACCGGATTCACGGGGCCGGTGGTTGCGATTATGCCGAGGTTGGGTGTGGCATGGGCGTTGATGAGCAACCGTACCTGGCCTACACGGTCTACTCCGCCACAACATCATGGAGTGACAGCGCAGATTAGTGAATATTTGTGGTATCCTCATGCGCATTAATCGGGGAGGCGGGCGCCGTGCACCTCATCGTAATGGATGAGACCATCGGCCATTAGCCCGTGTAAGAGGTGCTCGAGGCGTTGTTGATCGAGTGCCGGGTAGCTCTGCTGGATGTGAGCGCAGAGTTGCTCGGGAGTCTGTGGCGCTTGAGCCCGCAGAGCATCGATGATGCGTCCGCGAATGTAGCGATTCGAGCCCAGAAATGGCTCGGATTTTTTGCGTTCGGCCACACGTTTGTGCGGAGGAGTCGGTGTGGCAAGCAGTTGTTCGTCGGCTACTAGGCGCGCCTGGTAATCGTGGCAATGACCACGGAGCGGGCACTGCACGCATTTGGGGCGTTGCGCCGTACAAATGAGCGCGCCGAGCTCCATGATGGCCTGATTCCACCACCACCCCTGCTCCTGTGGGACGAGTTGCTCGGCGAGTTGCCACAGATCGCGTTCGTTGGTCTCCGTGGTCGGGTCGTGGTGTAGACGCACAATGACGCGCCGGATGTTGGTGTCGAGGAAGCCGACATCTTGCTCAAAGGCGAAGCAGGCGATTGCACCCGCCGTATATGGCCCGATACCCGGTAAGGCTCTCAGCTCAGCCACTGAGCGCGGAAACTCACCGGCGTACTGGTGTTGTACGGCGTGAGCGGTGCGTTGCAAGTAGACGGCTCGTCGGTTGTACCCGAGCCCCTGCCATGCGGTAATCACGGCACTTGTGGGGGCATTGGCAAGATCGGCCACCGTGGGGAATAAGGCGAGGAAGGCGTGGTACTTGGGGATGACACGTTCGACCTGGGTTTGCTGGAGCATTAACTCTGCGACCAAAATGCGATATGGGTCACGGGTGTGCCGCCATGGTAAATTGCGACCATGGCGGCGGAACCACTCGATGAGGATGTGCGCAATGGTGGAACGGCTCATGCGGGATTCGTGGGGGTATCGGCAATCACAAAGCCAGTAGTGGGCGCTCCCACCCCCATGGCCAGCGTCTGATCGTAGTGTTCGGGCAACACGTCGTCAGCGGCGAGCACGGGCAAAAGTGCGGCGATGGCGACTTCGACCATGCTGTCGTCGGGCTCTTTGGTGGTGAGGCGTTGGAGGGCCAGTGATGGCGCCACCAACCAGCGTACAAATGTGCGGTGATAGTTGTTGGCGGTCAGGCGCAACAGTTCAAACGAGATTCCGGCAATGACGGGGATGAGGACGAGCCGCGAGATGATTTTGATGAGGAGCGGTTGTTCGGCAAACACGGCAAAAATCGGAATACTGAGCACCACAACGACGAGCAAGAAACTCGTGCCACAGCGTGGGTGGATGAGGGTTTGTTGGCGGACATGGGCGACATCGAGGGGCAATCCGGCCTCATAGGCATTGATGGCTTTGTGCTCGGCACCATGATACCCGTAGACGCGTTGAATGTCGGGAATACGGCCGATAAGGAGCAGATAGAGGATGAAAATGACCAGCTGGAAGACATTTTCAATAATGACGATGAGCAGGTTGTTGACCCCAAAATAAGCCAGCCCGTTGGCGAATAAGAGTGGGAGTGCAAAAAAAATGGCAAAGGCGAAGAGCAGTGAAAACGCCACGCTCCCGGCCGTTTCGCGATCGTTGAGGCGCTCTTCGGGGGGGAGCCCCACGGCCGCTGCCACATTGAGTGCACGGATGCCGAGATTGAGCGTGTCCCACAACAGGAGCACCCCGCGGATGAGCGGAATTTGTTCAAGTGTGCTCCGGCGGGTATGATTGAGCGCCTCATGAAAGGTGACAATACTACCGTCTTCTTTGCGCACCGCCACGGTTGCTCGGCGCAGACCGCGCATCATGACCCCATCGATGACTGCTTGTCCGCCATAATTAATCTTTGCCATGTTGGCCATCCTTTGGTGATACGCTAGGCGTGCCGGTCATGCGTTGCCCGAGGACCTCGGCTGCTGCTTTGATGCCACTGACAAAGCTACTCACCTGAATGGCTGGGCGTACGATTTGCTCCGAGATGATGGAGACGGTATTGGCCACCGTGGTGCTGGTTTTTTTTACATCATCGGTGACACTGGTGGTTTTTTGCAGGAGTTCATCCACCTTGCGGCTGATTTCTTCGAGTTTGGGCATCAAGGTGAGGCGCGCCGTGGCATCGACAGCCTTGACAGCGTACAAAAGCGCCACCGCCACGAGTGCCATGGCAATGGCACCGATGAGTTGAAACAATGCGAGCAAGATGATGGCAAGATCGCGAACCGCCTCACGGAACCCGGGGTAGATGATGGACAAGACGATAAATGCCAAGCTGACAAGCACAAAGAGCACGGCACCGATGACCAACCAGCGACTCATGCCGTCGGCCGGGGGAGTGGTGCTCTCAGGTGCATCGTGGGATGCAGGTGACTCAGGGATGTCGTACATGGTATGCCTTCCTACGCACGCCGAGTGCGCATGTTATGTGTGGGTCGCACGCATAGCGAGACTGAGGGCGATCCATGCTCCCACCGAGACTTCAACAAGATGCACACCAGAGGGGGCCGGCATGTCACTGCCCAACGAAAATCCGGTCGCATAGACGATGACCGCACCAATCAGGGCGGCCAACCAGTATATGGGGAGTTGGAGGATGTTTTTGCCAACGACCACATGTGCTAGCGCTGCATGAAGCGTGGCAACAAGGACAAGTAAAAGCGGTGTTGGTGACATGGTGTGCCCCTTTAGGCGAGAATTCGCCCGCCTCCGATGACTTCGTCAGCACAGTAGATGACTGCCGATTGCCCCGGCGAAATGCCGTCTTGGGGCGTGTCAAACGTAATCTGCACCGTGTGCTCCCCGGTGACCTCGACAGTGGCAGGTGCATCGGCCGCGTGTGAGCGGCTCTGAACGTGTGCATGAAAACGGTTGTCGGGCGGGGTGCCGGCCACGTAGGTCATACGATCAACGTGGATGGTGTGTTTGCGCAGGGCATTGGCATCACCCACCACGATGGTATTGGTGTGGGCATCGATGTGGGTCACAAAAATCGGTGCCCCCACGGCAATCCCCAAGCCTCGCCGTTGTCCCACGGTATACATGGGCACGCCTTGGTGTTCACCGAGTTTTTTGCCGCTCTGATCGACAATGTCGCCAGGAGCAAACGCATCGGGACGCTGACTGCGTACGAATGCTCGGTAATCACGGTCGGGGACAAAGCAGATATCTTGGCTTTCGGGGCGCTCCGCCGTGGCCAAGTTGAGCTGGCTGGCAAGGGCACGCACTTCGGGTTTGGTCATGCCGCCGAGCGGAAACATCAGTCGCGACAGCTCCTTTTGACCGAGCATGTGGAGTACGTACGACTGGTCTTTGCGCATATCGGCACTGCGGTACATGCGCCACTGTTGCCCGTCGTAGTGGTTGCGGACGTAGTGCCCCGTGGCCAATGCATCAAAACCAAGCATCTCGGCACGCTCAAGTAGGACGCGAAACTTGAGATCGCGGTTGCAGGCCAGACACGGATTGGGGGTCATGCCGTGCGTGTATTCATCGGCGAAATAATCGATGACATGCTTTTTGAAGTCTTTTTGATAGTTGAAGACGTAGTATGGAATGCCGAGTTGCGCACACACGCGCCGTGCACCAGAAACCATCTCCATTGAGCAACATCGGCTCTCGACCAACTTGTCGCCATCACCCTCCCAAAGATGCATGGTGACACCGGTCACATCGTGACCGGCCTGGTGCAACATGGCTGCCACCACCGAACTATCAACACCGCCACTCATGGCGACCATTACACGAGCCATTTGTCAATCCTCTAGAAAAGGGTGGAACAAAACCACCTGCACACATACTCAGGGCATCGTGGCCCATCTTGGTTCATTATACCGTATGTGTCTCTGCTTCGGCATGGTAGGGAGCCACGCTGGTGACGAAGGTCTGTGATGCGCCGGCTCGTTGTAACGCGGCCTGCACCACTGCCACCTGCTGCGGGGCCACCACGGCAAACATGACGCCGCCAACGCCGGCTCCCGAGAGTTTGGCCCCGTAGGCCCCGGCCTTTTCTGCGGCACTGACGAGTGCATCTAAACGCGGACTCGAAACGCCAATCTGTTGCAGCAAGGTATGATTTTGGCGGCAAGCGGCGCCAAGGAGCTCGCTATCACCCATAGCAAGGGCCATGCTACTCAGCTGGGTGACAGCAGCAATGGCGTCGAATAACGCATCGTAGTCGGCGGTGGCATGTGTGCGTCGTTCACGGACTCCTGCCACCGCGAGGTGGGTCGGGCTCCGATCGCCAGTGTCGGCTACTACGAGTGTGATGGGGTGGGCAATGGTCAGTGTGGCGATGCGTGGCGGGCGGGGTGTGCCATCGGAGGCTGGCAGTTGCCGGCAAAACGAAATCGGGCGGTTGTAGGCGATGACCGTGTTGTCGATGCCACTAGGAGTCCCGTGCAAGCGTTGCTCGCTCCGGAATACGAGCGCATTGATTTCGCTGGTGTGCGGGGTACGTTGAAACCACTGTGCGAGGGCCCTGACCATGGCGGTGGCCACGGCTGCGCCACTTCCCATGCCACCGGCAATGGGAATGTGTGACTGAATATGGAGCTCTGCATCGGGAATGCCGACATGCCAATCGGCAAGGACGTCGGCGATGAGTGCGAGGAGTGGGTCGTTGTCGATGCCGAAGTGTGCCGTGTGAGGCATGTCTGGGCTGCGAACCCGGCAACCACTCCCTGCTGGAAGTGGTGTCATGGTCACGTGTGCCACGATGTCGGGCAGGGGCACGGCGAGTGCGGGTCGATGATAGACAACCGCATGCTCGCCGGCGATGATGAGTTTGGCGACCGCAGTGGCGTGCACAGTTGACATGCAATGGCCTCGTGTGTACCCGGCTATTCCCACTCGATGGTGGCGGGCGGCTTCGACGAAATATCGTAGACGACGCGATTGACGCCATCGACTTCGTTGACGATACGGTTGCTCACCTGTGCCAAAAATTCGTAGGGCAGGTGTGCCCAATCGGCAGTCATGAAGTCTTCGGTGGTAATGGCGCGTAAGGCGATGACATCGGCGTACGTGCGGCCGTCACCCATGACTCCCACGCTCTGTACCGGCAAGAGCACGGCAAAGGCCTGCTGGGTTTGGCGATAGAGGCCGGCTTGACGTAATTCGCTGATGAAGATGGCGTCTGCTTGGCGGAGCACGTCGGCGCGCTCGCGCGTGATGGCTCCCAATATGCGTACTGCGAGCCCCGGCCCGGGGAAGGGGTGGCGCCACACCCACTCGGTGGGAAGCCCGAGCTCGATGCCGGCGGCGCGCACCTCATCCTTGAAGAGATAGCGTAGTGGCTCAACGAGCTGGAGTTTCATGTCGGCGGGCAATCCACCCACGTTGTGGTGGGTCTTGATGGTGACGCCTTTTTGGCGATCAGGGGCCTTGCTCTCGATGACGTCCGGGTAGAGTGTGCCCTGGGCCAAAAACGTGGCACCGTCGATTTTGGCGGCTTCGCGTTCGAAGACGCGCACGAATTTTTCACCGATGATTTTGCGCTTCTGCTCTGGGTCGCTGACGCCGGCGAGCGCCTGTAAAAATTCTTCACTGGCGTCGACGGCAATCAGTGGAATCCCGAGTGTGTCACGGAAGGTGTGGACGACCTGCTCGGCCTCGTTCAGGCGGAGCAACCCGTTGTCGACAAACACGCAGGTTAAGCGATCGCCGATAGCGCGGTGGATGAGCAACGCGGCAACTGCCGAATCGACGCCCCCCGACAATCCGCAGATGACTTTGCCGGCGCCTACTTGGTGCTGGATGCGGGTAATGGCCTCGTTGACGAACGAAGATGCCTGCCATGTGGGGACCGTACCACATATGGACAGGGCAAAGTGCCGTAATATGTCACGCCCGTGGGGGGTGTGTACGACTTCGGGGTGAAACTGAATGCCGTACCAGCGCCGTTCTTCGTTGGCCATGGCGGCAAACGGGGTACTGCTGTTGCTGGCAAGGACCGCAAATCCGGCCGGGATGGCCTCAATGTGGTCACCATGACTCATCCAGACCTGTTGTGTGGGCGCGAGTCCTGCAAACAGCGGGTGGTCGCAGTTGGTCTCAATGGTGGCATTGCCGTATTCACGTTGGGCAGCCTTGACGACGGTCCCCCCGAGGGCGTGGCTTTGGAGTTGCATGCCGTAGCAGATGCCTAGTACTGGCACGCTACTCTGCAAGATCCAAGCGGGCATCTGCGGTGCGCCGTCGTCGTAGACACTGGCTGGCCCACCCGACAAGACGATGCCGACGACGTGATGGCGCGCAAAAAAATCATCGACGGGGGCATCATGTGGCAACAGCTCCGAGTAGACACCGATTTCACGGAGGCGGCGTACGATGAGCTGTGCGGTTTGTGAACCGAAGTCGAGTACGGGAATCGTTTGAATCATGGTAATATGTCCGTAGGACTGTAAAAAAATAAACACCTGCTTGTGATTATACCAAGCATCGCCCGTTTGCGGGGCGCAAATGGGCGGTGGATACACTAGGCTGAGATGAGGGTGGCATGGAAGTGTACTTGTTGCGCCACGGTATCGCCGAGGATCGCAGTGAATCGGGTGATGATGCGCACCGCGTGCTAACCGCTGCTGGTATTCGACAAATCAGTCACACGGCATTGGTGATGCAGACGCTACAAATCCGCATTGATGCAATTGTGACCAGCCCCTACTACCGGGCGCGGCAGACTGCCGATTTGATTGCACATACCTACCGTACTCCGCCCATTGTCGACGAGCGTTTAAGCCCCGGATTTGACCTGCAAATTTTGCACTTGAGTCTCCAACAGCTTCAACGCGCGCATGTGCTGTATGTGGGGCACGAGCCAGATTTGAGTTGGGTAGTGTGGGTGGCCACGGCGCAACGTATCAAGCTCGCCCGTGCGTCGTTGGTGCGTCTCGATGGGATGCCAGGAGCGTGGCAGTTTGGCTTCCATTTATCGCCACAGGCGCAAGCAGCACTCGTCAAGTACTCATAACACACGATGGACACGCCCCACTCCCCCAACCGGGGAAGTGGGGCGTTGGTGTGTGGTAGTGCTTCCATGATTAGGGGATGTAGGCGATAGGTGAGGCGAATTGCACACCTTCAAATAGGGGCGCATTTGGGGTATCGCCGAGAGACAACACCCACACATTACCCGGCTGATCGGCCATGCCCAGCTCTTCGGAGTTGTTGGGGGCATCCCCGGGTACCCAGGTGGGAGGCATGACGATGGCGATGTCGGAGTTGTTACCCAACCAGGCAAAGCGTTGTCCGTACCAGAGTGGCTCTACGAGATCCTGCCCTTGCGCCTGAAATGCACCCTCGGGCAAGAAAATTTCGCGTTCACCGGTGAAATCGAAGAACTCGGTACGCCAGACGTCCCAGCCGCCAAAGCCACGTGCGTCACCCGTGTTTTGGCTGGCAATCCCATAGGCACTGCCGTCAGGGCTGAGGCTGAGTTGGCGCGACCAGCCAGCAAATGACCCGAGCAGAGTCTGCGTGCCGTCTTTGGCATCGACAATGCTGAGGAGATTGACATCGACTTCGATGCGCATCCCGATGAAGACGTGGTAGAGTATGCGTTTGCTGTCCGTACTCCAGACGGGTTGGTAGGCCACAAGGCCGGGGTTCTTTTCACCGACATCGCCACCACTAGCTTTGACCGGATTCCAGCCGTTTTCGCCTTTGATGTTGATGAGATGAATGCTGTTGCCGGCCGTGTTGGCGGTCTCAAAGGTTTGGGCATCGCTACGGGTGGGGCGAGTGGCGTAGGCGATGCGTCGCCCATCGGGGGAGATGGCAGGGTCACATCCTTCGCCGAGTGGTTGCGCCTTGCGGGTCGTGAAGGACATCAGGTAGATGCTCGATTCGCGGCAAAAAGCGGCCCAATCCAGCCAGGTGGTGCGGTTTTGACTGGCCGCTGTGCTGGCCGCATAAACCAACCCGCTTCCATCGGGGAGCCACGACATGCTGGCGTAGACCCGCTGGTCGTCGCTGAGTTGTTGTTGTTTGCTCCCGTCACGGCTTACGATCCACAGTTGGCTGTTGCGGTCGCGTCCACGAATGACGGCGATGAGGCTTCCATCGGGGCTCACTACGAAATCACTGACGTCGGCGCTGATTTGGCGCATGGTGCCGGTGGTCAATGCGACCCCGACAAGTGCATCTTCGTGGAGGAGCAAGAGCTCTCCCCCTGTGGGCACCGCGCTGGCGCCATCAGATGTCGTGGTGGCGGTGGCAGCGGGGGTGGCGCTGGCATCTGCGGGAGTGGGACTGGCCTCGATGCCTGTGGTCGCTGTGGTGGCAACAAGCGGGGTTGCAGTGGCATCACCGTTGGGGACAACGGGGGAAATCGGTGCGGCACAAGCCACGCTCCCTGCGAGCGTGATGGCGATGAGAATGAGCTTGGTGTTCATGCACCCTCCTTTGTGGGATTTTGCCGAGTCATGGGTGTGCCGTGATTGCGAATGGTGCGGATGGAGGCGTATAACAACCCGATACTTGTGAGCCAACAGCCTAATAGACTCCAGATCCAGAGTGCAGGCAGTGCGATGCTCTGCCCGGCGACGAATAACGTGATGAGCCAGGTTTGTTGGACACGAATGGCCTCGATGGCGCTGATGACCACCACAAACGGGTTGCTGGCAAGTAACAACAGATGCAGGAAGCTCCCCAGAGTGTTGTTGTCGACGCTGCCATCGTTGATGAGGAGCACGAGCAGGTAGGCGATGCCAGGAACCACCAAGAGCCCCCCAATGATGTTTGCCAGCGAAACACCGATGGCCATGGTAGTTGTGGTGAAGCGTGCCGACCAATAAATGCCGATGCTGGTGTGGAGCACGACGTGAGCAACGATGATGAGATAGGTGATGATAAGTGTGCCGATATCCACGCCACCAATCAAAAACGTCATGGCGACGAGCGGGGTCATGGCGAAGAGTAAGAGCGCACAATAGGCCAGTGTCGCCAGCACTTTGCCGAAAATAATCGTCGTGGCGGGAAGCTGTGACGTGAGAATCAAATCGAAGGTTTTGCGCTCGCGCTCACCAGCGATGCTCGCTGCCGCCTTTACGGTGGGGATGAACAACAGCGCGAGGATGGATGCCATCACAAGAATGAGGAAAATCGTTTGCCCGAGATCGCTCTGTTGACCGTTGCCGGTTGGCGAGTTGATGAATTCACTCGCATATACCAACAACGTGGGCCCGCTAATCAGACCAATGAATCCCGCAAGTAACCAGAATGCCTGTGCCACACGCATGGTACCGCGGACTTCACGGAGGACGATGGGGTTGATGTCGAAACGTTTGAACATACACAACACCTCACAGGTGATACGAAAATCTGAGAATACACGAAGAGACGAATAACACGACTTAGAGGGTGCCACTCGTGACCTGTAAGAACGCATGCTCGAGTGAGTGCGCTTCGCGGCTGAAATCATAGACGCTCAGACCGGCGCCAATCAGCGCCTGCAAGAGTTGGGCATGAGCATGCTCATCGTGACTGCCGATGAGCACATAACAGTTGTGGTGCTCAGGATGTGGCTGACAGCGAAATCCTTGGTGTTGGGCGATGGTGCTGACAAGCGGTGAATCTTGCAGCACTTTGACGATGATGCGTTGCTGGTGTGCCTGGTGGAGCAAATTGTCGAGCGTATCAAACGCCACCAAGCGGCCTCGTTCAAGGATCATCAGGTGGGTGCAGATGTCGGCCAAATCGGAGAGAATGTGCGAACTAATCAGGATGGTCTTGCCTTGGGTGTGCAGTTCGTGCATTAATGCGCGTAGTTCGATGCGCGCCCGTGGGTCGAGACCACTCGCTGGCTCGTCGAGCACGAGTACGTCCGGGTTGTGGAGCAGGGCGCGGGCCAGGCTGAGCCGTTGCATCATCCCGCGCGATAATCCCATCACGGCATCATCGCGTTTGTGGGCTAAATCGACGAGTTCAAGCATCTCGCTGATGAGGGTCGGACGTTGATGATTGGGTACGTAGTGGCACCGCGCATAAAAATCCAGGTATTCGGCGGCCGACATGGATTCGTATTTGCCGAACTCGTCGGGCATGAAACCAATGCGCTGTGTGACCTCTTGTGGATGCGTTTGCACCGATATGCCGTTGACGAGCACGTCACCACTGGTGGGGGCAAGCAGGGTGGTCAGGATGCGCATGGCGGTCGTTTTGCCGGCTCCGTTGGGCCCAATGAGCCCTACGGTGGCGCCAGCAGGGATGGTGCAGCTGAGAGCGTCGAGTGCCACAAAATCACCAAAGCACCTGCGTAGGGACTGAAACTGAATCATTGCCAACTCCCCTCTTGTTGTCGTGTGGTGCCCATGTTTGTGCGGGTAGTGTGCGCACTACACGTGTCAATGGTGCGTGCAGATGGTAGTGCGGTACCGATGCGTGCGCTTGGACGCGTCGTGTGACGTGTATATGCGCATCGTACCACTAAGTACGCCGGTGTGTGGTATGTGTTGCTCGAGGCACTTACACACCAGACATCGGCGCAGGTTGCACGCTCTGTGTGCCGATTATGTGTGCCGCTGTGGACGTGCCAGACACAACAACGACACGCCCACTGGAAAGTGGGCTCCCAGCTGTAGCCACTTGGCCTCTAGCTGCAATGCCCCCCGTGCCATCGTATTGACGAGCGGCGATGGTATTTGCAAATCTGACTCCGGAGCAATATGCGCATGCTGGCGTTCACGTAGGCGTTGCCATAATGCGAGTGGTAAAAGTAACGTATTGACATAACTTGTACGGATTGGAGTTAATCCGGCGGTTGCTAATTTGTGGTGCAGCTCGGTCTTCGTATAGCGGCGGGCCCCATGCACGCGGTCGTCGTGATGCCCGCGTAGCCAAGCGAAGGCGGGCAAGCGGAGCAGCAGGTATCCATCGGATTTGAGGACGCGCGCACATTCTTTGAGGGCTAGCACGTCATCATCGACACCGCGATGATAGATGACTTCGAAGCTGGTGACGAGGTCAACGCTGGCACTGGCAAGGGGGATGGCGGTAATACTGGCACGGAGCAACGGGAACTGAGATGGGGCATGCTCGAGTGCTTGGGGTGAAAAATCGAACCCGAGTGGAGTCCCGTACTGTTGAAGCCAAGTCAAGTTACCGCCGGTACCACAGCCGGCATCAAGGATACGCCGTGAATGTGGCGTGGCTGGGAGTTGGCGGAGCCACGCATCAGCGATGATGCGCATGCCAGTGTACCACCAGTGTTGATGTTCGACATGAGCGAGAATATCGTATTCGGTGGCTTCCATGGGCGGTGTTCTTTCGACGTGTGGCAGATGCATGGGGGCATTCTGCCAGCGATATTGACGAAATATAGATTACCACATAGACTGAAAGAAGCGACATGTACGAACACAAAGGAGCGACACATGCGCATTTCTCATGATAAAGTGAAATGGTACGCTGCCCAGTTGGTCGAAATTTTGGCAGATACCGAGGGCGTCATGTTTGATTGTGACGATGCAGAGCTACGCGTGGCGATTGTCGATATTATGACCGATGAGCTGATGCAAGAAGAGCTTCTCGACAAAGAGCTCCATGCCTTGTTGCAAGCGCAAGGGCGGTACGAAATTTCGATGCGTCGGGTCAACTACGAAGAACTCTTTCGCAAGGCCAAGGCCAAGTTGGTGCGTGAACGCGGCATCATCCTGTAGGTGATGGTTTGTTGTTGTCAGGACCCCAATTCATGAATATCGAACCATGGTCCGCTTTGGCATGCCAAACGCGGGCCTTTGCGTGTCTGAATGTGGCATTGTCGACACGATTGTGTGGCACACGGGAGCGGGGTGATTTGATTCACGGATGTGATGGTGCGTCCAGCACGGAGCCGGCTGTGGCGGAGGAGCTGTTGAATGGCGCCGATAATCGGGGCATGTGCGGATACATAGATGTGATCGGCCCAGCGCAACAACTCGGTGGTGCGTCGCTCCATGACCCGGAGTACGTTTTCTGTGCCGGCCAAATATTCGACATCGGTAGGAATGAGATGGGTGGGTAGGTGCTCCGCAGTAGGCATATCACCGGCCACAAAGGTGACACTGGTGTGTTGTTGATGTAAGTGGTTGACCAGCCCCAATAGGCGGATGGCACCTTCGTGTTGGCCAATACAGAGTGCCGTACCACGACTCGAAATGGTCTGTGGCATTTTGCCGAGGGGACCGGTGCCGTGTACGTGTGTGCCGATGTGGCGGTGTGCGAGCCATTGTAGGGCTTCGTCGTGTTGTGGGGAAAACAACATGCCGATACGGCCCAGGCGGGTATCGACTTGGGCAGGAAAGAAAGCGCGTAACAACAGGTGGCTGGGGATGTGTTGATGATCACACAGGAGCTGAATATACTGGCCGGGTCGCCACTGTTGCGCCAGTGTCTGATCGGCGAACGCGACCCAGTGGAGCGCTCCCACGGGCCGTGATTCACAGATGGTGAGTTGCAGTGGTCGCACCGAGTGTCTTCTTCCTTGATTAGTTGAACAGTGGCTGTCCAGCAAACAACGCATGGAGCGCTTGCCGCTCCGCCAGGGTTGGACCCTGCCCATCACAGTATGCCACATTTTGTAGGAGCTGTGCGGGAGTGGCGGCGCCCGTGAGGGTGACGGCGATATCAGGGGCGGTCACACTGTAGCGCATGGTGGCCGCCACGAACCCGTTGGGGCCAGGTTGGCGCAGGTGTGGAATGAGTGCTTTGCGTCGTTCAGCCTCGGCGAGGAGTTGGTGTTGATCTGTCAAAAACGGCGCCGGTGTGTCGGTCATAATTCCCATGCCGAGCGGGCTGCCGTTGATGACCCCAATATGGTGGTGGCGGGCCAAGGGGATGAGCTGGTCGTACAATGTGGTGTCGATGAGCATGTAGCGACAGTAGACGAGCACGGTGTCGATATGCCCGGTTTCGATGTAGGGGATGAGTATGTCAATGGTGCGTGCATTCACGCCAATGGCGCGGACTTTGCCGGCTTTTTTGAGATCGAGAAATGCGGCAATACATCCACTGATGGCCGTCTCGAAGGTGGTCGTTTCGGCTTCGTGGAGTTGGATGAGGTCGACATAATCAGTTTGCAGACGTGCGAGGCTGGCCTCCACCGAGGCGACGGTGGTGGCGTAATCGTAGGGCGTGCCACGCATGACCGCTTTGGTGGCCAGATACACCTGCTGGCGCTTGCCACCAGCGAGAGCTCGCCCAAAGCGGCGCTCACTTTCGCCACGCCCATATTGGGCCGCCGTATCCAAGAAATTAATCCCCTGGTCGATGGCCGTGTGAATGGTGCGGATGGCTGCGCTTTCGCTGATACTGCCGAACTCATCGCCGATGGCGGCCCCACCTAATCCGAGTGCGGAGACCTGCCAACCGGTGCGGCCGAGGGTGCGGTAGTGCATGAATCGTTACTCCTCTGGAGTCCGTGGTTGGATGAGGGGCTGGCCGTCGTTGGGGTGATACCACGGATTCGCATAGCTGGCAGGGTGTTGATAGCGGGCATATTCGAGCCGTACCTCGACGCCGCTGCCCGCATCTAGTGTGAGCCCGTACCAGCGGTTGTCGATGTGCTGGGTTGCGATGAGATGCCCTGCGGGTGTGTAGAGGTGCGCCTGTACAAAGTGGTGCTCGCCGAATGTGCCAGCCTGGATGACGACATCACGGGGGGTGTGCAAATCGGTATTTACGAGGGTTAGTGTTACGCGCTGTGTGCTGATATGCGATACGAGCGCGGCCACTCCCTCGGGGAGCCCGGCGCGGCGGGTCTGACCGTCGTAGTAGCGCACCTGGCCGTATTGCATGCCACCATGCGAGATGTGCATGGGAGCACCGAGGGTGAGTTGGAGCAATCCTTCGACACACACCGGGGTCAGCTCTTGCCAGGCGTGAATGGGGTCTACCTGCATATTGATGTTGAGTCCACTGCCGTCGAGCCCGTTGATATCATCCCAGTTGACCGGATCTGCGATGGGCCGGTGCATTTTGCGCAGTTGTGATTGCACGAGTTCAAGATTGGCTGCGAGCATGCGCTCCGGGTACTCCGGGTTGCGCCCGTGGATGTACTCAAACCACGGCAACGTGTTGTTGATGTAGTGTTTGCCGACACCCACCTGGATCTGGTTCCAGTCGTTGTCCCGCGGGATGCGCATGACGCGCTGGTAGTCTTCGTCGGCGAGTGAGGATAGCCAGAGGTAGATGGGATATTTGTGCAGGGGCAGGCGGTAATCGGTCCACCCGGCATCGAAATGGCGGAACGGCACATGCCAGCGGTCGTCGATGAATTTCCCGAGTGCCCAGTTGGCGTCGAGTTGTTGGCGTGCCAAGGTGAGCCAGCGCATATCGCCGGTCATCAGGAGCGCATTCATGCAGGCGTTGGTGATGGGCTCGATGATGGTCATAAAGCCGTGTGGCCAACGCCATCCGTAGTAGCCACCCCACCATTTGCCGTCCAGATATTCACCGATGACATCCGAGAGCCCCACATTGTCGGGGGTAATGCCACCGTTGCGGGCCGTGCGCTCTTCCCAGGCGGATATGTACTCGAGGGCTCGCTCCTGCCACTGAGTGTCACCGTCGTACAAAAACGCATGCGTGATGATGGCGTTGGAATTCAGATTGAGTGGCACATCGCCACGGTTCATGCGTTGATTCATTTTGGTGATGACATCGGCATACACCACATCATCACTCCAGTGACACCGCAGGCTTGCAAAATCGGTGTTGATGATATCTTCGAAGGGCGCCAGGTAGTGATCAAGCACGACCCGATGGGTTTGCCAGTCTTCGGCTGTGGCGGTATGCCGGGGCCCATGGCTACCGGTGAGCGGTGATCGCATCAGGCGGTGGTGTGGGTCGTAGTTGGGGGCAAGCGGGTCAAGCCCGGCATACATGCGGGCAAAGCGTTGCGCGCGTTGACGGTCCTTGCGGCTCGTCGGTTGCGCCATGCCCAAAAAGAACAAATACAAATACCCTTCGCCGTGGTGCATCCAATCGTAGTACTTGGCGAATTCGCGGTCAATTTGGCCGTATTCGGTCCATTGCCAGGTGATGCCATCCCAGATGCGGCGCGCATCGGCATAGAGATGATCGGCACCGCCGAGGACGTAGAGAAGCGCCAACTGCATGAAGCCCTCGTAGGGGTCGTCACTGCCATCCATGCCAGGCCAGCGGTCACGCCACTTGAGCGTGCCGTCAGCCTCGACATACCGCGCCACAAAGGCATCGGCGGCGTGATTGAGCTGTGTGATGAGTTGGCGTTGGCGGATTGCCCAGGTGGGGGCCGGCATGGGTGTATGAATGCGGTTGGTAGGGTAGGTCATCGGTGACTCACTTCGTTGTGTGTGCTTGATACGCAGTATACCCGAAGGTCAGTGTTGCCAAATACAGGGCAGACGGATCCACTCTTGGCTTTCGGGGGGCTGATCTGCCCAGAGATCAAAATGCTCGTGCATGAGCTCCTGCCAGTTGTTGGGGGTCAATTTGGTGCGCAACGAGCCCCGAGGCGCTGGGGTGTCGCGGGTGGCTGGCCACTCTTGATAGGAAAAAATCGTATGCTCGTGGGCGCCGATGATGTAGTACTTGTTGAATCCTTGGGGTTGCTCTTCTTGGCGCAAATAGTGATAGTAGACATAACTACAATATTTGTCGGGTTGTAAGCGTGCCAATGATCCGACGCGTTTGGTCGGCTGGTAATCTGGCTGGCGCCATGGGGTATCTGTGCTTGGTGCTCCATCGTGATAAATATCGGGGAGCGCCATCGTACAGCGGACGCCGTTGGCAGTTGGGATGTGTTGGAGCAGGTCACCCATGATCGGGCGCCACACCTGTTCCATGTCAACCGAGCGGTCGCTTTCGCAGTAGCCGTAGATGCTCTGCTGATGTTGAAAGATGGCTCCCGTCAAGATGCCATGTGTCGTGGTGAGTTCGCGGATAATCGTTTGTCGGACGGCGAGTTGATGAGCCACGAGCGGAGCTGCTTCGGGATTGAGAAAGCTGACCCAGAGATGACGCTGAAGCATGAAAACATCCCTCCCATGTGCACGTGCCGAGCGATTGTCGCTCGGCACGTGGTTGTGTTGGATTAATCTTGGTGGGTAATGTGGCCCTTGTAGATGGTTGTTACCGCCTTGCCACGCATCTGCTGGCCGAGGAGCGGGGTGTTTTTGCCCTTTGATACGAGGGTGGTGGCGTCAACGGTCCAGACGAGCTGTGGGTCGATGACCGTGACGTCGGCTCGGGCACCTACGCGCAGGGCCGTGCTTTTGCGCCCGAGGAATGCGGCCGGGGCATCGGTCATCCGTACGATGAGGTCGATGAGCGAGATATGCCCTTGGTTGACCAGCATGAGCATGCTCGCCAACGCGGTTTCGATGCCGGTAATTCCGGCCATGGCGAGGCGGTATTCGACCTCTTTGTCGACGCGGCTATGTGGGGCATGGTCGGTGGCCACAAAATCGAGGGTACCATCGATTAAGCCGGCGAGCACGGCTTCGGCATCGGCTTCGCTCCGCAACGGCGGGCTGACGCGGGTGCTGGTGTCGTAGGGAGGTCGGAGCGTGGGGTTGAGGCTCATGCCGGGCACATTGCTGGTATTGGCGGCTTCGTCGAGCCAGCCCAGCACCCAACGGTCGTTGAGCACCATGTGGTGGGGGCTGGCCTCACCACTCACGTTGACCCCACGTTCTTTGGCGGCCCGAATAAGGGCAACTCCGCCTGCCGTGCTGACATGGCAGACGTGCAGGCGACTGCCGGTGAGTTCGGCGAGGGCGATGTCGCGGGCAATGCCGACTTCTTCGGCGGCACTCGGGTAGCCGGGGAGCCCGAGGCGATTACTGACGGCGCCCTCGTGCATGCCCCAGCCCTTGCTGAGTGTGAGGTCTTCGCAGTGCCCGAAGTAGGGGACGCCGATCATTTTGACGTATTCGAAGACGTTGCGCATCACGGCTGGGTCGCTGACCGGAGTGCCGTCATCGCTGAATCCAATGGCGCCGGCTGCCACGAGTTCACGCATCGGGCTGAGCTCTTTGCCAGCACGGCCCACGGTGGCCGCCGCAATCGGCAACACTTCGGCGCAGTTGGCGGCGTGGGCAGCGCGGGCAATCAGCTCAATGGTGGCCACACTGTCGATGGCTGGGCGGGTGTTGGGCATGCAGGCCACCACCGTGAAGCCACCGGCGGCGGCAGCTCGTGTGCCACTCGCAATGGTCTCTTTGTGTTCTTCCCCTGGCTCACGGAGATGGACATGCAAGTCGATGAGCCCCGGGGTGATTAGTTTGCCCTGTGCATCGATGCTGTGGGTGCCCGGAGCGGTACGAATGCTGGCATCTTCGGGCAGAATCCCGTCGAAGCGCGCCTGGACGATTCCGTCGTCGATGACGATGCTACCTAGGCTGGCCTGGCGGGTATCGGGATCGATGATGGTTCCGTTGTGAATAACGATTGGCATGCGATGACCTGCTTTCTCGAATGTGTGCATATGATACGAGCGGATGAAGGCGCTGTTGCTTATGTGGTGGTTGGTTCACCAGACAATTGATAGAGGAGTGCCATGCGTACGGCGACACCGTTGGTGACCTGCTGTTCGATGACAGATCGGGGAGAATCAGCTGCTTCGGGCATGATTTCGACGCCTTCGTTCATCGGCCCTGGATGCATGACGATGGCATG
>JBBAWX010000010.1:78817-80456 GCA_040396955.1 Roseiflexaceae bacterium
TGGGCGGCCAAGTAGGGGGCGCCTGACTCGCCGTGCCTGATGACAATGATGTCGGCACCAAGCGCTTGAATGGTGCGAATGGTGTCAATCAGGGATTCGCCCTTTTCGACGCTCGAGCCCTTGGCGGTCATGCTCATGGTCGACGCCGAAAGGGTCCGGGCGGCCAGCTCAAACGACATCCGTGTGCGTGTGCTTTCTTCATAAAAGACATTGACCACGGTGCGTCCGCGCAAGATGGGTACTTGTGGCACCGAGCGCCCGAGGATTTCTTTCATGCTGACTGCGGAGTCAAGCACATCGAGAATCTCTTGCTCGCTAAAATCATCGAGGTCGAGCACATGGCGGCGGTTGCGCGTGGTAGTTGGTCGCCACGGCACAAAGGGCGAAACGGCTGGGAGTGTCATGCATCACCTCGCACAATCATGACGGCATCATCACCGCCATCAACTTCGTTCAAGCGGACCGCGACATCTTCGCTGGCGGCGGTTGGGACGTTCTTGCCGACAAAATCGGCGCGAATGGGTAACTCACGGTGCCCTCGGTCGACGAGCACTGCCAACTGAATGCGCTGTGGGCGCCCCAAATCGGTCAAGGCGTCGAGTGCTGCGCGAATGGTACGCCCCGTGAAGAGCACATCGTCGACGAGGACGACCGTTTTCCCTGTGATATCGACCGGGATGCTGGTGTGTTGGATTTTGCTGGCAGGCCCACGGAGCTCGAGATCGTCACGGTACAACGTGATGTCGAGGGCACCTATGGGCAATTCACTGCCTTCGATTTGTTTGACTGCCGCAGCGATACGTTTGGCGAGGGGGATGCCACGCCGATAGATGCCGACGAGTACCACGTCGTGCACTCCGTTGTTGCGTTCACCGATTTCGTGCCCAATGCGCGCAATGGCACGACGTACCTCATCGGATGTGAGGATCTGGCGTTCGTTCATGAGCTCCTCCACGCATAAAAAAAGCGCCACAGCCCGTGTGGGCGTGTGCGCAAAACGGCATACGAGCCGGTACAGATTGAAAACAGGCGCTGGTGCATGTGTTCGTCCTTTGCAATCTCACAGGATTGCTTTAAAGGTCCTCATATATGGTACTCGCTGACGTGGGGGTTGTCAACATCCACCCACGTCAATTGGCCACGCTATACCGATGGATGGGCTACTTTTGCTGATTGATACGCTCGATTTCGGCGTCGACGTCGGCTTCGCTAATCTCGCGCTTTGGCATGGGACCGTAGGCTTCGCGCCATTGAAAGTAGGCGCCGAGCCCCATGCCCAAGATGGGCCACATGGGCCAAAAGTAACCACCCGGCGAACTAAACAGCCAGATGACAATCAGGAATACGGATACCCCGCCCCACACACCAAGAAACTTCTGGAACTCCTGTTGCTTCTTGAGCCGCTTGCGAATTTGGTCGCGGTAATCATCGGTGGTATCCGCAGTGTGTATGGTATCTTTGCTATCTGTGGTGGGAAGTTGTGTCATTGCTGAGTATCCTTTCGTGTCACATATACCACCATCATACCACCCTTGTCTCTCCCACGCCCCAATTTTCCATTCTTAATTCCTCACTCCCCACTCCCAAATTCTCACTTCCCCACAGTATGGTACAATCGGGCGGTATCTTGAAATGCATG
>JBBAWX010000010.1:80556-120864 GCA_040396955.1 Roseiflexaceae bacterium
CAAATTCTCACTTCCCCACAGTATGGTACAATCGGGCGGTATCTTGAAATGCATGCAAGAGGAGATTGCAGACATGCGCCCAAAAATCACCATCATTGGTGCTGGCTTTGTAGGCTCAACATCGGCTCATTGGATTGCCAGCAAAGAGCTTGGGGACGTGGTGCTTCTTGACATCGTCGAGGGTGTGCCTCAAGGGAAGGGGCTTGACCTCGCTGAAGCAGCCCCCATCGAAGGGTTCGACCTCAAAATCATCGGCTCCAACGATTATGCGGACACCGCCAACTCCGACGTCATCGTCGTCACGTCGGGTGCTCCGCGCAAACCGGGCATGACCCGGGAAGACCTGATTAAAATCAACGCCAGAATCACACGTGACTGTATCAGCAAGGCAGCTCCACTTTCGCCGAATGCAGTCATCATCATGGTCAACAATCCACTTGACACCATGGTGTACCTGGCCCGTCAGGTGAGCGGTTTCCCCAAAGAACGTGTCATCGGGCAAGCCGGTGTGCTGGATGCGGCCCGCTATCGCACATTTATCGCCATGGAGACGGGGGTGTCGGTCGAAGACATTCAGGCCATGTTGATGGGTGGTCATGGCGATGAAATGGTGCCGTTGCCCCGCTTTACCACCATTGGCGGTATCCCCGTGACTGAATTTGTGGGGGCGGATCGCCTCGAGCAAATCGTTGAGCGAGCTCGCAAGGGTGGCGGTGAAATCGTGAATTTGTTGAAAACAGGCAGTGCCTACTACGCACCAGCCGCCGCTACCGTGCAGATGGTCGAAGCGGTGGTGCGCGACAAAAACCGTGTGTTGCCGGCAGCGTGTTACCTTGAGGGCGAGTATGGTCTCAACGACATCTACTTCGGAGTGCCGTGTGTGCTTGGTGCTGGTGGTGTCAAAAAAATCATCGAGTTGCCACTCAATGACGCTGAAAAAGCTCTCGTCAAGGCAAGCTCAGACGCCGTGGCGAGCTCGATTGTCGCCCTAAAGTCCATGGATTTGGACGCGTAATCGTACGGTCATGGCTCATTCTTCCGCACCACCAGCAAGCGAGAGCTTGCTGGTGGTGCGTTGTGTGGTGGTGTTTTCACGTACAATCAAGATGCATGCGTTATCATCTCTCAAACAATTCACCATAAGGAGGCCTCCATGGCACATCTGCTCCATAATGACACCTGGCGTGTGTCCGTGCTCCCCGAGACCGCAGGGTCGCTGGCGAGTGCGCATATTTGCGTGGATGGTGTGTGGTGTGATTTTATGCGGCCTACGGCGCCCGATCTGCAACACGACCCGTTGGCCTGTGCGAGCTATCTGCTCTCGCCGTGGTCGAATCGCATCCGCGACGCCCAGTTTCGTTTCGCTGGTGAATCGTACCAGCTCCGCCCCAGCTTCCCTGATGGCACCGCCATCCATGGTGCTGCACGTCACTTCCCGTGGCAAGTCGTCCAGGCCAGCGAAACGCGCATCGAGTTGTTGTTTGATTCACGCCAGCACGAGCAGGTGAATTTCCCCTTTGCATTCCAAACTTGGGTCGAATATGTGCTCGAAGGTCGTGCATTTCGCACGCGCATGGGGCTCAAAAACCTAGATGCACGTCCCATGCCGGCCGGGTTTGGCACGCACCCCATGATACAGCGCACGCTGACAAGCCCCAGCGACACGTTGATGCTCCGGCTCCCGTTTCACACGGCTTACCCGCTGAGCAACTGCTTGCCCACAGGCGCGCCGGTGGCGGTCGACGATCGGCTCGATTACCGGGAGTTACGTGCGGCGGGGCAGGTCTTCGTGGACGATTGTTTGACGGGGCGTGAACCCGGAGCGGCGGTAGAGTTCGTCTATGCCGAATCTGGGACGCGCATTGTGCATGCCATGGATGATCTCTACACGCATCTGGTGGTCTACATGCCGGTCGGTGATTCGTTTATCGCCGTAGAGCCGGTGACCAATGCCAACGATGGGTTTAATTTGTGCGATCAAGGACAAGACGGACACGGTGTGTTGGTGTTGGCGCCTGGGGCACAGGCAGAGGCATGGTCAGGCTATACGCTACAGTAATTTCAAAACACAAGAACCGCCCCTCTGGCGCACCGTCGTTTGGTCACGGAGGGGTGGTTAACTGCGCAGTGGAATGGTAGGGCGATGCTGGGCTGACGCACCGTCGCTGATGACGGGTGCTTGCCGGATGTGGTTGCCGTTGAGGGCAATCCGCAACACGAAATCGGCCACGTTGGCACGTGAAGCCTGGGTGTTGAGCTTCTGTCGTTGCAGGTCAACCTGGTATTGCCCGGTAAACGGTGCGTCGGTGAGATGGTGTAGGAGTATCATGCTCCAGTCGAGGGAGCTCTGTGTAATCGCGTTGACGGCCACTTGATCCAGTTTGAGGAGTTTGGGCGCATACGGACGCATCAACATCCGTGTGAGCTGATTGCCCAAACCGGTGCTCTGGGTTGGCAAGAGCACGTGTGACTGGTGGATGGTGACAAGCCGCCGCACCGCCCGCTTGTGCATGGCGTTGATGACGTGGTGTACTCCCCGATCGTATTCAGACTCGCTATCGGCATGGTTGGGAGCCACCGTGTTGATGACGACGTCAGCGTAGTGGATGGCACGGTCGACGCTGAACGGATCCTGCACATTGCCGATGATAACGCGTAGGCGTTCGTGTGACATCGCAAGGCGACTGGGTTGCCGCACAAAGGCCACTACATCGTGCCCCATGTTGATTGCGTGGCGAACAACGTGGTTCCCCGTCCGACCACTCGCTCCAATGACAACTACTTGCATAAGTAAACCATAATTTAGCGCTTATTATCAGTACAGCTTACACGACCCGACGCAACAAGTACACGATGTTCTAGTGGTGATTTGGCATCCTGTGCCATGATAACGTATCTGAAACCATGAAGCCAAGGTGCTTGCTTTACATAGTATCACAGTCTTAATGGTTTGTTAAGAGATTGTTTGCAAACATCCATGCTCCGATGTACTCACTCTCTGCCCGCGATACATGATGAATACGTTGCATCCAAGGTACTCCTAGGGTATGCTACTAGCAATAGCGCATCAGGTCAAGGAGTCGATCATGTCACCTCCTCTTCTCCCGCATATCAAATATCATGACAATTCACGACGGTGTACGCGTTGTGGTATGGTTGTGATGCCTCAGGCCGCCTATTGTAGCACATGTGGGACTGCGCAGTCACTGGCATACACACCATGGCAGGTATTTGGTCAGTTATTTCAGTTGTGGTTCGCAGTTGTACTCGTCATTTATGTTGGTTCATTGGTGTGGCGATTCGCACTTCCTGCAGTATGGACGTATGTGGTGCAGTGCGTGGTGAGTGGCGAGGTCAGTGACGTGCGGCCAGCAGGTGTGCAGGTGATGTGGTTTGTTGTCGACGTGTGTATTGGACCACATGGGATGCTCCGGCAGAGTGATGTGGTACCAGCTTGGGTCGCAGTGCCGCTGGCAGATTTTTATGAGTATGTGCTTCTCAATACAGTGATTACGGTGGCACAGATGGTCGTGCATGTGGAGCAGTTGGTGATACAGTGGGTGACGATGACATGGACGTCGGCACAAGGCTGGTGGTGTACGACCACATCGGGGCGCTGGTTGTGTCCATAGGCAAATCGTGGTCTGAGGTGGTCCTGCAAAAGGAAACAGTGCATGTCCAGATTGAGAATGTGGTGGCAGGGCTTCTGGCGACAGCAGCCATTGGGTGGCCTACTAATATGCTTGGGTGTGGCCCTCGGGTTGCGCTTGCTGGTGTGGCATTGGCACGAATATCGACCTCTCGGTGGGGACGAGCAAGAGTACTTGGCACAGGCGGTGTACTGGTTGCAGACCCGCGAATACCGTGAATTACTGTTGATGCGACCACCCCTGTACACGGTGTTTTTGGCGGCGTCCATCATGGTCGTTGATTCGTTGGTACAGTCGTTGCGGTTGGTGCAGGTCATTTTGTCTGCGACACTGGTCATCCCCGCCTATGGTCTCGCCTGGGTGTTGTGGCGTCAACAACGGGTCGCTTTTGTGGCGGCTGCTCTGGTGGCGCTGGATGCACTAATTGCGACCGTGGCTACCGAACTCTTGAGTGAGACCCTGTTTTTGTGGGGCTTGAGCATGGTGCTATGGGGGAGTGCCTACTTGGCGCAGTACCAGGGGCGGTGGCGTCTCTGGTTGGCCGTTGGTGTGGGCGTGGGCATCGGGCTCTTGATTTTGGTGCGCTCGGTCGCTTTGCCACTAGCAGCCCTGATTACCGTGTGGCTCGTGGTTATTGCGATACGTGGGCATGCCCGCTCACACTGGTGGCCGCGCCTCCGCCCGGCCTTGATTGTGGCGGTAGCCGTGGGAGCGGTAGTGGCTCCTTGGAGTGTGCGCAACGTGTTGACCTATGGCGGGCTGATCGTGGTTGATACGACCGGTGCCGAAAATCTGTGGCTCGACAACGAGCCCCGAGGGCGTGAGTACGCCAAGACAGCGCTCTATGCCATGGGTGATGATCGCTACGGCCGCCAACGCTTGGCGACCACTCAGGGCATACAACACATTCGCGATAATCCGGAGTTTTTTTTACAAAAAATGCAACGCGAAGGAGCAGCGTTTTTCGGACTCACCGGGTTTGACGATTTACTCCAACGACGTGCAATCTGGGTGTCACCCGGTGAGCTCTGGAGTATGCTCTTGCTGGGCGACGGCATCTGGTTGGTGGTGCTGTTGGCGGGCTGTATGGGGGTATGCCTGGCCCCATCGAATCCGGGAAGTGGATTTGATTGGCGGTGGGTGGTAGTGCCTTGGCTACTCTATGGAGTGCTGACGGTGCTCGTCTTTCATTATGAACCACGGTACCGCTTGGCCATTTATCCGGTGCTCTGGGCATATGCGGCATGGTGGTTGTGTCATCCGGGGCGTCTGCTAGGGTGGCGATGGGGATTGAGCCTGCTGGTGGTCGGGTTGTTGGCCGGTTTGACGGTGCAAGCTGGAGCGTACCCACACCAATCGTGGCGTTTGCTCCGCAAACACATGGCGCTGGCTCAGGGTCAATCAGCGTTGGTCAATCAGCAGTACGACCTGGTACCGGTGCATGCCCGGCATGCCCTCGAGTTCGACCCACACTCAGCCCTCGCATATGGTCAATTGGCCGAAATGGCCCTCGCACAACAGCAGTGGGGTGAGGCATTGCGTTGGGCTGAGGCCGCACAAATGGCGGTCCCCGATCATTCGTGGACCCGCCTGCTCCGGGGTGTGGCTCTGAGGGAACTCGGCGAATATGATGCGGCGCGCCGCGATTTGGCGGCCGAGACAACCACGCGTGAGGCCGTGCAAGAGCGATTGTGGCAGGTGATGCCACACTGGCAACGCCCACCGGCTCGCGTGGAAGTCGGCGCTGGACTCGATCTTGGTTGGGTGCGCGGTTTTTATGCGGCCGAGCCAGATGGCGGGCGTTGGAGCATGGCAACGGCCGAGGTGCGCATCATGGTGCCGTCGGGGGCGACACACATTCATGTGGTGATGCAGGCCAATCGACCTGCGGGCCCAGATCAGGCACAGGTGCGACTGCAGGTAGGGGATGGTGTGCCGGTGTTTGCGGATGTGGCGCGCACACCGACTACGGTTGTTGTGGAAGTGCCGCGTGCATGGCGTGGGCGAGAGGTGGTGGTGCGTCTGCACACCGATACCGTTCGACCACGTGAGTATGACCGTGCGAGTCCCGATGGTCGCTCTGTGGGGGTGCGGGTCGTAGAAGTGCGTGCGCAATGAATCACGATGAAAGCGAGGTCCTCCATGCCAGCCCAGTCATGGCAACCCGTGCAACGTGAATGCCCGCTATGCGGACGGAGAATGTCTCGTGACACGCCGGTTTGTTCGTGTGGTTATACGGTGCAGTGGAGCGTGAGTGGATTGTGGCAACGTAGTCTCCGTATGGTGTCTGCGATAATCGCCTATGCGCTCTTGATTCCCATGCTCTGTTACATGGTTGTGGATGTGGTGCCGTGGCGCATCGCAGTCCAACCACCGAGTGCAGCAGACGCGGGTGCCACTTGTCTGCTGTGGCGCCTCGGCGACGAACCGTTGTTGATGCGGGTGTCCCGCTGTGATGCGTCTACGGTGGCACAATGGGGATATGTGGCATGGTTGGATCGGGTGCGCATTGAAGCTGCCACCGATGACATGATTACCTGGTTGATGCCACTCACCGAGTTGTATGCACCCGTGTTTGCGCTTGTTGATGGTGCAGTGAGTCGAGCACAAACGTGGCTAAACGCTGGGGTATTGTGGCTGTGGCAACACAGTCCGATCTGGTTGCACCCAACTCCCAGTATCCCATCGACGCCAGCTTGAGATGGCTGGCAGTGTGTGTTTTTGTGATGAAAGAAGGGCGTGTGATGCGGAATCCGATGCTTGACCCGGCCACGGTGCGGAGCGCACTACGTACCCTTGGGGTGAGACCAACCCGAGCCATGGGCCAAAACTTTTTGATCGATGCCGGTGCGCTCGCAACCATTGTGACGGCGGGTGCTGTTGATGCCAATACCACGGTCGTGGAAGTGGGACCTGGATTGGGGGTGCTGACGTGGGAACTAATCGCGCGTGCGCAACACGTGATTTCCATAGAACTTGATGCACGTCTCGCCGAGCGGTTGCGCACGGTGTTCGCTGATGTGCCCCATCTGACCGTGGTGCATCAAGATATTTTGCAGACCGATGTGGCTCAGGTGACCGCTCAGATGCCGTACCGGGTGGTGGCAAATCTGCCGTATGCTATTACGTCGCCGGTGCTTCGGCATTTCTTGGAAGCCACGCATCCGCCCGTGCAGATGGTCGTGCTGGTGCAACGCGAAGTGGCCCAGCGCATTTGTGCGCAGCCTGGCGATATGTCGGTGCTTGCCCACGCCATCCAGATTCGCGCTGTGCCAGAGCTCGTCGCCATCGTGCCACCACAGGCCTTTTTGCCGGCTCCTGAGGTGCATTCGGCGGTGCTGAAATTGACGATGCGCGCTGTGCCACTCGTGCCGCTCATCGATGAGCCATGGGTGATGCGCATCATCAAAGCCGGCTTTTTGCATGCCCGTAAACAACTCGGCAACAGCCTGTCACATGGCCTCATGGCGCACGGTATTCCCCTGCAACGGAGTGATGTCCAAGACCTCCTGACCGCACTTACCATTGACCCGATGCGCCGTGCCGAAACACTGACCATTGCCGAATGGCAACGTATTGCAGGCGCACTCAGTGCCTATCGTCCTGCCCCGGCCGAATCGTAGATCGCCAAGAGCTCGGTGTCGTGGCTGAGGATGGGGTGGAGTTGTCGTTGTGCGGCTGCAACGGGGACCATGCGCAGAAGAAAATTGCGTAGCGCGCAGAGCATGGGGTGTGCCACGGTGAGGATTCGCCCTGCCTGGTACGATGCCCGTGCAATCTTTTCTCCGTATGGTTTGCGTTCATCCTGGTAGCGTTGCAGTGCCACGGGCACATCGGTGTGGAGCCGGAGCGCATGTGCAAGGGTCAGCGCGTCTTCGATTGCCTGGCACCCACCCTGCCCCAGATTTGGACTCATGGCGTGTGCCGCATCACCGAGGAGCGCAACCCGCCCGTCAATCCAGTACGGCAGTGCGGGGAGTTGGTGGATGTCGTGTTGCAAGATACCCGCACTCGGAGTGGCACGAATGATGCGTGCAATCGGCTCTGCCCAGCCTGCAAACAGTCGGAGTAAGTAATCTTGGCGCTCATGTGGTGCCACCATCTGGTGCTCAGCTTGATTTTGGGTGGCAAACCAGTAGATTTGGCCATCGGCGAGGGGCGTAATGCCGAAGCGAATCCCCGTGCCCAGCCATTCTCCCCAGCGGGTGCCAATCTGGTCGTGATCAAAATAACAGATGCCACGCCACGCCGTGTACCCCAGATAGTGGGGCGAAAGATGTGGGAACCACGCTTGACGGATGCTTGAGAGGATGCCATCGGCCACAATGAGCAGATCGGCCGTGTATGCGCTTCCGTCGCTACAGTGGGCGGTGACCGCTGTGGCATGTTGCTGGTAATCAATCACCTGTTTGGCATATATGGGCGGTGTATGGAGTGCTGCAAGCAGAATGTCGTTGAGGATAGCACGATGTACAACGACCGTGGGAAAGCCGTAGGTGGCCATGACGTCGGCCAAACGTGCGATGACGAGCGGCCGCCCATCTGGCAGATGGATGCCGCCGTCACGACTCACACAGCTCCGCTCGAGGATGGGTTGGGCCAGATCGAGGTGGGCCAGGGCTCGCAGGGCATTTGGCCACAGTGAAATACCAGCCCCGGTGGTGGGCTGTTGGGGCTGGCGCTCCAAAATAGTCACGTGCCAGCCTTGTTGTTGCAAGGCGATGGCGCTAACCAAGCCGCCAATGCCTGCGCCAATGATGATTGCGGTGGACATACCCGGGTACTGCCAATTCTTGCTATGATGCGGAACTCTGCAATTGGACGGTGTGATTGGCCACGAGTGCGAGTGTGCATCCGTGACGCAGGTCATACTGGGTGCCGCCATGGTGCATCGGATTGGGCCCGCGCAAGCCGATGGTGCAATCACGCTTGGCGGTGATGTGGCAAGTATGTAGGTGACCGTCTCGCCAAACGAGGTCAATCGTCAAGCCGCCCCGGGCACAAATGCCGTGGGCGCTGCCAGCGCCGTGCCAGTGTGTGGGTAGAGCAGGCAAGAGATGGAGCTCATCGGTATGGCTTTGTACCAAGAGCTCAATAATGGCTGCAGGGGCGCCGAGGCTGCCGTCAATTTGGAACGGCGGATGAGCCCCGAGCAGGCTCGGGTAGGTCGAATCGCGCAACAATCGGTACAAGATGTCGAGCGCATGATCACCGTCGTGCAGGCGCGCCAAGCAGGCCGCCACCCAAGCCGCACTCCAACCCGTATGCCCGCCGCCATGGGCGAGGCGCCGGATGAGGCTGTGGCGTGCCGCACTTGCGAGCGCGGGGGTGTGCTGTGGATGAATGTGATGTGCCGGGTAGAGTCCATAGAGATGCGAAATATGACGGTGCCCGGGCTCGTATTCGCGCAGGTCGTGGCGCCACTCTTTGAGTGTGCCGTCGGCCGCAATCAGTGGTGCCGGGATGCGCGGCAGGGCCGCGGCAATCTGCACTACCACCGGGTCGTCTGCTCGACCGAGGCGCGTGGCCACATCAAGGCAGGCGGCAAAGTGGGCACGTATCATGGCGTGGTCGCTTTCACTGCCAATCGAAAGTGCCACCTCACGTGATTGTGGGTCCATAAAAAGATTCTCTGGTGAGGTCGACGGTGTGGACTGTAGACTGCCGTCGGGTTGCGGCTGGAGCCAATCAAGGGCAAACTCAGCAGCCCCCAGCATCAACGGCCACGCGGTCTCAAGCGCAAATGTGAGATCTTCGTGGAAGCGCACCTCCTCCCAGAGGTGATAGCTCAACCAGATGGCCGACATGGGCCACATGAACCACACGGCGCGCCCCTTGACCGCATTGGCAGGCGCCCAGATGTCGGTATTGTGGTGCGACGTCCATCCGCGGCTTCCATAGCTCGCGGCCACACGCGCGCCATCGACCGCCAGATTTGTAATCAGCTGGGTCAGTGGAGCCTGGCATTCGCGGAGATTACCGGTCAGGGCCGCCCAGTAGTTCATCTGGGTGTTGATGTTGATGGTGTAGTTGCTACTCCAGGCCGGGCGCGGGTTGTCGTTCCAGATGCCCTGGAGATTGGCAGCCTGTGTGCCCGGTCGTGACGAGCTAATGAGCAGATACCGCCCCATGTCGAGTAGGAGGGCCACCAGACCAAGATCGTCGTCGGGGATGGCTACCGCCGGAAGTTGATGCTCGTGGATGCGGAATGCAACTTCGGTCGCATCCGGCTCGGGCAGGCCGTGGCGGAGCCGCTGTAAGCGCTCATCGGTGGGCAGATCGCTCCGGTGTGGACTCAGCGTCAGCCCCATGCGTTGAAAGAGTGGCTGGAAATCGGCCACGTGGCGTTGCCAGTGGTCGCTACGCTCGCCGCCGGCGTTGAGCCATTGGCGTGCGCGTGCTTCGGCATCGGCGTCGCTGGCGTGGTCGTAGGCCACAAAACTGGTGGCGATGCTGATATATACCGTGGCATGGCTTGCCGAAGTAATACTCACGGCGCCAGCGCTATAGGTGATCTGACCATCGCAGGCGCCGATGCGCATGCCAATACAGGCCTTCATGCCCTGATGCATGCCACTGATGGGTGTGTCAGTATTGACATAACTTGGTTCTACATGCAAAGGAGCGCGCCCATGGAGCCAGCAACTTTGGGCATCGTGGTGCACCTGCGTGGTATACAGGCTTTCGAGGGTCAGTGTGCACTCGAGCGCAGCAGGTCGGCTGCTTGTCAGCTCGATGATGAGCAGTTGATCGGGATGTGATACGTAGGCAGTGCGCTGAATGACCACATCTCCGTCCTGGAAGGTGGTATGAGCGGTCGCCGTGGTGAGGTCGAGGCTCCGGCGATACTCGCTCACAGTAGCGACCGTTTGGGTGAGTACCACATTGCCCACGGGTAAATACGACTCCGTCCACTGTTCGGTCATTTCCTGCTCGACAAGTTGTTGGGCGGCATGCCATTGAGATTGTTGGAGCAACGAGCGAGTCTGTGCCAGTGCGGCGCGGCGATCGACGTGTTGCCCGGAGCGGGCCTGCCCCGACCAAAACGAATCCTCGTTGAGCGCAATCACTTCGCGTTGGATGCCGCCATAGACCATCCCGCCAATGCGACCGTTGCCAATCGGCAATGCTTCGACCCACGTTTGCGCCGGTTGGCGATACCACAGCTGTTGCATAGTGCGCTCCCTTTGTCTTCGTTGACCGTCTACGCCCATTGTAAAGCCAAAACGGTGACGCGTGTCACCGTTTTGGCAGGGAGATTGCGAAATTCATTCCACAGATTATGCACGTTGGATGAGGCTTGTACCGGTCATCTGTGGGGCCTTGGCAATGCCAAGGATGTCAAGGATGGTCGGGGCAATGTCGCTGAGTCGTCCACCATTGCGCAGCGTGATGGTGTGGTAGTGAGAATCAGCAGCCGACACCAGCATGACCGGCACCTTGTTGATGGTGTGGGCGGTGAATGGTCCACCCGTGCTTTCGTCGATCATGTATTCGGCATTGCCGTGATCGGCGGTGACGAGCGCGACCCCACCTTTGGCAACGACGGCGGCCACCACGGCCCCCACACATTGATCGACCGTCTCGACGGCGGTAATCACGGCCGGCATGACACCGGTATGCCCCACCATGTCGGGATTGGCAAAATTCACGATGATGACGTCGTAGCGGTCATTGGCGATGGCATCGAGCAAGCCGTCACGGATGCCGGCCGCGCTCATTTCGGGTTGCAGGTCGTAGGTCGCCACCTTCGGTGAGGCCACCAGCAAGCGTTCTTCGCCGGGGAAAGGAATCTCACGGCCGCCGTTGAAATAAAACGTCACATGCGGGTATTTCTCGGTTTCGGCGGCATGGAGTTGTGTCAACCCGGCGTCGGAGATGACCTTGGCCAGCGGGGTTTCCACATCATCGTTGGCGAATGCAATCGCAACGGGGAGCCCTTTTTCGTACTCGGTCATGCAGATATAGGCCAAATTGCTCAAAAACGGGCGCTCAAACCCGTCGAAGTCGGGCATCACAAAGGCCCGGGTAATCTGACGCATGCGGTCAGCACGGAAATTGAAGGCAATAATCGCATCGTTGGCTTGAATGGTTGCCACCGGAGTACCGGATGCGGTGACCACTACGGCCGGTTTGATGAATTCATCCGTGATATCGGCATGATACGCACGCTGGATTGCCTCGGCGGCACTGGCGACATGGTCACCGATGCCGAGCACCATGGCTTCGTAGGCGATGCGAGTGCGTTCCCAGCGCTTGTCACGGTCCATCGCATAGTAGCGCCCAGTGACACTTGCGATTTGGCCGATGCCAATGGCCTGCATGGCGCGTTCGAGCTCCTGCAAAAATTCCGCCCCACTCCGTGGTAATGTGTCGCGACCATCGGTGAATACGTGCAGATACACCTGGGTCACGCCAGCCTGCTTGGCGAATTTCAACAAGGCGATTTGATGCGCAATATGGCTGTGGACGCCACCATTGCCGAGTAATCCGATGAGGTGAATGTGACTGTTGTGGGTCTTGGCATGTGCCACCGCATCAAGGAAGGCCTGATTGTGATAAAAACTTTCGTCTTCGATGCTACTGTCGATGCGAGTGATGTCTTGCATCACCACAAAGCCGGCTCCGAGGTTGAGGTGACCGACTTCGGAGTTGCCCATTTGACCGGTCGGCAACCCTACGTGTTTTTCTGCAGCCGAAATATACGTGGTCGGACACTCGGCTTGCCATTGGTCGAGATGCGGTGTATTGGCCTGCTTGACCGCATTCCCAACGGTGTCGGCCCGCTCACCAAGACCGTCGAGGATGGCCAGGAGCACTGGACGTGGGCGATGATCTGACATGGACGTATGACTCCTTAATGTCCACAACGACGCCCCATGGTGAGAGCGTCGTTGCATGAATGACTCGAAATGTGACAACTAGCGGCGTTGCTTGCCGCGGGTCACGTTGTTGGCACGGGTCGCCGTACTTGCTGGTGGTTGCTTTTGCAAAATGGCGAGGAGCTCTTGCTCTTTGCCGAGATGGCACACCTTGAATTTGCGCCCGCTACCGCAGGGACACGGGTCGTTGCGCCCGGGCATTTGCGCCGTGTTGCGCACGGTGCGCGATTGCGGTTGTGCGCTTTCGCTACCGTCGCTGACCTGGGCCTGCTGGGCTGCCACGAGCCGTTTGAGTTGCTCGGCCTCGATCTGGCGCAACGTCTGCTCATACTGAAACGAGACGTGGATAATCTGGTAGACCAAATCACGCGAAATATTGTGCTTGAGCTCCTCAAACATGGTATACGCGTTGCGTTGATACTCGGTGAGTGGATCACGCTGTGCGATGGTCTGTAGATTGATCTCTTGGCGCAAATCTTCCATGCCAGTCAAGTACTCGACCCAGTGTCGGTCGATGATGCCCAGCAACAAACGCCGCTCAATGTAACGCATGGCGTCGGCGCCGAGCGCCTGCTCGCGCACATCGTAGACGTGCAGGAACTGCGCAATGAGCTCTTCGCGGACTTCGAGGCGACTCAGCTCGATGAGCTCCTCTTCGATGCCGTCAGGAAGCTTCGGATTGATGGTGCGCAGTGGTCGCATGAGGGGCGCCAAATCCCAGTCAGCCGGGTCTTCACTGAGATGTTCGTCGAGCAGCGCGTCAATTTCGTCGCTGACCATCCCCAAGACGCGCTCACGCAGGCTCTCACCATCAAGAATGCGCCGGCGGTCGGCGTAAATGACGGTGCGCTGTTTGTTCATCACGTCGTCGAACTCGACGGTGTGTTTGCGGATATCGAAGTTGTAGCCCTCGACACGCGTCTGCGCCCCTTCGATGGAGCGATTGATGAGCCCTGCTTCAATGGGGACATCGTCGTCGACGCCGAGGCGCTCCATCAGCCCCTTGACACGGTCCATGGGTCCGAAGCGGCGCATCAGGTCGTCTTCGAGTGACAGGTAGAAACGCGACGAACCAGGGTCACCTTGGCGGCCGGCACGCCCGCGGAGCTGGTTGTCGATGCGCCGTGCTTCGTGGCGCTCAGTACCGATGACGTGTAATCCGCCCAAGGCGACGACCTCGGCGCGTTCGGCCTCGGTGCGTATGTGTGCCTCGGTCAAGGCCGCTTGTACTTGCTCGGGTGTGGCTTGGTCGCTGTCGATGCCCTGCTCGGCAAGCACGAGGTCAACCAACCCGTCCGGATTGCCACCCATGAGGATGTCGGTACCACGACCTGCCATGTTGGTGGCAATCGTGACCCGACCAATGCGACCAGCCTGGGCGACAATGGCCGCCTCGCGCTCGTGTTGTTTGGCGTTGAGCACCTGGTGTTCGATGTTGTAGGAGCGGAGTAGGGTGCTGAGGCGTTCTGACGTATCCACGGATGTGGTACCGACAAGAATTGGCCGCCCTTCGGCGTGCTTTTCTTGGATGTCGCGCACCACTGCCTCGAATTTGGCGGCCTCGGTGCGATAAATCAGGTCACTCATGTCTTGGCGCACCATGGGGCGATGCGTGGGGATGATGGTGACTTCGAGATTGTAGATTTTAGCGAACTCTTCACGCTCTGTGTCGGCCGTACCCGTCATACCACCGAGTTTTTTGTACATGCGGAAGAAGTTTTGATAGGTGATGGTGGCCAACGTGACGTTTTCTTGGCGCATGCGCACGCCTTCTTTGGCCTCGACCGACTGATGCAACCCGTCACTCCAGCGCCGCCCCGACATCTTGCGGCCGGTGAATTCATCAACAATCACGACTTCACCATCGCCTTCGACGATATAGTCGCGGTCGCGCTGATAGATGAATTGCGCACGCAAGGCGTTTTCGAGGTAATGGGTGAGCTGGTAGTACTGCGGATCGTACAAGTTTTCATCGTTGGGGATACGCAAAAGGCGCTCCACCTTGAGGATGCCCTGCTCGGTCAACTGCACACTCTTGGTGCGCAGGTCGATCATGAAATCCCCTTGCGGGTCTTCGATGTTTTCTTTTTTGACCTGATCGGGCGTGTATGGGCTGGCGGTCAAGTTGCGCACGAGCGTTGCGAAGCGCCGATATTCTTGGCTACTCTCTTGGGCTGGGCCCGAGATAATCAGCGGTGTGCGTGCTTCGTCGATGAGAATGTTGTCGATTTCGTCAACAATGGCAAAGTTGAGCGGCCGTTGGACGAGCTGCTTTTCTTCAAACACCATGTTGTCACGCAGATAGTCGAAGCCGACTTCGCTGTTGGTCGCATAGGTGATATCCGCATGGTAGGCTTCACGGCGAGAGACCGGTCGCCAGTGGATAAGCCGGCGGTCATCACTTGCGGCTTTCGGGTCCACGTATTCTGGATCAAAGATGGCTGATAAATCATGGGCAATTACGGCAACGCTCATCCCCAAGGTGTGGTAAATGGGTGCCATCCAGCCAGCACCGACGCGCACCAGGTAGTCGTTGACGGTGATAAGATGGACCCCTTTGCCTGTGAGTGCATTGAGGTACAGTGGCAACGTGGCGACAAGCGTTTTGCCCTCACCGGTTTTCATTTCGGCAATGCGCCCACTGTGGAGCGTGATACCACCGATGAGCTGCACGTCGAAATGACGTTGGTTGTTGATGCGTTTGGACGCCTCACGTACCAATGCAAAGGCCTCGGGCAACACATCATCGAGACTTTCACCGGCGGCTAGGCGATCGCGGAAGCGTGGGGTGTATGCAGCAAGCTCGTCCATGCTACAGGCCTGCATCACTGATTCGAGCCCGTTGATACGCTCTACGATTGGCGCAATGCGCCGGAGCTCTTTCTCGGTGCTATCGCCAAAGATGGATTTGAGAAACTTAAACACGCGCACTCCTTAGGTGACAATGCGACACGGTCGCAAGATGTTTACACATCCGCCGAAATTATAGCATATTCATCTGCATTGCCCCACAATCATGATGAGGAATACATGAAGAAACCGCCATTTCAGATGACGGGTGCTAGGTCGTACATCTGGTCGATGATGTGGCGAATGTGGTGGTCGTATGTGGGGCATCCTGCCGGAAACCACGTATGCCCCGCCCGTACCAACCAGTCGATGCGTAGCAGCGCCCAGTACCACAGGGCAACGGCTGGAAATATACGCATGTCGCCACCACACATGGCCGTGAAATGTATCACATCAAACACTTGAGCGGCGCGTAGCGGTCGTTGCCAATCGATGATGACAAGGGCATCGTTGCGGATGAGCAGATTGCCAAGGTGCACATCACCATGTACAACCCCCATCGTCGTTGTCGCATGGAACTCCCGCATGTCATCGCCTAGGGCGATGGCATGGAGTCGTGTCGTATCGGCCCGGTATACCCGATGAAAGCGCCCGCTGTGTATGTGATCCGAGAGCATGGCCAGGGTCTCTTTCATATATGCCTGCCACGCCACCCAATTGCTGATGTCGACCCAGACCGGGAGTGTCTCGGGGAGTTGGGCCAAGGTGCGCCATAGCTCGTGCATGCGTTGCTCGTTGAAGTCATCTCGGGTGGCAGGCCGTGCTCCTTCGTCGTGAAACAAGAGGGCAGGCAACGAAGACGTCGGGTGCCCTGCTACGATGTCGACATGCTGGAGGAGGCATGAGACCATGGTGCGGTGTCGGTAGACGGCGCATTCGACACTCGGTGGACGTTGGACTTTGTAAAAAAAGCTCCGCCCATCGGCCGTGTGGAGGTGTTGGACACAAGACAACGGCCATTCGTGTTGCGTATGCCGCCGCGTCATCGTGCTGCCGATGTGCTGAGAAAGCCACGTGTCAGTGTGGAGCCAAAGGGCAAAATGCGGGTGTGCAAAGTAATCCGTATCGTGCATGTCGCATGCTCCATGGGCGGGCGATGCTGTCTTTTTGTATGGCTCTATGCTACCATGCCCTGTATGAATGACGATCAGATGCGCCACCGTTGGTGGCAAGTTGTTGCCACCCTTTGGATGACACAGTTGGCAGTCATGGTCAGTGGCAACGCCCTCAATTTCGCACTTATTTGGCAACTCAGTGCCACCACACAATCGGCGCAGGCCCTGGCGCTGGCCGCCGCCTTGAGTCTCGTGCCGGGCATCGTGGTCACTCCCATTGCTGGCATGCTCAGCGATCGCCAGTCACGCCGCCAACTGATGATCATGGCAGAGGTCGCGGCCAGCCTGCCGTTGTTGGCGGTGTGGCTGTGGCCCGCCACCGTGCCAATCTGGGCCATCTACGTTGTTGTGGTCTGGCGGGCAGCTGCTACCGCCATCCACTACACCGCTTTTCAATCGCTATTGCCCCAACTCATCCCCGCACGTCATTTTCAACGACTCAGTGGGATGCCCCAATTTGTGCATGGGTTTGCCTCATTGTTGACACCGGTGCTCGGCGCCCTGATCGTCGCTACTTGGGGGGTGACTTGGGCGGCTGGGGTCGCATTATTGATGCTGGGGCTGAGTCTCGGAGTGTTGCTACTGGTGCCGATTCCAACTGGCACTCCGGCCACTGTTGTGACTCGCTGGCAAGATGATTGGCGTGCGCTACAGCGGGTGGTGCCACAGCGGCACGGTTTGTGGCAGCTTTTGTGGGCCGCCGTCATCCTCAATGTCTGCTTGTTGCCCATTTTTAGCATGTTGCCACACATGGTGACCACCTACTTCCAACAGGGCCCCTGGTTGTTGGTCTGGTTGGAGCTGGCTGGCGGTGCCGGCTTGTTGCTCGGCGCCGTTGCACTCGCGAGTTGGGGGGGCTTTGCCCATGTGCCCCATACCCTGGTAGTGGCCGTGGTGTTGCTGATTGTGGCCATGATAATCGTGGCTCTGACACCGCCGAGTTGGCCCTGGTCCATGATTGCCGCCTTGGTGCTTATCGGGTGGGCGGCGGCTTGGGCGCATGGTCCCCTGCTCACACTCGTTCAAGCCAACGTGCCAGTGAGTATGCACGGACGTGCCCTCGCCGTGCTGACCACCGCCATGAATGCGGCTGCACCTCTGGGCATCGCACTGGCCGGTGTCGTCGTTGATGCGAGTGGCGTTTCGCTCTGGGCTGCCATGGTCGCACTCGGCGCCATCGGTGTGCTCTGGTGGGCAGTCCGTGGCCCTATCATGACGCTGCGGAGTACCCCCCTGCCGTCGATTGCTCAGCACACTGATTTGACATTTGATGTATAAATGATATTATTATGATGTTAAATCACGGAAAACGACGAGAAGTGTACGGGAGATATGACAACAGCACAACGGTGGGTAGGGCCATTTGTCGCGTTGCAAATCGGGCAGACGATTGCGCGTTTTGGCGGAGCGTTTTCAAATTTTGCGTTGATTTGGTGGGTTGCACAGACCTACGGCACGGCGACATCGTTGGCGACCGGGGTATTGATAAGCATGGTGCCCGGGATTGTGCTTGGGCCGTTGATTGGCACAATTGTTGATCGATTTGACCGCCGGTTCTTTATCGGGATGAGCAACGTGGTCTATGCCACAAGTGCGGCAGCACTCTACGTGTTGGCACATTACGATCTGCTCGTGTTGTGGCATTTGTATGTGGTCATGTTCATCAATTCGTTGGCGGGGCAGTTTCACTACATGTCATTGATTGCAGCGACACCAATGATGGTCCCAAATGAGCATTTGCAACGAGTCTCAGGAATCGGGCAATTGCGTGAGGGGGCGGTGGCCATCATGGCGCCGCCGGTTGGCGCGCTGTTGTTGGAGTTCATCCATTTAGAGGGGATTTTGTTGCTTGAAATGGTTACGGGGGTGACTGCCGCATTGAGCATCATCTGGGTGGCGATTCCGCGTCCGTCTGCGGACACCACCACTCATCAGCCCAACGTGTGGGGTGATTTGCGCGCCGGGTTTCGCTATGTACGGGCATGGCCAGGGCTGATGGCATTGCTCGGGGTCGCCATGATTCTCAACCTGCTTTTTAATCCTGCATTTTCGTTGATGCCGTTGCTCGTAAAAGACTATCTACGTGGTGGGGCGATACAACTCGCGTGGATGGAGGCTGCGCTCGGCAGTGGCATGATTGTGGGGTCGGTGGTACTGGGGGTGTGGGGTGGGTTCTCCAAGCGCATGCACACCATGTTGGTGGGGGTGCTCGGTATGGGGATTGGTGCGATTGTATTGGGGCGGATCGGCCATGATGGTTTGTTCATTGGCATTGGTGCCATGGCACTGTTTGGGTTTGTGCAACCGCTTACCAATGGACCGTTGATGGCCATTATTCAATCCAAGGTGGCTCCCGAAATGCAGGGGCGCATCATGGGGTTCATGGGGAGTTTGTCGGGGGCAATTTCGCCCATCGGGTTGTTGTTGGCGGGCCCAATCGCCGATCGGTTTGGGTTGCAGATCTGGTATTTGGCCGCCGGAGTGGCGTCATTGGCGGTGATACCGTTGATGTTGGGGTGGGCGACGTTGCGCACCATTGAGGAGCAAATCCAACCGGTGACCACGTAGCGCACCGACGGTGATAGTGAGGGGTTGACCACTGCGGGGTGCTCTACCGAGCACCCCGCAGTGATGGTGTGCTTATTCCTCGACAGTGAGGACGGTGTAGTTTTCGTAGCGGTTTCCGGCCATGTCATCGGCTTGAATACCGACTACGTAGTCGCCCGTGTTGGCCTGGTATTCGTAGACTGCCCATGGTTTGCCGGTGAAATTCAGGGTTTCCCCCTCCTCGTAGTAGTACTCGACGTCTTTGCTTGCATCATCGCTATACAGGGCTATTTTGAGGTGCCAAATCGTGAAACTATCGCCGCTTTGCGGGGTAATCACGCTGGGAGCACCGATAGTCTTGGTGCCGTCGAAGCCGAGCACTTTGACAAGTTCGCCTTCTTTGAAAAAGAGGCGGGCGTCGCGTGTTTTGCCCGATGCAAAGGTGTAGACACCCTCCACGGTATAGGTGGCCGCCTCATCAGCTTTGCCGTAGTCTTGCGGGTCAAGGAGCGCAAACACGAGACTTTCGGAGCCATCATCGATGCCGTACAGGATGGGCTCCCAATCGAACTCAATGTCGACAAGCTCGCCTTGCCAATCCGGGTAATCGACGCCGTCAACGGTGCGGGTGACGCCGGCATCGATGTAGTCGCGGTCGACGACGAGAATGGTGTCGGCCTCGGGGTCGTAATAGCCGGTGAACGAGTACACGAAGCCGATTTGCGAGCCACTGACGCTCGCCGAAAGGGTGCTTGCGCCGGCCACGTTAATGGTGCTCTGTGAGAGCTGGATGTCACTGACGGTGATTTCAGCGGCACCTGGCGCTACGGTGAACTGCTCGATTTCGGGTTTGTCGCCGAGTGGCATGCCCGAATAGTGGAAAGCCAAGAAATCATCCCAACGGGTTTCGGCACTAAATGTGTCGCTGACCGTGGTATAGACGTCGGGACCGGCATAACTGGAGGTGAAAATCTCCGATACCGGAAAATAGACGGAAAACCCACTCGCACCTGGGCGATCGGCCCCGTTGCGGTGGTTGGTAACGACCCGACTGTTGGCTTGCAAGAGGGCTACAATGGTGGCCTGATGCGGGTCATCTGCGGGGAGGTCGGCAGCAATGACGCTGGCAAAGTGGCCAAGGTCAATGTAGGGAGAGTCATAGTTTTCATCGAAAATGTTTTCGAAGCTCTGACTGTAGGTTCGTGCCTCGGCAATCGTCGTCTGTTCCATTTCGCTGAGAGCGACCACAAAATCATCGAATGCGCTCAGCATGGTCGGCAATTCTTGCAGGTTGTAGGAACTCAGCGTGATATCCGAGCTAAATGACTCTGCGACCACATCAGCTGAGAGCGGACCGTCGCTGGAGAAGTTTTCGGCGACAAGTTTGGCGCGTGCGTCGTCGTCTTGGATGCGCAAATCGTCGACGATGTAGCCATCAACGATGGTATTCCCCAGCTCAACCGCACTCATGTTGGTGCGTTGGTTGAGCTCACGAATAAATGCGGCATAGGCCCAGCCCATGGCGGGCTCGACTTCTTGAGATGCCACCATGACGCGGGCATGTGGCGCCATAGCGGCAGCCACTTCGAGATGCCCCATCAAACAGGCATCAAAGCCGATGATGTCGAAGGCGGCAATGCCGGTGTTGGCACGTACGTCGGCTAGGCTTTGAGCGATCTCGTTGAGGAGCAAAAGGTCGCCGCCGGAGGTGAGTTCGAGGCCGTCAGGGCCTGGTACCGCTGGATCTGGGTCGCTCCAGCCACCTGGCCAACCCATGCCGTGGTCCGACATGATGAGAACGTAGTGATCTGCTGGGTAGGTGGTGATGGCCCATGTGGCAAAATCGGTCAACGACTGCCCATCGGCCATGTTGACTTCGCCGAGATCAGCGACCATGTCGGAATTGATGCGTTCGAGGTTATCGTCCTGGGTGATGAAATAGCGGCGGGTGCGTTTCCAGTTTTTGTCGCCACTATAGCCACCATCAAAGCGGTCAATTTGGGCCACGATTTGCACGGCATCGGTCGATCCCACCGTTTCGATTTCGTTGATGTCGAACATCATATCGCGTTCGAGGACTTCGTCGTCGGCATCGGAATACACCATGATGAGCCAGCTATCGCCACTCCGTGGTGCTGGATTTGGTATGGGGGCACGGGTGGGCACTGGTATGCGAGTGGCCACTGGGATGACCGTGCTTTCTTCGCTCAAAAGCTCTTCGATGTCGCTCTCGCTACAGGCACTCAACCCTAGACAGCTTAGCCCGAGGATACCGATGAGCCCGAGGCGCACGATGGTTGATCGCATACATACTCACTTTCATGGTACTGATGGGGATGATGCTCGATGCACATCTCGTTGTTGGCGATGTCCCTATTATGACACGATTTGGGTGTGTTATGATGCATGGTAATTCGGGAATTATGCTACAAGGAAGAGTGTTTGCACCAGATGACACGTCGATCCTTTTCGCTATACGGGTATAAAACAATCATTGGGCTTCCTGTGGTGTTGGGGGCCGTATTGTGGATTTTGACCGGATTTTTCATCCGTGCACAGCCGGTACAGCTCTCCATTGGGGTCGGTGATGCGAGTTTTTTTGATGGTTTTCATGCTGCCGAGCCGCTACAGGCCGCCTTTGCGTGGTCGGTTGGGCGATGGTCGGCAGCTGAAAGCACCATCAAGATGCCTACCGTCACCGGTGGATGGCAGCTCGCCGAGCTCGTCATATCCAACCAATATCCCGATGCCACTGTTGTGACTCCGCACCTGCGTTGGCAGTCACACTATCGAGTCCCACTCACGTTGGTGGCCGGCGATGTACGCCGGGTGCAGTTTCTCTTTGGTCAACATCCGTGGTGGAGTTGGGCGACGCCACTCGTCCTTGAGAGTAGCACGCGTACCATTGGCACCGATCCACGCGATTTGGGGGTGCTCTTGTTGGAGGTGTCAAGCCGTCCCACCCTGTTGGCAACAGGTCTGCGCGGATATTGGTGGCTGAGTTTGTCGCTCCTAGGTGTGGGCGTTGCAGTACTTGGTTCTTTGTTGCGTCTAGCGCCGCGGCATGGAATCTTGGCGATGGTGGTGGCGATGGTGGTGGTGTCGGGGTTGACCATACGTCATCCCCACGAGATGTGGCCGTATCTGCACTGGTGGGTGACGTGGGTGTGGTTACAAGTGGGCACCATGGCCGCAGTATACGCCTTTGGATGGGTGACGGGCTCCCACACGCTCCTTGGCCACACATTGCCCCTGTTGTTGGTGTGGATGTGGTGGCTACTGCCCGTGGTGCAGCTCCTCCTGCTCCATGAAGGCCAACCACTCGCCCAACGGGATGTACAGACCACCGCGCTTGGGAGCATGGGTATCATCGGCAGTTGGATCGGGTTGGCGTGCGTGGGCTGGTGGTATCGGCGCCGACATGCGTCTGCGCCATGGGTGTGGCAAGAGTGGGGCATGCTGGCGGTGGCAGTAACAGTCAGCCTGTGGCAACTCGTCGACCAGTTCCCCGTGCTGTTTCGTTATGGCAGTGGCGATTTCCAAATTTGGATCGATGCAGCGCGCAATTGGGTTTACAACGGCGTGTTGTACCGCCTCGAAAACGTGGCCGCCAATCCGTTTGCCCTCTACAAACGCCCGCCGTTTTATATCATGTGGTTTACCCCCTTTGTCGATTGGCAACCACTTGACCTCCTCAATGCCTATCGCTGGCTGAATCTCGCCTTGCTCATCGGTATCAGCGGGCTCTGGATGTCGTTGGTGGCGCCAGTGCAGCGCTGGTGGTGGCTGGCGGTAGTAGTGATAAGCTTGAATGCCCAGCCGTTGTTTGACACCATCAGCCTCGGTCAGACCGATATCGTGCTCCTGTTTGCGTTTACCCTCATCTACTGGAGTGTGCAACGGGGCCATGATTGGTTGGCAGGGGTGATGATTGCCATGATGGCATCATTCAAGATTTACCCCATCATCCTGTTGGTCTTCTTTGTCATCAAACGGCGATGGTGGGTGCTTTGGGGATGCCTTTTGGGGATGTTGGCGTGGAATGGCGTGGCAATTGCGGTCATGGGCTGGGAATTGCATGTGCTCTACGCTACCAAGATTTTCTTTAGTATTGGTGGTACTACGGCTTGGCTCGAAAATCAGACGATTGCTGGATTTTTGGCGCGGTTTGTTGACGATATGAACAATATGCACCTGCTCAAAAATCCCGTTATTAGCCGTCTGAGCAGTCTCATTGCAATGGCACTCGCAAGTGTTGTGGCCTGGTTGGCATTGCGCGATTATCCGGCCACAGACAGTCGCTTTGGCGTGCAGTACGGGTTGTTTTTGGTGTTGATGGTGATTGCGATTCCGGTGGCATGGATGCACTATGCCACAATTTTGTGGATCGTGTTGATGGTCATGGTGCAGCATTTTCGCATACACCATGCCAGCGTCGTCCACGCGTGGGCGTGGGCACTGAGCATGGCTATTATTTTGTTCGGCAATCAACGGAGCTTCAATTACAAGTACGATCTTGGGGTGGTGTCGCTCATGTTGAGCTCATACAAACTCTACGCCATCGTGCTGTTGACCGCAGTCATGATGCACATCGTATGGTCGGGATCGGTGAGCTGGGCCCACGCCTGGCGTCAGGATGGTGCTCGTTGGTGTCGCATCATCGGCTGGCCACGCCTGGCAGGTTGGCTGGAGCGTGTGGGTGGTGCTTAAACGGGTGCACTCGCGTACTCGTACAACCAATGCTCATGGTTGGCATAGTTGACAGCGGTGCACCAGTTGACGCCAATCACGTTTAAAAATGTGATGGATTCACTGACTGGCGCAAAAATATCGCCACGCACGCTCTGCCACCCCTCGTTTTGGGCGAGGGTGGTGATTTTTTTGAGGGCCCAGGTGCCGATGCCGTGACGTTGCATGCTGGGCATGATGTAAAAATTGCTGATGTACACGGCTACTGCCTTCATGTCAGCAAAGGCCTCAAGTGGATACCACGACGGCGCATTGAGACTCAAAGTGAAAGTCCCCACGTACACGCGGTGGTACATGACTGCGTAGACGTGCCGTTGCAGTAGGTGCCGCTCCATTTGGCGTGCGGTGGTCGCAAGCCCCCACGGCCCTACCCCGTACCGGACACGCAACGTGCCCGTGCTGTCTTCGATGAGGCTCTGTATCTGGTGCAAATCGGTCACAGGCGTGCGGTGTGCCGAAAGATATGCGGGGTTGAGCAATTTCTCGGGACGTGCTGACATGGATGTGCCTATTGAAATATAACTTTGCTACCTAATATAGTAGCAGAGATTGACGTAAAAATCTACTCTGAACCAGCCAACCTTACCTGACATTGGCACCCACAGGGCGTGCGCAAGTGCTTTATGCGTGGCGGCCAACCAGCACGGTCAAGTCGAAGCGAAACTCCATGGCGTCCAGCGAATCGCCCTCCCAGGCGGCTACGAATTGTGCATGTCGAGTGGCTACAGGGTCGCGTTGCTGGTCCTTTTGGTAGCGTTGCACGCCAGACCAGGTGCTCAAGTAGCCGATGAGGCGTGGCAGTGTGAACGCAACGGTCATCGGTGGTGGTGTGTAGTCGACCCGGGCGAAATCAAACGGGAGTTCGGCATAGTGGTTATCGACGTGGCGGCGGTCTGCGGGCCACCACGGACCTGTCTCGTGGTAGAGATCGTTGATGATGGCGGTGACTGCTGGGGTGGCACTGAGCAGGGCATAGCTCCAGACGGCGATAATGCCTCCGGGACGCAAAATGCGCCGAACCTCGGATTGGAAGGCTGGCACATCAAACCAGTGCATCGCTTGGGCAACTGTCACCAGATCGATGCTCTGGTCTGCCACGGCGCTGGCTTCAGCGCGTGCTACGAGGGGGTGGATGCGAGGATGTACGGGGAGCGCCGCAATCTGCTTGACGGCGACGTCACTGGCAAAGACGGTGTGTGCGACGGCGGCGAGATCGAGCGTTGCCTGCCCACTCCCAGCAGCGATATCATAGACCACCGCTGTCGGTCCACCGGCCATGGCGACCAAATCGGCGGCGAGTTGGGATGGGTAGGTGGGGCGAAACGACGCATAGTTTTGCGCCACTCCACTGAAATGATCTTGCGTCTGGCGCATGGCGCACTCCTTCGTTCAAGAGGTGGATTCGACCACCCGAATACCCGCATTGTGGAGCGCCAATTGCACATCGGTGAGGCGTGTGTGGGGCACAAGCAGATAATCGGTGTTGTAGGTGGCGAGCGTAAAGATGGGCACTCCCGCCTGTGCCAATGGCTGTGCGACCTGCACCATGATGCCGGTGAGTGTCAAATCGAACGGGCCGACAAACTCCAGACACCGCCAGCCGGTGTCAACGGTGGCGCCCGCTGGTACGTGAGTCTCTGCACAGACCCCCGAGAGCTCATGGGCGGTGCGGATGACGCAGCTGAAATCACCAGTCACTACCGGGGTATCTGCATCTGCGGGGAGTCGCCAGATGCTGTAGCTGTCTGGAAGGAGACGCAAAGTCAACATGCAGGTACCTCGGCTGTGGGTGAATGTGATTCTCCCCCTCGCAGTGCTGAACTGCGAGGGGGAGGGTCCATTTATACGACGAAGTTGACCAGTTTCCCGGGCACCACGATGACTTTTTTGATGGGTGCATCGCCGATAAGCTCACGAATGCGCGGGCTATTCCGCCCCCATTCCTCGAGTTGGCCGGCATCGGCAGCCGCTGGCACCATGATGCGCCCGCGTACTTTGCTGTTGATCTGTACCACGACCTCGATTTCGCTGACGAGCAGGGCGGCTTCATCCCACTCTGGCCATCCGGCATCGTAGACGCTTCCTTGGCCACCAAACGCGGCATGGAGTTCTTCTGCGAGGTGTGGTGCAAAGGGGCTGAGTAGACGTGCGAAGATGTGAGCAACCTCGTAGTAGGTGGCCCCGCACGGGTGTTCGTTGCGGTAGCGCTGGACTTCGTTGAGGAGCTCCATCATGGCCGCAATCGCCGTGTTGAAGCGAAACGAATCGGTGTCGTTGCTGATTTTGCGGATGGCGACGTGCACGGCGCGCCACAAATCACGTTCATGGTCGGCGATGGTCGCCGTTGAGACGCTCCCATAGGGGTGCTGTCGCACTTGGTCGGCCTCGGTCATAAACAGGGCCATGATGCGGTTGAGGAAGCGTTGAGCACCGGCTACGCCATCATCGGTCCACTCCATGCTGTTTTCGGGTGGGGCAGCAAACAGCACCACGATGCGTGCCACATCCGACCCATATTGGCGCACAAATGGGCCAACCGGGATACCATTGCCGGCACTTTTCGACATGGTGACCGGGCCACTCACCGCTTCCCACCCGGTGGTCGCATCTCCTTCGAGGGTATATCCATGTGCTTTGAGCGCGTTGCGGGCTGCTTCGACGCTGTGTGTTCCACTTGGGAGCTCGATTTTGCGGCGCAACTCTTCGGGAAATTCGACATGCGCCCCTGTGGCGTGCAAGGCAGTGCGTACGCGTCGTTGGACCATACCCTGCGTGAACAGCGCTTCAAACGGTTCGTCGTTGGGCACCAACCCCTCGTCATAGAGCACTTTGGTGATAAAACGCGAGTAGAGCAGATGCAAAATGGCGTGCTCGATACCACCGATGTACTGATGTACCGGCGTCCAGCGGCTGATTTTGTCGGTGGAGAAGATTTCTGCGTCGTTTTGGGCATCGGCGAAGCGCAAGAAATACCACGATGAATCCACGAAGGTATCCATGGTATCGGTATCACGCTTGGCTGGCTTACCAGTGGTAGGGTCGGTGGTGTTGACCCAGTCAGTAGCAGCCGCCAACGGCGATTTCCCCTTGGGCAGGTAGTCTTCGACTTGTGGCAGTAGCACGGGCAGGCGTGGATCGGGCACGATGCTACCATCGGCGAGGTGAAGCATGGGGATGGGCGCACCCCAATAGCGCTGGCGACTAATCAACCAGTCACGGAGCCGGTAGGTGATGGTGCCTTTGCCCTTGCCGTGTGTTTCGAGCCAAGCAATGGCAGCTTTGACGCTTTGTCCGTCGCCCTTGCCGGCAGGCATGCCGTCGAGCGGTCCGGAGTTGACCATCACTCCGTCACCGGGCCAAGCTTCGGTCATGGTTGTGCCGTCGAGGACTTGCCCTTCGGGCTGTACCACGGCGATGATGTCGAGGCCAAATTGGCGGGCAAATGCGAAGTCGCGTTCGTCGTGGGCAGGTACGGCCATGATGGCACCGGTGCCGTACCCCATCAGCACGTAGTCGGCAATCCAGATGGGGATGCGGGCGCCGTTGACCGGGTTGGTGGCATAGCTCCCCAAAAAGACGCCGGTTTTTTCACGCGAGGTGCTCGCACGATCGATTTCTTTGGTGAGTTTGGCCTGATTGACGTATGCGGCAACCTGGGCCTGCGTGTCGGCGGCGGTCAGTTGCGCCACATAGGGGTGTTCGGGGGCCAGTACCATAAAGGTGGCACCCCATAGGGTGTCGGGACGGGTGGTGAAGACCACCAAATCGCCGGCGTCGCAGGTGAAGGTGACTTCGGCACCCTCACTTTTGCCAATCCAGTTGCGTTGCATGGTTTTGACTTGCTCGGGCCATTCGGTGAGCTTGTCGAGGTCTTGGAGCAACCGCTCGGCGTAGGCGGTGATTTTGAAGTACCACTGTTCAAGCTCGCGCTTTTCGACTTTGGCACCACTACGCCAGCTCCGACCTTCGCTGTCGACTTGCTCGTTGGCCAACACCGTCTGGTCGATGGGGTCCCAGTTGACCAATGATTTGGCACGGTACGCCAGGCCACGTGCATAGAGCAACTGGAAGAGCCACTGTGTCCACTTGTAGTAGTTGGGTGCACAGGTGGCTAATTCGGTGCTCCAGTCGTACATGATGCCGGCAATGTTGAGGGAATTTTTGGATTCCTGAATGTTGCTGTTGGTCCAGTCTGCCGGGTTGATGCCCCGTTTAATGGCGGCGTTTTCGGCAGGCAACCCGAATGCGTCCCAGCCGAAGGGATGCATGACGTCGTAGCCGCGTGATACGTAGAAACGCGTCAATACGTCGCCGATGACGTAATTTTTGAGGTGACCAATATGCAGGTCGCCGCTCGGGTAGGGAAACATCTCGAGGATATAGCGGTGGGGGGCATGCGGGCGTCTCCCCACATTAAAAATTCCTTCTTTGGCCCAGAATTCGCGCCATTTCGCCTCAATGGACGGGTCAAAACGATCGCGTTTTTGCTCTGACATAACGGTATAACTCCTCTGAAATAATGACGAGATACAGCAATAAAAAAACTCCCCCTGCGTGCTGGGAGAGGTCCATCGTACGTCTATGAGCTACTACCGAGCTTTCACCGCACTATGGCACCTCCTCCCCTAGGAGGCGTCGTAGAGAGGGTAGGCATAGGGGGTGCATCATCGTCAATGAAATGCCTTCACATGAGAATCCGATTCAATACCCAAGAGTATAGATGAGGGGATACGGCTTGTCAAGTTGAGCGTGTGCTGGCGCGGAGTGACCACAGGCCGGCAAGTGGGAGGAGAAGCGGGATGTAGAGGTAACCGGCCCCGAAATGTGACCATGCAGTAGCATAGGGCAATGGCGCAACTAGTTCGTAGAGGCTGACGGCCACGACCCCGATGATTTCGCAGATGAGACCGCTACGGAGCAGGGTGTGCTGGCGTCGCAATGCGGCCCAGAAGATGACCAGATAGATGACGCCGGCGAGCAACGAAATGTGGCTTGGTAAGAGGTTGCCACTCCGACTCGCATATTGCCAGAGGGCGCGACTGCAGACGGCGAGTGCCCAAAAGCCATAGAGCATACTCCAATGCCGGTAAGTCATGGTGTTTTTTCCTTTGTGACCACGGGTGACTCATCGGGAAGCCGTATGAATCCGTGCGAAGCACAGTGGCAGGGTGGATTATAATACATGTAGCCCGAGCATATCGCATGGATATGCTGAAGCAGACTGGAACAGGTAGACGTGCAATCATGGCACAATCGCCGTATTTAATCCCTTTACACCGTGGAAATCTCGCGCGCCGTGGCATTGCCGCCAAAGGTGTGATGCTCAACCAAGCGGCCCGCGCCGGTATTGCTGTGCCTCGGAGCATGATTTTGCTTGACGATGCATGGCAATACGCGCGTACACACGACATGTTGGCCGGTCCGACCGATGTGTTGGTGCCCCGTGACATCCATGCATTCATCCATGTCCTCAAAATATTCCAGGGTTTGACCGATCTAGGTCCGCGGATTGCAGTGCGTGGGCTTTACAACGCCGAAAACGAATCCGTGCTCCGTCTACAGGGCGTGTCGGTGAGTAAATTGCGCGTCGATCGGCGTGATCCACAGGGGATGGCGACTGCGATTTGTACGCTATGGTCGGCGGCTGGGAGATTTGCGCGCGTGCAACGGCGTGACTTGCTCTTGATGACGATGATTGAGCCTCAACACGCCGGCGTGGCGGTCATGGAATCGGCCTACGAAGATGACGTGGTGAATTTTACAGGTGGGTCGGCCGACCCGCTCGTACAAGGGCAAGTGGCTGGCATTTCGATTCCGTTGGCCCGTGTGCGCCACGGCGAAGCCGCCACGGCCGATGTGCCCTTTGCCCGTCGCCTACAAGCGTTAATTCGTCAGGTTCGGCAGGTGTTTGGCGAACACGACTGGGAGATTGAATGGGCCGATGATGGGCAGACCTGTTGGTTGTTGCAAATCCGACCCTTACTGCATGCGCTCCGTCGTAATGACCATTTCGCAGGTGGCACACTCCAGCATGTGATGCCCGAGCACATGTCGTACTTCATGGCACAGCTCTACTCTGGTGCGGGCGACGACATGTATCACTACTACCGTCAATTCGACGCCTCATTGCCGGACACACGGCGCTTTGTGGAGTTGTTTGCCGGGCAACCGCGCTACAACTACAGTCTGCTTGCCGACACGCTACGCCGGTGGGGGCTCCCTGGGATCGTGAGTGCCGACCTCAACAATGCCACCATGTTGATGGTGACTACACAGCGTCGTCGCCTCGGGCAATCGTGGTGGCGCCTGCTTCGGTTGGCATGGGATACGCTACGGCGGGCACCCCGGCAAGTCGTACACCTCCAGCGCTTGTATCAGCGTGTACAACGCTTTCACAATAATCTTGATGAAATGGTGATGATTTTGCACGACGTGGTGGTCGTCTTGCATGCGAGTATGGCGGCGTTGGGGCGCATCATCGGCCCACTCGAACACTGGATGCGCCGTCGCCGTGTCTACACCGAATGGATTGCGCGCTACCCAACGCTGACACGGCGTATTCATGCGGATTTGGCACCGTTGCGCACCTTCATTGACATGCGCCCCGATATTGCAGATCAACTGCGTGACCGCCTCATGCCCAGCGATGCCATGTTTGTGGGGATGTGGGAGGAGGTGCTCAGCCGGCACGGGTATCGGGCGGTGGCCGAAGGCGACATCGCCACGCCACGCTTTCGTGAAGAATCTTCGATGATTCAACAACTGCTCTTCCAATCGGTGGTAGATGCCCCGCCACCAAAACTCACGTTGCGGGCTGCCGCGGCCTGGCCGGTCTGGCTGGTGCTCCGCTGGGCGTTGCTCCAACGTGATGCAGTGCAGGCGGCCGCCATGCAGGTCATTGATCGGTTGCGGCGGTTGTTTTTGCAGCAGGCTGAGCGCGCCGTAGAACGCCGTGCGTTGCCGTTTGTGGGGGCCATCTGGTATCTCAGCCCCGAAGAATTTGTGCATGTGTGCGAAGGGGTGGTGCTAGCGCCGGAGGTGATTGCGCAGCGGCGTGCCACGCACCAAGAATTGGCCGATTTGCAGGTGCCCTTGCATGTGACCCGATTCGAGGATCCGTTGACATGGCACCGTGAGCGGAGCCACATACGCGTGATTCTGGAGGGCAGTAGCATCAATGCGGGGGTCGTACACGGCCGCGCATGGCGCCCATTGACGGCTACGGCGACTCCGCCGGCCGAGATCGCAGATTCCGAACGCATCTTAGTGGTGCGTCAGTTTGATGCGCAGTGGATTGAGGCCGCTCAAGCGTGTGTGGCGGTGGTGGTCGAGTCGGGTGCCGAGTTGTCAAATGGTGCCATGATTCTGCGGACACTCGGCATCCCGGCCATGATTGCGGTACGTGGGTGTTATGATGCGATGCCGAGCACCACGGAGCTGGTGGTGGCAGCAAGTTATGCGTATGTCGAAATCAAGCGCACACTGCCCAATCTGTTGCCACAGCCACGGCCGGTGCCCATGCTCCCCGAGCTGGGCGTGACGCGGGCGTTCCCGGCGCTCGACCGCCCAAGGGGAGATAGACGATGAAATGGTCACCCGTGTGGCAGATGGTGGTGTTTGTTGGCATGGTGCTGAGCCTGATTGTGGCGTGGTCAGCCCCCATTCCCTATCGTGTCGATATTGGGAAATGGGACGAGGCGTACGTCACTGATTTTTATGCCATCGAATACGGCGCTGGTACTTCGTTTCGCTGGAGCAAGCCGCAGTCCACCCTGCAGTTGCCCGGGGTCGGTGCTGGGGATTACGTACTGCAACTCCTGGCAACTGCGCCCGTCGATACCTCGTTGACGGTGCACGTGGCAGGCAAAACGCACACGGTCGTTGTGACCTCCGGCTTTGCCCCCTATCGCTTCCCCGTGGCTGTTCCGCCTACGTTTACGGCGCCACTAACGATGACATTGACGACTACCGAACCCAACACGGCCGATCGGCGCCTCGTGGGGGTGGCCATTGATGAAATACGGCTGATTCCACAGGGCTGGCACTTTCCAGCGCCAATGGCCATCGGCGTTGCGGTGCTGGTTTGGCTGGCGTTGACACTCTGGTTGGGGGTGTGGCGTTTGCCATCTTGGTTGTGTATCGCAGTCTCCTGGGTGAGTGTGCTTGCCGTGGTGGTGGTACGCGCTGACGCCTATCTGGTATTGAGTGCACTCGGTATTCTCGTCGGTTTGGCTTGGGCCGTGCCCCGCGCTTTGGCGCTATCGCCTCCGTGGGCAGCGGCAACGAGCCTCGTTGTTGTGGCAGGTGCGATAGGTGTGGTTTGGGGGCGGGGCAGTGCAAGTTGGTTGGTGTTGTGGCAACTGCTGGCGCTTTGTGCGAGTGTGGCACTGATGCATCATCGTCAGCAGTGGTGGGCACACCTAGCGCCGTGGTGGCGCTGGTGGGGGGTGCTCCTCCTACTCTGTATGGGATGGCTCGGTGGTGCGTATCTGCTTATCGTGGCACTCATCGTAGCAAGTTGGTGGTGGGGGCGCAGTGGCACCCTTGATCGGCGGTGGTCGGCATGGTGGTCAGCCATGTATAGTATTGGGCCGACCACCGTGCGCTGGCTACGTGGCGATCATGCCACGCCACCAGTATCCACGCACTCGGGGCGGCGTTTCGGACTGGACGTCATCCGTGCTTTTGCCATCGGTTGTGTGCTGATCGGGCATGCATCGGCCACACTACCCTATTACCCGGCATCATTACAGTGGTTTCCATTATGGTGCTCGTTTGTAGGAGTCGAGAGTTTTTTTGTACTCAGTGGGTGGCTCATCGGTGGTCTGATCATTGATCGTCTCGATGAATGGTCTCATCCGGCCACGTTTGGGCGGTTTTTGCACCGGCGTTGGGTGCGTACCATTCTCCCCTATTGGCTGATGTTGGCGGTGGTCGCCATTGGTGGCTGGGGGGGAGCGCAGTGGCACGCGATTTCCGATTACTGGTTCTTCACTCAAAATCTCTGGCAGGCACATCCGCCTTATTTCTTTGTCGCTTGGAGTCTCTCCATCGAGGAGTGGTTTTATGTGGTGGTGGCCGGCATGCTCAGCCTATGGAGCATACGCACAGCACCACAGCGCGTGTTGCGCACGTTGTTGGTGCTGCTCATCATCGTACCCTTCGCGTTGCGCATCTGGGTCGTCTTCAATGAGAGCGCCGATTGGGAGAGTACCTTGCGTCAGCGTGTGCCGTTGCGGCTCGATGCGCTGGCAATCGGCGTGGCGGCTGTCTGGTGGTGGCGTAGTTGGACTCCGACTTGGCCATGGCGTACCTGGGTGACTAGCCTAGGAATCGCCTTGGCCGTGGGGAGCGTTGCGTTGTTTGTGGTACGTGTTGCCGATGTGCACACGGCGTGGCTCCCGCATCTGCTACTGTTGAGCATGACATCCAGTGCCATCGCACTACTGTTGCCAGCGCTGGCTGCCTGGAGCCCACCCCACCTCAATCGGCTCCACCGGTTGGTACAGTGGGTTGCCCACATCTCGTATCCCCTCTACTTGCTCCATTTGCCGTGGCGGCTGACCATCGAGGAGTTGGCGGGTGGCGTGGGTGACCACTGGGCCCTCGATGGCCTGATTACGCTCGTATATGTGCTTGGAGCCCTCTGGTTGGCTCATCGCTGGCACGTGCTCCTTGAGCAACCGCTGATGCGTTTGCGCTGGTTGGAGCCAAATCTGCACACAAAAACACCCGCAGGCGAACCTGCGAGTGTCTGAATGTGGTGCCGATAGGTGGAATCGAACCACCGACCTAACGATTATGAGTCGTTCGCTCTAACCGCTGAGCTATATCGGCGCAACGAATGAGAGTATACCAGCTCACACGGCGCATGTCAAACTGATTTTGTCTGGTGAACACAGTCGTCATACGACCTATCGAAGGAAAAACACATGTCAATTGCATATTTATTGTGGCACGGTCGTCGGCGCTATTTGACCCTGTTGGTGGTACTCATCGCCGTGGGTCTGGTACGTCTGGGCCTTTGGCAACTCGACCGGCACTGGCAACGCGTTGCGCAGAGTGGCGTGATGATTGAACGCATGAGCATCCCACCCATCGCGCTCGCCGAGGTATTGGCGACACCAGTTACACAGCGTGAGTTCCGTAATGTGCGGGTGCGAGGTCTGTATGCCACTGACGGGCAGATTTTGTGGCGGAACCGCGAACATCAAGGGCGTACCGGCTTCCATGTGTTGACGCCGTTGGTGTTGGACGACGGTCGGGCGGTGTTGGTCAATCGGGGTTGGATCTCCTACCAAGATGGTCTCAACGAGTGGCAGTCACAGGTGCCACCACCGCCCGGCCCACAAGAGATCGTCGGTGTGTGGCGCGTTTCACAGCCCAATACGGGCCAAGTCACCGAGACGCCGAGTGTGGCCGGATGGCGTGAAAAGTGGTTCCTCATTGACATTCCAGCAATCACCGCACAAATGCCGTATCCGCTGGTCGACGGCTTCATCGACATTCAGCCGGATGGCACCACTCCCGCACCTGACCAGCCTATCCCGGCCGCGACTGGGGTGATTGGCAACGGCAACCACCTCAGCTACGCGGTGCAGTGGTTCGGCTTTGCCGTCATTTTGCTGGTGGGGTACGTGGTGGCCATTCAGCGTGTTCGCCGACCCCCTAATACGTAATCTGAGCAAAAATATCGTAGCCCTGGAGTTTTTGTCGACCCGCCAGGAATTCGAGCTCAATCAAAAACGCCGCCTCCACGACGGTGGCACCCGCTTTGGTGGCGAGCTCACAGGCCGCCGCAATCGTGCCCCCGGTGGCCAGCAAATCATCGATGACCACCACACGTGCCCCCGGTTTGAAGGCATCCTTGTGGATTTCGAGGGTGGCGGTGCCGTATTCGAGGGCGTATTCGACCTGGTACGTGTCGGCGGGGAGCTTGCCCACTTTACGCACTGGTACGAGCCCAATGCCGAGCGCATAGGCCAATGGTGCCCCAAAGATGAACCCGCGTGACTCGATGGCTACGACGGCGTCGATCTGTTGGCCGCGGTATCGCGCCACGAAAACATCGATGGCTTGTCGCAGGGCGTCGCCGTTGCGAAGTAGGGTGGTGATGTCTTTGAACTGAATACCGGGAATCGGGAAGTCGGGAATATTGCGGATGTGGTCAGTGAGATTGGAGCTCATGGGGTGTCACTTTCTACGAGGAGTTGGCGGAGCTGTTGATCGGCCAAGGTGACCGCATCGGCGGGGGTTTGGGTGCCAATCATGACTTGCGTCATCATGGTGCGTAGGATGGTGTAGACGTCAGCACGCAACATGGCTACCGGTGGTGCCACCGCTTGAGCGGCCGCTTGTTGCGTGGCCTGCAAAATTGGCGTGTTCCGTACGTCGACAAGCTGGTTGACGGGCTGGATGCCAGCATCGCGGAACTGCTGTTGACTCTCAATCGTGATGAGCTCGTTGATCAGCTGGCGCGCCGCCACACGCTCTTGGTCGCTCAGTCGTGGGTTGAGTGCGATTGCCGTTGTCTGGAGATACGGCTGCGCGGCGCCTGCGGTCAGACTGAGCTCGGGGAGTCCGACCACACCCGTGGCCTCCCCCCAGACCTGTTGGTAGGTTACGTACTGTGCCGATGAATCCATGGCCATGGTGAGGTTGCCCGATGCCAGAGCACGCTCAATGGTGAACACGGCATGCAACTTGGTCAGCATCTGTGGGTCCGCGTTTAACCCGGCCAACCATGCCAACCACGCTTCACTACCGGCGCGGCCACTGCTCCCGAGTACAACGTCGCCTTGTGGTGAAAAAACCTGCCCGTCGAATGCGGCCAGATAACTCACCATGGTGTCGAAGGTGAGATCGATGCCCAGCCCCCATTGTGGAGGAGCATACAGGCTGTGGGCAATGCCAAACAAATCATCGCTCTGGCGTGGAGCACTGAGCACGTTGCGCATGTTGTAGTAAAGCACCGGCAACGCATAGCTCACTGGTACGCCGTACAGGTGATTGCGTTGATCTGCTCCCACAAACGTAACCGTGTCGAGAACGTTGTCGGCAAGTGCACTCCGGTTGTTGGTGTCGATGAGGTTGTCGAGTGGCAGGGCAAGCTCGGCACTCGCAAGTTGTGCGAGTTGAGCGTTGCTGAGGATGACCACGTGCGCCCCGCGTGCCTGTGGCCATGCGGTCAAAATATCGCGCACGATGGTGGTCGCCGGCATTTTTTGGATGACCACCACAAAGCCGGATTGCTCAGCGATATGCTGGATGCGCTCAGTGACCACGTATTCGGTGGTGCTACTCAGTGCATGCCAAACCACGAGCGTGGCCGGCGCCGTGCTCGGTGTGGTCGTTGATGCTGGGGTCTGCGTCGTGCAGGCCACCGTCACCACCACCCACAGCCAAATGAAGAGCTGACGCCAGCCACGGGTCGTTGTCATGCAGGTACTCCTAGACGGTGAATTTCACCCGTGGGACTAAAGCGGGCTCGTTCATACCATCACCAATGTAGGCGTACTTGGCGTTGGGGTTGGTGCTCATGGCGGTATGGCGACCATGGGCGTCGAGTGCGACCATGTTCATGTTGATTTGCACAGGGTCCATGCCCAGGTTGCGCATATCTTCGAAGGCACTGAGGACCGCTTCTTCGACACTCATGCCGAAGCGCATATTCATGACGGTCGTCTTGGCGAGACCACAGCGAATGGCGATTTCCCCCAGCCCAGTGCAAGCGGCGCCGCCGTAGCGATTGTCGCAGTAGTTGCCAGCACCAATGATGGGCGAATCGCCGAGGCGCCCTGGGTACTTCCAGGCCCAGCCGCTGGTGCTCACTGCTGACGCCATGTTGCCGTGGCTGTCAATGGCAATGAAATTCACTGTACCAGCGACCTTTTGGGGGTCAGTGGCTAGTTTGCTGGCCTGGCTAATCAACGCCTTAATGTTGGCCAAGCCGTCGCTCGCCCATTCGGGGCCGAATTTGCCTGCCAAGCCATCGCGCCAGGTGCGCTCGGCCTCGGGGCTGAGCAAATTCTCGGCGTTGAAGCCTTTTTCACGCGCAAACATCTCGGCACCTTCGCCGACGAGCATGACGTGGTGGAGCTCTTCCATGACCTTGCGGGCCACGCTAATCGGGTGGCGAAACCCCTTGATGGCACCCACACAGCCACTGCGTAGATACTTACCGTCCATGATGGAGGCATCAAGCTCGACTTGACCGAGCACATTCGGATAGCCGCCGTAGCCCACCGAATTATCGAGGGGGTTGTCTTCGACGGGCCACGTACAAGCCTCGACCGCTTCAATGGCGGTGCCGCCGTTTTTGAGGATTTCCCACCCTTGTTTTAGCCCGATGTCTCCGTTTTCACTGGCGATGATAATCACGTCTGCATCCTCTCTGATTGCGTGTGGAGCCACTCTACTATGCTTGATATTGAGCAAACAGCACAACGGCGTTTTGCCCACCAAAGCCAAATGCGTTGACCATGGCCGCTCTGACCGGCATGGAGCGTGCCACGTTGGGCACGTAGTCAAGATCACAGGCCGGATCAGGGGTTGTATACCCCATGGTCGGTGGTACGAGCTGGTGGACGATGCTTTTGACGACGCCCACGGCTGCCAACGCTCCGGCTGCGCCGGCCGTATGCCCAATCATCGATTTGATGCCACTCACCGCAATTCGGGGCGCATGCGTGCCGAATGCTGTGTGAATTGCCGCGGTCTCGGCAGCATCCCCCATCGAAGTGGCCGTGCCGTGTGCGCTGATGTGGTCGATCATGGTCGGTGCCAACTCGGCATCGGCAAGGGCGCGTTGCATGGCGAGTGCAGCATATTTTCCGTCGGGCGCAGGTGCGGTCAGGTGAAATGCGTCTTCGGTCGCGCCAAAACCAACAATTTCGGCATAAATGGTGGCACCACGCGCCAATGCATGGTCGAGAGCCTCAAGGATGAGCACGCCACAACCTTCACCACCGGCAGTGCCCTTGCGATCCGCATCAAAGGGCCGCACGGCCCGACTCGGGTCGTCGCCCGGTGGCGCAATGGCGCCAATCACGCCGAACGCCATGGCGTTGAGGGCCGTGACTCCGGCATCGCTCCCGCCAGCCACCACAATCGTCGCATCACCGGCTTGGATCATGCGAAATGCAGCCCCAATCGCGTACGACCCTGTGGCACAGGCCATGACAGGGGTCGTGTTGGGACCGTGCAGGTCGTAGGCCATGGCGACGTGGCACGACGCCATGTTGTAGATGAATGTGGGGAGGTAGAGTGGCTCGACGCGCTTGCGCTGCTTGGACTCAAAGCGCAACGTCTGCTCTTCGACTTCGGCGGTGCCCCCCAACGACGTGCCAATGACCACGCCGACACGGGTGCGATCGACCTCGGCGAGGTTCAGCCCACTATCGCTGATGGCTTCGCCAGCCGCTGCCAACGCTAGTTGCACGAAGCGGGCAGTACGTTTGGCCGTCTTGGCTTCCATGTGTTGCGTTGGGTCGAAATCTTTGACCTCTGCGGTAATCACATACGGCATATCGGTGGGGTCGTACCGGGTGGCAATGCCGACCCCCGATACACCGGCACATAAATGCTCCCAAAATTGTGCCACCGTGTTGCCAATGGGGCTGACTGCGCCAAGCCCAGTGACTACTACACGTGGTGGGTGACGACGTGACATAAGACACCTTATACACTACTTGTACTCTTTGTCTGTATTGTACGACAAAAAGCCACCACTGACGTACACATCAGTGGTGGCAAGACTACAGTCATCGGGTTAGGAGGTGACGATGATGCCGTAACGTCCATCAGCACGACGATACACGACCCGCACATGTTGCTCGTGGTCGCGATATACATAAAACGAATGACTGAGTAGCTCCATCTGCTCAAGTGCTTCTTCGTCACTCATTGGTTGAATCTGAAACAATTTTGTGCGCACGATGTCGTTGATCGCTCGTGCCTCGCTCTCGGCTACTACAGGTGCACTCGTGGTTGGCGTGTGGCGTTGGGTGTTGCGCCAGTGCCGCCCCTTGTACCGCTCGATGTGGCGTTTGAGTGTTGCAATGCCCTGATCGATGGCATACATGAGCTCTTCAGCCCGTTCTTCGGCACGCAACAACATCCCGTGTTCCCCCACCAATGTGAGTTGGACCCGGTGGTGTTTGTCCTTTTGGCTGATGTCGACCGTGATTGTTTGGATGGGGCGCAAATACCGTGTAAGCGTGTGCACTTTTTCATCGATGCGGGTGCGGGTCGTTGGGCTGAGGTGGCCGTGCTGCGTACGAACGATGAGTTCCATACAGTCCTCCCATTGACAGGTGCGAGGCGGGGAGCATCGCAGATTCATCGGGGCGATGAATCAACCGTGCGGTTGCCCCGATTGTAGCACCGTTTGTATGAGGATTCAATGGGGAAACGGTGAGTCCGTGCTCCTCCCTTTATCTCCACACGAAGAGGCAACTTGGTATACTACCGGTAGTATGGCATACAAGGGGTAGTAGGGAATTTATGCGCTACATCGACAATCGTGACATCACCGACGCCACTCGTAATCTAGCACTCGAGGAATACTCCATTCGCCATAAACTCGATGCCGACGATCTGCTCTTGTTTTATATCAATCACAATGCCATCATCATCGGGCGCAATCAAAACACCATCGAAGAAATCGACCAAGATGTGGTGGCGGCCAAGGGCATTCAAGTGGTCCGCCGTGTCTCTGGTGGTGGGGCGGTCTACCACGATGGCGGCAATCTGAATTTCAGCTTTATGACACGCGACGTCAATGGGCGCTTCAACCGCTACGATACCTTCAACGGGCCGGTGCTCGCCGTGCTCCATGATCTCGGCATCCCCGCCGAATTGAGCGGGCGCAACGACATCGTGGTCGCAGGGCGCAAAATCTCGGGCAACGCCCAATTTGCCGCCGCTGACCGCATGCTCAGTCATGGCACGTTGTTGGTTGATTCCAACGTCGACGAGCTCGTGGCTGCGCTCCGCCCCAAACCGGGCAAGGTGGAGTCCAAGGGCATCAAGTCGATTCGGAGCCGGGTGGCCAACATCAACGAATTTCTCACCACGCCCATCACTGCCACTGAGTTACGGGAGCGTATTTTGGAAAAAATCTACGGCACGCGTAATCGCACCCAGATACCCTCTGTGACTATGACCGATGCTGACTGGCAAGGGGTTGCCGATTTACGTGCGAGCCGCTATGCCAACTGGGATTGGAACTACGGGCGGAATCCGGGTGCGAACGTGCAACGTTCACAACGTTTCGCCGGCGGCGAGGTCGATGTGCGCCTTGACATCCAACACAACCGCATTGTGACCGTGAGCATCTTCGGAGATTTCATGGGGCAGGGCGACACGAGCGAGCTGGCCGCTCGACTCCACGATGTGCCCTATACCCGTGAGGCTGTAGCACAGGCCTTGGCCGACGTGGATATCACCTACTACATTGTCAATGTCAGCAAGGATGAGTTGTTGAGCGTGTTGGTGCCGTAGCAACTCCGCATC
>JBBAWX010000011.1:0-103441 GCA_040396955.1 Roseiflexaceae bacterium
CCAACGAATGATATAACCCACCAGCAACCTTTATTGACACAATTGTCGGGGTGCTCGTCGCTGTCGGGGTGCTCGTCGCTGTCGGGGTGCTCGTCGCTGTCGGAGTGCTCGTCGCTGTCGGAGTGCTCGTCGCTGTCGGAGTGCTCGTCGCTGTTGGAGTGCTTGTCGCTGTTGGAGTGCTTGTCGCTGTTGGAGTGCTTGTCGCTGTTGCGGTTTTTGAGGGGGTTGCAGAGCGCCGTGGTGTTTTGGTGGGACTCGGTGTCATTGTCCATGTTGGCACGGAATACGCGAGTGCTTGGCTATAGAGGGCGTCGATTTCTGCGCGACTCATCACGCGATCGACCACCACAACTTCATCGATGAACCCGGTGTATTGTTGCGCCCACAGGGTGGGTGTCAAGCGTGTCTTACCGGTCATGGCTTGACCACCAATACTCAGTACTTGGGCACCGGCGTTCGACACAAACACGACTGATGTGCTGGCGGTTTCTATGCGATCCACCAACAGGGCAAGTTTCTTGGTTTTGGCATCAATGACACAACTCACCATGTGTGGCTGCGTATCGATGGCCTGTGGTGCGGTCGTGCGTACCCCTTGTGCCTGACAAAACGGATGGTGTGTGGTGGTCAGACCGAGCTGCATGGTGACATCTCCAACTACGCCGTGGTTCAACACGACACGCTCTACGGCATCGCCTTCGTGGCGTATCCACGCATGTACGCTCAATGATTTTTTGTCGAGGGAGAGTTTTTTTGAGGTGGTCAACAACAACGGTTCGATGCTTTTGGCATAGTACACCCCATGCGACAAGTGCTCTTGTACATGGGTGCGATCGGGGCATGCATTGCCACAACGCAGGGTGTTTTTTTTGCCTGACGCATCATTTTGTAACGACTGATCAAAGCGATAGTAACCGAGGAGGTGTTTGCCAGCCACATAGGTTGGTGTTTTGGTGGGTTTGGGGGCCACCGCATGCACCACCGCTGTCGATTTCGGCAGTCCAATCTGCATCCCGATGAGCAATACCACGATACCCAAGTAGGTCACCCATGTCCGCATACGTGCCTCCATTCAGCACATGCAAGAGATGGCGATTACATGCATGTGCGCTAGCATTCATGCTTTCGATGAATTCCTTGATTACGTCATATTGTTTTTACATATTTACGTGATGCGTATTGTATGGATACGCGCTGATTTGTCAAATCCGGTGGTCAGCACTCTGCCCGTGGCGTACAATGGAACCAATCAGAGGATGGGAGCAGGGAAGGTGGCGGTGCATGTTGACAGTGGTGGGGGACATCAACGTTGATTTGAGCCTTGCAGTGGCAGGGTGGCCAGCGGTGGGGGGCGACACGCGTGCGCACACCGCCACCTGGAGTCACGGTGGCACCGGATTAAATGCGGCAATTGCAGTGGTTCAACTCGGTGGCACATGTCGGCTGTGGGGGCGAGTCGGAGCCGATGCCGTCGCCGAGGGCGTGACCACCTGGGCCGTGGAACGTGGTGTTGACATCAGCGACGTGCAGGTCGACCGCGACATTCCAACCGGGTTGTGTGTCATTCCCGTGGTTCCTGACGGCGAACGCACCTTTCTCAGCTTTCGCGGGGCCAATGTCGCCTGGCAATACCCGACGCACTGGCCGGCAGCACCGGGATGGCTCCACATTTGCGGGCATGCGCTCCTCGAGGACCCGCAACGCGCCAACAGTGTGCGTGCGCTGCACTATGCCCAAAGGCAGGGCTGGCAGACCTCAATCGATCTCTGTGACCCACTTGCGCCACACATCGGTGACATCTTGGTCCAACTCCCACAGGCACTTGACTGCCTACTCGGCAACCAACACGAGATGGCGATGGCACAACCGCAACTACAGCGGAGCACGTTGCCACGACTCATTGTGACCAAACGTGGGGCCGCTGGGGCGCGCATCACTGAGCTTGATGGCAGTATGCGTGACTTCCCAGGGTTCCCGGTCGACACCCAAGACACGACCGCGTGTGGCGACGCCTTTGCGAGCACGTTTGTGTGGAGTCTTTCCCATGGCGCAGATAGCGCGGCTGCCTGCACATTGGCCAATGCCGTCGGTGCACTGACCGCAAGTCAACGCGGCGGTGCCACCAGCATCCCGGAGATGGGCGCAATCGAGGTCCTCTATGCGCAACACGAATGCGCCCTGCCACACTGGGTAAAAATGGTAAGATAGCGGTAGTTGCATGTCCCCATTGGATCGTTTCATTACAACACGAGGATGCCTATGCCCCCCGCATGGAAACAACGGCTCGATGCCCTGCAAATCGACTCTCTGGCAGACATTTTTCGCACGCCCAAGCCCATCATTGGCATGGTGCACTGCTGGCCCATGCCTGGTGCGCCCGGCTACACCGGTTACGGCATGCAGACCATCATCGACCATGCAATCGCAGATGCCGAGGCGCTCATCGCAGGTGGATGCGACGGACTGATTGTTGAAAACATGTGGGATATCCCGTTCCGCGCCGGAGCACACATTCCCCCCGAGAGTATCGCATCACACGCTGTGGTGGCTGCCGCCATACGAGCGGTCTGCCCCTTGCCCATGGGCATCAATTTGGTGCACAACGGTGGAGTGGCGCTGTTGGCGATTGCACTGGCGGCCCGTGCCGACTTCATTCGCGTCTGCATGTTCACGGGGGCCGGAGTTTGGGATGCGGGGAGCATTGACGAGGGATGTGCAGCAGACTTGATGCGACGGCGCACCGAATTGCACGCTGATCACATCAAGATTTTGGCCGATGTCGACAAAAAGCACAGCGTGCGCTTCCCAGGCATCGACCTCGCAACGCACATCGAATGGACGCGCTTTTTTGGTGCTGATGCACTCATCGTATCCGGGCGTATGACGGGCGATGCCCCCGATCTCGGCAAAGTGCGAGAGGCCAAATCGATGGCTGGTGATCGCCCTTTGATTATCGGCAGTGGTGCTGACGCCACGAACATCGCCGCGTTCATGTCGGTCGCTGATGGTGTCATCGTCGGCTCGAGTGTCAAATACGGTGGGGCGATTGCCGAACCTGTCGACATCGAACGGGTACGTCGCTTCGTCGATGCCGCTCGGAGCGCCCCATGAACCAGCGGCAAATTTGGTTGCCCAGCGACGTTTTCCCACCACGCTGTGGGGGAGCAGGCTGGAGTGCCCATGCCCTCGCCACCGCGCTCCAAGCACACGGCGAACAAGTGACCGCGTTTGTGCCACGGGGTTCACAGGCGACACACATCCACACCATCGATCAGATTCGCACCGTCGAAGTTGGCATCTCCACTGCGCCGCTACACATCCTCCAAGAGCCGCTACGGGTTGCCACACTCCGGCAGCGCATGCGCCAACACCCACGTCATCAGGCGCTCACGATTATCCACGCCCAACACATCGTTTCAGCCAAGGCGGCAATACCGCTCAAAGATGCGCATACGCGTGTCATCATTACGGTGCGAGACCATTGGCCCTGGGATATGCGGGCCACTGGCATGCAGATGCAAGGCGATCAACGCACCTGGGCGGGGATGCAGGCCACCCTCCGTGCCCGGCAGGCACCCATTGCACAACGGATTTTGGCGGGTGCGTATCTGGTAGAAATGCGGGCTCGGGCCCAACTCCTCGCACACGCCGACGCAGTTATTGCTGTTTCTGAGCACATGGCAGCGCGCATCAGACAGCATGTGCCGACGGCGCGGGTCTACGCCATCCCCAACATGGTCGATGGTGCACAGGTCACGCACATCCTCGCTCACCCGCCGACCATTCCACTTCCCGAACGCTTTGCGCTGTTTGTAGGCAAGCTTGAACCCAACAAGGGAGCTGAGCTACTGCCAGCGTTGATCGAGCGGATTCGCCCTCCGGCACTTGTCGTCGCCGGCACTGGCACGCTCCACGCACAAATCATGCAGGCGGCACACCGAGCCGACGTGCCCTGCCTATTGCTGGACTGGGTCGACCACAACGACGTGCTGCGCCTGATGGCACGCTGCGAAGCGCTCTGGTTTCCATCGTCATGGGACGAACCACTTAGTCGCACCCTCCTTGAGGGGTTGGCATGTGGCGCCCCCATCGTGGCCATGCCCACCGGTGGCACCCCAGAAATCATCCTCGACGGCAATAGCGGGTTTTTGGCAGGAGATGTGGCACAATTTGCCCACATGGCGCAGCGCCTCCACGACGAGCCTGCATTACGGGTGCAACTCGCACAGGGTGCCCGCCAACGTGCCACCGCACAATTTAGCCCAGCAGTGGTCATCCGTGCCGTGCAGGCACTCTACGATGAAATTGGGGAACGTCGATGAGCCAACCCTTGTCGGTCGCAATGCTGGCACGAGTGGTCTGGCCACTCCACGGCTACGGTGGCATCGAGCGCCATGTCTTCCACTTGACCACACATCTTGCCCGACTTGGGGTGGATGTCACGCTCTACGTGCAGACACCACCCGCTCATGCGGACGTAGCGCGACTCACGAATCAGATGCGCATGACCACGCTCCGCTACGACTACACGAGTCCATGGGTGCGCCCGAACTCAATCGTGGGGCGTCAAATCAATTACCCGTGGTATACCTGGCAGTTGGGGCGAACAGTCATCGCCGACATGCGCCGGCGCCCGTACGACATCGTACACAGCCAGGGGCTCTGTGCGTTCGGCTATGCGTGGCAACGGCGTACCCATCCGCACACGCGGGATGTGCCCTTTTTTGCCAATCCACACGGCCTCGAAGAATATCGCACCCCCGATTGGCGCAAATGGGTGGCCTATGCCCCCTTTCGGTGGTTGTACAGCACTGGGCATCGCCTTGCCGATTACACCATCGCCACCGATGCCTGCACTGCGCCCGATTTACCCCACTACATGCAGGTCGACCCCGCCAATGTCATAGTGTTGCCGAGTGCCATTGATGTGGCAGAAAACCTGGCCCCACTCGATGCCACGGTCCGCACCACCATGCGCCAACGCTTCGGCGGCGACGCCGATCTGCTCATCCTGAGCGTGAGTCGACTCGAGCGCAACAAGGGGTATCATCTGCTTGCAGATGCCCTGGCTCGGGCCGCCGCCCACCAGCAACTCCCGCCGCGCTGGCGCTGGGTGTTGGTCGGAGATGGCAAAGAGCGCGCCGCTCTACAAGCCCAGGTGGATCACCTCGGCATCGCCGCACAGGTGGTTTTTGCCGGGAAACTCAGTGATGCCGAGCTCCAAAATCTCTATGCGGCGGCCGACTTTTTTGCGCATCCTACCCTCTACGAAGGCTCATCGCTTGTTACCCTCGAAGCCATGATTCATCAACTGCCGGTACTTGCCACGGCAGCTGGCGGCATCCCCGATAAAGTATTCCCGGGAGTCAATGGTATACTAGTAACACCAGGAGATGGCGAGGCACTCTATCGTGGTCTCCTCGAAATGTTGGCCGCTCGACCTCAATGGCAGCCGTGGGGCCATGCCGGTGCCACACTGGTGCGTCAACACTTCGACTGGCCGGTAGTTGCTCAGCGCACGCTCCAGGCCTATCACCAAGCCCTAGCACACCGGAGGCGGTGAACGGTTTTACGTGTGTCCAACGAAAAGAAGTCGTGATGAATATCGTCCCATTTCACATGTCAATCAACGGCAACGAACTCAATGGACTGACATTGTTTGTCACCACACCCGATGACGAGCTTTCGCTGCCGATTTTCATCAACGAAGACATTACTGCGCTCGGCGCACGCTTACTCCAACCTGGCCACATCGAATTCATGGACGACGGGAGCCTACTCGGCCGCGATTTGGGGGATGTTTTATACCCGGAGCCTGTCCGCGAGCTGCTCACCCGTTGTGCGCGCCACGCACAACAACGCGACGACCGCTTGCAGATCCAGATCCAAATCGCCGTGCCCGAATTGGCCGCCTTACCGTGGGAATGGGCCATCATCGAGGGAGCTCGGCAGTGGGCGCCGGCTATCAACGAAGACTACGCGGTCGTACGCGTATCATCGGTGGCCGAACCGGCTCCGCCGATTCTCGTGGATGGGGCGCTGCAAGTGTTGTTGTGTGTGCCTGCCAACCAAACCCCACAGTTTAGCTCCATTCACACCCTGCTCCACAGCGAAATCGCCAGCCAACGCATCGCCATTCAAATTGTCGAAGTCAAAGATATCCACGACATTGAGCAGGCACTGAGTAGTCAGATGTTTCATGTGGTGCATCTGGTCGCAGAGGTCATACTTAGCCGTGACGAAATCCTCAACATTCATTTTGCCGAACCGATTAACGTCTTCGACTTGAGCGACGTCTTCAAGCAGTTTCCCGACATCGGGCTGATTTGTCTGACGGCCATGGACAACGGTGAGCCGCAAATTCGCGCCATGCCACAGATTTTTGCGGCACTCTTGATGAGTGAGACCATCAATGCGGCCATTACCTTCAGTGGGATCTGCGATGCCGAAGCCATTGTCCGTTTTGGCGCCACCTGCTACAACGCCATCATTGACGATCTCCCCATCGACTTAGCGGTCGTACGGGGGCGACGTGCACTCGTAGGCGGGCGCTCTCGCGAGCATTGGGGGCTACCTCAGCTACGCATTGTGCCCACGACGGAGCGCTTGTTCATCTTTGAGGCTCCCATTGATCCATGGCGCTGGGTGCGCTCCGTTATTGCCGTGTTCGGCATTGCCGTGGCACTGCTCGCAGCCATTCTGCTCGGGCGCATGCTCACCTCTCAGCCGCTCATGCCACAACTGCCCCCAGCAACAATCACCATGCCAGCCACACCAACCGGGCAACCATGAACCGCAATCGTCATATTCCCTCAATCGACCAGCTCGTCTCTGCGAGCCATGTGCGTGAGCACGTGCCACATGCACTAATCGTCGCCCACGCGCGCCAACTCTGTGCCGACCTGCGAGCCAGCACAGAGCCCATTCCGGCCTTGTCTGAGCTCGTCACACGCCTCGATGCGCGCATTACCCAGCTCCTGACGAGTAGCCAGCGCCCGGTCATCAACGCCACCGGTGTCTTGCTCCAAACCAACCTCGGGCGCGCACCGCTCAGTATTGCAGCGCAACAAGCCATGCAAGCCAATGCCGCCGCCAGCAGTATCGAGTATGACCTCGATGCCGGCCGGCGCGGTGAACGCAATCGGCACCTTGCACCGCTGCTCTGCCACATCACCGGTGCGGAAGCCGCACTCGTGGTCAACAACAACGCTGCCGCCATTTTGCTCATCTTGGCAGCCCACGCGGTTGGGCGCGAAGTCATCGTCTCCCGCGGGCAAGCGGTCGAGATTGGCGGCGGTTTCCGTATTCCCGATGTTTTGCGCCAAAGCGGCGCTACGTTGGTCGAAGTAGGCACCACCAACCGCACCTATGCGCATGATTACGCACGTGCGATTACCGCGCAAACGGCCATGCTGTTGACCGTGCACACCAGCAATTTCCGCTTGCAAGGATTCGTACATGAGCCCACCATGGGCGAATTAAGTGCGGTCGCCCACGAACACGGGATTTTGCATGTCGACGATGTAGGTAGTGGCACACTCATCGACGTGGCGCAATATGGGCTGACTGCCGAGCCCTTGGTGCAATCTCGAGTCTCCGCAGGTGTCGATTTGGTCTGCTTTAGTGGCGACAAATTGCTCGGCGGGCCCCAAGCCGGCATCATCGTGGGTCGGGCAGCCGCCATACGCGCACTCGCCGTGCATCCACTGATGCGCGCCTTTCGCATCGACAAGATGACCATGGCAGCCTTGCATGCCACCCTGCTGAGTTATGCACAGGGCACGGCGACGCACGACATCCCCATTTGGCAGATGATTGGTGCCGACGCAGAGCAACTCCACCAACGCGCCCAACAACTCTATCAGCGTCTCGGCGACCCGTGGCGCGTGCGTCCATGTGACAGCACGGTGGGAGGTGGATCGCTGCCTGGCGACACGCAGCCGTCATGGGCGCTCACCTACGCACATCCCCACCCCGAACACATAACCACCCTGCTCAGGCAACAGACCCCGGCCATCGTCGCCCGGATTGCCGCTGATGCGGTCTGGCTCGACCTGCGATCCATACTGCCGAGTGATGACACCCGGCTCGGCGACATCCTGATGGCGCTCACCCCACAACTCCGCCGCGAGCTACCTGCCTAGTAAATCACTGCGCACCACATCGAGTAGATCAGCAATCCGCGAAGAAAGCGGCGGCGGTGCCGTGGTACCCTCATCGTCTACCGCATATTCGAGTTGCCGTTTGACGATGGCATCGAGTGCGGCACCGCGCGGCAGGCCGTAGTGTTGACGTGCCTGGCTACAGGCATCACTGACCTGCCGTGCGAACGCCTTTTTCCCTTCACTCAAAACAACTCCAGCAAAAATATCTACCACGTACAACACGTCATTGAGACCACCAATCCGCTCGATGACTTTAAAGGCCCGCACCAAGTAAAAACGTGCATCCGCGGCATGATTCGCCAACGCATGCACCGCAGCAATGCGCAAGTGGACGGCGGCAAGATTTGCGGGTGCATTCAGGTCTTGAAAAATATGCTCAGATTTAATCAGCTCATGACGCGCCATTTCATAGTCACCCATCGCCATGTAGATAATCCCACGGTTGGAGTAGGCATCTGCCGCGCCAAATGAGGGCCCTGCTTCAACATAAAAACGAATCGCCGCATCGTTGGACTGTAGCGCTGATTTGATTTCACCACCAATCAAATAAATGTAGGCCATCATATCGTGACAACGCGCCAAATAATAGGCACTACCAATGCGTTCAAAGGTCGCCCGAGCCAACATGAGTAGACGTTCGGACTCACGCCATCCGATGGCCTGTATGCCGTGCAACGCCATCTCGAGCGCGGCCTTCGCCCAAATCAACGCCAAAGACTGTCGTTCGGCGGTATCCATGGCCATTTGGAGCGAGCGCACCGTGCTATCGACGATGCCACGATGCCCATAAAAACTCCCCATGGCAAACAAAAGCATGGCGTAGTTGGGATCGGTTTCTGCCAAATGTGGGAGACAATCTCCCCCCAACGCCAAGATCTCCGCAGTCAATCCATGGCGAATCCAAATAGAACGCCACGCAATGATGCACGAAGCCACAAGTGCGTATTCTTTGATTCGTGACACCGCGACAAGTATTTCGTAGATGGCTGTGATTTCGTGTGATTGCAACTGCACCACCTCTGCATGTTGCTCAAGATCATCAGGATCAGCAAAAAACGCCACAAACTGCCCAGTCTGAACAAGCAGTTGCTGATAATCGGCGTTTGGGATCCATGCTCGCAAGGTGTGGCGCACAGCGTCGTGCACCAAATAGCCGTATGGTCGGCGGAGCGACAGCAATTGACGCCGCTCTAGCAACCACAAATTGCTCCGCAGCGTTACTTCGTCGGCAATTGCCAACAAAGGCCGTAACATCATCAAAAGCGGTAGGCGAACCGGATGCGCCATGATCATCAACAGTTGCATAATCCGTAGCGCTTCGGGTGGTACCCCTGCGATAAATGTGTGTGGCGGTTCACCAGGCTGGGGTGTGCGCAACTGCATGCCGTTGGCCACCGCAATAATCTGCATGGGGTAACCCTTTGCTTGCGCTATCGCGGCATCAACTTGCTCGGGAGTCAGATGCTCAGCACTGACCTGTTCGCGGACCCGCCAAAACAAATCACGACTCGCCACAAGATCAAGCGGAGCCAACGTGATCTCTTCGACATCGGCAATCTGATTACTCAACCCGGCCACCTGCGTGGTCACCACCACGTGCGTTTCATACAACGTGCGTCGGAGTTCTTGCAACATTGCCTCGACGGAAAGCCGCGCACTATCGAGCAGATTATCAATGATGACTACCGCCTGCCGCATGCGCGCATGATCACGCACCAACATTTGCCACGTCTCGTTGCCCCGCGGGCGCAGGTCATATGCTTGACCAATCGCACGATACACGTCCTCATTCCGTACTACATATTCATCGAGATAGACAAAACGCACACGATCACGCAACAGTGGCGACAATTGCGCAATCATATGCAACACCACCGCGCTTTTGCCCACACCGGATGGTCCGCTCAGCACCAGGTGCCGTGCAGAAGGAGCGACAGGATTCTCCATACATTGTGTGATGAACCGCTGCACCTGCGCCACCTCGTGCTCACGCCCCACTAATGGCATGTCGTTGACAAATTGCCCCAGGAGTTGATAGGGGCGCACCGCCTCGCGCCATTCTTCAATGGTGTAGTAGGGCACAAATCGTTGGATGACAGTGATGGGGACCCGCATCAACGCACAGAGTTCCAGGAGTTCTGTGGCCGGTAATATGTTCGGGCTGACTTTTAAAATCGACTCAAAAACGGCCACTAGTTCTTCAGGACGCGCATTGACCATGCGCTCAGGGCGCGACATGAACATATCGTCAAAACGACTTCCTGACAATTTAACCGTTATGTCGCGTTGATTGATACGATCGATCAAGGTTTGTCCTTGCGGAGTCCCCTCGTCTTTGCCAACTCCCAAATCAACCCCAGCCTCGCTCAAGCGAATTTTGACCTGGTTCATCACCGCAATGACCCGCACTTTACTCGGCAACGGAGGTTTTTTGCGCAATTTTGCCATGTTCCACCCCTTGATACTTTCAAATACTCCCCCTTTTTTCACCATAGCACGAAGCTTTGCATTTTTGTTTGTTATTTTTTACAAACGCATGTTTTTGCGTGTTTATGTCAGAAAGCGCTCTTGTGTGGGTGCTTTCACCCCCAATGCACGGAGCGTCAGGTCGACTATTTCGCGGCGCCCGGTCGATGTATGAGCAAAATCAAGCTCATCCGTGGGCACCGTCAACACGGGGCAACGCTCAAAGCGGCGAATCCACTCGTCGTAGCGTTGATTGAGGCGCCGTAGGTAGGCTGGCGGGATGTTCATTTCACTGGGGCGTGCCCGCTCTGCAATCCGCGCTTGCAACGTCTCAATTGAGGCCTGCAAATAGATCAACAGCGTCGGGGGCTGGATGCGTTGTACCAGTGTGGTATACAACCGCCGATAGGTGCGAAAGTCACGTTGTGAGAGGATGTTTTCTTCGAGCAGACCTTTGACAAAAATCTCGTAATCCTCGTACATACTCCGGTCTTCGATGACGGATCCCGGCGTATCAGCGATTTCGAGGTGTTGTTCGTAGCGCTGGGTCAAAAACCAAATTTGACTGTGGAACCCCCAGCGCTCACGATCGCGGTAATAGTCGTCGAGATACGGATGATCGGTCACCAGCTCGTAGTAGGGTTGCCAGCGCAGTTCTTCGGCCAAAATGCCCACCAGAGTACTTTTGCCGACCCCAATGTTGCCGGCAATCGACACATGCATGCGACGCATGGGCAGGGCATCTCCTGGCTCTTGTGCTTTAATCATCGACATGACTACACCACCGTACTCCGCCACTGCCCCTGACGAAAGCGCCAATAGGCCAGCAACGACTGAACAATAAAATCAACTCCCATCGCAACCCACACGCCGTTCAATCCACCACCGGTGCGCAACAGCAGATACGAAATCGGCAAGCGCATCCCCCAGGTACTGATAATCTTGGTGTACAAGGGCCACTTGGTATCACCAGCTCCTCGGAGTGCTCCCGATAAGACGAAATTTGCGCCCATGGCAATTTGGAAGGCGCCGGCAATTTGTAGTGGCACCATGCCAATGGTTACCACATCCATGTCGTGTACAAAGAGCCCGAGCAACCACGCCGGCCACACTATCATGATCAGCCCCAGCGCCCCCATAATCAGCGCGGTTTGGCGCAACGCCTCGTAGGTGGCTGCTTGGGCTTCATCGGGGTCTTTGGCTCCCAATCCTTGGCCGACTAGTGCCGAGGCAGCAATGCCATAGCCCCACCCCGGCAGAAACGACAACGATTCAATGCGAATGACCAAGTTGTGTGCGGCGTAGGCGGCGGTACCTAGCTGGGTAATCATGCCGAGGAAGATGATTAACGCGCCTTGGAAGACCATTTGCTCACCAGCAAAGGGCAGGCCGACACGCACAATGCGCTGAATCATCTCACGATCTGGCCAGAGCGCACGGTTGAGGATCAAACCGGCACGCCCGCGCAACAGCATGATAATCACCACCACGGCCCCCACGGTGCGGGCGGTGGCCGCGCCAATGGCAGCCCCCACTACGCCGAGCGGAGCGATTCCGAACGCACCGCCAATCAGGAGATAGGAGATGACCACATTTATGATGTTGACTCCGATCATGATGTAGAGTGGAGTTTTGGTATCACCTGCGCCACGGAGCGACGCCATTCCCACCATGCTTATCGCGGTCGGCACAAAGGCATACCCGAGAATGCGTAAAAAATCAGCACCTAGTTGTGTCACCTGTGGGTTGGCACCGTAGACTGACATCACCGGCTCGGCAAAGACCACCGCACATCCCCCCATCACCGTCCCAAAGACGAGTGCCAAAAGCAACCCCTGACGGAGCGCTCCATTGCCGAGCGCGGCATCATTTGCGCCCTTGGCGCGGGCAGTGAGGGCGGTACACCCAGTGCCCGTGGCCATGAAGAGCAGTGTCATTGTCCAGAACATTTCACTTGCGAGGCCAGTGGCAGCCAAAGCTGTGGCACTGCCGTACCCCAACGCCGCAGCGGCGGCGAGTGGTAAACGCCCGACCAAGACCACATCCATCAAGCCGACCAGTGTATTGAGCACCTGCTCACTTACCGCTGGCATTGCCAACCGAAACACGCGTTGCTGCCGTTGCACCGTTGCCGTCATGCCTGTATCCCTGCTTCCAATGATCATTGCGGCGGTCTCAACCCCTGTATCACCCCGCACCCAAATTCCTCAAATTCCCACTTGACACTGAACAAATGTTCGTATATAGTTAGCACAGATGTTCCGAACATATGTACCACACTTCAAACACGAGGAGGACACCATGGCTGTTCGCACACAAGAAATGCGCAATCCCACCATGCGTTTAGCTCGTCCGAAACAGAGCGCCATTTGGTTACGGCGACTGCAGATGCCATACATTTCGTTCAACCCATTGTACATTGCTGGCGCACTTTTGTCTGCCATTGCGTTGTATTTCGTCTTGAGCGGAGTCGTACAGTGGGGGCTTCAGCGGTACGACGACGTCCGCTACGGCACGACGCGCACGTTCCACACCGATGCCGTCATCGGCATTGAGGACTCCATCCTTAATCCGACCCATTTTGTCGCCATGAACTTGAACCGCCAGGTGGTCATCATGCAGATTCCTGGTGGCGACACCGGCAAGACGCGGGTCATCAACGGGCCATACCTCTTTGGTGCCGACGAGGATCGGACCCCAGTTCTGCTTGATTTTCGCGATGTCAATGGTGATCAACTAACCGACATGATTGTGAATGTCAAGAACGAAGCACTCGTCTATCTCAACCGTGGCGACCGGCTCGGGCTCATGTCACCCGAGGAGCGCGCCTCCATCACCCTCGAATAGCCAAGCGGCGACCGCTACACCCCGATGGCGGCGTGTTTCCCCCACCCGCCATCCCCCCCGCTCTGTTCCCCCCACCAACGGGCAGAGCGGGGGGTTTTCGTGGATGCTATGGCGCAGTTTCTCGTATAATGATGCGCACACCAAACGATGAAAGACAGAACACGCATATGAGCGAATCGACGTGGCGCACGAGTTGGCAGACATGGATTACCCAGAGCCGTGAGGCAATCAGCACAATCCCGGCCGCATTTGGCATGGTACGTGCCGCCGATCCCCAGGGAACGGTTATTTTGACCATCAGCACCGTCGTAAATGCGATCATGCCGCCAGCCCAAGCCTATGCGGCTGGGCAAATCATCGACAGCGTCACGCACGCCATGCAGACGCACGGCGATCCGTGGCAAGGGCTGATGCAAAGCATGACTTGGATAGTCCTTGAGTTTGCGCTTATTACCGTGGGGTTTGCGGTGGCGCAGGCCCGGAGCTTTGCAGAGCACACACTCAATGCGCGCCTAACGCACTACATTGCCATGCGCATCATGCACAAAGCCGATGAACTCGATGTGCAGTACTTCGAAGATCCTGCGTTTTATGACAAGCTCCAAAACGCCAAACGGCAGGCTGAATTCCGCGCCATTTCGCTCGTCACCGGCGTATTCGCCATCATTCAACAGAGCATCACGTTGATTTCGTTCTTGGTGCTTGTCATCGCCTTTGAGCCCTGGATTGCCTTCATTCTCTTTGGAGCCAGCATCCCCGCGTTTATTGCGCAAGGTCGCTATAGCCGCATGTTTTTCCGCATGCTGACCTGGCGTGCTCCTGAATTTCGCCAGCTACGCTACCTTGAGGAGCTCCTCACGAGCGACAAGAGTATCCGCGAAGTACGGCTCTTCGGGTTGGCCGATGTGATGATCCAACGCCACGAAACGACCTTTCAGACCTACTACGACGAAGATGTGGCCATTGCACGACGGCGATCGTGGATGAGTGTTGGCTGGGGCATTGTCTCCACGTTGAGCTTTTATGTGGCCTATGCTTGGGTGGTCTGGACGACCATACATGGGCAATTGACCATTGGTGGGTTGACGTTTTATGCGACCATATTGCGACAAAGCCAGAGCACCGTGCAAGGGCTGTTTAACAGTGTGAATTGGTTGCTCGAAAACGGGCTCTTTATGACACAGCTGGTGGAGTTTTTCGAATTACAACCGATTATGCGCAAAAGTGCCCACCCAGTGGCGATGCCCGAGCCGATGCGTGAAGGCATCCGCTTCCACGACGTGTCGTTCCGCTACCCCGAGCATCAACACTGGACACTCCGGCATGTCGATTTGCACATCCGCGCCGGTGAAACGTTGGCCTTGGTGGGGCTGAATGGGGCAGGCAAGACCACTCTTGTCAAGCTACTCACACGCCTCTATGACCCCACCGAGGGTCACATTAGTATTGACGGCATCGACCTCCGCGACATCGACCCGGCCGATTTACATCGGCACATGGGTGTCATCTTCCAGGATTTCGTGCGCTACCAGATGACTCTCAACGACAACATTGGCTTTGGCAATATCACCGCAATCAACGACGTGGCACGCATTCAACAGGCCGCTGCCCAAGGTGGAGCCGATGAAATCGCCAATCAACTCAGCCACGGGTATCAGACCACCTTGGGGCGGCAGTTTCAACAGGGGCGTGAGCTCTCAGGTGGACAATGGCAAAAAATCGCCCTTAGTCGCGCATTCATGCGTGACGGCGGTATTCTCATCCTCGACGAACCAACCGCCGCCCTCGATGCCCAGCACGAGTACGAAGTCTTTCAGCGCTTTCGCGAGCTGACCGCCGGGCGCACTGCCATCTTGATTTCACACCGCTTTAGTACGGTGCGTATGGCCGACCGCATCGCTGTACTCGAGCACGGCACTCTGCGTGAAATCGGGAGCCACGACGAACTGATTGCAGCCCAAGGGCTGTATGCCGAGCTCTTCGAAATGCAGGCCCAGGGGTACCGCTAATTAGGAGCGCACCTGATAGATGACCACATCCCCTTCGCGGAAGACTTCATCGGCCACCTCAGCGAAGAGTGCCAACCCGGCTTCACCGTAGGTGGCACGTTCGGTTGGTCCCACATAGATGTAGCGTACCCGATACTGCTGCAACAGTTGCGTCACCGTGGCGGCATCACCGCTGGTGTACATGATGGCTACATCTTGCTCACGTTGACCAATCTGGGCATTTGCTTCGGGGTGGCCACCTCGCCACTGACTCTCGTGGCCTGGCCATCCCATGACGGTTGGGCGGCCGGTGGCAGCCGAAATCGCGCCATACCCGCGCCCCTCGATGTCATATGATCCACCAACCGCTTCGAGGACAACTGCACCAGCGGGGGCGTTGGCACGCAACCAGGCCACCGATGCACTACCGCCCGGCGCCCAATCACGCGGCGTCCGCCCCGCCAGCGACCAGCTACTCCCACTACCAGGCACCCCACCCAGCGTGGCCGCTGGGTAGACAAGCGCGGCACCGAGGATCGGCAACACGACCCCCAACAACACCCAGCGCATGCGCGATGACGCAACCGACCACAACCACCAGGTGGCCACCACCGCAACCATACCCCACAGCACCCAGACCTGGTAATAAAACTTGAACACGGTGTTCATGCGACTACTAAAAACATCTCTGATGAACACGACATCAACGGCGACGAGGAGCAGAGCGGCCAGAGCGGCCATCCCCAACCAAAGCGTCTGTGCCGGAGTCACCGTGGCGCGCCGGAAGGCAATATGCAACAACAGCGCCGCCAATGGCAGTGCAAACACGGTGGCAAACCCACCGAAAGCTCCGACCACTGCAACGATGCCCGTCACCCCGTACAAACGACGCTCAATGGGTGTGTCACACAGCTGCCACGCCATCAAAAAAATCGGAGTGAGAAAGAGTCCAAACATGACCACAAGTCCGTGAAATTCGGTCTGCGCAGGAGCAACGCCAAAGTAGCGCGACACCGTGGCCAACAGTGGGATCGTGGTTAACGGCTCCAGGCTCCCAACCAGCGAGTAAAAACTCCCGTGAAAGGGAAGATACCACAGGTACGAGGCCACCACCACGAGCACACTCTCTTGGAGCAAGGCCCGCCAACCGCGACCGTGGCGCACTGACGACCAGACGATGGCCGCCACATAGAGGAACAAATATGTCGGGTAATCCCAGCTGTTGAGCGGGTAGAGCATGCCGATGAGCAGAGCAGGAAGCACCCAAGGCACAGCAGGCAAACTGGCACGTCGCAACGCAAACGCCACCAACAGCACCCCATACGGCAGTGCCATCACGTGCGGATGCATGTCGCCGAGCCAATACGAAAAAAACGGAAACTCGGTGATGGCGTAGCGCCGCTCCGTCCTGCCAGCGTCTATGGGGATATCGTCCCATACCGCCCGTGACGGATTCCACCAGTTGAACTCGGCCCACATGTCGCGCGGGGTTGCCGTGGTCATGCCATCGAAATCCCACCCTCGGAAGGGCTGACTCAGCTCGAGTGGTGTGCGGGTGGTCACGCCGTTGATGAGTGCACGCCCCACATCACGACCCTGCAGTGCCAGTACTTCAGGAAAACCAGCCACCACCTGCACAAAACCACCCAAATTGCCAGCCACCAAGATAACAACGACCGCCGAGACTGCCACTGCCCAATCAGGGCCGTGCCAACGCTCAGCCACCAATAACCGCACCATGCTCACCACCACGGCCGCAATCGCCACCGCAGCGAGCCCGGCACTCGTTGCCAACGCCAAGTTGTACGCCACCGCTGGGTCGGCGACTGTTAGCGTCACCGGAATTGCCGCCAGCACATAGCCAAAGTAGTAGTAGTTGATAGGAAAACCCGCCATCCACGGGTCAAGTGGAGGAAAGCTCGGACTCTGCAACACGCTCTGCAAAAATGCAAAGTCCATGGGACGCTCCGTACCCCACGGATCCGGATTATGGCCACGAATATAGACCACCATGGCGAAGCCGAAGACAAACATCACCTCGCTGACCGCCAAGGCACGCCAATGTGCCTTGAGCCATGCACGATCGATGCCGCCACACAAGCGCCATCCAAGCCCTGCAATAATCAGCATACTGACCAACACGGTGCCACCACTGAAGGGCAAAATCCCCAACATGGCCACACTCCAGGCAAGTACCCCGACCAGGGCCACCCCCAAGAGGCGAGCCATGCCCAACATGGCGGCGGGGAGCGTTGCAAACACGTACTTGGCCCATGGCAGTCCAACGACTCCAAGCAGGAACATGACCGCCCAATGTAGTACCACATCGCCTATCATGACTGCTCCTTATCGCTCTAAGTTGGCAAGCGCCCGTTGTACATCCTCACGAAACAATGCATCCGCAGGTGCCTGATCCAAGTACTCTTGATAACTCTGACGTGCCTGCCCAAGATCGCCCATCAGCTCGTAGACCTGCCCCTGTGATACCAAGAAATCATAAAACTCCGGATACGCGGTGCGGGCATCACCGATTTCAGCAAGCGCATCGTCAAACAAGCCTGCTTGAATCAACCCACCAATCAACTTGTTCAGATTGCCCGGGGATGGGTCAACAGTGACCGCCGTGCGCAAAGCTCGGATTCCCTGGTCGACCAAGCCACCCTCCAACGACGCATCCGCGTACATGTGCAACAGCATGACATCGTCTGGATGTGATTGCAGGGTTGTATCAATGGTGGTTGCGGCGTCCACACTACGCCCTAATTGGCGATACGCATCAGAGAGTAGCATCATGGCATCAATATTTGCCGTATCTGCACGAAAGGCGTCTTCGAGCGCAGTCAACTCGTCGGCGTTGAGCTGGTTTTCATTGGCATCAGGCGGCGGCACCAAGACCACCTCGCCTGCTTCGATATCGTCACTCGCGCCAACTGGTGCAATCGCCACCACATTTGGTGCGACCCGGTAAATAGCCGTTTCGCCGAAGCGTGCCACTTCATTGAGTTGTGGCAGTTGCTCAACCACTGCAATTCCGGCATCACCGTATACGGCCCGCTCGATGGGACCAACCACTACATAGGCCACCCGGTAGCGTGACAGTATTTGCAGTTTTCGCCCAATGTCGGTGCCGCGATAAAACTCCACCACATCGGCATCACGGCGCGCTACCACACGACCGTCACGTTGTTCACTTTCGTGGAGCGGACTCACCACGGTTGGCAAGCCGGTATTGGCAGCAATCCGCACTCCGTAGTCACGATAAAATTCATTGCTTGACTGAAGCACTACGGGCACACCGGAGACGTTGGTGCGGAGCCATTTCAGTGCTTCATAATCCGAAACAAAGGCAATCGTGCGATCATACGCCTGGTAGGAGCCCGTCTGCATGAAACGCAGTCCATCCAACGTCCAGACTTGGTCGGCATTGATGCGATAAGCGGTGCGATTGGGAACAGCCACCACCGGGAACAACGCCCCCATCAACCACGGCACCGCACTCACACCAAGCACGACGGGGCGCACCCATGCTGGTACCCGCGCTACGGTCGTTAAGAGTTGCCCGGCAATGATGCTCAGCGACACCCCCAACAACAACCAGGTCTGCATGCCAAACTTAAAAACGGTATTCATGCGGTACCAGTCGCCACCATCCATGTGGTCACGGATGTAGATGAGCTCAACGCCCAGCGCCACAGCCCAGCCCACACACAAGAGCCACAACGCAAACCAGAGGTGCGGTGGCAATGGGCGCATCAAGAGCACGACCGCTATCATACACACGACACTCAGCAACCACACCCGGGGGCTACTCAGCCATACGAGCCAAGCAACTTCAGGCATGGGAACCACCCCCAATGCCACAAAAATACCGATGAGCGCCACGCCAACAAACCACACCACCCAGAGCCTCTGGCGCGGAGCTGACCACACCACCCAGGCGATGACGGCCAGTGTGGGCACCACAAAGCCACCCCACATGCCCAGCCACGACAGCCACGGTGATGGTGTTTCCACCCATGCCACCCCGGCAATTTGTGGGACGTACTGCTGAAAGAAAGGCAAGTAGGCGATGTTGGCAATGCCGGCGAGCAAGGCGACTACCGCTAAGGCACGTACGACCGACCACACTCCAGCGGGTTGGCGTGCATACACGGCGCCTGCGAGTACCAACACGGCCGTTGGGGCATCCCATGAATTCGTGATTGCCAATGTACCCACGGCCAGGACACTCAGCACCCACCAGATGTCGCTCAGTCGTGGCGTTTCGATGGCGTGCCACGCCAACATGATGACCAAAAAGAAGACCGGCATGGCCAATACATGTGCGTGTAAATCGCCAAACAAAAAGCTCCACGCCGGGAATTCATTGATGGTGTTGGGGATTACCCGACTCGGCCCCACAAACCAGTCGCCGAGTGGCGCACCAAGACCAGCCAGACCGTCACTTTGCAATGTCCGCCACACGGGGGCAATGCCTTCGGACCAACCAATCGGCAACACGGTGGCTGGATTCCCAGCGACGACCACCGCAAACACCGCAAGAAGGGCTACCCACCAGCGTTTGCTCATCTGCCAACTCAGTGACACGACCGCAAGCACGACCAACGCAAAGACCGAGGCCAGAATCAAGTTGTACCCGATTTCGGGCAACAATCCACTCAGACGAATCGGCAACGCATAGAGAACATAGCCGAAATAGTAGTAGTTGAGCGTACCACCGCTGTAAAAGGGCGAGTACGGCGGCATGACGGGACTTTGCAAGACGGCGTTGAGCATGCCGAACTCAAAGGGCTTTTCACCGCCCCAAATGGGATGCCACAAGTCAGGATTGGCCATGCGGATGAGCACCATGACCGCAAAAGCCACCCAGTGGATACCCTCAAAGACCAACACCCGTCGCCGTTGTGCCCACAGGACATCCCCAACATGACGCACCCCGGCATAGACCAAGTCCAGCCAGCGTGTTCCATCAAACCAGCGTGCATCATGAGCTTCGTCATCTGCACTCTGAAGCATACCAATGCGCAAAAGTGCCCAGACGTTACATAGTACGACTGCGAGAAACGCCACCACCAGACCGGTCGTATCGTTGTACATCAGTCGGGCACTCACCGGCAACCAGAGCATGTACCCCAGCAACAACAAACCGATTAACCGCGCCCATGGCCAGTGCTGATCGCCCCACCAAATGGCCACGGCGAGCCCACAGGCACCGATCAGATACCAGGCCAACGCCCACATCACGAGTGCGCCCCCAGTGCTCTGCCACGGGCTCCAGCCCGGTCGAGCCACCGGTGCCAGCCGATCATTGGCGACCGTCAGTAGTGCATCACGGGAAACATCAGCACCCGGTGACTCGAGTGAGGGCGGCGGTGCTGCTGGCAACTGTGGCGATGTGGCAGGTTTGAGCACTCCCGGTGCATGATCGGCCACGGGGATCTGATAGAGCACCGACACACCACTGCGGTACACCTCGGTGATGCGCCCCTGCGCAGCCAGTGCCACAAAGGCCACATCGGCTTGCGAACCGTACAGGGCACGCTCCATCTGCCCCACATACACGTATTCGATGCCGTAGTTTTGGATTTCACGGAGGACCACATTGGGGTCACCGCCGCTGTACCAGCGCTGAACAGCCGCTTGCCGCGCGCCAAGGACCGGTCCTACATCGGCCACACTGCGCTGTTGTGTCTCGTGCCACGGCCACCCCAGAATCGTTGGCAAACCGGTATATGTCGCAATCCGGGCCGACCAGCGATACGCTTCAGCATGTGCTTCGAGCACAATCGGGGTCCCGTGCACGTTGGCACGGATCCAGTCAATGACATCGGCATCTTCGTGGAAGGTGAAGTTCACGCCGTTTTCACCCCACGAGGCCTGATCTGAGCGCAAAAAGCTCTCGCCGTTGAGGTTCAACGCAGCCTCACGGTCATACCGCTCGCCGATACGCGCCGGCGTAGCCGTAACCGGATACACGAACGCCATGGCAACTGCCACAATGGTCAATACCCGCCATCCAAGCTGCACGTTGATGGCAGAGTGCCAGAGGCGTTGCCAGACCCACGGCAACAGAATGCCCGCAGTCAAGCCGCCAAAGACCCACACCTGCATGCCAAACTTGAAGACGCTGTTCATACGCCCGATATCGCCCTTGGCCACAAGAATCTCGGTCAGCGCCGAAATCCCCACCACTGCCAGCACCAGCACCATCACAAACACGGTTTCGAGTGCAACGGGCAGTGGGCGCTCTGGAGGACGGCGCGCAATGTCTGCGAAGACCGGTAGCTCGAGTTGCACCGCCGGGGCACGCCACTGCGACCACCATCCCCGCCAATCGACCGTGGGCCACGCGCGCGTCAACAACGCCACAATTAATGCGCCAAGGAGCGCAATGGTCACAAACTCCGGATATATGGCTGGGAGTTCGGTCAAGGCAGCCACACCCCATACTCCGGCCACACCCACCGCCAATCCCGCAGCCTGCCGCGCCGTCAGCCAACGGAGGCGCACCAACAACACGGCTCCCGCACTCACGGCCGCATACACCCACAATCCCGAAATTTCGAGGAACAACGCCGTCGGCGTTTGTGGGCCAGTCCACGCTTCAAAACCGGTGTAGTCACTCGCAAATGCCCGCGTGAACGGCCAACTCGCGACGGCAGCACTCGCCAACACGCCGCCAATGGCCAATGGCAAGCCGTATGCCGCCGGCATATACGGATGCACCTGCGCATCTCGCCATGCTACGAGCAACAGCGTCACGACCGATAAACCGAGAATGGTCGGGTAATCCCAAGTGTTGGTGGCATAGGCCACCCCGCTCAAAAGCCCCAGCCCCACCACCAAGCCGATTCGTTGCCCCCACAAGGCCCGCCAATGTGGGGCGCTTTTGGGCTGACGCATCAAGGCGGTCATCACCCCCAACGCGGCCACCAACAATGGCAAGCCAATCATGTGCGCATGCAGATCAGCAAACAAAAAGGTAAAAAACGGAAATTCGTTGATGACCCCATCACCGGTCTTAATCGACACGACCCGCGTTGCATCCCAGAACGCCCATTCCGGCCGCCCCTGACACGCAGCCACTGCCGCATATGAATCACCTTGGTCACAGACCTGCCCATCTTGCGCACTGCCGGGCAAAAACCACAACGCCTGTGCCCAATTACCGGCCACCGTCACCAACAGCGCCGCCAACAGCGCACCAACCACCTTGCGCTGATTGGCCACACGGATGCCGTACCACCAATCACGCCACCGCGGCGCATGCACCTGCCCGCGCCAGCCCTGGAGTGCCAACGCCACTCCCCACACCCCTACGGTCGTCAGCGCAAAGATGAGTGGCACAGCCAAGTTGTAGGCGGTGCTCGGTGCGATGCCGGTCAGATGGATGAGCACACCCACCATCACGAACCCGAAGTAGTAGTAATTCAACATGCCACCAGCAAACCACGGGTCATACGGCGGAAACGCAGGGCTCCGCACCACTGCCGTCAAAAACGCCAGGTCCATTGGCTTTTCGCCACCCCGTGCTGGGTGCCAGAGATCGGGATTGGCGGACCGAATCACCACAAACACCGCAAATGCCACCCAAAACACCGCTTGCGTGGTGAGCCACATCCAGCGGTATTGTTGCCACAACTGCGCCCAATGGGCCCGTTGCCACCACACCACTGCCACCGCAAGGAGCACCAGTGGGACCACAATGACCAGCAATCCGGTACGATTGTAGCTCAGCAGACCGACACTCGCTGCCAGCCAGATGAGCCATGCCACCAACACCAGCCCGAATGTCTTGCTCAACGCCAAGCCACGATCGGGCAAGCCCTGGAGCCAGCGTTGCAACAACACGAAGCTGACCAGACCAATCAGCTCAAGGGCGAGCAACCACCAGAGCCACGGCACCACGGTCGTTGTGGTGGTACTAAAGAGCTCCCCCCAACTGGCACTGTTGCGGTAGGTCGGCCACTGCGCATCCGTGAGATGCAAGGCAGTCATGACCTTGCTCGCACGAATTGTTGGAAGTTTGTAGACTTCATCAAACACCACACCCTTGAACAGCAATGCTTCGGCCTGTTCACGGCTGTACCGTTCGGTTTTTTTGAAAATCAGCACCCGCGGGTGATCGTAGACGCTAAACGCCTCTTCTGCCCAGATCGCCGTCGGGAATTCAATGCCGAACAGGCGCGGTGACGATCGGAATTCAGCCACCAACTCGAACCCCAGGCTCCCGTCAAAGAGGGTTTTGTAGTAGTTGATTAAGGCCGGATACCGCATGACCAAGCGACCTGCCGTGTCGTAGACGCGATTACTACTCAGAATGATGTAATCGATGCGGTCGAGTTGCGCCACCATGCCCGCATTTTCGGCACTACCATCGCCGTAGTACTTGGTGTACTCATCTTCGGCATACACCGGTAATGCTTCACCTGGGTACTCGCCCGCACTGCGCCCATCGAGGCCAAGCGGCAACCCGTCATCCCAAATCTCGGAGCTGAGCGTCATCCCCGGCGGAATATTGGCGTAGATCCAGCGTGAGGCCGCAATCCGGGTGTGGTCTTCGGTGTAAATCCGACTAAAAGCATACCCCCAGGCCAGCGCCCCACTCACCACCACCAAGGCCGGTACCACTGTCATGAAGGCGATGGCACGCCCCCAGCGCACGGCTGCATCACGGTGCAGGTCTGGGTCGCCAGGCCGCCACATCCACCCCATGACCTTGGCGTAGAGTGGCTGACGCCAGCGGGCAATGGTGACAACCAGCCAGGCCGCCATCAAAATCAACACCCCGTAGATGGGCAGATAATAGCGCATGGTCATCAAAAATTGACCACCCTGCCAAGCAAAGAAAAAGGCCACCCAGGCCCACGGCACCAGGTGCTGCCACTGTTGGCGGCGCCATATCTGCCAACCAATCACGATGAATCCAAGCCAAGCCGCAATCCCCAGTGGTGCACCCATGCCCGCAAAAATCATGTTGGAGAGGGCAAACACATAGCGCGGCCGTGCCGCCCATTGCTGTGTCGGTGGCCAATCAATGTCACCCGACGCAAAGCGACTAATATCCGACATGCTCTGCAAGAAACGCACATCAGGACGCAAATCCCAGAATCCCTTGCCCTGCATCACGGTGTCGAGCAACACACCCACACTGCCGATTTTGTCGCCCAAGACGACCGAAGCAACCTGTGCATCCATGCTCCCGGTAAACATGTCGGGGCCGAGCGTACGCGCCGCGAGGAGTGCAATCACACCACACGCCACCAATAAGCCGAATTCACGGCGGACACGCCGAGGTTGCATGGCGAGTACTGCGGGGAATGCCCGCGCCAACGCCGCCACAATGACGGCTACGGCCACTGTGGCCAGCGTAATACGACAGGCGATGGCGCCACCAATGGCGACTCCGGCCCATACATAATCGCTCCAGCGCCCTGTTTGATGGATGCGCACCGCAAAATAGACCGTCAGTACGATGAAAAATGCACTTGTGGCATCCACCGTAAAAAAATGCGTCTGTTGAATCAAAAACCCCGTACCGGCATACATGAGCGCAGCCACGTAGGCGATGGTTTCGTCGTAGAGCCGCCGCGCCAACAAAAAAACGACCAACAACGACAACACGTCGAAGATGGCCGACCATGCCCGCCCGATCACATGGATGCGTCCGGTATAGTCGATACTCTCCGGATTTACAATGGCGCGCAATTCACGGGGAAACGCCTGAGCGACGGCGTATTCTGGATTGGGCACCGCTCCACCGTCACGCTCCACAGTGGTCGGCAACAGCTCGGGTGGCGTCAACGCCACCGCACTCAACCGTGTGATTTCATGGGGCAACATGCCATATACAAAAAATTTGTAATTGCCGTTGCGTGGATTGAGCGGTGTCGTGCTCGAATCAATGTATTCGTGAAACGACCCGGGCAAGCGGATTTGTGAGGCAACCTCAGTCAAAAATCGCTCATCGGGATGCAGACGAAACGACGGCTCATCCCAGCTTTCGAGGCCCGTAAAACGCACATATGCGCCCAACCACACGATGAATACGAGCAAAACAACGCGCATACCCAAGCGCTGATACTGCGTAGATGAAGCATTCATACAAAAACTATCCTAACCAACTACTCGTATCCGAACGCAGAACAAACCGGAGCATGACGTCGTCTTCCATACAATGTTTTGCCACGCCCACAGTGTCGTCGGTTGCTGGAATTTCTCTGCCTCCATTATACCGCCGATTCACGGGTCAGCGATAGTAGGACGCCAGCACATCGCCCATCTCGTCATCAATGCCGTTCGCCATATCATGACTGTGGTATGATGAAGCGCAAGTGTGACAGGAAACACACAACATGGGCTTAACATGCCTATGCTATGGTAGTGCACGCGTCCGATGTTGTTTTGGCACCCTGTTTCTAGTGTTGTGAGTATATTGCATGCACGTTCTTATCACTGGTGGCGCTGGGTTCATTGGCGCCAATCTCACTGCCACGCTCCTCCGTGACGGAATGCACGTCACCATCTACGACAACTTGTCACGCCCCGGCTCGCAACACAATCTGACCTGGTTGCGCCGTAGCCACGGTGATGCCCGCGTACAGTTCCGCCATGGCGACATCCGCGACGCCCAGATGACGGCCCAAGCGCTCGCCGATGCCGATGTCATCATTCATCTCGCCGGCCAGGTCGCAGTCACCACGTCAGTGGCCAATCCGCGCGAAGATTTCGACATCAACGCCCTTGGCACATTCAACGTGCTCGAAGCCGCTCGCTTGTCGGGGCGCAACCCGATTGTGCTGTATTCATCCACCAACAAGGTGTATGGTGGCATGGAAGATATCGTGGTCGTCGAAGATCAGACCCGGTGGCGCTACCGCGACGTTCCCCGCGGAATTACCGAAGAGCAACCGCTCGATTTTCATTCACCCTACGGGTGCTCCAAAGGTACCGGCGACCAATATGTGCGTGACTACCACCGCATCTACGATCTCCGCACCGTCGTCTTCCGCCAATCGGCCATTTATGGGCCACGTCAATTTGGTGTCGAAGACCAAGGGTGGGCGGCGCATTTCATCATTGCCACCCAACTCGGACGCCCGCTTTCCATTTATGGCGACGGCAAACAAGTGCGAGACCTGCTCTACATTGACGACCTCGTGCGAGCCTACCAGCTTGCCATTGCCCGCATCGACAGCGTGGCCGGACACATCTTCAACATCGGAGGTGGTCCAGATCATACCGTGTCGATTTGGCACGAATTTGAGCCACTCATCACTGCCCTCAACGGAAGTCCGGTGGTCAAGCCTCGGTTTGCGGATTGGCGCCCCGGCGATCAGCGCGTCTGCATCCTCAACATCGACAAAGCCCAACATCAACTAGGCTGGTCACCACAAGTGTCGGTGTCTGCCGGGGTCGCCCAACTCTGGCAGTGGGTGGCCGATCACCACGCCGAAATCAAAGGACGGTGAGCACAATGCGCGTATTGGTCGCTCTCACCTACTATCGCCCCTATACCAGTGGTCTGACCATCTACGCCGAACGGTTGGCGGTTGGGTTGGCGCAACGCGGACATCATGTCACCATTTTGACGTCGCAGTACGACCCCAGTCTGCCCACGCACGAAGTACTTCGGGGCGTGCATGTGGTGCGCGTGCCCGTGGCAGCGCGTATCAGCAAAGGCGTCATCATGCCCACCTTCGGCTGGGAGGCGACCAAGCTTGCGCTCACGCACGATGTGCTAAGCCTGCACATGCCACAGTTCGATGCGCCCGGGTTGGCACTGCGCGGCTGGCTCCAACGCAAACCGGTGGTCCTCACCTACCACTGCGACCTGCAACTGCCCCACGGGTGGTTTAATCGCATCGTCGACCGTGTCGTCCAGCTGAGTAATCGGGCTGCTGGCGTACTCGCCACCCGTATCGTGGCCTATACCGACGATTTCGCCACGCATTCGCCCTATCTCAGCCATTTCCGCCCCAAAGTCGAGATTATCCCACCACCGGTCGAAATCGCAGAGACCAGTGTGGCCGAGATTGCCGCTTTCAAGAACCGCTACAACTTGCACGGCCCCGTGATTGGCATGGCTGCGCGCCTCGCTGCCGAAAAAGGGGTCGAAGTCCTGCTCGGTGCTCTGCCACGTATTTTGAAAGCACACCCCAATGCCCGGGTGCTGTTTGCTGGACCGTTTGAGCAGGTGCTCGGCGAAGAAGCCTATGCACGCCGCCTTGCACCACTCTTCGAGCAATACCGCAACCACTGGACGTTCTTGGGGACGCTGGGCGCCCGTGACTTGGCCACGTTTTTCAGCGCCTGCGACGTCGTCACGGTGCCCAGCTTGAATTCCACCGAATCGTTTGGGCTCGTCCAAGTCGAAGCCATGCTTTGTGGCACCCCCTCGGTGGCAAGTAACCTGCCTGGTGTACGTCAACCGGTGCAACAAACCGGCATGGGGCGTGTTGTGCCCATCGGTGATGCAGACGCCCTCGCAGATGCCATCGTCGACATCATCGATCACCCTGCCACCTATCACCGTGAGCGTGACCACGTGGCACGCCTGTTTAGCACCGATCTCACCGTCACCCGCTATGAAGCATTGTTTCGTTCGTTGTCTGGGAGAAATTAAGTACTATGACGCATACCACCCGTGACTTTTTGCGCCCGCACCTGATGACCTTGCCACCACACCGGGTGATGATTCGCGCCATTGAGGCCCGTCTCTTTGCCGAAACCGCCCCCGAGCTCGCTGAGCCTGTCCTCGATGTGGGCAGCGGTGATGGCACATTTGCCGAAATCGCCTTTCCGGGCAAAGTCATCTACGGCATTGATCCCATCGTTAGCGACACGCACGAGGCCAACGGACGACGCGTGTATCGTGGCTTGAGCGTGGCCGACGGCAAACATCTGCCCTTTGCTGACCGCACCTTTGCCTCCGCATTCAGTAACTGCGTCCTTGAGCATGTCGAGCCCTTGACTGAGACCCTCAGCGAGACCTTCCGCACACTCAAGCCGGGTGCGCCGTTCATTGCGTCGGTGGTCGGCAACCGCTTCCCCATGCAACTCCTCGGCACCAAAATTCTCAATGCCCTCGGATTTGATGGCATGCGTTATGGTCGCTGGTTCAACAAAATCTCTGTCCACCGCAACACGCTCAGTCGCGAAGAATGGAGCAAACGCTTCACCGATGCCGGCTTCGAAGTCGTCTCATGTCGGCCGTATTTCAGTGATTCCGCATTGGCCCTGTTTGATGCCAGCCACTATATTGCCGCGCCATCGTTGCTCACTCGCAAACTGCTCGGGCGCTGGCTCATTGCACCGCCGTTCACACTCAACTGGCTCTGGGAGCCCATCTTGCGGCCACTCTATGAGGCACCGGCCCCCACAGATGCGCCCTACTATTTCTTCATATTGCGCAAACCAGTGACCGAGTAAATGCCCCCTGCTCAGAGAAAAACGACCGCATCTGCTCTGCAGGTGCGGTATACTTTTTGAGAGACATCCACCCATCACAACATGAAAAGAAGCATCCATGAGCCTTCCTCGCATCGCCATCGTCACTGGTGCCAGCCGTGGCATTGGTCGTGCCACAGCCCATGCACTCGTGGCCGCTGGCTGGCACGTCGTCTTGGCCGGGCGCAACTCTGCTGATTTGCACAGCACCCAGCACCAAGCCATCACACCCGAGCACACGCTGTGTGTGCCGACTGACGTCACCAATCCAGAATCAGTCCGTGCGCTGTTTGACACCACCCTAACACATTTTGGCCGGGTCGACCTGCTCTTTAACAACGCTGGCATTGGTGCACCCGCCGTACCCATCGATGAGCTCGCCCTAGAGCAGTGGCATGCCGTCGTCAACACCAATCTCAACGGCATGTTTTATTGCCTACAACAGGCGTTTCGCGTGATGCGCCAGCAACACCCCCACGGGGGGCGCATCATCAACAACGGCTCGATTTCGGCAACCACACCGCGCCCCAATTCCATCGCCTACACGGCCACCAAACACGCCATTAGTGGGCTCACCAAAGCGGCAGCGCTCGATGGGCGCGCCTATTCGATTGCAGTCGGTCAAATCGACGTCGGCAACGCCGCCACCGACATGGCCGAACGCATGGGGCAGGGCATCATGCAGGCCCACGGAGCAGTGGCCGTTGAGCCCCTGATGGACGTGCGCCATGTCGCTGATGCGGTGGTCCACATGGCCAATTTGCCGCTGTCAGCCAATGTGCTCTTTCAGACCATCATGGCCACCAACATGCCATTCGTGGGGCGTGGGTAGGATTCTTTGGTAAAATAGTGGCGCACGCACTCTGCGCTGAGGAGACGACGATGTCAAAAGTCCGTACCGTGATGATTGGTTGTGGCGGCATGGCGCGCCACCACATCCGCAACATGATCAAAATGCGCCAAAGCACCGAAATCACCGTGGTCTGTGAGCCCTCCAATCAGGCCTACGAAGACACGGCTGCCCTCTTCGAAGAGGCGGGACTGCCCGTCCCTGCCAATCAACCTGACCTCGAGCGACTATTGCGCGAGCACGGTGCGGCCCTCGATGCGGCGTTCATCATCACTCCGCACGCCTACCACCACGATCAGACCAAGGCCTGCCTTGAGGCTGGCATTGATGTGCTCCTCGAAAAGCCCATGGTCATGAATGCGCAAGAGGCAGCTAGCCTGATTGAGACGCGCGATCGCACCGGCAAATTGCTGGTAGTCGCCTTCCCTGGCAGCCTTTCGCCCAACATTCGCACGGCCGTTTCCATGCTGCGTAACGGCGACATTGGCACCGTCAAAACAATTAGCGGCGTCGTCTGGCAAAACTGGGGGCCAAACACGGTCAACACCTGGCGGCAAATTCCCGCCATGGCCGGCGGCGGCTTTTTGTTCGACACCGGTGCTCACCTACTCAACACCACCGTCGATTTGGCCGGTGAGGATGTCGCCGAAGTCGCCGCCTTCCTCGACAATCAAGGCCGCCCGGTCGAGACCCTCGGAGTCGTGATTGCCCGCCTCAAATCGGGGGTCCTCGTGTCACTCCACGGTAGCGGTGAGGCCATGCCCTCATGTCATTCTGACATCCGCGTCTTTGGCGACAAAGGCATTCTCTACACCGGAGTTTGGGGTGAAAAACTCCAAGTCCAGTTCGACGGCGATACACCACCCGCCACGGTCGAGACGCCCGCATCTATGGGCGTGTGGGAGCAGTTCCTCGGCGTGCGCAACGGAGCGACCAATCCCTGTCCACCCGAAGTCGGCATGCGCATGGCCAAGCTCTGGGATGCCATCCAGGCGTCAGCTGCCAAGGGCGGGAGTGCCATTACCGTCAAATAATCACCCCGTTCCCACCTGCCGCCGTGGCATACGCCACGGCGGCAGGTGCGTCTACACCCCTCGCTACCGCCATCTCGTGCGATCACTCCTCCGTACTTCTGCCCGAACACCCCGCTTTACGCTATAATAGGGGCAGATGTCACCACACACCGGGTGGTGTTGCGGCACCGCTCCAAGGCAAAAAAATGACCCAACCGCTTGTCATTACCATCGATGGTCCAGCTGGATCAGGCAAAAGCACCCTCGGAGCTCGCTTGGCCACGGTGTTGAATTATGTATACTTTGACACCGGCGTCATGTATCGCGCTTTGGCATTAGCCGTCTTACGGGCCGGTTGTGCCCCCGACGATAGTGTGGCAGTGACCAAGTTGGCCGAAGCCTGCCATATCGGTGTACACCCGCCCAATCACAGCGACGGCCGTCAGTACACCATTACTCTGGATGGCGCCGATGTCACCTGGGACATTCGCCAACAAGCGGTGGAACGCATCGTCTCACAGGTGGCCGCACACCCACCGGTCCGCACCATCTTGCGGGCTCGGCAACGCGCAATTGGTCTTGCAGGTCGAGTGGTCATGGTTGGGCGCGACATTGGCTCCATCGTGCTCCCCGAAGCCCCCTTAAAAATCTACCTCGATGTGTCGATTGCTGAGCGCGTACACCGCCGGATTGCCGAACTCGACGCCCGTGGTGAGCAGATTGACCGTGCCGCCCTCACCGAATCCATCCGCACCCGTGATGAACGCGACCGTCATGTCATGTACCCGGCACCGGATGCCGTCATCATCGACGGGAGTCGGCATACCCCCGAAGAAACCCTGCATCAAGTGCTTGCACTGGTCACGCACATTCCCGTCTTCCAGGCATCGTGAAAGGGTCACAGGTGATCGTGTATGCGCCGATTTTTTGGGATGTTCATTGCGCTCGTCATCATTGCGGTCAGCACACTACTGCCCACTCCTAGCGCCGCCCAAAGTAGCAATCGTGTCACCATTGATGCGATTGTCGGCTTCGAGAACGCTTTTTTCGCTGACACATTTGCCCCCGTGCGGCTCGTGGTCAACGGCGACAACCGTGACCGCACCGTCACCATTGAGTGGGTGGTCAGCGATGACAATGGCACGACAGTCGCCTGGCAAAAAGACCTCAACCTCCCGGCCCAGAGCCGCAAATTCGTCAATGCCACCTTTGTGCTCCCTGGCTACTCCCGTAGTATTGTGGCCCGGGTCCGCGACAGCGATGGCCGCATCGTGGCGAGTACCATGGTCGATGCGCAACCGGTGTTTGACAGCCTGCATGTGGTGGTCAGCTCCAATACCAACCTACTCCGCGCCCTCAGCCAACCCGATCCCAGCATTAGCATGGTGCCCGAAGTCCGCCACATCACGGTCGATCTCTTACCCAGCCAAGTTACCGCATTCCACGGCGTCACCACGTTGTTCATTGATGACCCTAGTCAGTTGAGCGTGGCGCAGGCTGACGCAGTACGCACCTGGATGACACTGGGTGGCACGCTGGTTGTGGCCGGCACACTCACAGGGCCACTCGCAGACATGGCCCTCGTTACCCCGCAAGCCACCATGCTTGCCCCCGATGCACTCACGCTCCCACCCCAAGCACCAGCTCCCTGGCCCGTCGCGGTGTCAGTACCGGCAGTCACCCTGCGTAATCCGGATGCCACTCAGGTCATCGCCAATGTGCCCCTGCTGTGGCAGGCCAATATGGCCCGTGGGCGCATGTTTCACAGTAGTGTGGCATTTGCAGCGACACAAGACTGGCCCGGACAACGCTGGTTGTGGCAAGCGGTAATCGAGCCAATCTACCCATCGCTGGTATCGACCATCGGCTACGCAAACACGTATCAATACAACGAGCCATTGTCTGCAAGTCTGACCATACCGTCGTTGTCACGCCCCGCACCGATGCTCCTTGTAGCGATTATTGCCCTCTATATTGCCTTGATTGGCCCAGCAACCTACTTCGTATTGAAACGCCGCGGTCAGCTCGACTGGGCCTGGGTCGTCATTCCCATCATTGCCGTGGCACTCAGTGGCAGCCTCATCGCGGTTGGCATCGTGCAACGTGGCAGTAGTGTGCTCCTCTATCACCTCACCATCGTGCAACAACACGCCACGGCGACAAAGGCCTACGCAAGTACCACCACCGCCCTCTACACCCCATTCCGCAGTACCTTTCGGACCCAGATTGCTCCTGTCGAAAGTCTACGCCTACTGACCGTACCAGCCACCACCAGTGTACAGACGGCACGCGATGACTACGCGGTCGACATTGTTGGAAATATTGGCTCCGTCCAGTACATTGCCACCAATCAACACATTACCGCCCTGTCACTCACACCAGCGCTCACGCGCACCGATCAGTCCATTCGTGGCGACGTTGTGCTCCATGGCAACAGTGCCCTCAGCGATGCCGGTATCCTCTATCAAGACCAGTACTATCCACTTGGTGACCTCCGTGGTGGCATCCCAAGTCGGATTGATCCCAATCGCCCTGCAATCTCGTTTCCGTGTGATATCACCGGAGATGCGGCCACCCATATCGACAAAAATCGCCTCTTTGTGGCCGTCTTTGGCCCATGTGGCGCCATGCCCGCATTTCGCGCCGATCAGGCCCTCCTCATTGGCTGGAGCACACCGACCGTCGCAGTGCCCGCCATTGCCGACATCATCCCCCAAGCACAACCCCAGCTCCACATCATCACCATTGACTTGGCTGACGAGTAATCCGACGATGCATGCCCTCGAGCACCACCTCCAACAACACTGGGGCGAGCTGGCCCACCAACGCTGCCTGGTCGCTGTCTCGGGGGGGCCAGATTCACTGGCGCTTCTCTATGCCCTCACAACATACCTGCCCCAAGGTGCGCTTCACCTGTACCATCTCGATCACAGCTTCCGAGGCGCTGAGTCGGCGGCCGAGGCCGAATTCGTGCATCAGACCGCACATCGGCTCGGTATTGCACACACCATCGAACAAGCCGATGTGGTCGCCGAAACCACCGCGAGCAACATCAACGAGGCCGGTCGATTCGTGCGCTACCGCCGCCTTGCTGCCTGTGCCGCACGGATTGGAGCCGACGCAGTACTCGTCGCCCACACCCGTGACGATCAGGTCGAAACCGTGCTGATGCACTTGCTCCGTGGCAGTGGGAGCACTGGATTGGCCGGCATGCTTCCACGCATTGCCTGGACAGATTGGGTGCCTGCCTCCTCTCCAACCCTCACCGGACAAGCCCAGCTTATTCGCCCACTACTCGACATTGACCGCACAATCATCGACGACTACTGTGCGGTGCGTCAGCTTACGCCGACCAGCGACCCCAGCAACACCAAGCAGAGCTCTCAGCGTATCCGATTGCGACGCAATATCATCCCTCAACTGCGCCAAGAACAACCTCAACTCAACACAATCGTGGCACGTACCGCCATGCTTCTTGCCGAACAAAATACCGCGCTAGAGCAGATAGTCACCTCTCAGTGGCAGACGTTATGCACTTCATTTGCACAGGTCACCTTGCTCAAACGCACTCCGGTGGCACAGCTCCCCGTCGCCTTGCAACGCATCGCCATCCGGCAGGCCTGTGCCCAACACTACCCGCACCTACGTGAGCTACACTGGGAACACGTTGAATCCATGCGCCAGAGCCTACTCACCGGCACGCCGCTCAACACTGCGCCCCCCCAACCCTACCGAGTACGCCACCATCCCGAAGGGTTATTGATTGGGCCAGCCGACCTGCCCGGAGCTCCCGCCCCGCAGTACGGTGGAGTCGCACGCACACTCGCAGATGGCACGCGCATCATCTGTGGTGCGTTTCATCTGCATTGCGCCCACGTCACACAAGCACCGGCATCTCACCCGTGGCAGGTGGCGCTGTCACCCACACACGCCTATGTCATACGGACACGCCAGATCGGTGAGCGCATGGCCATCAACCAACACCAGCACCATCGCCGCCTGCAAGATGTCATGCTCGATGCCAAAATTCCGGCCCCGCACCGGGCACAATGGCCCATTCTCGCCACCGAACATGCGGTGGTGTGGGTCATCGGCGTCCGGGTCGACCCAGCGTTTGTGGCCCCCGTGGGGACACCCGCGTTGCTCTGCACAGTTCAACAGAATCAGGTATGATACAGAACAATCGACCTTGTCTTATGGGGAGCAACCATGCATCACGACATCGAGACCATCCTACTCTCGAGCGAGCACATTCAAGAACGCATCACCACTCTCGGGCAAACACTGACCCGCGATTATCAACCGCTCGGTGATTTGGTGATTATCGGCGTCTTGAAAGGGTGCACCATGTTCATGATGGATCTCATCCGTGCCATTGACATGCATGTCACCATTGATTTCATCGCCACATCCAGCTACGGCAGTGGCACACACACGAGTGGCGTCGTACGCCTGCTCAAAGATCTCGACATGGATATCGCCAATCGGCATGTGCTCATCGTTGAAGACATCATCGACAGTGGTCTGACGCTGGCGTATCTCCATGCCCAACTCCAAAAACGCAATCCGGCAAGCATGCGTATCTGCACCCTCCTCAACAAACCGGCCCGCCGTGACCCCAGCGTCACCCTCAGCGTCGATTACCTCGGCTTCGACATCCCCAATGAGTTCGTGGTCGGCTATGGGCTCGACTACGCCGAACACTACCGCAACCTTCCGTACATCGGTGTCCTCAAACCGTCGGTATACACACACGCCTAAATAACCGTGGTGGCACGTATGCCATGCTGTGTACGTGCCACGCTATCGATGCTCGGCTATTAGAAAAGCATAAGAGTTAACAAACTATCATCTTTTTGTGCTTGCCCCATGAAAAAGCACAGTGCTATAATCAATGTACTACATTCGTTGTAGCGTGTTCCCCTACCCCTACACTGGAGCACATCAAACCCGGAGTGCAATCTCCTAGATTGTGAAACGATATGGGCGAAAACCGCTGGCTCAAAAATAGTTTCGTCTACCTCATCATCCTCGTTGCGGCACTGGCGCTGTTCTTCAACTACTTCAGCGGCACGCAGACGGTCAGCGAAGAGAAGGGCATTTATGCGGTGCTCGCCGACGCCAAGGCCGGTAAGGTTGAGCGCATCGAAGTGCAGTCAGGTAGCAACGAAATCATCGTTCGGTATCTCGGTAGCTCGGCATCGGTCCGTTCGCGCATCGAGACCGGTGATAGCATCACGACCCTGTTGGTACAGGCAGGAGTCCCACTTGAGAGTGTCGACGTCAAAATCGGCGCTGCTCCGGCTTGGGGTGGGCTTTTCAACGTCCTCGGCGTCTTGCTCCCCGTCTTCCTCATGATTGGGTTTTTTGTCTTCTTCATGCGCCAGGCTCAGGGCTCCAACAACCAGGCGATGTCGTTTGGCAAAAGCCGTGCCCGCATGTTCTCGGGTGACAAGCCAAGTGTCACCTTTGCCGACGTGGCAGGTCAAGAAGAAGCCAAGCAGGACCTCACCGAAATCGTGGAATTCTTGAAGTTCCCCGACAAGTTTGCCTCGCTTGGTGCACGCATCCCGCGTGGTGTCTTGATGGTGGGCCCGCCGGGAACCGGTAAAACCCTGCTTTCACGCGCCGTGGCCGGTGAAGCGGGCGTTCCCTTCTTCTCGATTTCTGGCTCAGAGTTCGTCGAAATGTTCGTTGGTGTTGGCGCGTCGCGCGTCCGCGACCTCTTTGATCAGGCCAAGCGCAATGCTCCCTGTATCATCTTCATTGACGAAATCGACGCCGTCGGGCGTCAGCGCGGTGCAGGTCTCGGCGGCTCACACGACGAGCGCGAGCAGACCCTCAATCAAATCTTGGTGGAGATGGATGGTTTTGACTCCAACACCAACATTATCGTGATTGCGGCCACCAACCGCCCAGACGTGCTTGACCCGGCCCTCATCCGCCCCGGTCGTTTCGATCGCCAAGTGGTGCTTGACGCCCCCGACATGAAGGGTCGCGTGGCCGTGCTCCACGTCCATACCAAGGGCAAACCACTGGCCGATGATGTCGATATGAGCGTGGTCGCCAAGCTGACCCCGGGATTCTCGGGTGCTGATCTCGCCAACGTTGTCAACGAAGCTGCCATCCTAGCAGCCCGCCGCTCCAAGAAGCAAATCGGGCAAATTGAGCTTACCGATGCCGTCGAGCGCGTCGCACTCGGAGGTCCAGAGCGCCGTAGCCGTGTCATGACCGACCGCGAGAAGTTGCTGGTCGCCTATCATGAAGCCGGGCACGCCATTGCGGCTGCCGGCATGGCCAAAGCACACATGGTCCAAAAAGTGACCATCATCCCACGTGGTCGTGCAGGTGGCTACACCCTCTTCCTGCCCGAAGAAGATAGCCTGCGCTACACCACCGCCTCGCAGTTCACCGCGCAGTTGGTGGCCGCTCTCGGCGGACGAGTGGCTGAGGAGATTATCTTCGGCATCGAAGAAGTCACCACCGGCGCATCCGGCGATATCACCCAGGTCACCCGCATCGCTCGTTCGATGGTGACACGCTATGGCATGAGCCCATCGCTCGGGCCTATCGCGTTTGGCGAAAAAGAAGAGATGATCTTCCTTGGTCGCGAAATCAGCGAACAGCGCAACTACGGCGAAGATGTGGCCCGCAAAATCGACGCTGAAGTCTATCGCATTGTGGCCGATGCCTACGAGCGCACCCGCCAGATTTTGTTGGTGCACCGCGAAGTGCTCGACGATATGGCAAATGCACTCATCGAGTACGAATCCGTCGATGGCGAACGTTTGCACAGCTTGATTGCCCGGGTACGCCAAACCAATGGCATTGTACAGGTAGTCGAGAATTAAACTTCAGCGCATCACCCGAGCCGGCGACGTGCATTTCTGCACGTCGCCGGCTTTTCCTTGTCTCAATGCGTACTCGCACCAAATGGTATACCAATGCCCACCCCTGTGCTATAATACGTGATTATAGAGTCATGCACTGAGGAAATACATATGTCCGGACATTCCAAATGGCACACGATTCGTCGATCAAAAGGTTTGCTTGATCAACGACGTGGTCAGTTGTTTACCAAGTTGGCCCGGGATATTACCATTGCCGCCCGCGAAGGTGGCTCTGGCGACCCCGACATGAACTTCCGGCTCCGCATTGCGGTCGACCGTGCCCGTGGCGGGAATATGCCTGCCGACAGCATCCAACGCGCGATTGAGCGCGGCATGGGCAAAGGCAACGAATCACAGCTCGAAGAAATCTACTACGAGGGATATGGTCCGGGTGGAGTGGCCCTCATCATTGAAGCCGCCACCGATAATCGCAACCGCACGGCAAGCGAAGTGCGCGCCGCTTTTACCAAAGCCGGTTGTAGCTTGGGGGAGCTCGGTTCGGTCAGTTGGATGTTCGACGTCCGTGGTCTGATTACCATTGACCTGAGTGGGAGCAAACTCGGTGCCGACGATGTCATGATGCTTGCCATTGATGCGGGCGCCGATGATGTGGTCGTCAGCGACGACATCGTCGAGGTCTACACCGACTTCAAGCAATTGATTAGCGTGCGCCAATTCCTCAGCGACGGTGGTCTGACCATTACCAACGTCGAAAAGACCATGCGCCCCAAGACGCAGGTGCAAGCCGACACCGCCGAAGCGCTCAAGACTCTGAAGCTCATCGACAAACTCGAAGACCTCGACGATGTCCAAAAGGTGTACACGAACTTGGACATTACCGACGAAGTCGCTGAGCAATTTGCAGGTGCCTAGTCCGATGCGCATCCTGGGCATCGACCCCGGCACTGCTATCATGGGGTGGGGCATTGTCGAGCAACAGGCCGGCCAGCTCCAATTGATTGGCTGTGGTGCCCTGACGACCCCGGCTGGGATGGCACAGGCTGAGCGGCTCAAGCTCCTCTACCACGGTCTCCAGCGTTGCATTGAGGAGTTCCAACCCACTGCCGGTGCCGTTGAGGAACTTTTTTTCTCCAAAAACGTCACCACAGCACTCACGGTCAGCCAAGCTCGCGGGGTCGCGCTCCTCGCATTGGCACAAGCCGATTTGAGTATCGCCGAGTACAAACCGATTGTCGTCAAGCAGACGATAGCCGGGTACGGTGGGGCTGACAAGCGTCAGATGCAGGAGATGGTCCGTCTCACCCTCAAGTTACCGTCAATCATTCGTCCCGACGATGCCGCCGATGCGGTCGCTATTGCCATCTGTCATGCGTACAACGCACCGATGGCACAGCGGATCCGCTCTGCCGACCATCACACATAGAGGAGTACACCATGAAACTACTTGTATTCGTAACCGATGATTCTGTGGCAGATGCAGCCGTTGACGCACTCGTTGAACAGAGCTTTCGAGTCACCCGATTGGCCTCGAGTGGTGGATTTTTACGCCGTGGCAACACCACGTTGCTCGTCGGTGTCGAAGACACTGCCGTCACCCAGGCCCAACAAACCGTCAGTGGGGTGGCCGAAGGTGCCTTGTGTATTGTCCTCGATTTGGAGCGCTACGAGCGCATGTAGCCCCTGTGAATATTCTCTACGTTGCGAGTGGCATACCGCTCCCCGGCTCCCTCGGAGGCTCCACCCACGCCTTCGAGGTGGCTCGGGGTTTGGCATCACGTGGGCACACGCTTCACGTGGTTGCGGTGACCCGTGAAGGCCACACCAATCTGCGCCATTTGTGGAATCCCGCCATCCAAGCATGGCATGGTTTCACCATCCACCATATCGACGTGCCCAAGGCGCTGTCTTGTCTGAGTTTTGCCACCATCGACCGCCTTGTCAGGCAACTCAAGCCCGATGTCATCATGGAGCGCTACTACAACTTTGCGGGGGGGGGCATGCTTGCCGCCCATCGCCACCGCATTCCGGCCCTCCTCGAAGTAAATGCGCTCATCGTCGACCCCCCCAGTGTGCGCAAGCGCCGCATCGATGATGCACTAGGATCTCCCATGCAGCGCTGGGCTACCGTGCAGTGCCAATGGGCCGATGCCATCGTCACTCCGCTACACACCACCGTACCAGCCAGCATCGACCGCACCCGCATCCACGAACACCCCTGGGGCGCCGATGTCGAACGCTTCACTCCCCGACCCGCCCAGCGCCCCGCAGATCATGTTCCCACCGTCATATTTGTAGGGTCATTTCGGGCTTGGCATGGCGTCGAACACGCCGTCCGAGCTGCACGCCTGCTCAACGATCGTGGCGTTACGGCCCGCTTCCAATTCATCGGCAGTGGCCCCGAGTTTGCCACCGTGCGTGCCATCGCCGGCGATGCATCCAACATCGAATTCCTTGGCATGCAGCCCTACCAGCGCATGCCCGAGCTCCTCAGTCAAGCCGATATCGGCATTGCACCATTTGATACCAGCAAACACCCCGCACTCCAAGCGGCCGGATTCTTTTGGTCACCGCTCAAAGTACACGAGTACATGGCCAGTGCCCTGCCCGTCATCACCAGCGACATCACCCCGCTCAATCAGATCGTGCGCCACCAGCACGAAGGGTTACTTGTAGGCGAGGGCGACGTACAGGCGCTGGCCGATGCCATTCAACTCCTGATTCACGATTCCACACTCGCTCAACGCCTCGGTGCTGCCGGGCGCGCCCGCGTCGTCGCCCATTTTTCGTGGCAACAGCACTGCGCCGAACTCGAACGCCTGCTCCTCTCCATCACCCGTCAATAATCGACACACCACATTTGACAGCGATGCCGGCAACGGCTACAATACAGGGAATGAGCGGGAGTGGCGCAATGGTAGCGCATCTGCTTCCCAAGCAGAGGGTTGCGAGTTCGAATCTCGTCTCCCGCTCCATTACACGACTCGGCCATACATGTGGCCGGGTTTTTGTTTGTCAGAGAGGAGCATCTCATGATTGCACTTGTCAGTGGCACTATCGCCGCAAGTGGCAGTGACTTCGTCATCGTAGAGACGCACGGGGTCGGCTACCTCGTCTATCCTCCCCGTCCCCTGCTCGCCACCCTCAACGACGGCGACACGGTGCGATTGTTCACCTACCAGATTGTTCGCGAAGATGCACATACCCTCTACGGCTTCGAAAACTTACCCCAACGAGCGCTCTTCGAGCAGCTCCTCGCCGTCAGCGGGATTGGCCCCAAAGTGGCGCTCAACCTGCTCTCAAGTCTGACCCCCAATGATTTACGGCTCGCACTCGCCAACGGCGATATTACTCGGCTCAGCAAAGTCCCTGGCATTGGGCGCAAAACGGCCGAACGCATGGTGCTTGAGCTCAAGGGCAAAATGGGCATTGTCGGCACTGGGGGCACCGGGGAATCATCATTATCGCGTGATAGTGAGCTCCTCGACATCTTGGTGGGGCTCGGCTACAGTGCTGCGGAGGCCAATGCTGCTGTTGCGCACATCCCCGCTGATGCCTCCCCCAATCTCGACGACCGCATCCGACTCGCACTCCGCTATTTCGGCGGTTTATAGGCGTTCGCCACAGAAGGAGTACATCACATGCGCCTGTTACTCTGGGATATCGATGGGACGTTGCTCTACAGTGGTGGAGTGGCCGGCGAGGCCATGCGTGCCGCCATGGCCCGCATCTATGGGCGCCCCTCGAGCAACGATCGCCGTGAATACGCCGGCAAAACCGACCAGCAAATCATCATTGAGACATTCCCCGAACACGACGCTGAAGCACTCGTGACGCGCCTTGACGCCTTCGCAGAAGCCTACATGCAAGAGCTCACGGTGCGCCGCACCGAGATGGCACAACGCGGGCGGGTCCTCGCTGGTGTCCCCCAAGCCTTGCAATTTTTTATGGCACATCCCGACATCCGCCAATCGGTGTTGACGGGCAATATGCAGGCTGTCGCCGCCCTCAAGCTCCAACTCACCAATCTCTATGACCTCATCGACATGCGCATGGGTGCCTATGGCAGCGATCATCGCCACCGCGTCGAACTCCCCGGATTTGCGCTTCAGCGCGCACAGACGGTCTTGGGCACTACGCTCCGGGGCAGCGATCTCGTGATTATCGGCGATACCCCCAACGACATCGCCTGCGGCAAAGCACACGGCGCCCGCACCGTGGCGGTGGCAACTGGCCCCTTCACCGTCGCTGATTTAGCAGCCCACCACCCCGATGCGGTTCTTCCCGATTTGGCCGATCTCGACGCCGTCACCCGCGCTATTCTCGGCTAGGCGCGCAACAATGCGCCAATGGCGTGAATTCCCTGTACAATGCGTTCGTCTGATTGCGATGAAAAATTCACCCGCGCGTGGTTTTTTTGCGGGTTCACCGCAAAAAACGGCTCGCCGGGCACATAGGCAACCTGCGCTTTGGGCAACATCTCGTAGCGCATAAAATCAGCCGCATCGAAGCCGACTGGGAAGGTGACCCACGTGAACAACCCGCCAGTGGGCGTTGTCCAACGCACCGTGTCAGGGAACGATTCTTGCATGCTCTGGAGCATCAGTGCACACTTGCGCCGGTAGTTACTCTGCAATGTGGCAATGTGGGCCTCAATATCGTACTGCTCCAAAAAGAGCGCCACAATGTTCATGTTGAGCGTACTACTCTGCGTATCGGCCGCCAATTTGAGCAGTCCTAGTTGTTGTGTGATGGCCGGAGTTGCCACCGTCCAACCAATGCGCAATCCGGGTGCGAGTATTTTCGAAAAGGTGCCCACAAAAATCACCCGGCCCTCGCTGTCAAGACTTTTCAGCGTGGGCAACGCCTCCCCCGCAAAACGAATCTCACGGTAGGGAGTATCCTCAAGTACCATCACGTTATAGCGATTGGCCAACGCAATCAACTGATGCCGACGTTCACGGCTCATGGTGACTCCGGTCGGATTATGGAAATCGGGCACCGTGTAGATGAATTTCACGTTGGCCGTCTCTTTGAGCACCGCCTCGAGTTCGTTCATGTCCATACCTTCGTCATCCATGCCCACCCCTACGTAGCGTGGCTCACACGGATTAAACGCAATCATGGCGCCGAGGAACGTGGGATTTTCGGTGACGATGACATCCCCTGGATTTACATACAATTTGGCCACCAGATCAAGCCCCTGTTGACCACCATGCGTAATCAACACTTCATCGGCAGTGGTCGGCGTCCCCTGCGCCTGCATACGCGCCGCAATCAGACCACGGAGCTGTGGGGTGCCATTGGAGGAGCTGTACTGCAACGAAGTCGCCCCATCACGAATCAACGCCGTTTCAGCTACCGCACATAATTCCTCATACGGGAACAGATTGGCGTCGGGGTAGCCACCCCCAAACGAAATCACCCGTGGATCGGCACCAAGTTGCAGTAACTCACGAATCGCTGAAGGCTGGACGCGCGCCATGCGCGTGGCAAATGCGGTCGACATTCGGCAAGTCCTTTCCATCGAAAACACGGAGAGCGTCCTTGCTCTCCGTGTACACTATAGCACCATTTTCTGCCTTGAATCGATACCCTCAGGCCTGCCCCCCTCAGCGCCCCCCATCCCCTCCACCGACCTCTTGTTGCCACAAACACAGACCTCCACCACCCGTACCATACCGCGCACATACGTTGTTGTTTCGTGTTAATTTGACAAGTTTTATAAACAATATAATATATTGGCATTCACGCATAGATGATGCATTGAATCATGGATGGAATCAAGGTAATGAGCACCACATACACCCACTTACCCGTACTCGATTTAGGGCGGCTCGAAGGCAATCCACACGAGCGGGATGCCTTTTTGGCCGAATTACGCACCACCGCCTACGACCTAGGGTTCTTTTATGTCACGGGGCATGGTGTCTCACAGGCGCTCATCGACAACACGATTGCGGGAGCCAAGGAATTTTTTGCACTCCCCGAAGCAGAAAAGTTGGCCATTGAGATGGTGAATTCGCCACACTTCCGTGGCTACAACCGCAAGGGCATGGAGTTCACCCGTGGGCAACGTGATTGGCGTGAGCAAGTAGATATCGCAGCTGAGCGTGAGGCCTATGCCGAAGTCGCACCACACCGCCCGTGGGATCGCTTGCGCGGTCCCAATCAATGGCCGACGTCACTCCCCCACTTCCGCGAGACCATTTTGGCATATCAAGCGGCTGCCGCGCACCTGTCGATTCGCTTGATTCGCACCTTTGCGGCGGCGTTGGGGCAATCCGAGCAGGTATTTGAGCCAATTTATACTCCCGAGCCGCATTATCTGCTCAAAATCATCCGTTATCCAGGGCGTGACGCCACCGAGAGCGAGCAAGGGGTTGGCGCCCACAAAGACGGTGGATTTGTGACGGTCCTGCTCCAAGACACACAAAAGGGGCTCGAAGTCGAGCACAACGGGCAATGGATTAGTGCGCCGCCGATTCCGGGCACCTTTGTCATCAACATCGGTGAAGTACTCGAGCTCGCCTCCAACGGATATTTGCTTGCCAACGTCCACCGTGTCGTCACACCACCAGCAGGCAGTGAGCGCTTGTCGATTGCGTTTTTCTTTAATGCGCAGCTCAACTCGACGGTCCCGTTGCTCCAACTCCCAGCTGAGCTTGCGACACAGGCACGTGGAGCCACCAACGACCCGATGAATCCACTGTTCCGCGAGGTCGGCAAAAACCAGCTCAAGAGTCGCTTGCGTTCGCACCCCGATGTAGCCGCTCGCCACCACGCCGATTTGTTGGCCACCGACGAGTACACGGCGCCACCCCGCAAATAACCCTTGCCTGCCCTATACACACAACCGCCCGTGGTGCATCTGCACCACGGGCGGTCTAGAGATTACGAACGACTAATCGCGACGACGCGGGCGGAAGCCACGATCACCACCGCGGTCACCGCCGCGATCCCCACCACGGTCTTCACGCGGTGGTCGACCTGCACTCCGGCGATCTTCGGGGCTTTCACCCGTCAAAATGGCACGGCGTGACAAGCTGACTTTGCCGTTGGAATCGACATCAATGACCATCACGTTGATTTCATCGCCAATGTTGACCACATCTTCGACGACATTCACGCGATTCACATCGAGCTCCGAGATATGTACCATACCGTCTTTGCCTGGTGTCAAATTGACAAAGGCACCGAACGGCTTGATGCTAACCACTTTGCCCAAAAAGACCTCGCCGACTTTGATTTCGCGCGTCAACGCTTCAATCATGCCGACCGCACGCTTGGCAGCTTCACCGCTTGCAGTCGTCACAAAGACCCGTCCATCGTCTTCGACGTCGACCGTAGCGCCGGTGGTCTCGATGATGCCACGGATGGTCTTGCCGCCGGGGCCGATCAAGGCGCCGATTTTGTCGACCGGGATTTGCAAGGTGATAATGCGGGGCGCCGTGGGTGAAAGGTCGGTGCGCGCCTCGGTGATGGATTGATTCATCTTGCCAAGGATGAACATGCGCCCTTGACGGGCCTGCTCAAATGCCATTTTCATGATGTCGTAGGTGATACCGGTCGTCTTGATATCCATCTGCAGACCGGTCACACCTTCGCTGGTGCCAGCAACTTTGAAGTCCATGTCACCGAGGTGGTCTTCGATGCCTTGGATGTCGGTGAGTACCTGCCACTTACCATCTTTGCCAGTAATCAGGCCCATGGCGACGCCGGCCACTGGGCGCTTGATGGGCACACCGGCATCCATCAACGACAGGCTTGAGCCACAGACCGATGCCATCGACGATGAGCCGTTCGAAGAGAGGACCTCTGAGACGAGCCGCATCGTATATGGGAACTCATCCTTGCTGGGCAACACGGCCAACAACGAGCGCTCCGCCAAGGCACCATGCCCGATATCACGCCGACGCGGAGCGCCGAGACGCTTGACTTCACCGGTCGAGAATGGTGGGAAGTTGTAGTGATGAATATATCGCTTGCTGGTCTCAATGCCCAGATCGTCGAGCTTCTGCTCTTCGGCCGGCGATCCCAACGTGGTAATCGTGAGCACCTGGGTCTGGCCACGGGTAAACAAACCGCTCCCATGCACGCGTGGGATGACTCCCACATCGACATGAATGGGGCGAATTTCGTCAACGGCACGACCATCAACGCGGATACCACTGGTGAGAATGGCGTTGCGCACCGCATCGTACTCGATGTTTTCAAAGGCGGTGTTTACGGCCTTTTTGCGCGCCTCAAGCTCTTCTTCGGGCTCATCAGCGGTGAAATGGGCGAGTACCTCGGCATGCAAGGTCTCCATGCGGTCTTGGCGGGCCTGCTTGTTGCTGTCGTGCAGGGCCTCGTGGAGGCGTGGCCCCATCCAGGCGAGCATGGAATCTTCGAGTGAGCGATCGGCCACCGGTGGCGTGAACTGCAACTTTGCCTTGCCACATTTGGCCATCAATTCGCGTTGTAGATCACACAACTGCTTACACACCGCATGCCCCTTGATGACGCCGTCAAGCATCTGCGCCTCGGTGAGTTCAAAGGCTCCCGCCTCCACCATCAACACCGCATCTTGGGTGCCAGCCACGACCAAGTCGAGGCGGCTTTCGGCCATATCGGCCATCGCCGGATTGACGACATGGTCGCCATTGAGGAAGCCCACCGACACTGCGCCAACCGGCCCCGAGAAGGGGATATTGCTGATGCTCAACGCTGCCGACGCGGCCACAATACACAACGGACCTGGATCATTGACCATGTCGATGGCAAACGTGGTGATGATGACTTGGACTTCGTTGTAGTATCCCTCAGGGAACAACGGACGCAGGGGACGGTCAGTCAAGCGTGAAGTCAGAATCGCGGTCGTCGTGGCCCGCCCTTCGCGCTTAAAGAAACTGCCAGGAATCTTGCCAGCAGCGTACATTTTTTCTTCGTAATCGACGGTCAACGGGAAAAAGTCGACCCCTTCGCGTGGTGCCTTTGCGGCCACCACCGTGGCAAGCAACACGGTATCGCCATAGCGCACCGTTACTGCTCCGTCAGCCTGCTCCGCAAAGCGGCCGGCTTCGAGTGTCATCGTGCGGCCGGCAATTTCGGCACTCACACTGACGATGTTTCGTTCGGTCATTGGTTCCTTCACTTCTCTGCTGGCGCCCGCCAGCCCTTGGTGCCAAGCGTTAGGTACTGGAGGATGCCGTCATGCCACACATCACTCCATCCTCCAATCCCTAATCACCTGGTCTTTGTCTTGTACTGACTGCTCACAAAAAGAAAACGCTGCGGGGTCAATATTGCATGAACCCGCAGCCAATCAACAACGGCAACACACGCAGGCGTTGCTCACTTTACCGGCGCAGACCCAAGCGCTCAATGACTGAGCGATAGCTGGCATGATCGGTGCGGCTCAGGTACGCCAACAAACGACGACGCCGGCCAACCAACTTGAGCAAGCCACGACGCGTAGCGTGGTCTTGCTTGTGGGTGCGCAAGTGGTCAACGATTTGATTGATGCGTTCCGTCAACAGGGCGATTTGCACCTCTGATGAGCCGGTGTCAGTGGCGTGCGCTTGAAAGTTGCCAATCAATGCACCCTTCTCGGTCTTCTCCAAAGCCATAATGTCACACACTCCTCAACAATCGCGTACGGGCTGGAGTGGCCCGACGTTCAGGGATATATTGGCAGAACAATGCCATGAGTGGTATTATATCACAGATAACAGGCAACATGCGCTTTTTCTTGACGTGTTCTGCAGTTGTGAGTAGAATGGTAGACGTGCATCGTGAGCAGACCGAAATCGCTGTAGCGACCATCATGCAACGTATCAGCGTTGCGGTTGCGCACGTGCCAGGAGTCGTATTGGCGGCACCGCCCTACCATGCGCCACATGGTGCTCAGGTTGGGCATGGAGTCACCCTCTACGACCACGGTGATCAGCGTGTGATAACCTGTTATGTGGTATTCCAGCCCGCAACGGTGCGGTCGGTGGCTGAGCATTGTCAGCTCATTCAGGCCCTAGTCCAACTCATCGTGCGGAGGATGACACAGCGCAATGCAACTATCAACATTGTCGTCACCGACCTATCACCATAAGGATCGCATGCCTCGCCCATCCCGGCTTAAGCCACGGACACATGCTGTACGCATGCTGTACGAACTTCTCCAGACGGATCACGATGTCGCATCAGTGATGGAGCGGCACATTGCCCAGCCCGTTGTCAACGAACAAGACGAAGCGGTCACACCCGTGGCACTTGCTGAGTCGCAACAGGCCTTCATCCGTACGTTGCTTCAACTTTCACTCAACCAGCGACTCAACCATGATGCCCTTATCATGGAGCTGGCCCCGAACGTCCCCATCGATGCAATGCCACTTTTGCAACGTGCTGTGTTGTACGTTGCCATGAGTGAGCTTCGCTATATGACTGCAGAGCAAGGCCGTGGCGACACTGGCGTCGTCGTAAATGCGGCAGTTGAAATTGCTCGGGCATATGTGGGCGATACGGCAGCACGGTTTGTCAACGGCGTGCTTGCTTCGGTCACATTGCGTTTTCCAGATTCCCGTGAAAACGCCTCAGATTTGTAGCCAACGAGGCTCGCTTCGTGGTGAATAAACATGTGTACAACGACGCATACACCGTGCGTCATGGTTGCGAAAGGAGCATGGTACATGCCATCTGCAGATGTTGAGGCACGCCTCAAAAGCATCATTGCCGACAAGTTGGTTGTTGATGTCAACGACATCAAAGAAGAATCCCACTTTGCCAATGACCTCAAAGCGGATTCACTCGGCTTGGTCGAGCTCATCATGGCCATCGAGGAAGAGTTCAACATCGAAATTCCCGATGAAGATGCCGAAAAGATCTTGACCTACGGCGACGCGCTGAAGTACGTCGACAACAAGTAGTCAGGCCTTGTTCAGCTCCCAGGTGTGGCTCCGGCCTACCCTGGGAGCCTCTTTTTGGGCATATCCAGCCACAGCAGCTCCTGCTACATGGTGTACAATGATGCAGGTGCCGGACAATGCGGTGGCGCGTGTGCAACACGCCACATGGTGAAATGAGGATGGTATGAATTTCCTCGGGATTGGACCCGGAGAATTTTTCTTCATATTAATTGTGGCCTTACTCGTCGTCGGGCCAGAGCGGTTGCCGGATTTTGCTCGTAGTATTGGCCGCAATATTGTGCGACTCCGCAACTGGATGAACACCTCCCCCGATGCCCAACTCTTCGTCCAAGTACAACGCGAGTTGCAAGGTGAAATCGCAGATATTCGTGCGACGCTCCGCCAAGAAATGCAAATCGTGCGTGCAGAGGTTGAAAGTGTGCGCGGTGACCTCAATACCGCCTCGCGCACCGTCGATACATCACTCCAAAGCGCCGCGACCGCAGCCAATATTGCCCCACCTCGACCTGCAAGCATCCCGTCAGCGGCCACACCCAACAACACGCCTATGACCGACACGGCACCGGTCAATCCACCACCACCGACACCAGCTGCCGTGGCGGCCACGATTGCGGCCACCCAGACCACCGCTACGGTCAATGACACCACGCAGACACCGCCTGCCACCAGTGATGTCACCACGCCAATGACGATTGAAGCCATCACAGAAGCTCCGTTGAGCAATGGGGTGGTAGCTCGCAGTCGCAAACCGAACTGGGCCAACCCGACTACGGCGACGACTGACGAGAACACATCCGATGTTCCGGTTGATGTTGACCAGCTCCACCAAACACTCCAACACGAACGCCAACAATTTAGTGCCGAAATTGCCACTCTGCGCCAAGAAATTCAACAAATAAAACAACTCGGTGCCACGGCGTCGGCGACTGTTAGTCATGATGCCTTCACGATGATGCGCATCGAGGTCGAGCAACTCAGCCGCGATCTCAAAGCCACCCGTAGCGAACTCCAGAAAGCCCAGCAACCAGCCACCGGGTCGGTGTCACACGATGCCTTCATGATGATGAAAATTGAAGTCGGTCGCCTGACACAACGCATCGATGAGCTCAATCAACAACTCACCAACCGTCAGCAGAACTCGGAGTCGTAGGCATGGATACGTCACAGTTGATTCTGGTTGTCAGCCTTTTGGCACTCCTCATCTTGTTGCCCCTCATGGTGCTTGGGCTCGTGCACTGGCTCATCCCTGCCGAAGACCCCGAGGAAGCTTTTTTCACTGACGATGCAACGGGTGGATCTGCACCAGAGACCTTGCAGGATTTTTGGAGTGCCCTCGCACCGCATCTCATTGAGCTCCGTGACCGTCTCGTCAAAGCCGCAGTGGCCGTGTGTATTGGCACCTCCATCGGCTTTTATATCGTCAATAGCCCCAATTTGCTAGGCAGCCCGCTCCCCGATTTCATGGTGCGACAGCTCGCACCTGCCGGCACAACGCTCCAAGCGGTCGGTGTGGGTGAAGTCTTTTTGGGGTATATGCGTATTGCGCTCGTGGTCGGCATCGTCATCGCCATGCCGGTGGTCATCTACCAGCTCGTCGCCTTCTTTTCACCGGGCCTGCTCAACCGCGAAAAGCGCATCTTGTATGTGGCACTCCCAATCGTCACTGAGCTCTTTTTGGCCGGGATTGCCTTCGGTTGGTTTTTTACTGTGCCAGCAGCCTTGCAATTTTTGCTCGGCTACGGCCAAACCACCAACATCAGCACAGTACCCACCTCTGACAGCTTTTTTGGCACCGTGGCAACGTTGTTGCTCTGGAATGGCGTCATCTTTCAACTCCCCGCCATCATGTACCTCTTAGCCCGACTCAACATCGTCAAAACACAGATGCTCACCTCTACACGCCGCTATGCGGTCGTCGTCATCACCATCATTGCTGCCCTCATTACACCTACCGGTGACCCCTACAACCTACTCCTGCTTGCAGTACCCATGTACATGCTGTATGAGCTCGGCATCCTGCTGACAAAACTTGTCCCCCAAGTGCCCGATCCACTCCCAGAATCACCGGCCTGATGTGTGTTCGTACCCGGCCAACCCCGTGCACCACTCGCACGGGGTTGATCTCTGGCGCATTCCGATCAATAATTTGATCGCACATCGCCTCAGGGAGTATCGCGGCATGCCCGTACAACACGCTGAATTAAAACCATTTTTGAAGTGGGCGGGTGGCAAACGCCAACTCCTGCCACACATCCGATCAGTGTTGGCCACGTGCCCGGCACTCAACTCAACTCAACTCAACTCAACTCAACTCAACTCAACTCAACTCAACTCAACTCAACTATATAGAGCCCTTTGTGGGGGCGGGAGCGGTCTTCTTTGATCTGCGGCCACGGCGTGCCATCATCGGTGATACGAATGCCCTGCTTATTGAGGCCTATTGCTGTATACGCGACCACATCGAAGCGCTCATCAGCGAGTTACGCGTCCACGAAGCACAACACGACCAGGCATATTACTACTACGTTCGTGCACAAGACCGCCAAAGTGACTACCCACAGCGCTCTCCGGTGGCACGCGCAGCGCGACTCATTTACCTCAACAAAAGTTGTTACAACGGGCTCTACCGTGTGAACCGGCAGGGTTACTTCAACGTTCCCGTTGGACGCAACCACAACCCGCTCATCTGCGATGAGGGTGGTCTACGCAACATACACGCCTACTTGGCACAGACACCGGGCATTGAGATTCGGCATGGAGATTACACGCAAGCCACTGCGCATGCGCGCCCCGGCGACGTGGTGTATTTCGATCCCCCCTACCACAGTGAGCGCGGCAATAACTTTACGAGTTATCAGGTTGATGCATTTGGCAATCACGAGCAAGCGCTCCTTGCGGCGGAATTTACGGAGCTAAGCCGGCGTGGAGTCTATTGTCTGCTTAGTAACGCAGATACCCACCTCGTGCGGTCGTTGTACGCAGGCTTTGCGCAGATGACGATTCCCGCCAAGCGCTTCATCAACTCCAAGAGCGATGCCCGTGGGGCCGTCAACGAAGTCCTCGTGTGGAACTGGTGAGCGAATTCATGTCAGATTCACACAACGAAACAGCCTGGCGCATCCTCTTCGAACGCCATCGTATTGCCGAAGAAGTGGCGCACCACGGGAGCTACCGTATTCGCGCTGCCACCATCAAGACGGTACGTGAGCCACGGCTGATGGCCAAATTTGATGAATCGAGTGCGCTCCCAAGTGTGTTTCGCGAGCATCAACTCAGCATTCTGCCACTCAGTCGCTCCGAATACGTGATTGGCCCGTTTCATACCTTTCACCAGCTCGAATACATGACCGCATATGCGCCACCGCAAGCGCTACCGGTGCCCCTGCTCGACACCCTCGGTGCTGAGCAGATTACGGGCGAACAACAAGCACTATCGGTGCTTTATCATAGCGGTGGCATGCAGACGGTCTGCGAGCATCCACACCCCATCAACACGCGGAATGGACGTAGCGGATCAGGAGACTTCACCTTTACGATTGCACAGACGCGACCCGGCGTCCCACCGCATACCGTTCAGGTCCACAATGCGCAAATCGAAATCGACGCCGTCTATGAAACGAGCGAGGCGGTTTTTTTATGTGAAGCAAAAAATCGCCACCTGCGTGACATCAACCTGCGCCAGCTCTACTACCCATACCGCATGTTGCAATCACTGACCCGAAAGCCCATCTACCCAGTAACCATCATCTACACCAATGCTACGTTTCATGTGGCCGTCTATGAATTTCACGAGCCCCAACGCTATAATTCACTCGTCATGCTCCGTCAGCATGCCTTTCGGCTCGATACACATCCACTCGGCTGGCCCGATCTCGAACGCATCCACGCAAGTACGCATGAATGCACCGTCCCAGCCGACATCCCGTTTCCACAAGCCGATAATTTCGACAAATTGATGCGGCTACTTGAGACGCTCCTACAAAAGCCGGCCGGCATGCAGACCGACGATATTACCGAATTTTTGCAGTACGCAGACCGACAGAGTGATTATTACGCCAATGCTGGCCGCTACCTCGGCTTCATCACCAAAGACGCCAGCGGGTTGTATACGCTCAGCCCGACAGGGGCACACATCATGCGCTTGCCGTGGGCACAACAACGCCAAGCCATGATTGCGGCTATCTTCGCATGTCCGGTATGGCACACGGCCGGGCGCTGGATGCTCCAGCAACGTGCGGTACCCACAGTGGCGCAGTTGTACGCCATGGTCATGCACCACCCGGCTCTGGCCGCTTACAACGAGACAACGGCGCGCCGGCGCATGCAGAGCGTGCAGGCGTGGTTGCAGTGGATACACGCACAACTCAGCGGATGAGGGGGGGGAATCTACTGTTGATCGAGGGCGACCACCCACGTGGCATCGCCGAAGTTGGTGTTTTTGAGTGAAATCAGCAACGTGGCCGCATTGGGGAGCACACCGCGGTCAACGACCACCGTAGCAGGGACCGTTGTTTGGGGCTCGACCCGGAGCACGGCGGGGCGTGAGCGTGTTTCGTCGATGGCGTAAATGGTCCCCAAAGTATCGCGGATGCTGACATGCGCATTATCGAGGGGTAATTCGACCATGAGATTGGGCGTGTTGTTGTTGAGGCTGATGTCGATGCGAATTTCACCGTTGCAGGCACTGACCTGATGGAGGGTGAGCAACATATCGGCTTGTTCACCGACTTGACCACTCTGCCAACTGCCATCACGTTGGCGCACCCGCACCACGGTCTGGGCATCTTGCCACAGGCACTGCGACGTGGTAGCACTTGGCTGAGGGACCGCCACCGCAGGCAATGAGGTGGCGTTCATGGCTGGCAGGGTGACCAGTTGTGTGCCCCGAGTAGTCAAGACAAAAAGCAACGCCACCGTCAGCAACAGCACACTCACACCAATCAGCGCCTGCCCGGTCCATGTGCGTAGCAACTGCGTGGTAATTGGGCGCACCGGTGCTGGTGGGAGCGACGGAGGCGGCTGATCGGCGAGCACCAGGGATTCAATTTCGTCCCAGCGCACACAATTAAGCAGGGGGGGAATGCGTTGAAGCTCGTCTTCGTGCCATTGCATGTCGGCCGAATGCTCGGTAAACAAAAAGAGTGGCAACTCGTCGAGGCCGACCACTTGGACTTTCCAGTCGGTATTGATTTGTGAGCCCGGATGAAGGCTTGGGGCAATGGCCACCACCCGACGCACCGAACGGGTCTCCACACTGCGGTGGCCCACGATGGTCGATTTATGGTCGTTGAGGAAGTTGCTCAAGGCATAATAGTACGAAATCACTTGATTGTACGGGTTTTTTCGGCCCGGGTTAATGCGTTTGCGCTCTTTGTTTGCGTTTTCGACGAACCACGGACCATTGACGTCGCCGATGACGAGGCCATCACAGTGTTTTAGTTCGACGACAAAGAACCCCTCACGTTTGAGCACCACCAAATCAATGGTCCGTCCACCCACCGAAAAATTGGCAATGATGATGTAGAGGCCGTCAAGGCGTGCCAGGCTTGTCGCCAGCTGCGTCAGCGCCCGGCGTTCGTTGTGATTCTCTGGTTTTTCGCCTATCCATACCTGTACTGCCATGACGTGGTCATTGCCCTCTCAGATGATTATTTGGTCCGCCGTGCCGTACGACGCGCGGGGGCGGGTGATGGAGCCAGCTCTTCTTCGAGCGCCAATGTGCGCCGGATGTCAAGAATTTGGTCACGGAGTGCGGCAGCCTTTTCAAACTCAAGATCACGAGAAGCAGCTTTCATCTGCTTTTCGAGATCCTTGATGAGCGTGGTCAACGCTTCACGGCTCGCAGGCAAGGTTACGGCCTGCTCTTGGCCTTTGGCGGCATAGACCCCTTGTTCTTCAGCCGCTTTGCGCAGACGATCGCTCAAGTCTCGCACGCTCTTGTTGATCCCCACCGGCACAATGTTATGCGCCTGATTGTGAGCCTCTTGCAGACTACGACGGCGGTTGGTTTCTTTGATGGCCGCATCCATCGACACCGTCATACGATCGGCATACATGAGCACGGTCCCATCGATATGCCGCGCAGATCGGCCAATAATCTGGATGAGTGACGACGCCGAGCGTAGGTAGCCTTCTTTGTCGGCATCCAAGATCGCCACCAACGAGACTTCGGGCAAATCGAGCCCTTCGCGGAGCAGGTTGATACCCACCACCACGTCATAGACGCCAAGACGCAAATCACGCAAGATCTCGACACGTTCGATGACGTCGATGTCGGCATGTAAGTAGTGGGTACGAATGCCCGATTCACGCAGGTAATCGGCCAAATCCTCGGCCATGCGCTTCGTCAGCGTCGTCACAAGGCAACGATGGCCACGTTCGACGCGCTGGCGCACCTCACCAATCAAATCGTCTACTTGCCCCTTGGTAGGGCGCACCATGATGACTGGGTCAAGCAAGCCCGTTGGGCGAATAATCTGCTCGACCACTTGTTCGGATTGTCCGAGCTCGAGCGGCCCTGGCGTTGCCGACACATAAATGGCCTGACGGATGTGTTGATCGAACTCTTGGATGTTGAGTGGTCGATTGTCGAGTGCCGACGGCAGACGGAAGCCGTAGTTGACGAGTGTCTCTTTGCGCGAACGGTCACCCGAGTACATGCCGCGCACTTGTGGCAACGAAATATGTGATTCATCGACGAAGATGACAAAGTCATCGGGGAAATAGTCAAGCAAGGTCCACGGAGTTTGGCCGGGCAAGCGCCGGTCCATGTGCCGTGAGTAGTTTTCGATGCCGGAGCAATACCCCATTTCACTGAGCATCTCGATGTCGTACATGGTGCGTTGCTTGAGGCGGGCGGCTTCGAGCATTTTGCCCGTGGATTCGAGCGCTTGGAGCTGCGTGGCCAGCTCATCTTGGATGTCACCAATGGCCAACTGCAATTTTTCGGTGGTTGCCACGAAGTGCTTAGCCGGGTAGATTTCGACCCGCTCGAGTGCCCCAAAGACTTCGCCAGTCAAGGGGTCAAAGGTGCTGATACGTTCGACTTCGTCACCCCATAATTCGATGCGCACGGCAATTTCGGCATTGGCCGGGAAGACGTCAAGTGTGTCACCGCGCACACGGAAGGTGCCACGATGGAAGTCGACGTCGTTGCGGGCAAACTGCAAATCGAGGAGCTGACGGAGCAATTTGTCACGATTGCGCACCTCTCCGACCGCAATCGGCACCATGACTTGCCCGTAGTCTTGTGGGCTGCCAAGCCCATAAATACACGAGACCGACGCCACAATGAGCACATCGCGGCGAGTAAGCAAGGCTTGGGTGGCGGCGTGGCGCAGACGATCGATTTCTTCGTTGATGGAGGCTTCTTTTTCGATGTACAGATCCTTACTGGGCACGTATGCTTCAGGGGTGTACGAGTCGTAGTACGAAATGAACATTTCAACGGCAGCATCTGGGAGTAATTCACGAAATTCAGCGTAGAGCTGCGATACGAGCGTCTTATTGTGCGCAAGCACCAAGGCCGGGCGTTGGAGTTGCTCAAAGACCCAGCTCATCACCGCTGTTTTGCCCGTGCCGGTGGCACCAAGGAGCGTTTGATAGCGCATACCACGTTGGGCCCCTTGCACCAGCTGGGCAATGGCCTTGGGTTGATCACCGGTCGGTTGGTAGGGCGCTTGCACTCGAAAACCCATGAGAGTCACTCCACACATTGGCACGTCATGTGTATTATACGGTGTGCAGGCGTTGATTGGGTTAAGAAATCGGTGAATCAATCCTGACAATCCTATACAATATCACCACATTTTTAATTGTTCTGCAATCGGATTTAGCGCATCACGACGCGCTTTTTTATAGCTTGCTCCCATGCCAAAATACCGTCCATCGAACGTCACAAAATCGATAATTCTGGTAGCCGCCGCCCCTAATAGTGCAATATGGGCTGGCTCTCGTAGCCGGCCCAGTCCGCGGAGGCGCACAATGCGCTTGGCGCTGAGTGGCCCTAGCCCAGGCACACGCAACAGGTGCTCGTAACTGGCCACGTTGATTTCAACGGGGAATCGCTCCGGATGCTGGAGCGCCCAAGCAAGTTTGGGGTCATGTGCGAGCGCCAGATTGTGACCGGCATCAAAGGCCAACTCTTCGGCCCGGAAATGGTAGTGCCGGAGCAACCAATCGGCCTGGAGCAGGCGTTGGCCACGCACCGCTGGGGTCCGTGCGTGCCCTGCCATCGGCGTATCGGCGATGGGTTGAAAGGCGGCATAGTAGACACGACTGACGGCCAACTCTTGATGGAGCCACTGTGTGGCCAGCACAAGGTCGCGGTCGCTTTCTCCGGCCGCACCCACCACGAATTGCGTAGCAATACCGGCTTTGAGCAATCCGGCTTGCTTGAAATCGCGCATCCACGCCAGCCGCGCCACCACGTCTTTGCGCCAATCACGACTCGCGTCTAGGCGTTCCTGATGCGCCGCACTCGGCACTTCCATGTTGAGACTGAGGCGGTCCGCCACCCGAGCTGCCGCCTCAATGACCGCATGTGAGACTCCCGGCGGCAGCTTGAGATGTACGTAGCCAGCAAATTGGTGCCGAGTACGCAGAATGTGGGCGCCATCCACCAACGCGGTCGCGGCCTGGTCGGGGGAGCCGGTCACTGCGCTCGACAACAACAATCCAGCATCATGGTGCTTGAGTTGGGGGGCTGCCGCTGCCGCCATCTCCTCAGCACTCAGGGTGGCTCGTGGCACATCTCTATCGGCCCGCAAGGGGCAATAGGGGCAGTTGAACACACACTCGGCGCTCTGGAGCAGTTGCACCACCGGTCGGCGTTTGCCATCTGCAAGTGTCTCACTTCCGATGGGCATGTCACGCCAGGTGGCACGTTTGGAGGTATAGCGGCGCCCCGATACCGCATGCGTATCGCAGGCATCGTAGTTCGCCGCTGGCACCAAAATGTCGAGTTTTTGATCGAGGTTCACCAACACACCCACTTCACCGTGATGAGCACTATGCCGACGGGCGCCCTGGCTCGTCACGTTCTGCGTCACCCGTAGCACCTGATGGCTGAATCGGCATGGTGGGAATAGCCGGTGTATCGTCGTAGAGTGGTTTGACTTCGTCATTAACCGGTAGTTCGTCGAGGGTCTGCTCGCGCTGGTGGTTCCACCACAGCCCAATCAAGCCCACCGCAATCAGGGCTATGCTCGCCACTTGAGCCACACGCAACGCATTGGCACATTCACCACCGACCAAATCGGTACACAGACTATCGGTGCGCAAGCCTTCGATCCATAGTCGCCCCAAGCCGTAGACGATGAAATAAAACAAGAGCATGTCACCACGCCGGAGGACATCGCGGAAGCGCCGCTCTACCATCACCAGCACTCCCACACCCGCCAAGTTCCACAACGATTCATATAGAAAGGTGGGATGAAACAGCGTGGTCAGCGGGTATTTATCGAGGTCGTTGTAGGGTGGGATACGATACGGAGCATCAATGACGACGCCCACACCGAGGTCTGTGGGGCGCCCGTATGCCTCTTGATTGAAAAAATTGCCCCAACGACCGATGGCTTGCGCGAGCATGAAGGTGGGCATCGTGATATCGAGGATATCCCACACATTCAAAAAATAGCGGCGCGTGTAGATGAGGGCTGCCAAAATCGCCCCAATGATGGCACCATGAATGGCGAGACCGCCGGTGGCCGGGTTGATGATGTCGAGCCAACTCCGCCCTTCGAAGCGGGGCCACTCAAATGCCACATAGTAGATGCGCGCCCCAACAATCCCCATGAACATGCCCAACACGGTCAAATTCCAGATATGCTCGGGGTCAATGCCACGGCGCGCCGCACGATTGGCGGCCCACTGTGCGGCAATCATAGCGCCACCCACAATCAAAAAACCATACCAACGCAACGCGATGGGAACATTCCCCAACATGAATTGAAATACAAACGGGTCGTCCGGCGGGTAGATTTGCATGATCTCCATTCTCCACGCATGTTGTATGTATGCCGTACATCCAATACTTTCTCTATCATACTCCATTTAACCGGTATCGTGCTATCCCCGCACCATGCGTGGGTTGGTGGTACAATAGCAGCGTTTCGAATGAACAAGCAGAGCTCCTGAAAGAAAGCTGCGACCATGCTCCTTGCGATTGACATTGGCAACACCAACATTAAAATTGGCGTCTTTGCGGGCAACACGATTGTGGCCCATTGGCGGGTGCTCACTGAGCGACACAAGCTCGCCGATGAATATGCGGTCCTCATCCGTAATTTGTTCGACCTCGCCAGCATCGAGGTCTCCGCCATTCACGGGTGCGTGATTTCGTGCGTTGTGCCACCGCTGACCACCCAGTTCATGCACATTTGTCAACGTTACCTCGGGATTACGCCACTGATGGTCGGGCCACGTACCCCGTGTGGTCTGAGCTACGATGTCGAAACACCCGACGAAATGGGATCAGACCGCATTGCCAATTCGTTGGCTGCCACTGTCAAATATGGAAGTCCGGTGATCGCCATCGCATTTGGCACGGCCACCACCTTTGATGTCGTCGTCGACAACGTGTACGTAGGGGGCTGTATTGCGCCGGGGCTAGGCATTTCGTCAGATGCGCTGTTTTCATTGGCCGCACGGCTCTACCAGGTTGAGCTGGTGCGCCCGCCAAGTGTGATTGCCCGTAACACCATGCATCACATGCAGGCTGGCGTCATCATCGGCTATACGGGGCTTGTCGAGGGCATCGTATCACGCATGCACGAAGAGCTTGGTCACACCTGCCCGGTGGTTGTCACGGGCGGACTCGCCGATGTCATCGCCAAAGAAACCTCGTACATTACCGCCGTTGAGCCCAACTTGACCCTCGACGGGCTACGGATTATTTTTGAGCGCAACCACTAGCCGTGGTGCGACGGGAGAAGTCTTGCCATGTCGGTACTGCCACCACCTTCTGAAAAAGCCACATTCGTGGCGCGCATGTTTAGCCGCATCGCCCACGGCTACGATCGTATGAACGTCATCATGACGTTTGGGCTCGACGCCTGGTGGCGGAACATCGTGGTACGACGCATCATCAAAACCAGCGATACACGGCTCCTCGATCTTGGTACCGGCACAGGACCGTTTGTGCCACAACTGCGCCAAGCCGCGCCGCACAGCCTCATCGTGGGCGCTGACTTTGTGGCACCGATGATGCAGGCGGGCATGCATCGCCTCGATGAGCGGGCCTTTTTTGTGGGTGCTGATGCGCAGACACTGCCATTTGCTGATGCGAGCTTCGACGCAGTGACGGCCGGTTTCGTGATTCGCAACGTGAGCGACATCGCCACCACCTTCCGCGAAGTATGGCGGGTCACCAAACCAGGCGGGCGCTTTGCCGTCTTGGAAGTGGCACGGCCACGTTGGCGCATCGTGCGCTGGGGGCACCGCATCTACTTCGAGCGCATCGTGCCCTGGATTGCCGATCGTCTGGGTGCCGATGCGGTGGCCTACCGCTACCTGCCCGAGTCATCGCGCCACTTCCCGGATCCACCGGTGCTCGCCCAGATGCTCCGTGACACGGGCTGGAGCCAGGTCGAATACCAGCGCCTACCGCCCGGAGCTGTGGCGTTGCATGTCGCCCACAAACCGGGAGGAGATACCAATGCAACAACCACCTGACCAGCCGCCCCCACGCCGTGGCACCACACGCCCCGGCGAGCTTCCCCCGCCGCCAAGTATTACCGTGCAACGCATCGAGCATGACTACGATGACGACTATGCGACGCCGCGCCTATCGGCTCGTCACGAGCCAACCTCCTTCGGCAACGGATGCACCGTCTGGTTGGTGGGGTTGCTCGGGATTGTGGCGGTGCTGGCTCTCATAAGTACCAACCTGGGCAGTATTTTGCCGGCGGTGGGACTATTTGTGGGGCAACTCACCCCACCCGAGCCGGTGGCCACGGTGGTGGCAGGCACGGCACCAACCCCCAACGTCATTACCGTGGTCGTGACACCGACGCCGATTGTCATCGACCGCGGCGTACTATTACGGCGCACACAAAACCTGAATCGCCTGATTACTGTGACCAACACCTACGACGATCGCCTCGAGCGCGCGGTCACGTCGAGCGATCCCAACACGCAACAACTCATCAACACCATCGACAGCATGATCAAAGGATTTGGGCTTGATGTGCAAGAGCTGACGCGTGACAGCATTACCATGGTCATCTATGCCGATGTTGAGGCAGGTGTCGACTTGAGCAAACTCCAAGAAGATGATTTCCTTGTGGACCCGGACGGCAAAGGCATCCGCATCAACCTGCCACCGAGTGAGATCTTCAACGTGGCCATCAACAACAAACTCTCGTACGTCGAGCAACGCACCACGAAGTTGTTGGCTCGCCCACAAAAAGAGCTGGAATCGGAGGTGCGCCTACTCGCCGAAGAACTCACCCTGCGCAAAGCGTGTGAGTTGGGTATTATGTACGTAGCCGCCGATAACGCTGAAACCAACGTCCGGCGCTTGTTTGAATTCGCCGGATTTGAACGGGTCGATGTCAATGCTCCAGCCGGAGATTGCGTGGCTCCGAATCGTTAAATGCAGAGGATGGGCATGACCATACAGGTAAGCTATGACAACGAGCAGGGCACGCTCTACTGGTACTTTGTGGAGCTCGAAGAAGGGGACAGCCAAGACGAGCTCGAATGCCCGGTGGCGCTCCTCGTCGACGCCCAGCAACGCGTAGTCGGGTGCGAGCTCGATCTCAGTGAATTCGACCAACTCCACCAACTCGTCGGGTTGGCCACGCTCCATGCCGAATGTGCGTGGGATGTCGAGCAGGGAAAATTACGCATTTGCGGTGCGCCGTTCACGGCGGTGGTGCCACTCGCCGAGCCAGCCATCATTGATCTCAATGCGCAAGGCAACATGCTCGGCTGTGACGTGGCCGATGTCGACCATGACAGCATTCCAGAGCGCTACCTCCCACTTGCACCGTTCATGGTGGCAATCGACGATCCCGCCAACAACGTGGTCCCGGCTTTGCCACCCAGCGACGCCGGCATCCTGCTCCCCGACGTCACCCATGCCGGCATTGTGGCCATTTTGGGGCGCCCCAATGTGGGCAAATCGACCCTGCTGAATGCGGTCGTTGGCCAAAAAGTGGCCATTACCTCACCCAAACCACAGACCACACGGAGTGCGATTCGCGGGATTTTGACGCGTGACCATGCACAGATTGTTTTTGTAGATACTCCCGGCATCCACCGGCCACGCAACCGCTTGGGCACCTACATGGTGCAACAGGCTCGCCAGAGTGTGCCCGACGCCGACATCATCTGCATGGTGGTCGACATCGCCCACATGCCCAACGAGCTCGACACACAGATTGCTAGCATGATTCGCCGGAGTCGCTCACCCAAAATTCTCGTACTGAACAAGATCGACCGCCCCAATCCACATGCGAACGCTTGTCTCGAGGCGTTCCGAGCACTTGCCCCCTGGGATATGGAAATCGCCATCTCGGCACTACACGGCGATGGGGTGACCGCCTTCATCGAAGAAATCAGCCGTCGCCTTCCGGAAGGCCCGGCGTTTTATGCGGCAGAGCAGGTCACCGATCAACAAGAACGCAACCTCTGCGCTGAGTTGGTCCGCGAGCGTATCATGTACCTGATTGGCGACGAAATCCCCTACGGCATCGCAGTCGAGGTCGAGGAATGGGAGCAACGTCCACGCACGCTCTACATGCGAATGACCATTTCGGTGGAAAAAGAGTCGCAGAAGGCCATTCTCATCGGCAAAGGCGGGAGCATGCTCCGCCGGATTGGCAGTGAAGCTCGCCCGGCCATCGAAGCTCAGCTGGGACAACAGGTCTACCTCGAACTCTGGGTGAAACCACGGAGCAACTGGCGCGATGATCCCAATGCACTGCGCTGGCTTGGCTACAAAAAATAACCGCAACATGTACACCTTCCCCCCACAACTCAGGGGGGAAAGGTGTTTGTGTGCCTGGTGCGCGGGCCAAAGTGACCCGTGACCGGCAGATAGGTGTGCCTGTACAATGGAGTACCGCAGAGTCACAAACAAAGGAGAACTAGGACGCCATGAACACAAGCCCTGCACCGACCGCTTCGGAGCATTCTCAGAAGTGGTTGGCACTTGCTGCCGTTGGTGGTGGCACCTTCATGTCAACGGTCGATGGGTCTATCGTCAACATTGCGTTGACCACCATCCAGTCACACTTTGGGGCCAGTCTCGGCCAAGTTGAGTGGGTGGTTTTAGCGTATTTATTGGGTATCGTGTGTCTGTTACCCAGCATGGGGCGCCTCGGCGACATGATTGGGCGCCGGCGTGTCTACCTCATCGGATTGACCATCTTCACCATTGCATCCGCACTCTGTGGCTTGGCGTGGAGCATCAATTCACTCATCTTCTTCCGACTCTTGCAGGCCATTGGCGCCGCCATGATTCAAAGCATGGGGATCGCCCTATTGGTGCAGGCATTTCCAAGCACCGAGCGTGGTCAAGCTATCGGCTACAATGCCACCATCATTTCGGCTGGTGTTGCATCGGGGCCAGTCATTGGCGGTTTGTTGCTGTCACAGTGGGATTGGCGTTCGATTTTTACCGTGAATATTCCATTCGGCATCATCGCCATCATCATCGCGATGCGTGTCCTGCACAATGACAATCAACGAAGCCAGCAACGTTTCGACTTCGTTGGCGCACTCACCCTCGGTGCAGCGCTTGTGGCGGTGCTCTACGCACTCACCGAAGGGCAACATATCGGCTTCACGGTGCCGTGGATTCCGGTGTTGTTTGGCGTGGGTCTAATCGGCTTTGCCGTCTTCGTCTGGTGGGAGCTCCGCACTCCGGCCCCCATGATTGACATGAGCTTTTTCAAAACACGCGATTTTTCACTTGGTCTGCTCCAGACCTTTCTCATCACCCTGCCACAACAATTCAACTACGTGTTATTGCCCATCTTTTTGCAGACGGTGGCCAAATACGATGCTCGCACCACGAGTATGGCAATTATCGTCGTGCCCATCATCACCTTTTTTCTCTCGAGTATCAGTGGGCGGCTATCGGACCGCTATGGTCCCAACTGGATTGCCCCTATTGGCATCGCCATTTGGACATGTGGACTAGTACTCATGAGTGGACTCAGTGCCCAACCGTCGGTATGGGATGTGGCGGTGCGTGTCGCCTGTATTGCCGTGGGGATTACCCTCTTTTTTACGCCCATGAACAGCAGCATCATGGGGAGCCTCCCCAAAGAGCGCGGTGGCATCGCCAACGGCATTTTGTCGGTGGTACGTACGATGGGGCAAATTAGCGGTATCACCGTGGGAGCATTTGTCTGGACCTGGCAAGTCAATCACTTGGCGGGTCGCCCCTACGAAATCATTGCCGAAGCCCCTACCGCCATTCTGCATCAAGGCTACAGCAACACCATGATTGTGGGGGCCATCATCTGCGCCGTAGGTCTCATCCCCGCACTGTGGCGCCTCCGCATGGCACAAACATCCGCCAGTTAGTCAGGACGATACATGCAAACGAACTCGGATACTTCACGCAAGTGGTGGGCGTTGGTGGCAGTCGGGAGTGGCACGTTTATGTCGACCGTCAATGGCTCCATTATCAATATTGCTCTCAACACGATTCAGCACACCTTTGGCACCAGCTTGGGGCAAGTCGAGTGGGTAGTACTGTCGTATTTACTCGGCATCGTCTGCTTGTTGCCGAGCATGGGACGCCTCGGCGACATGATTGGGCGCCGGCGCGTCTACCTCATCGGCTTCGTTATTTTTACGGTTGCCTCCACCTTGTGTGGTCTCGCATGGAATATTCCGTCACTCATCGCCTTTCGTTTGTTACAAGCCATAGGGGCCGCCATGATTCAAAGCATGGGAATTGCGCTGTTGGTGCAGGCGTTCCCTGCGAGTGAGCGCGGTCGCGCCCTCGGCTACAACGGCACCATCATCGCCACCGGTTTGGCCATTGGCCCAGTGCTGGGCGGATTGTTGATTGGCACACTCGGCTGGCGAGCTATTTTTTATGTCAATATTCCAATCGGGATTATTGCGCTGATGCTTGCGTTGCGGGCGCTCAGCAACGACAACAAACGGAGTGAGCAACGTTTCGACTTTGTCGGAGCATTCAGCCTTGGGGCAGCGCTGGTGGCCATTTTGTTTGCCTTGACCGAGGGGCAGCATATCGGCTTCACAGTGCCGTGGGTTCAAGCACTCTTTGTCAGTGGTCTCATCGGGTTAGGTTTTTTTGTGTGGTGGGAACTGCGCACCACAGCACCGATGATTGCCATGGATTCGTTTCGCATTCCACAATTTAGTCTTGGGCTCCTTGCAGGCATGATTGTCTCTGCGGGCATACAATTCAACTTCATCCTCTTGCCGTTTTTCATGCAAAGCGTCTTAGCGTTTAGTCCGCAAAAAACTGGCTTGATGATGGTTATTTCGCCGATTGCGATTTCGATCATGTCGTCGATTAGTGGGCGCCTATCGGATCAATTTGGGCCGCGCTGGATTGCCCCCATCGGTATTGCCTGTCTCGCATTCGGGTTGTACAACATCAGTGGGCTCACCACCGAATCCGACGTATTCGACATCGTGTGGCGTGTGGTATTCATCGGCACCGGTTTCGGCATCTTTCAATCACCCAACACCAGTAGCGTGATGGGGGCCTTGCCACGCGAGCAGGGTGGGATTGCAAATGGCATCTTATCGGTCATGCGCACCATTGGCCAAATAAGCGGGGTCACCCTTGCAGGCGCCATCTGGAGTGCGCAAGTGGCCGCGAGTGCCGGGCATGCGTTTGCAGACATCACCACAGCGCCCACATCGGCACTGGCCGACGGCTTCCAAACGACGCTCGCGGTCGCAGCGTGCATTACGCTTGTGGCACTCATCCCAGCCATATCGAGTCGCAACTCGGTAGCGAGCCCATCCACCTAACACTCATCTCTGCTTCAGACTCCTATGGTACAATCAGAGAAAGTATTGAAACGGAGGTCTACATGTTCACTGCATTTTTGGCTTTATCCGGTATCACACTCGCGATTATCGGCATCCGTGCCGTCACCCAATCTCGGCCACACGCTCGCCCAGTACCGGTACGCATTCGCCGCCGTCGTTAGTACAAGGTCTCCATGACTGCACCTGTCATCGATTTACTCGCGTGTTCTGAAGCCGAGCTTGTTGCTCTGCTGGCGACCTTTGGCGAGCCCGCGTTTCGGGCTCGCCAAATTACCCGACAACTCTACGTCAACTTAGTCGACGACATCCAGCAAATGAGCGATATACCGCTGAAGTTACGCCATGCGCTGGGCAGCACGACGCGAATTGGTTCGCTCACGCTACAGCGGCTTGTAAGTGACGAGCAGGGCACGACGCACAAAGCGTTATTCACCCTTCCGAGTGGCGAACAAATCGAGAGTGTCTTGATGGTCTACCGCGACCGAGCCACGGTGTGTGTTTCGACCCAGGCCGGGTGTGCCATGGGATGCACCTTTTGTGCGACCGGCCGCCTTGGTCTCCTCCGCAACCTCGAAAGTCACCATATCGTCGAACAGGTATTGTGGGCACGGCGCATGTTGCGCTCACTCCACCGTACCTCGGCCGGCACGGCGTCAGCCAGCATCCACAGTGACGATGCCTGGTGGGGTGATGACGGCGGGCACCCCGAAGCCCTGCCACAGCACCTCGGCAACGTGGTCTTTATGGGCATGGGTGAGCCGTTTGCCAACTACGACCGCTGGTGGCAAGCGGTTGAGCGCCTGCACGATCCGCAAGGAATGAACATCGGTGCCCGTGGCATGACTGTCTCCACCGTTGGCTTGGTACCGGGCATTCGGCGCCTTGCCGAAGCGCCATTACCCATCAATCTGGCTATTTCGCTACATGCGCCGAACGACGACATGCGTTCGGCAATGATGCCAGTCAACAAACGCTGGAACGTGGCGGAATTGCTTGCTACGACGCGTGCCTACATTGCACAGACGGGGCGGCGGGTGTCGTTTGAGTATGTATTGTTGCAAGGTCAAAACGACACCCCAGAGCTGGCCCAAGAGTTAGCAGAGCAGTTGCGGGGCATGCTTTGCCACGTCAACCTCATCCCATGGAATCCGGTGCCTGGGTTGCCGCTTGGGCGCTCAGAGCGCCAGCGGGTGACAGCCTTCCAACGTGTTTTGCTGGCAGAAGGGGTGGCATGCACCGTGCGCGTGGAGCGTGGGGTCTCGATTGCGGCGGCCTGTGGCCAACTTGCCGGCACACCGGCCACCATTGCAGGTCCCTAGGCCTGCCTAAAGGAATCTGTACCCATGTACCTGCCCATCTTGATGTTGATTCGGCGGATTATCGGTGGCATCTTCGTCATTATTGGCATCATCGGGTTATTGATGCCCATTATGCCGGGGTGGCCGTTTTTGATTCCAGGTATTGCCATGCTTGGGAGCAAAGACCCGCTCATCCGCTACTTGCATTTAGCCATCCTCAGAGTCCTGAAGTTTTTGCGTAGTCGCAAGACTCCCTGGCTCCGGCGGAGTGGCGAACAACTCTACGAGGCCTACAAACGCACCCGCGACTTCGTAGCTCCGGCCATCATGCAGACCGAAGAGCGCATTGAGCGTTGGATCGGCTACACCCCCAAAGTACCACCACACCGTTAGTGCACTCCTGCATCCAGACGTGCTATGATGATAGCATTGCACGCATTCTGAATGAGGAACACCCATGAGTACCAAACCACAAAACGTCAAAGGCATGCGCGACCTGCTCCCACCAGCCATGATGTTGCGCCAACACATCATGCAGACGTTGCGTGGCGTATTTGAGCGCTACGGCTTTGAGCCACTCCAGACACCCACCCTTGAGCACGCCGAAACGCTCGAAGGCAAATTGGGGGACGAAGAACGCCTCATTTACCGCTTCGAAGATCATGGGGGGCGCAAATTGGCGATGCGCTACGACCAAACCGTGCCCCTTGCACGCGTCGTCGCACAGTACCAATCACAACTGCAACTGCCCTGGCGTCGCTATGCGATGGGACCTTCCTACCGTGGTGAGCGCACGCAACGGGGGCGGTACCGTGAGTTTTATCAGGCCGATGTCGACATCGTAGGATCATCGTCGCCGGTCGCCGATGCCGAGATTATCGCCGTCTTGACCGATGCGTTGAGCGCCCTTGGCTTCGATAATTTTGTGACCTTGCTCAGCCACCGGCAAATTCTTGGTGGTATTGCCCGTGTATCGGGGCTCGACGAAACCGCTGCCGGGAGCGTCTACCGTGCCATCGACAAACTCGACAAAATCGGTGCCGACGGAGTCCGTAAAGAGCTCAGTGACAGCGGGGTCAGCGATGCCGCCTGCGATCGTATTTTGCACCTCGTCTCGTTGAGTGGCACCCACGATCAAGTGCTTGACGCACTTGCCACGGCCCTCAACGACGATACCCGCGCCATGGCAGCCATTGCCAACCTGCGAGACATCATTGCGGCGGCCGCCGCCATGGGAGTCCCCAGTCATCGGTATACGGTGGCACCCCGCCTCGCCCGCGGATTGTCGTACTACACGGGGATGGTCTGCGAGGCAGTCGTCGAATCGCCACCGATGGGGTCACTGCTCGGCGGCGGCCGCTACGACGATCTTATCGGGCAATTTGCGGAGCGCTCATTGCCCACAGTGGGCATTGCCTTTGGTCTCGACCGCCTCCACGACGTCATGGAAGAGCTTGGCATGGGGCCACGTGGAGCCATGGCCGAGGTATTTGTGACGTTGTTTGGCACCGACAGTATGACAGCCAATCTGGCCTTGGCACACCAGCTCCGCGCAGCCGGCTTCAAGGTAGAAGTGGCGCTCGAAGGGGGCGAACGACTGGGCAAGCAACTCCAGACCGCCGACCGTCGCGGTATTCGCTGGGCAGTGGTCCAAGGACCCGACGAACAAACCGCGCAACAGGCGGTCGTACGCGACCTCAAAAGCGGCACCCAGCATCGCTTTGCGGTGGCCACTCTGGCCGGTGACTTGCAAGCTCTCATCGCTGCCACTGCGGAGCAATCATCATGAGTCTGCGCACGCAGAGCATCGCCACATTCCTCGATCAACTTGCCTCGGCAAGCCCCACCCCGGGTGGGGGCAGCGTGGCAGCCCTGAGCGGTGCACTGGCCGCCGGCCTGATTGTCATGGTCTGCGACTTGACGATTGGGCGGCCACGCTACGCCGAATTTGACGCCGAAGCACAGCGCATTCGCGCCGAAGCGGAGCACCTGCGACAACTCCTGACCGATCTCATCGATCGCGACGTCGCAGCCTACCAGGCGGTCGCAAGCGCTTACAAACTGAGCAAAGATGACCCCAGCCGAGCTGACGCCATCACGGCGGCCATGCTCACCGCCACCGATGTACCGCTCCAGATCGCCGAGGCGGCTGCCCGGCTCTTGCCCTTGGCACTCCCAGTCGCCACAGCTGGCAACAAAAGCGCCGTGGGAGATGTGGTGGCGGCGGCACACCTGAGTGTGGCCGCAGTACAGGCCGCCCTCGTCAACGTGACCGCCAATTTGCCCAGTGTGCACACCCACCCGCAAGCAGACGACTATGTGGCTCGGCAACAGCATGCCATGGCCGATCTTCACCGCAATTGTGCGGCAGTAGTCACTGCTGGTACGGCACGTATGTAAACAGGCACCGACCTCGTGTGAGCACAGACAACACCCCCGAGCGCCTCAGTGGTGCTCGGGGGTGTTTGCGTTGACCGTGCACGGTGTGCGCAGAGGCTATGAGCCCTGCTGGTAGAGGCGTTCACGAATGGTATTAATCTCTTGCTTGAGCCGATTGTCGGTAAGAATTTCTTCGGCAATTTTGTCGCACCCGTACATGACGGTGGTATGGTCGCGCCCGCCAAGCATGGCACCGATATCGACCAAACTGGCGTCGGTCTCTTCGCGGAGCAGATACATGGCAACCTGGCGTGGACCAACAATGTTGCGGCTCCGGCCTCGTCCCTGGACGACCCGCAACTCAACACCATAGAATTCACACACGGTGCGCAAAATCATCTCCGGGGTAACGCGTTTTTTGTGGCTCGTATCAAGCAAATCACTGAGTGCGGCCTGAGCGCTTTCGATGGTGACGGCCGTCTCATTGAGTTTGGCATAGGCCACCACGCGATTCAGGCTCCCTTCGAGCTCACGTATGTTACTTTGGATGCGTTGCGCCAAAAAGTCAATAACGTTGGCGGGAACATCGACGGTCAACTGCTCGGCTTTGGTGCGCAAAATGGCGGTACGCGTCTCGTAGTCGGGCATCTGGATGTCGACAATCAGCCCCCACTCAAAACGCGAACGCAGACGCTCTTCGAGGGTGAGAATCGCTTTTGGTGGGCGATCCGACGTCATCACGACCTGTTTGCCAGCCGTATGTAGCGTATTGAAGGTGTGAAAGAACTCTTCCTGCGTGGCATCTTTGCCGGCGATGAACTGAATGTCGTCGATGAGCAGGATGTCGATGTTGCGATAGCGAATGCGAAACTCTTCGGTTTGCTGACGCCGGATGGCATTGATCAAATCGTTGGTAAATTTCTCGCTAGACACGTACAAGACGTTGATTTCGGCATCACGCTCAAGGGCCGCATTCCCGATAGCGTGGAGCAAGTGAGTCTTGCCGAGGCCGACCCCCCCGTACAAAAAGAGCGGATTATAGGCCTGCGCCGGGTGATCGGCAACTGCCATACACGCGGCACTCGCAAGGCGATTACTCGAGCCGATGATAAAACGATCAAAGGTGAAACGCGGATTGAGCATACCACGCGTCGTGGTCACAAAAAAATCAGACTGCACAGGTGATTCGTCTTCAACCGTGGTGATGACTACTTTCGCACCTTGCACGGATTTCTTGGGGGAGGGGACGACCACTTCGGGGACAACCGGATCATCGTTGGCGGGGATAATCGGGTTGGTGATGCGTTGGTCATCAGTATCCTCAACCGCTGCTGCCTGTTGGTTGGCATATTCGGCGAGCATGTCGTCGCTGATAATCGGCAAAACACTCGTCTGTGCGGATGTGGGTGCCGGAGTAGGTGCGGGAGTGGGAGGTGGTGATTCGACTGCGTCGCTGTCGCTCGTGGTTGAATCATCCTCCACAGGCACCGCGACCGACGGGGGCACATAGGCACCGACGATGACTTCGACGCGGCAGGAAGAACCAAGAATGTCTTTGAGCTGATCAGCAATGAGAGCTCGATAACGCGACTCAACGGCGTCACGGAGCATGGTAGATGTCACACTCACTACGGCCAAATCATGTGTCAAATGCACTAATTCGGTCCGGCGGAGCCAGGTGTTGTATTCGATGCGGGGGAGTTGGAGCTCCAACGACCCAAGCACACTGTTCCACGTTTTGGCGAGATTCATCCACATTCCTCGGGCAATACACCGGCTGTCAGCGACAAAAAAACGGCCGAAAACCGGCTGAACGGGGACAGGTAACGGTTGAACTATTACCTCATATCATACCCAATTTATCCCCAAGATGCAATAAGTGACCGGGAATCACCTTGAACGTACCGAGTCGCACACATGTGGTAGGTTGCGCTTTTTTCACATACAATATGTACGCACTGTGCACAAATGACACAGAGAAAGAAGGAACCATATGCGCTGGAATTGGCTGATCTGGATCTCCGCTGTCGTGGTCTGTGTGGCTTGTGGCGCCAACACGACCCCACCGGCAAACAATCCGCAGGCCCTCCCTCCCATCATGATCGAAATCAGTGCCGATGGCACGCTGGTTGAACCACTGCCGAGTGATGTCAAGGTCGGTGATTTTGTGGTGTTTGTGGGCGAAAGCGCCGGCTGGCAGATAAGTACGACCACACCCGACATCATCGAGGTCCAACAAGGGGGTGATCAGGGCACCTACACCACCAATCCGGGCGGGCAGACGTTGGCAGCCGGCACCGCAATCATCGCATTGACCCACCCCGACCACCCCAGCCTGAGTGTGACATTGAACGTCGTCGATCGTTAAATTGCTCACAGAGCGCTTGAAAGGAATGCTGAATGCAACGCAGTCCTATCCGCATTCATGGCATCCCGATGGACATTGGTCAGAGCCGGCGTGGCGTCGACATGGGGCCAAGTGCCATCCGCTACGCCGGTCTGCAGGGGCGGCTCGAGGCGCTGGGGTGGCAGGTCACTGATGCGGGCAACATTGCCGTCCCTGAAGTCGCCAGTGACCCCATCGGCAACGCACACCACAGTGCCGGTGTCGCCACCGTCGCACACCACACATTTGCAGCCATACAGCGATGTATTGCGGCAGAAGAAATTGCTGTTTTTTTGGGGGGTGACCATAGTTGTGCGATTGGCACCATCGCTGGTTCGTTGACACGCCCCGGACGCACTGGCGTAATCTGGGTCGACGCCCACGCAGATTTCAACACGCCGACCACTTCGCCATCGGGCAACGTGCACGGCATGGTAGTGTCGTGTGTGATGGGCAACTGCCCAGAACCACTCCGCATCGGCCCACAGCGTCTGCACGCCCCTGACATCGTCATGATTGCAATACGTGATCTCGACCCACGCGAGCGGATCGCACTCCGCGACAGTGGCATCAAAGTATTCACCATGCGCGACATTGACGAGCTGGGCATGGCCGGGGTGATGCGCACCACCCAGCAGTTGCTCGGTGATTGCCAGAGCCTCCACGTCAGCTTCGACATGGATTCGCTCGATCCCAGCATTGCCCCAGGCGTGGGCACCCCGGTGAGTGGCGGGTTGAGCATCCGCGAAGCACACCTCATCATGGAGCTTCTCGCCGATGACGGCCGAGTGCGCGCCCTTGATATCGTCGAGGTCAACCCTATTCTGGATCAGTACAACCGTACTGCGGAGCTAGCCGTCGCGCTGACGGGGAGTTTGTTCGGGCAACGGATTTTGTAGCGGCATCAAGATGGCTTGTAGGCGTTGATTGAGGATGGTACCCACCTGTAGCTGATACTTGGTGGTACACAGATGATCGGCCATGGCCGCTTGTGCGGCATAGGGGTCGTGGGTCGTGACAGCGTCCACGATGGCTTGGTGCTCGTTGGCAGTCTGCACGTAGCGCTCGGTGCTGTGGATGAGGTTTGACGTACGCTCGTGGCGCCAGACCATGCCCACCAACAGCTCGATGAGCGTGATTAGCACCGGGTTACGACTGAGGCGCGCCAACTGCACGTGAAAATCGACGTTGAGTTGATTGTAGATAATCCCAGCATCGGGGGCCGACATATCGAGCGCACGCATATCGGCGCACGCATCATACAAGGCGGCGATTTCGGCGTCACTGGCATGCTCGGCCGCCAAGCTCGCCACGTGTGGCTCAATGATGACACGCGTGGCGAGTAAGTCGCTGAGACGCACCTGTTGTTGATGAAACAGGAGCATGAGCGATTCTACCGTGGCAGCACTCAGATTGTCGTTGATAAGCGCGCCGACCCCGTTGCTCGGTGAAACAATGCCCCGGGCACTCAACAACTTAATCGCTTCACGCACGACCGGGCGGCTTACTGCATACTGAGTCTGCAGTTGGCGTTCAGAGGGCAACATGCCGCTCTGATCGAACTCACCACGGAGAATACGTTGGAGCAAGTCTTGAGCAAGGGAATCCGGTAGGGGAGAGAGGCGCGACACGGTGTGGTGTTGCTTCATGAGGTCATTGTACGGCATCTTATTCACGACTGCAATAGAGTTGTGTCGTTTCGTTGAGTTTTGCGCACACACACTGATTGTTCCGAGGTACACCATGCCACATCAGGACATCATGAATTCCTCTCTGCGCATAGGAAACGCTCCATTGAGTGCTATACTGAAGATAGTTGTCGCATCTCACACACTCAAGTAAAGGAGGCGTCATGCGCACCTGTGGTATTGTAGGGGCCGTTGTGCTCAGCATGATTGCTGTGCCAGCACTTGTGTTCGCGATTTTGTACTTTGGTTTTGCACAGACCGTGCTGAGCTCACCCGAGTTTGTGGCCAAACTCGACCCGGTCAACCTCGAAGCGCAATTCCGCAAACTGGCGCCGTATATCGTGGCAAACGCGCTTTCAAACCCGGATGATCCGGAGAGTCAACAACTGCTCAACGACATGTTCCCGGAAGCCGGCATGCGCGCCTTGGCCACCGAAGTCTTGCCACAGGTGCTAGCAAGCACCAATGGTGATTTATCGGCGGAAGGGCTTGCGAGTGCGCTAGGGAGCACGCTCGACGACAATGTGATGCTGATGATCGATCAATCGCCGGAATGCACGGCGGATGTCGAAGCCGAGCTTCTGCTTGCCATCAACGGTGGGCGCGATTTGCCAGCCGAGCTCTGTCGCCCCAGCGACCCCGACACCAAGCAAGCCTTGGCTGATGCCCTAACGGGGAGCATGCGTGAGGCATTTACTGCGTTGCAGAGTGGCCCACTCCCAGGCAGTGATGCGGGCACCGACCCATCGTCACCAGATACCGGCTCACCGAGCGTGATGGGACAAGACGACTTCAAGGCCACCATCGAAACGGTACGCGCCGGAGCTGGTCAAGCGTTCATCATGCCGGCCATCCTGCTCGTGCTTATCATGGCGCTCGCAGTACGCTCCGTGCGTGAAGCCCTAGTCTGGAACGGCAGCATTTTGTTGTTTACCGGGTTATTTGGGCTGGGGATTGCGTTCACAAGTGGGAGCATTTTGGCCATCAACTGGCAAGAATTGCTAACGCAAGAAATATCGAGCAACGAGCTCAGCATTATGACCATTTTGCTCGATATTTTCGATGCAAACGCCTTTACTGCGTTGGTGAGTTGGCTGACCACCGTCAACGGCATCTTGAGTGTGGTCGGAGCTATCGGCATTGCTGGAAGCTTTTTCGCACCGCGACCACTGCCCCCAGCCCCCGCCGTCCTGGCCGCCATGCCGGGCACCCCGAATGCCATTCCCACCATGTCGACAAGTACCACCAACCCGGTCGCCACCGATTTGAGCACCAGCGCCTTGCCAGTCGGTGATGTCACCAAACCATTGCCAGCCGAAGACAACGACAGCAACAAGACCGACCAACATCGTTTGTAGCGCAATAGCACCACTCAACAAACAGTTGTCTTTGCCACGCGAGCCGTCAGTTACGGCTCGCGTGGGGTTTGTAGTGGGTCTGCGATGTCGAGTGGCGGCAATTCGGCTAATGAGCGCAGACCGAACTGCCGTAAAAACAGATCGGTGGTGCCAAAGAGCACGGGACGTCCCACACTCTCAAGACGGCCAACTTCCACGACCAGCTCACGAAGCTGGAGTTGGCGTACCAGCGTACTACAATCGACCCCGCGGATGGCTTCGATTTGCGCGCGGGTAATTGGCTGACGATACGCGATAATGGTCAGTACTTCTGAGACCGCGTTGGAGAGCTTGCTCGTACCACTTTGTCCGAGCATGCGACGCACCAACGGAGTAGCCAACACGTGAGAAACGAACTGCACCCGATCACCGTGGTGGAGCACGCTAATCCCGCGGTCGTGCAACTGCTGTTCGAGGCGTGTCAACGCCTCGGCGACAACGGCTGGTGATGTTTCAAGCCATTCTGCGATTTGTGCGATGGGCACAGGTTCACCAGCCACAAAGAGTATCGCCTCAATGGCTGCCTCAAGCGACAATCCGGCTGGCCGGTGTTGGCTCATGTCACGACTCCTTGACGACGTACAACTCGCGATCAAAGCGAGTCAGTGTTTCGGCGCCATCAGCAGTCCGCACCACCATGTCTTCGATGCGTACGCCGAATTCATTTGGCAAGTAAATACCGGGTTCCACGGTAAATGTCATCCCGGCATCGAGCGTATTCATATCGCCACCCACCATGAACGGTGGCTCGTGGATGTCGACGCCGAGGCCATGGCCGGTGCGATGAATGAAATACGGACCAAAACCGGCAGCGTCAATGACCTGACGAGCCGCACGGTCGACACTATCACCACTTGCACCGGGCAACGCGGCTGCGGCCCGCCCTGCCACATTGGCGGCTAGCACGGTCTGGTAGACCAGGCGTGCGCGCTCGGATACCGCACCAATGGCAATCGTACGCGTAATATCCGAGACATAGCCGTCCACAATGGCACCACCATCAATCACCACCAAATCACCGGCCTGCAACGTACGTGCACCGTTGCTGTGGTGTGGGCTGGCTCCGTTGGGACCCGACCCCACTGCAATCCCGAACGACGGCTCGCTCCCGGCTGCACGAATGGCATCTTCCCACAGGGCAGCCACGGCGACCTCGCTCATGCCGGGGCGAATGGCAGCAATCGCCTGTGCCAAGGTCGTTTCGGCGACAGTCACCGCTTTGCGCATGGCTGCCAACTCACTCGCATCTTTGCGCATGCGTAATTGGGCAATCACCGGATCAGCGTTCACGATACGGGCTTGGGGAGCGGCCACTTCCACGGCCCGCAACTCGAAGACACGCATCACCACGTGCTCAACCGCAATGGTGGGGTGCCCCTGATGTAGCGCATGGCGAGCAAGTGCCTGTGTGACGGCCGCTTGAGGGCCAGGACCGTCGTCCCAACCGATGACCTCCAGATCAACGGTTGCAACCGCTTGTGCACGCGCCCCCTCCATGGTGGGAACTACGAGCACCGGTGTACCGGTGAGTGGCACCACGAGGCACGACAGTCGCAACTTGGTGGTAAAACCGATTCCAGCCAAGTACTGCAGATTACTCCCTGGGACGAGCACGGTGGCATCGATGCCTTGAGCGGCCATGACTGCCCGCAAACGCGCGATTCGATTCATAGGGGGATCTCCTCTTCTTCTTCGTCATCGTGTGGTCGAAAAATGACCTGTGCCACGGCCCAGCCATCAACAATCGCAAACTGAAATGTGCCGTTGAGGTCACTTTCGATGAGAGTACGCACCATCTGTTGCCCCATCCCCGAGCCTTTGTGGGCAGGCAATCCCTGAGCACGTTGTGGACCATCATCACGAATAACGATGTGTCCCCCGGCGTCTTGGGCCTGCATAACAATCTCCACCTGCCCGCCCACATGGGTCAACCCATGGGACAAAGCGTTCATGATGAGTTCGTTGAGTACAATGGCCAACACGGTGGCTTGGCGCGATGCCACCTGCACCATATCACCGGTAATGACAAAATGTACCGGATGGGCGGGGTCGGTCATGCTGACCACCGCATGATCGACAATTTGGCGCACAATGGCATCAACCGTGGTGACACCGATGTCTTCGCGGCAGAGCAAATTGTGCACGGCGGCGATGGACTGGATGCGTGCCACGCTGTCACGTAGCGCTTGGGCGCCGTCGGATTCACCGGGCATGCGCCGCAACTGCATGGTCAGGAGCGCCGAGATGGTCTGCAAATTATTACGCACACGGTGGTGCATTTCTTGGAGCATCACCGATTTGACCGCCAGGGCGCGTTGGCTTTCATCGTACAACCGCGCGTTTTCAATGGCAATGGCGGCAGCATCTGCAAACGACGCGAGCAAACGCACTTGCTCGAAATCGAAGTAGTGCTCAGCATTGGTGTACAAACTGATGGCACCGAGCGGTTTTTCACCCCGTACACGCAACGGTGTACAGTAGAGCGAATAGTAGCCATCTTGAGCGGCAGCCGCAGCCAAATCCGGAAAACGCGAGTCGTTAAAGGCGTTCAAAATGGCCAAGGGGCGACCGGCCCGCACCGCGGTAGCAATACACTGCGGCACGGGGGCAGGATGTGACGGCGCACCGTGTGTGGCGGCCAACGCGAGCGTGCCATGACCAGTAATACGAAAAATATCCACCCGACTGACCTGATTGAGTTCCATGGCTTTACTGGCAATCAACTGTAGCAAATCGTCGATACGCAGTTGCTCGGCGATGCGTTTCGACACTTGTTGCAACGTGGTCAATTCGCGAATTTTGCGATGCAACTGGGTATCAGCCTGTTGGTAAATGCGCGCATTGGTAATAAAAAACGCCAACTCACCGGCAATGGTCTCCACGAAGCTGATTTCACTTTCGCTGAATATGCGTGGTTGGCGTGTCTGTACGGTCACGACCCCCAACAACTGTGGCATGCCGAGGTGAAAGCGGCCATCACTAAACAGCACGATGGGGACCGCCAACATGCTCCGCAAATGACGTGCCATGGGGCTCAACATGGCAAGATGTTGACCGCTCTCCCAGACGTCATAGAGCATGATTGGTTTCCCCTGCTGGGCAGCAAGACCAACCACACCGTCACCGATGGCAAACCGCACCTGACCAACCAGATCTTTTTCGAGCCCGGTGATTGCTCGAAGCACCAACTCATCGGCATCACGATCGTACAAGTAAATGGCAGTCGCATCGACGGTGCCCGCATCGCTGACGATTTGCACCACTTGTTGCATGGAGGTTTCTATGTCGAGGGTGGAATTGGCGGCCGCAATAATCTGGTGGAGACCACGTAACTCGGCCATGCGCCGGAGCAACTGTCCTTCGCGTTCAGCATTCCGTTGTTCGGCACGTGCTTCACCGTAGGCCATCCACAACTGCCGACGTATCTCATCCACGGGAGTTTCGAGCGTTTCAGCCAGGGCTGGAGCATCCGCATCGAGGGCCATCGGGTCGCCCCCTGCATCGAGCCAGCGGAGTGCAACAATCCGCAGTGCTTCGGAGACGTGTGCGCGGTGTATCGGCAAAAAATCGCGTGGTGTACTCATGGCGTCTCCGGTTGCCACAACACGGCATCAGCCCAGACTCCGCGCCCACCAATTGCATCACGCAGAGGCAGGACCACCTCACCCTGCGCCGCAAACCAGTAGGTGCCGAGGTCAACCCATTCGTTGGCCACTGCCTGCATGTTCACAAAGCGCTCCGCAATACCATCACGATGCACCACTTGATAGTAGACACCATCGGCATCAATGAGTCCACTCAGCGCATACGGCACATACACGAAGACACGGTACTGACCGGGTGTCAATGCGTCACTGTGCCAACGCGCCGTGGCGACAGGGCCAATCGGGCGCGGCCGCCAGCTACGCAAGCGATCAAAACCGCGTTGTGATGCCACAAACAAGGACTGGTTCCCCACACCAGATTCAACCGCAGTCGACGGCAATTCACGCACAACAAACCCGGGGCTGTCGGTATCGACGAGCACACTTCCCGCCGGTGGCGGTGCACACGGCGACGGACGATCCACCCACAACCACACACTTTGGATGCCGGCGGGATGCGTTTGCCACGGATCAGGCTCACGACCACACCATCCATAGGGGTCGATACCCACACCACGGTACTGCACACCGAAGTGCAAATGTGGACCTTTGGCACACCCAGTCTCACCGATCATGCCGACAGCGCTGCCTGTTGTGACCACTTGCCCGATCTCCACGTCAATCTGCGCCAAATGCCAGTAGAGTGTGCGCACATCGTTGCCGTGGTCGATGATGACAGCCAGCGTATCACAGTTATCATCGGCAATCCCCGCAAACACCACCGTACCATCAGCCGCTGCCAACGCCATATCGGGAGGAGCAGCCGCGTAATCCCAGCCGTCGTGACCATCATAGGCAAAGGCAATATCGGTCTCGGTATGCCCCCAATACGTGGTCACCCCATCCGTCTCGTTACGGGTCAAAAACGGTCCACCGTGATCAAAAAACGAAGTCACGGGCATGATTTGAGCCAGTGGGCGATGCAAAAAGGGTGGCGGCGGCGCAAACGGTGCAATATCGAGTGGTAATGGTCCAAACAGGCGCTCATAGGTAGCCTGATACTGTGCCAGCGCCGCATCAAGCCGACCGGAAGCAATGGTTGGCGCCAACACACGCGCCAACACGTACTGCGCATGACTCAAGGTGGCTGGAGCATCAAGGACTGCGCCATCGGCATAGCGTAGGGGGGGACGCTCACGCACATCACGGCGCGCATAGAACAGTTCGCGTACCGCCCAACGAATTTGCGCTCCAAAGCCGGCAAATCGCCCTTCATCGCCATAATAACCGACGGCCCACTGATACCGGTCATCGGGTTGATTGGGCTGGGTGACTAGGTCGGCTTGGTATTCGAGGAGCGCAAGGATGATTTTGGGGCTTACGCTGTAGTAGAGCGTTTGCCCAAGCAACGCCACCGCAAACGGATAGCGGCGGCCAGCAACATTCACCTTCACACTTGCCAAGTCACCACCGGCCTGTGCTACGAATGCCTCAATGGCCGGACTATCAAAGTTTTGCGCATAGACCAACTCATCCATGCCCAAGGAGCGGAGCGGCGGGATTGCGGTCGCCGTGCTGGCCGGTACCACCGTAGGAGCGACGGGAGCCGTGGTCGGCGTCCGCGGCGTTGGTACAGCCAGCAACGGCGTGACGGTCGGTGATGACGTGGCATCACCGACCGTCCGTTGCGCGAAACGCGCAATCCCGCCCCCCACAATCCCTATCGCAAGCACCACCACAATCACGAGGATGGGAGAGATTCGTGGTGGAGGTGAGACCGCCATGACCTACCCCTCACTAATGGTAATTGAGAGCATGGACTCACCGGGCTGCGTGTCAGCCATCGGGTCACGCAGCGGAATAGCATCAACGATTTCTTGGCCTGAAACAACCTCACCAAAGATGGTGTATTGCTGGTCGAGATGTGGCGCAGCCGCCGTAGTAATAAAGAACTGTGAGCCATTCCCGTTGACATCGTTGCCCGGTCGTGCCATGGCAACCAGCCCAGGGCGATCAAACGACACTTTGTCGGTAAATTCGGCGGGAATCGTGTAGCCGGGGCCACCTGCCCCCGTGCCAGTGGGGTCACCACCCTGCGCCATAAAACCAGCAATGACGCGGTGCCAGGTCAGCCCATCATAGTAGCCGTCACGCGCCAAAAAGACGAAACTGTTGACCGTCTGAGGAGCCAGATCAGGACGCAACTTGATGACAATATCACCACGTGGTGTCGTAATCGTGGCCGTGTACTGCTTGGCCGGATCAATGGTCATGGCGGGTGCTGCCGCATACTGCTTCGCAGTGCTCGCCGGTGATTCTGGTGCCACGGCTGCCGTCGTGGGCTCTGCGACTGCGGTGGGCTCTGCGACCACGTCCGTTTCGCTGGCGACCGGCTGATTCCCACTCCCCAACGACAAACCGACCAGCACCAATACGGCAATCACCACAGCAGCGGCTACGTAGGCGGGCAGATTGCTCTGCGACTGCACAGGGGTTTTCTTCTTTGACACAGGATTCCCTTTGCTCGATACAAAAACGGGTGCGACATGTTTACAGACATTATACAGAGGAATTGATGCCTCATGAGTGAAAAAACGGCAATCGCACGACCAAGTCGCATCTTGGTATAATGAAACAGAAATCTGCCTACGTGCACCTGGAGATGCCGACACAATGGATGAACACGCGCAAACACACAGTCGCAAATTAGACCATGTCCGCATCGTCCTTGATGAAAATGTGGCAGCCAAAGGGGTGAGCACCGATTTTGCGCACTGGCGCATGCCCCACGAAGCCCTGCCCGAACTCGACATGGCACACATTGCGACCCACACCACGGTACTCGGCAAAACACTCCAAGCGCCGCTGGTCATCAGCTCCATGACCGGTGGAGCACACGACGTCACCACCATCAATCGAGCGCTCGCCGAGGCTGCCCAAGCACTCGGGATTGGCATGGGGGTCGGCTCGCAACGGGCGGCTATCGGCAATCCACAGCTCGCCCAGAGCTACCGCGTCCGTGACATCGCGCCAGACATTCTCTTGATGGCCAATCTAGGGGCAGTCCAACTCAATTACGGCTACGGCGTGAGTGAATGCCAACGCGCCGTCGACATGATCGAGGCCGATGCCCTCATTTTGCATCTCAACCCGCTCCAAGAGGCCGTACAACCCGAGGGCAACACCAATTTTGCTGGGCTACTCGCCAAAATAGAAGCGGTCTGTCGCGCCCTGCCGGTCCCTGTCATCGCCAAAGAAGTCGGCAACGGGATTGGCGCCCGCACAGCCCAACGGCTTATTGACGCCGGTATTGCCGCCATCGATGTGGCGGGAGCGGGTGGCACGAGTTGGTCAGAGGTCGAGCGATTCCGTCATCACGATGCGCGCAAAGCGCAAACTGCCGGCGTTTTCGCTGACTGGGGCATCCCCACCAGCCAGGCGATCCGCCAAGTACGGCAAGCTCTGCCCACCACTCCCATTATCGGCAGTGGCGGCATCCGTAGTGGTGTCGACGTTGCCAAAGCGCTGGCGCTCGGGGCTGATCTGGTTGGTACTGCCAAACCCGCTCTCATTGCCGCTGTTGACCAAGCCGGCGCGGAGGCCGTCTACCGTGAGCTCCATGGGTTCATCAACGAATTACGGGTGGCCATGTTTTGTAGTGGTTGTGGCGATATTGCCAGCCTCCGCCAACTCACCCTAGAATACCTTGCATAATCCGATGGATCAGCTACCAGCACACTGCGTGCCGTTACACACCCTGCTCCCACAGCCTTGTCAGGCGGGCATTGCCCCTGCGCCCAAAGTGGCCTTTGTCCTCGACAAAGCCACCCGCGACCGCCTGCTCTTGCTCGACACGTCGCTAGCCCCCTATCTGCGTCGTTACCTGAGTAGCGACGACATTGAGCGCTACACCGTCTGCGACGAGCACCGCTTTTTGTTGGCATTGCCTGCTGGCTGGACGCGCACCCTCGATGCACACGCCCACCCCAGCGATGCCTGGCACACCCTGGCCGAGCATGCCCCCGCACTGGCACGCCATCTGGCGATCCCCGCCACAGAACGCCCACATCACCAGTACTGGTGGGAACTCGACGACCACACTGCGCTGCCTGCCCGCCATCAAAGCATCATCACCTGGCGCATTCACCGGAGCCAACTTTGGTTTGCACGCACTACCCCAGGATTTGTCAGCGCGGCAGCGTGGTTTGTCAGTGAGGGGATGTGGCAAGCCGGGCTACTCAACAGTAGCCCGATGCAACGCTGGTTGAACCGCGCCACCATAAAGAGTAGTCGTGATTTACCGGCTGTCGTCGATGCGCTCCCTGTGCCACAATCGCTTATCGCCGACCCCGAACTCGAACGCCTCGCCACCCATGCTGCCGAAACCCATCAAGCACGCATGTCGACGACGCGCGCCGGTGTCCAATCCCTGGTGCGTGCGTTTGCACCACTCGGAGCCAAAGTACCAGCGAGCTTGTACGATTGGCACACCTTTGATTTTGCGCGTCTCCAACAGGCGCTCCGGCGTGCCTTCCAAGGTGATATCCCAGAGCGTCACCATGCTGAGTGGCACCAATGGCTGACAACCGGGCAGGCCCAGCATGCCGATCTTGTGGCACAAGCCCAACGCATTGACCAACGCATCAATGCGTTGGTGGCAGCCCACCTGCCAGCACCACAGGAATGAGCCATGCACATTCAAAACCTTCGGCTCCGCAACTTTCGCAATTACACCCGGCTTGACCTTCCCCTCACGTCGGGGGCAACCCTGTTGTATGGACCAAATGCGGCCGGCAAAACTTCCATACTTGAAGCAGCTTACCTGCTCGCCATGACGCGCTCCCCGCGCACCGCCAATGACCGCGAATTGGTCTGTTGGCACGCCCCCATTATCCCCGACGTCCCCGTGACCGCCCATGTCGGCGCCAGCATTGGTCGACGTTTGGGAGTGACCCAGCTCGATGCCATCATCCAAGTGCGTGATCCGCAGAACGAACAATCAGGCACCAGCAAAATTTTGCGGGTCGACCACAAACCGGTGCGTGCGAGCGACTTCCTCGGCTTCCTACGGGTTGTTTTTTTTGCACCGACCGACCTCGAGCTCATCACCGGCGCCCCCAGTGAGCGGCGCCGCTGGGTCGATGCCATGCTGTCTCAACTCGACGGCACCTATTTGCGTGCATTGACTGGCTACACCAAAGCTCTTGCCCAGCGCAACGCCCTGCTTCGCCATTGGCGCGAACAACGCCGTCTGCCTCGCCAACCCGGCACCGAATTAAGCTTTTGGGACGATCGACTTGCCGAACACGGCGCCCTCATCATGGCCCATCGTCAGCTAGCCATGCACCAACTCAGCGCCTTAGCGGCCCCCCTGTACGGCACCATTGCGCAAACCAACAATCAACTCCACATCGAGTACATGCCCAATACACCACCCGAGAGTTACACGGCAACAGAGTTACGTGAATTTTTGCTGACGACCCTACAACAGGAACACGGTCAAGATATTGCCCGTTGCCAAACTCAGAGTGGCCCGCATCGTGATGATTTTTTGGTGCGTGACGAACACATCGACCTCGGGGTCTATGGCTCACGTGGACAACAACGGAGTGGCGTCATGGCACTCAAACTCGGTGAAGTCGCATTTATGCACCAGCGCACCCAAGAACGCCCCGTGCTCCTCCTCGACGACGTCTTGTCGGAGCTCGACAGTAGTCGGCGTCATCATCTGCTTGAAGTCATCACCCACCCCGAGCAACAGAGCATCCTGACCGCCACCGGTATCACCGATTTCGACGCCCAATTTTTGGCACACGCCCACCTCATGCGAGTCGACCAAGGCAGTGTCTTCGATTTGTCAGCCTGATGTTTCAGCCTCAATTCTGATTGCGCAACCAGCCCCGCCGATAAAAATACCAGAGCAAACTGCAACTGACCACGACCATGGCACCAATGGCGAGCGGGTACCCCCACGGCCACGCAAGTTCAGGCATGTGGGCGAAATTCATCCCGTAAATACCCGCAATCAGGGAATTCACCATCAAAATAATGGAAGCAATGGTCATCACCTTCATGATTTCGTTGAGTCGATTTGACTGAATGGAAAGATGGACATCGAGCACGGCGGTCAACAAATCGCGGTGTAAATCGATCGTATCAACGATGCGCAACACGTGGTCGTACACATCTTGCATGTGGGTGGCAGTTGTCACATCGATGGGCAGCAGATCACCACGTAGCACCACGTTGAGTGCTTCACGGCTCGGGACGACGTGGCGGCGCAACTCCAAGAGGCTGCGTTTCAGCTGAATCAAATGCCCCCACTGTTGTGACTGATACCCAGACAAAATATCGGCTTCGACCTGCTCCACGTGGTCGCCAATGGCGTCAAGCAGGGGAAAGTAGCTGTCCACAATGCTATCAAGAATGACATGGAGCAACGCCCCAAATGTGGCTGGCGCCATGGTGCGCAGGTACTGCCAACGCTGTTTGGCTTCGCTGATGACCTCGAGTTCGCCGTGGTGGACCGTGATGATACGCATGGGCGTCACAAACAGGTAAATCGGTGTCATCAGCACCCGACCTTGCGCAGAACCAGCAAAGTGGAAACGATAAAAAACAAAAAACACTCCCTCTGCATAGCGTTCCACTTTGGTTCGTTGACCACCATTCATGATGTCGTCCACCACCAACGGGTGAATGCCGAGGGCAATCAGCTCGTCGCGGTGAGGGCGATCAAGGTCAATCCAAGTCAGTTGTTCGGTCGACATCTCTGTTTTCCCCCTCTACACGACCGCACATGGTACAATTCGGGCAGAATCTTCACTGCATCACGAGGCATCCATGAGCGCATACGAATACGCGACACCAGAGAACTTCCTTGGACTCGAGGGGGAATGTGCCAGCTACGAACACGCCGGTGTACTGGTGCTTCCCATTCCCTACGAGGCCACCGTCAGCTTTGGGCAGGGCGCTCGTGGCGGACCGCGTGCCATCATCAACGCCTCACGTCAAGTCGAATTATACGACCGTGAGTTCGATACCGAGTGCGCGCTCAACTATGGCGTGCACACCCTCCCCGCCCTGGCACCCCATACTGCCGGACCTCACGCCATGGTCGATGCCATCACGGCCTGTGCCCACGAACACCTCCAGAGTGGCAAATTACTGGTCGGCCTCGGTGGTGAACACAGTATTTCGAGCGGGTTTGCCCGCGCCATTCATGCCATCCACGGCCAATTCGTCCTTGTCCAAATCGACGCTCACAGCGATCTGCGTGACAGCTACGAGGGCAGCCCGTATAGCCACGCCAGTGTGGCACGCCGTATCGCCGAGCTCGGCGGCGACATCCTGCAGTTCGGCATCCGCTCGGTCTGCCAAGAAGAAATCGACTACATCCGCGCCACCCCAGAACGCACCCGTGTCTGGTTCAACGACGACGTCCACGCCGGGGGACACCTCGACGAATTGGCACAGCGCATCGCCGGCAAAAAGGTCTTTTTGACCATCGACGTCGACGGCCTCGATCCGAGCATCATGCCCGCGACCGGCACCCCAGAGCCCTACGGCCTCAGCTGGAATCAGACCCTCGACATCGTGCGCACCGTCACACGACACGCCGACGTCGTCGCATTTGACTGCGTGGAGCTGGCCCCCATCGCCGGCATGCACTCCAGCGATTTCATCACCGCCAAACTTATCTACAAGGTGATGAACCTCGTCATGGCAGGACGAAAGGTGAAGTAGGCATGTCACATCTTTCACGGCAACTGCACCACTCGTGGCAACACGTTCGTTATGGCGGTCGTTTGCCCGATTTTTTGGTGATTGGTACACAAAAAGGTGGTACGACAAGCTTACACCAATTGTTGAGCATGCACCAGCAGGTCTACTTACCAGCAGTCAAAGAGGTCCACTACTTCACCAAACATGCTGATGAATCAGTGCAGTGGTATGCACGATTTTTTGCCGACGCGCGTGCCGATCAATGGTGTGGTGATATCACCCCATACTATTTGTTTCATCCATACGCAGCTCCACGTATCCAAGCACTGCTCCCACATGTGCCCATGGTTGTGCTCCTACGCGACCCTGTGGAGCGTGCCCTTTCGCAGTATTTCATGGAACAACGGCGCGGCGATGAACCACTTGCTCTCCGTGACGCATTAGCGGCTGAGCCCGAACGCCTGCGCCATAGCACAACAGCCATCGCAACACCTGGGGTCATCGATACTCACCACATGGTTCACAGCTATGTCAGTCGTAGCCGATACGATGAACAACTCCAGCATTACTTTAGGTTTTTTCCACGCACGCAAATCTTAGTCCTCAAGAGTGAACAGTTCTTCCAAGATCCTGCTTCCGCATGGCATCACATCTTGACGTTCCTTGGTATACCCGTTACTCCATTACCCATGACCCTGCCCCACGCCAATGCGGGCAACAACGAATCAATGCATGTGTCGGCAGACATCCGTGCGCTACTCCACACCTCACTTGCACCAACCTATACGTGGCTGAAAAACGAGTACGGCATTGAGTGGCAGACCATACCACACTAACGTGTGGCGTCGAGCGTCGTGATGACCTGTTGCAACGTGGGGGCATCCACAAACGGGTTCAGCACCACGCTCCGCAACCAACGCTGACCACGCCACGTTGGTGTCGACACAAAGGCCACACCATGACGTTGCAATCGTTGTTGCATCTCCAATACCGTGTCGTCGCTCGCTCCACGTGGGCGAAAGCAGACCAAGTTGGTGGCAACTGGGGCGGCCAATACATACCCGGCCTGCTCAAGGCGGGCTCCCCACTCTGCCGCATATTGCATGCTCTGGTCAATGAGGTGGGCCACCCCACTGCGCCCGAGCACCTGCATCGTCAGCCACACTTTCACCACATCGGCATGACGCGTCCCCTGCACGCTGATTTCGCCCAAATTACCCAATTCCGGATCAGCCCCCATGTAGGGAGCGGCAATGCGGAAATGGCTGTGTAGCAGGTGACGTTGCCGGAACAACACCATGGCCGCCGTCTTACTCACGTACATCCACTTTTGCGGATTAAACGTGAGTGAATCGGCTCGGTGCGTACCGCGCAGCAGCGGAGCATGCCGTGGTGACCAAATCAGTGCTCCCGCATAGGCGGCATCCACGTGGTACCAGATGCCCTCATGCTGGCACACCTGCCCAATGGCGTCGAGTTCGTCAATGGCGCCGAGCACCGTGGTCCCCGCAGTAGCCACCACCACAAATGGATCACATCCCTGAGCACGTTGCGTGGCAATCGCTGCAGTCAATGCGGCCGCTGTCATGACTCCGTCTGCACCACTCGCAACCGCCACGACAGCGTCACTGCCCAAACCGAGGATCATGGCCGCTTTGTGCAACGACGTATGTGCTTCAGCTGAGGCCAAAATGACCGGGCGCACGGCGAGACCAATCATCCCGTCACGCATCACCTGTGGATACCGCACATTGCGGGCCATCGTCAAGGCCTGCAGATTGGCCAGCGTTCCCCCGGCGGTCATCACCCCGCCAGCCTGTGCGCCCATGTTGAATTCAGCCGCCATCATGCGCACAAGGCGATCTTCGAGGCGTGACGCAAACGGCGAAAGCTCAAGTGCCAACATGTTGTTGTTGGTCGCCGCCGAAACGAGTTCCCCCAACAATGCCGCCGTACTGGGCATCGTATCCATGTGTCCAATATACCCAGGGTGCGCCGGATTGGTGGCCCCGTCGAGGACCTGCTGGATGAGTGGCAAGAGCACATCGGCCGGTTGCGGTTGTTCGGGGAAACGCATCAACACCAGACTCCCTGGGTCGGGCTGGAGCGGTTTGTCGGCCGCCTGCGCCAAATGCCCTACGAGCAGGTCGAGCACTTGATGTGCCAACGCCGCCACATCCCCCTGATTTCGCCCCCGTGGGTCAATGAACGCTCGCGGGTCAATTCGACTGCCACGAAGCATGCTGTACCTCCCCTGCAGATGACAAAACATACCGCCACAGCACTTCCAGTGTGCCATGCTTTCCATGCGAGTTTGGTATGATAGGAGTAGCTACAATCAGTGTAGCACGGTTGTGAGGGAGCGCATCATGTCTTGGTTGAACCGCAAGTTGTTTCCATTCCCAGTCCGCACCTTTCGGAGCACCGACGGCGACATGTGCTACGTCGACATTGGCACCGGTAGCCCCATCATCTTCGTCCACGGTACCCCTACCTGGTCGTTTGTGTGGCGCCATGCCATCGCCAAACTCTCCCAGAGTCATCGTGTCATCGCCGTTGACCACCTCGGCTTCGGCCTCTCCGAAAAAGACCCGGCAGCCCCCTACACCCTCGCCGATCATGCCCGGCGCTTCCGTGCCTTCGTTGATGCCCTACACCTCCACGACATTACCTTGGTCGTGCACGATTTTGGCGGCCCCATTGCCCTCGCCGATGCCATCGAGCGCCCTGGACTCTATCAGCGCCTCATCCTCTGCAACACCTTCTGCTGGCCCTTTGCCGATGAATTTGCCGTGCCGGCACCGGTCAACTTCTTGCATGGTCGCCTCGGCGAATACCTCTACACGCGTCTGAACCTGTCGCCACGCTGGTTGCTCCCCGTCGTCTTTGCCAATCGAGATACGCTCACTTCGGACATCCATCAGCAGTACCTGGCCCCATTCGCCGACCCCAGCGAACGCCAAGCACCGTGGCGCCTCGTTGCCGAACTCCACCCCGATAATCCGTGGCTGGCCACACGCTGGGCCCAACGCGCCCACATCGCCAAAATTCCCACCCTCATCCTGTGGGGCACCCGCGACCCCGTCTTCCCCGATCGATTCTTGCAACGCTGGCGCACCCTCTTTCAACAGGCCCGCATTGCCACGTTTCATGATGCCGGTCACCTTGTCCAAGAAGAAGCCTCGCGCGAATATGTCAAAGAAATTGAGCTGTTTCTCGCATCATAAAGCGCTAAGTTCTTGCCAATTCCCTTGCAAATCTAGCACAATACGCAGGTTATCCTCGGGTCGTGTAATCACAATTTTAGCACGCTGAAACACTCGCATTGTCGACCATCACCATGGACGAAAAAAAACGCGTAGTACCAAGTAGATCCCCCTGATAGTGTGCTGATATATCAGGGGGATTTTTCATGTATTTCTCTCTTTTCTTTGACCATACATATCAATAAAAACGCTATCGTTTTGTCAGATATTTTTTCTTTTTTACAAAAAACCAAAACAGCATATTCTATTGACAATGTCCATGCGTTTTTGCTAGGATAGACGTATCCGTATAAATCCATAAACCAAACCAACAAGAGGGGTGGTGCAAACATGAAGTCGTTCTTTTCGCGTATGCAACGCATGTGGCTGCACTTCCTCATCATTGTCGGTGTGCTTATCCCCCTCTTGCCGCCGCCAGTCGCCGCCGCACACGTGCATCCGGCCATCGCACAGCGCAAAATGCGCCCCACGCTACAAACACAGGTCCAGAATAAATTATGTGGAAGCACCATCAGCGTTTGTACCGACACCGAAAACCTGATATTCGGGCAGCGCTATCTCTACGATGGATCATACGTCACTCGTGAAATCGTCATCAACTGGAGTGAGGTCATCACCACTTCTGTTACTTCGTTGTTTACCGACACCAATTTTTCACCACTGCGCACCTATATTATTACGCGTCAAGATTTGAGCGGCAGTGGTGGTGCTGTGACAGTTGCAGAGACTAATCCCATCACCGATACTGGTGCATTCACAGGTATGCTCTCATCAGAGAGCGATGCACTCGACAATCTGCGCATGGCGTTTAGTGATTCTATAACGCCTACATTGACTGTGTCAGATCTGATTACCACCGTTACCAGCATCGACAGTAGCACCGACATTACCACGGCCGTGAAGACCAAATTGGCGATACAGCGCTACCGCTCCTTAGCCGAAGCACTCGGCCTGCAGTACACGGATTACGGCGTCCCGAGTGCCACCAGCACATACCGCTATTTCATCAGTACCACCATTAATGGCACTTCCAAAGACATCGGGCAAGTCACCGTTTACCCAGATGGCAAAGCGCCCGTCATGGCAATCCCCATCGGCAGTGAGGCCAAAATTTATGATGGTCCTAGTGACGTTGGCGCCATCGGTACGAAAAGAACCTTTACTGCCCCCGAGCGCTTCGACGAAAGCATCATGCAAAACGAGCGTTTAGCGCACGGCAAGGCCTTTTTGACGTGGAGCAAGGGCGTCGCTGCCGGCCCCACCAACCGCATTGTCGTTGGCTACAACGTGAAACGCCTCGTCGGAAGCACGGCCACCCCGCTCAACGATACCCCCGTCATCATCAACACGGATGATGCCCTCACAAACACCATAACCGTCGCGGGCACAACCTACCCGGCCATTGCCGACGACCCCTTCTACTTCGTCGATGACGACAATAGTGCGGGCTACTACGGCACATTCAGCTATGTGGTCTGTCCCGTCGATATTGCCGGTACTGAGGGGAAATGCTCTACGACTTTCCAAGCAACCAAGCGTGAACTCATGCCACCAGACATGTCGCAGATGTACTTTGAGGTGAATCCGGTCTATCCGGACCCACCGAGCAGTGGCCCCGCCAAATTGGCGTTGCAGTGGAGCTACTGGGACATCAATGCGACTTCCTTCGGCAATCCACCGCAGTTTTTCGTCACCCGCGCCCTCACCACCGGGCTTGAGCTCAGCAAGTGGGCCCCCGTCGGCAAGCCGATTACCGCATCCAATCCGTATTCGGTCGGTTCATACACCATCTACGACACCCCACCCCTCAACACCACCTACTGGTACCGCATTCAGGTGCGTGACAACGCCGGCAACTGGTCGGCACCGAGTGAGCCCGTCAAGGGGGCGATTTTTGATCGCACGCCGCCGGCAGCACCACTCCTCGAAAAGCTCAATACTCCGTGTTATGCCGCATTACCAACACGTCTTGCCACCCCGGCTGATGTCACCCAGGCCCTGCTCTCGCGCCGCCTGAGTGCGAGCGGTGATTGGCGCCTCGTCAAACGGTTCCGCCCCAATAGCAACACGGGCCTGCGCGGTGTGGACTTGGTCGATCGCTACATCCCGCCACAGGCCAACACCACCATTTTCTACAAACTCGAATTCCAAGACGCCTACGGCAACATCAGCCCGGCCACTCAACTCTGTGTGCGCGGCAACAGCCCCAACGAGCTCGTGCCACCCCGCTTCACCGCCGAGATGTACGACAACGAGGGCAATGCACCACGCACGGTGCGCCTCGATTTCGGGCTACCAAGCGACAACGATACCCGCTCTGTGGTAGTCACTCGCCCCAATACCGTCAAGAGTAGCAATCTCATCACCACAACCGTCGTCCCCAACAGTGCAACCACCTTCGACATCAAAATCGACCCGGGCGAGTCAGTCCGCGTAGGCGCGTTTTCACGGGCGCTTACCGCCACCACGGATATTTCGTCGACGCTCAACAGTCGTTGGTTCCGCAACGTCAACAACTTTCTCAATCTCGACGACACCATTGCAGCCGACGTCTTTAGCGATGTGCCCCGCCACATGGCCGATCTCGGCTTTTTCAACATCACCTGGGGCAGTGCCAACGACGAGGGCTGCCGCGACACACGCATCCCCGTGCGCAAAGTGTGCGTCTGGCTCGACAACAGCAAGGGCTACCTGCTCGGCGAACGCCCCCCACCGATTGCCCTCTTCCGCCGCATCGCACCCACCAGTATCGGCTATTCCCCAGAAGAGGTCCCTTGGCTCCAAGTGAGCAACATCACCAGCTGGAAAAACATAAACCGACGCTGGGTGGTCGAGGACAACTCGCACAAAGACCCCAATCAGACGTACGAGTACATGGCCGTGGCGCATAGCGCCAACAGCTACGAGGTCATCGGCTACTTCAAGAGCCGTACTATTGTGCCCATTGCCAGCAAAACCCCACCGACGCAGATCATCCGTGTGGGTGATCCGGTCAACATGACCGGTTGGCAGACCGCCCTCCCCAGAGGGTGCATGCTCACCGGCAAAAAACCGACCGCTGGCACCATCACCGTTGATAATGCCAACCAGGCATCGCTACCGCCGGGGTTGTTTAGCTCGGGCTCGCTCATCAACGACATCGACTTGGGCAACGATTGGAGCTTCACCATTGAATCGGTCATCCGGTCGCTCAACACCAAGTCGTGCGCGATTACCACTCCTTCTGCCAGCAACAGTGGTCTGTACGTGATTGGCACGTTGTACGCCGGTGGCACGGCCATGAAATCATCCATGGTGCTCTACAACGTGACCCTCGACGGTGCCGGTGGCTTCGTCAATACGCGCTTTTTTGCCCCGTTACTCGGTGGTAGCAACGCTCACATCGGCACCGGCTCAGGCAACGGCGTGGAAATCGACCTCGCCGCCTACACCTACCAGGTCAACGCGACCGGAGTCATGACGGCTACGACCGCCATGTTCATTGAGCTCCCTAAGCACATCAAACTCACCTACGATACCAAAGATGTCAGTGAATCAATCAACAGTGCCAACACCGTGCTTTTGTTCAGCAACGACGTGGACGGCAACTTTGGCGCATCATCGCTGGGCAACACCATCACCAGCAACGTCAGCTACACGCCCAATCCTACAGTGGGAGTGGCCCGCGTCGGCATGTACGACAACTACACACCCTGGCTCTACCGCCTCAACGGGCGCCTCTTCATCCCCGAAGACCTGTCGATGCTGGGGTTTGATGAAGTCGAGGCCAAAAGCATCTTGACCTACACGCCCCCTTCAATTGCGAGTGGTCAGCCCGACAACAACATGGGGTTTGTGGGCTACACGGGAGTCACCGGGCGCGACTACACCTACACCAGTCTTGGCACTTTCGGCGTCAACATGGCGGGCACACAGGCAGCATCACTTCTCTACACACAGCCTATCGCCTACGTGACCGCCTACCCGGCCGGTATCGCCATCAAGGCTGATGGGGGTGCATCCGTCACACTCACCGATAGCCTCATCAGTGGCGGTGCGCTCACGAGCCCCACACTGGCCCTCAACTACGCCAAAGACGACACCGACACGTCGTACGCACGCGTTAATGGTGGGCTGGCAAAGCTGGTCAACGCCAATTTCTTGCCCATTGAGCGTGGGTCGTTCTATCTTGCCACCTATGCCCGCAACACGGTGAGCATCGACTTGAGCGGTAGTTCACTGCAGTTTGATGCGGCCGGCCTCATCACCAAATCTATTACCACCACCGACGAAATCGCGTGGACGGGATTTTCGTTTACCCCCAATCCGGCAGATATCGACATGAACCTCTACCTAGCACCGGTAACCCCCGTAGGGATGAGTACCTACGATTCTACCCTGCCCAAAACTGTTGAATCACCGTGGGAGCAGATCGATCTTGGCCGCGATGACCTTGCCGATCTTGACCCGGGCATTAACTTTGTCGGCGATGCGACCGTCGCATACGGATGCTACGGCAGTGGGGAATTTGCGGCCAGCATGGACGCCTACCTGCGCTACGGTGGCTACAGCGAGCACCTCATCTTCAGCGGACTCTCTGGTGACAGCGTCAAAAACAACGCGACCGGTTACGACGAAACCCTGAACAAATTCAGCGCCATCTTTGCTGACAACCTGATTGTGGACCCCAGCGATATTCTCAGCACGCTAGTCTTGCCCTACCCCAGCGACGTGATCCTGCCCCTCAAAGCCACCACATTTAGTGGCAAAGGTTGCCCGGTGGGTGGTGAAATCGGCAGTGGCGGAAGTGGCCTTGATCTCAACCACAAATACTGGAACTTTGACCAGACTGCGATGACGTTTGGCTATACCACGGCCTCGATGAGTAAATATGCCCTGCAATACTCAAAAACCCATACAGTCACACTCAGCGCAGCCACTACCGCGCTTGCCACACAACTCCCCATGGTTTTGCAACTCTCGGGCGTCATTCGCCCGCTAGCCGCCCGTGACGAAAACGGCGATGCCGGCGAGATTCCCGCTGTCAGCGAGTGGCTGCCCGACGGCGACTACGGCAACATCATCCTCACCGAGCCCACCGAGGCCTTTGTCAGCGGGATGCCGTTTACCACCAACGACGTACTGCTCAACCGCTACCACAAAAAGATGCTTGACCCCAGCGATCTCCCCGATACACTGGGCTTCGGCACATCCGTCAAAGGCTTCCCAGCGGCACTCCTTGATGGCAGCGGGGCATTGACACGTGCGTCATTGGCGGCTTGTGTGACTGCTGGCGGCGGCGAAACGGTCGGCTGTGGCATCCAAGTCATGGACGGCAACCCATCGATTAGTTACTTCGGTGAAACCGAAGCCTGTAGTAGCAACTGTATCGATGAGTCAACCGCTGGAGCGAGTGGCATGCGCACGCGCGCCGCCCCCGCCGATCCAGCCTCCCCCGAAAGCCCCAAGGGCGACGGATCCGTGGGATCAGCAGGTGGTGGTGGCCCGAGTAGCGACGAAGGCGACAGCCTGTGGAACCCGGTTGTGGTGCAGTGGGTGTGGGATCACGGCAGTACCATGGTCGACCTGCCTTTCCCCATCGTCTTCATCGCCAACAAATACGGCGGGGTCATGGCCGGCTTGATGAAGGCCCAATCGGTGCTCCCAGGCAGCGCTGAGCTGCTCAAGACCGATATTTCGGTCATCGCCAATGGCCGTCTCGATAGTGGTGTCTTTACTACCGATATCGGCATCTACTTCGGCTACGCCGCCAGTCAGGCCGCCTTCCGAGCATTGGCCACCCACCGCCCCAACAACGACAACACGGGCTTTAAGGCCAGTGCCACCTGGAACGATGTCAAAGACGACGTCAAAAAGTGGTCCAAAACCTTCGGTTATAGTGACTACGACGGCACCGACAATGACGACGACCCCGTCGACATGGCCAAAGATTTATGGGAAGGGTACGAACTCAACAGCAAGACGTACACCTGGGGCGACCCACAAAAGGGGAGCATCAAGACCAGTGAAAACGACTACCAGCATGCGTTCGACTACCTCGAGCCCAAGCTGAAAAATTCCGGTGAAACCGAGAAATACGCGGATGCGACGCGTGGTGTGACGCCGCTCAGACAAGGCACCGTGCTTACCAAGACCTGCACCACCCTCAAAAACGGCCACGGTGCCGTGGCGTTCCAATTCGACACGAGTGGTAATTTCAAGCTCACCGAAATCGGCTTCGGATCCTTCCTTGACATCAAATCGAGCAATGCGGGCAGTGGCTGTGGCACAGATACGCTCCTCAAAGCCAAGCGCGTCTCACTCAACCTCAACAGCGATGGTGAGATTATCATTCTTGCGGACGACATTCAGTCCAGCATGATCTCGAAAGATACCACCATCGATGTGCAACTCATCATTGGCACCTCGAGTGGCAATCAGCGCATCGAAGGCGGCATCAAGGTCGACAACATTGAAATTGCCTCGGTCAAGTTCAACTTCATCGGCATGGTTTTCGGCATCGGTCTCTACAACAACACCATGATTGCCTACATCGGCTTCTCCGGTAGTGGTAAATTCAAGGGCGTCGGCGTCACCGCGCAGTTCCTCATTGGCACCATACCGTCCAATTCTGCGGTGCTCAAAGCACAGTACCCCGGGCTCATGAGTAAACTCTCCGCAGACAAGACGAGTGGAGGAGCAACCAAGGTTTTCAGTGGCATGTACATCAGCGTCGGCATCAGCGTGCCCATCTTCCAAGAAGGGTGTATGCGCGAGGTCATCGCCAACGGTGAAATCCGTGGGTGGTACCTCAGAGAAATCTCCCCCGCCACGGGCACCATTGCTTGGGGTGGCTACCTGAGCGCCGGTGTCTCCGGTGAAGCCGCCTGTCTGGTCAGTGCCCGCGGCCAACTCTCACTCGAATTGTCGGCGGTCGGCGACTACATGACCTTCACCGGTGATGCCTGGCTGGCTGGCGGCGTCGGTGATTGTGAGCCCGCCACCTGGAACAGCTGGGGTGGGCGCTGGTGGAACGACAAGTGGTGTGCGCAAGCCGGCGCCCGCGTGGTCGTCGTCTACACCGAGAGCGACGACAAGTGGGATATCGACTACACTCTCGACGTAGAATCCCTCTGGTAAAGCAATGTGAGGGAGCGCATGCATGCGCTCCCTCATGCCCCCATCACACCACTGCCAGATTTAGACCGATTGCCCAATTCGCGTCATCAGCAGCGCCAAAAACGCCGTGCGTGGCACAATACTGTCTAAGTCAATGTACTCACGTGGACTGTGATCATTCCCCCCCACGGGACCCAGACCATCGAGCACGGGTAAGCCACGCTCGGCCAGATAGTTGGCGTACGACATGCCACCCGTATGTGCGTCGTTGGTAGTAAAACCGAGCTCCTGTGCGCACTGCTTGGCCACCGTAGCAAGGCGCGCAATCGCCGGTGTACAGGCCATGGCCGGCACACGAAAGCCGCCACTGACCGTGGTCGACGTCCCCGGCACATGTACCTGCTCTGCAATCTGCCGGATGGCCGCATCAACTACCACTTGATCGGCGGGATCCACGATGCGCACGTCGATGCGTGCCGTGGCCACATCGGGCACCGCATTCGACACCGTACCGCCGCTCACCACCCCCACATTAATGGTCGTCCCGGTGCGAATGCCGTTGAGGGCATGTAGGGCCACGCTCTGGTGCGCCAACTGCACGATGGCATTTGCCCCCTTGTGCGGCTCAACACCGGCATGGGCGGCCCGCCCCTGCACCGTAAACACGTACGTGCCACCGCCTTTGCGTGCGCTCACGATATCGCCGTTTTCGCGGCCAGCCTCGAGCACCAGCGCCACATCGTGTTGAGGGGCGAGTTCATCGAATGCCCGCAACGACACGCGCATGCCCTCTTCTTCGTCACTGCCACACAACAGCGTGATACAGCCAATATTGCCCAACCCGCCACACTCTTCGAGGGCCATCATGGCGTAGAGTGCCGACAACAGGCCGCTTTTGTTGTCACAGGTGCCAGGCCCGAGCACCGTATTGCCATCGATGCGCATGGGGCGCTCCGCCGCCACACCCACGGGATACACGGTGTCGAGGTGAGCGGCCAGCAAAATGCGCGGTCCACCTTTGCCCAAAATCCGGAACGCAATCGTGTCACCGCATTCCTCATCCTTCCAGCGCAACACTTCCCAGTTGCGCCGACGCCCCCAACGTGCCACCCATTCACCGGCTTCATCGACGCCGACTTTGGAACTCGTCGGGCATTCAATGGCGCAGAGTTGGCGCAACTCTTCGAGGTAGGTATCGAGCTGAGGGGTCAAATACTCACGTAGGGTCTGTGGGAACATCGGTGTTTCTCCTCCATCAAGGGCAGCAATGGCATCGTGGAGCTCCCAGATCATGCGCATCCGGCGCAGGTGCCACGCCGGGCGTTTGGGGCCAGTCTCACGCATCAAAATCAGTTGGCGCAGGCGCTGGCGCAACAGCAAGCGCGAATGCAGGTCAGTCATCGGCACCATCCCCGGCAGAGCATGACATTGGCGTCATCATACCAAACAATTGCCCCCTGCATGAGACAATGCCACGGTGCTTCTGCACCGTGGCATCATCACACACACTTATGGGGCGTTACGGACCTCGATTAGGCATCAACACCGACGGCACGCAAGCGCTCTGCGTTGTCGTAGACGATGAGCGCATCAATCATGCGTTGCAATTCACCGGCCAACACGCCGGGCAAATTCGAAAAACTCTGCCCGATGCGATGATCGGTAATTCGGTCTTGTGGGAAGTTGTAGGTGCGAATCTTTTCGGAGCGTTCACCGGTGCCCACCTGTGCCAGGCGTGATTCGCCGAGGGCCTTGGTGCGCGCCGCTTCTTTGATGGCAAAGAGACGAGCCCGGAGCACGCTCATGGCTTTTTCTTTGTTCTTGAGCTGTGAGCGGCCATCTTGACAGGTGACCACGATTTCATCGGGTGTGCCGCCTTTGTAGACAATGCGCACGGCCGAGTCGGTGGTGTTGACCCCTTGGCCACCATGCCCCCCCGAACGAAACACGTCGATGCGCAAATCGTCTTGTTTGATGTCGATGACGTCTTCGTCGAGCTTGGGCAACACGGCCACCGTGGCGGTCGACGTGTGGATGCGCCCACGCGCCTCGGTCGCCGGCACACGTTGCACGCGATGCACACCACCCTCATATTTGAGGCGACTATAGGCGCCATCTCCCTGGATTTCGAACGATATTTCTTTGTAGCCGCCGATGCCGTTTTCATTGGCATTGAGCAACTCCACCTTCCAGCCCACGATTTCGGCATAACGCATATACATGCGGTACAGGTCGGCCGCAAACAGCGCAGATTCATCGCCACCCTCACCTTGACGCAATTCCATGATGACACTGCGCTCGTCGTTGGGGTCACGCGGCAACAAAAGCACTTTCATATCGGATTCGAGTTGATCACGCTGTGGCTCGAGCACAGCGAGCTCGTCCTGCGCCATGGCGCGCAAATCCGCATCATCGCTATTCGCGAATTCTTGTGCTTCAGCAATTTGGCGCATGATAGCTTGATAGCGCTGAAATGGCACCACCACATATTCAAGCTCGCGCTGTTCGCGCGCAATCTGCTGGAGTCGCGCCAAATCGCCCAAGACCACAGGGTCGGCCATCTGGTGCGTTAATTCTTCGTAGCGTTCTACCACGCTATTGAGACGGTCAAACATCACGACTCCCTTTCTGACCTACTTGACATCGGCTTCGTGCGTTAGCGGTGAGTACCCCACACCACTACTATGGTGCACCCACACGTACACAACATACCAAAGCCGCTCCGGTCAAACCGGAACGGCTTTTTTGTGTAGACACGACAAACTAATGACCGCTCTGGGCCATCTTCTTGCGGCGGTTGCGTTCGGCACGGCGGCGCTTTTCTTTGCGCTGCTCGCTCTTCGAGACAAACTGCATCTTCTCGCGGTAGGTCTTGGTGATGCGCTCGGCCACGACGATTTTGTTGAAACGGCGAAGCAACTGCTCGATGCTCTCTCCGTCACGGCGTTCAATCTTCATTGCGCGTGGGTTGTACCCTTCACCCCCCTCCCGAAGTATGCAAAACAAATACCGGATTTCAGTATACGCTGTTGCCCCGCTGAATGCAAACTCCGGCAGTTATTGGTAGCGTGCCACAATCTCTTCGAGTTGTCCGGTCAGTGCTTCAAGGCGTTGATTCGCCTCATCAAAAATCACCACCGCGGTGTCAATATCACCGACAGCAAGCGCCGCAAATCCGGCCCCAAACTCCACAAACACATCTTGGAACTCCCAGTGCCATGTCACCACTTCGCTATCACACGTCGGTGGCGCAATATCCGCCAACGCCGTATAGGCCTGTTCGGCAATCGCCGTGCCGCGCTCGGTGTCGTTGGTCAACATGGCGTCACTCACCTGCATGGCCATGGTCGCCACCTCTTGTACCATCCCCGCCCATTGCGTGACCTGCGCACGACAATCATCGTTGCTTGCAGGCGCTGGCGCCGTTGTCGCCACCACCGGGGGGATTGAAGCAGGCTCTGTGACGGCTGTGGGCGTGCGCAACCAGACTGCCGCCAGCACTGCGAGCAAACAACAGCTCACCACCCCAAGGGTGCCAATAATGCCGTAGAGTATCCACATCACACGTTGGCTCTGCATATTCCGTCACCTTTCTGTGCTGGAATCTGAGTGGCCCCCTTCCAACGACGACCAGTGCTGTAATTGCCGCACCAACGCGGCCGTGTTGATGGCCATATCAACGCGCATCAACAACTCATCACGCCCCCGGAGCGTTGCCTCGGCAGCCATAAACTGTCGGTAGGCGGCCACCATCAGCCCTACGAGCAACGGGACGCCCCACGTGTCAATGAGCACGTTGGTCGTGCCAAAGGCCAACATCCCCAACACCACCAAGAGCGCCAGCCCTGCCATGATGGCCACGGTCAGTTCGAGCGCTGCCCGCAGCGTCATCCGGCTTGCATGGCGTTGCATTTCGGCATACTGATTGGCGGCCACTCGTTCACGCTCGCTTTCGCCCACAAAGGTCGGGCGTTCCGCCCGTGGCGTATTGAAGTAGGCATAGCGCTCAGGATCACCCGTATCCACATCGGGTCGCACAGGTTGTGGGCGAGTTTGACCATCAAATGGCGTGCCGCAGTGTGGGCAACGAGTGGTCGTGATCGGCCACACTTTTTGACATTCGGGGCATTGTGTCACCACAGCTGGGGGCATGACAGCTCCTTTCACGGCGCAGGTCTGCGCTGATTTACGACATTCGGAAGGTCGGTTGTGGCGGGGCCGGTGCAAACACCTCTTGGTGTATCACTGTCACCGTCATCCACGCAGGGAGCGCGGCTTGCCAGGCTACAAACACCGCCGCTAACGATTCCGGTGCCAGAGCGACCCGAGCATTCATCACCACGTGTGCACTCAGCACCATCTGTTCGCTCGGCCACACGTCCCAGTGCGGCGGCATGCCGTCGGCCATCAGGCTTACCTTGGCCAGCCCCGCTGCGCTTTCGGCCGCCACCTTGACATGGGCAATCCAAGCGTCGTGTTGGGCACACAACTGCGCCCACTGGAGTGCGGCAGCCGGCAACCACGCTGCCATGCTAAAGGCCCGGGTGGAATGTACCTGCATGGTGGCATTCAACCACCCCAGGGCCGCTTCGGCTGCCGCATACTCGGCGTAGTCGATTTCACGCAAGACTAGTGCTTGGCTCTGCGCCTCACGGACGCGCGCCAACCACGCATCCACGGCTCCGTCATCACCGGCAGCAAGCAGGCTCACGGGAGCTTGTGGCGCCGCCTGTTGCCACCGTTGCTTCACCTGGGGCACCTGAGCCGGCGGTAGCAGATCGGTCTTGCTGATAAGCACTACCTCGGCCTCACGTAGTTGGTGCAAATGGAGGTACTGGGCGGCGAGTGGAGCAGCCAGCCAATCACGCGTCGGATCCACCAAGACCGTGAGCGGCGCCACCGTCACCGTCGTGGCATGGTAGGCCCGCAACGGGCGGATGAGTGTGGCCGCTAAATCGGTGCACGAGCCCACGGGTTCGGCCAAAATGACATCGGGGGCCACCGCATCAATGAGTGTAGTCACCGCCTGCCACAAATCGGGGAAGCGGCAACAAAAACAGCCCCCGACCACCTCGACCACCGGCACCTGCGCAGCGCGCACCAGCGTCGTATCGACCAAATCACCGGCTTGGTCGTTGGTAATCACCCCCACGCGTAATCCCTGGGCGTGGAGCCGTTGCGCGGCGCGAGTGACCAAGGTCGTCTTGCCACTCCCCAAAAACCCCGCCACGATGATAACCTGCACCATTACCTACTCCACCACTAGTGCATACTCGAGTACGGTCACTCCATCCGCGGCCACCACCCGTATCACCACTGCGTCGCCGATCACCGCATACGGCTCGCCGCTACAATGCCCCACACCGTTGATAGTCATCTGAGCGGCGCTGGTCGTCGCCATGGGCGTCAGAACCACGGCGCCATCTCGCACAATCGTATAGGTCAAGGTATCTGGCGCAAATCGCGCGCTCAAGCGGCCTCCCTGCACACGCACCTGCGCCAGTGTGGCCAACTGTGCGCTGGGTGCGCTCAAAAACCCCTCACGCGCCACGTTAATGGCAGCCCAGTTGGCATCATGCACGCGGTCACCCACCTGCGCCCACCAGCCGCCCCGTGGCCGCAGCGAGGGGCTCAGCGCCGCGCTTTCTTCATCGACGAGTTTCTGCACCACCGCCTGCAGGGCATCAAGATACGCTGGCCCAGATGGGGTATCGTTGTGGCCGCCGTAGATGCGCGTAAACCGGCCATCGATGCGCTCACGCACCGCATACAACGCCTGCTGGTAGTGGTCGATGGGTGTGGCACTGGGGATCTGCATCCACAGGGCATGCGGGATGGTGGGTGTATTACTGCCGAAGGCGTCACCGGCAATGACCACACCGCGGGTCGCATCGAGCAGAATCATGCTCCCCCGTGAGTGGCCAGGCACGTGGAAGACCTCAAGCTGCCAATCACCGAGGTCAAACACCATGCCCTCGTGCACATCGATGATGGCACTCAAGTCGAGTTGGTAGCCCAGGCGCTCTTTGAACGAATGCGCCATGGGCAGGTCGTGGTGGCTCATGTAGACGTCGTAGGCGTCTTCGAACTGGCCCATGGCGGCAATGTGATCGGGGTGGCCGTGCGTGATGAACACGCTCAAGGGCAGATCGCCCACCAAGTCACTCACAAAGGCCCGCAACTGGCCGTTGCCGAGGCCCGCATCGACGAGCAGGGCCCGCTCACTGCCCTTGATGAGGTACATCTTGGTGTCGTCGTAGTCGTTGATCATCCACAGGCCCGGCTCGACCTCTGCACTCACGTACACGTCCGTGTCACGACGGTCGATGACGTAGTCAAAGGTCACCACTGCACTCGGTGCATGCCCTGGTGCCGTGGCCTGCGCCTTCAGCGTGTACGTGCTACGCACCCCCTTGCCGTTGGCGTCATTGACAGCGGCCAGCATGGGTAGGTCGTGGGGCAGACACATGGGGCTATCAGCATGTGGGGGCGTGCCGTCGAGCGTATAGCGGATGATGGCATCTGGGGTATCACACAGCAAGGTGACCTGCTGGGCCACGGCAAAGGTGCCCGAGACGGGGAAGGCGGTGGGTGGGGCGGTCATGGGCATAGCGGGTACCTCCGACAATGAGCACGATGATTCCTATTGTACAAGCATCTGTCGGCATGAGGGGCGGGGAGGGTGGCATATTCACATTGTGAGCGTGTGTCTTCATTCAATATCTGCTTCACCATCTACATGCAAAAAATATGGCACCGGTGAGTATAGAGTTGGCGTGCTATACTCACGGGAATGGGGATTTTTAATACCTGATTTTCATGTTTAATCGCAACATTTTCGTTTCAATACAATATTTTCCGCCAACGAAAGGAGCCATACGGCCATTGGAGTCATGGCCATTTCTTAAAGGATTCTTTTTCTCAATCTTTGGATTCTTAACGTTTAAACGAGTACACTGATATTCTATAGCACACACGTAATATTGTCAATCATGAAAAAATCATCGTTTACACCTGCCATTTTGCATCTATCATCTCTCTCCCCCCCACTACCCCATCAATCTCACCACAAACCACAGTGCCGACGCACACATGGCC
>JBBAWX010000012.1:0-85980 GCA_040396955.1 Roseiflexaceae bacterium
CCAACACACCAAATCAAAAATATGGCACGCCAGAGTTGTCGCCACTGTCGTTCGTACATGTTCATCCTGTTCTTTCGTACCACTGGTCAATTGACCACTTGAATGGTCATATCCAAATTGAGTGCCTGATATGTTGCATCACCACGATTGCTTGCATTTAGTATACACGCACCAGTACTTACTCCTTGCGCTTTAAAAAGTGGGGGAGTATTTTGCTTGATGACTTTACAGGTCTTAGACTTCGTCTTCCACGTAACTGCAACCCCTTCGGTACTCTGGGTTGGTAAATTCAGCACTTGACCCACCGTGATATCCGCAACCGTTGCCATTGTTTGTATGTCTTTGGAGAGAATGTCAGTGGTATATACATCCGACACAAACGCATGATGCGACACACTTGCACTCGTTCTTCCTTGGTATAGACATGTCCCTACCGTCTTGCCCTCAAGGTACGTGGCTGTGCCGACTTTTTTGAGGCCACAAATCTTCGTACTCTCCTTTGCGATTTGCCACGTAATGCTTGCGAGTGCATCGGTCTGGCTCGGGATTTCGACTTGGTTGGTGCCCACAATATCATCGGGAAATGTATTCGTGATGGCGTGAGAGAGTTTGGCAAGTCCGTTGAAGGTGTAGCTCTGACTAAATGCCTTGAGGCGGCTCTTGCTTGGCGCACTTGCAGTCAACGAACATGCGCCAGCTCCCACGACCGTGACAACGCCCTTGGCCACCGTGCAGTTGGCGTTTGCACTACTCCAGCTCAACGTTTGTTTTTGGTCGGTTTTACTCGGCAACTTGAGCGTTTGCCCGACATACATGTCACTGCTCCCGAGTGTGGTGGCCAGCGATTGGGCCTTCATGGTGTAGAGCTGTAGTTGTTTTGTACTCGCCTTTGTGCCCAAAATTCCAGCCAACACGCTCGCCCCGCCGGATGCATTCTGTACGGTGACTTCTACGGCGTCTGGGTAAATGGTGGCCGTCGTATCAAGCTCGACCCCTGCGAGCTCGGCCACAAAATCATCGCTTTCCACAGGATCGTCTTCTTCGGCGGGGATATCATAATCGGCTCCCCATTTGCACGCACTGGACTGCAAGTAGTCGTGTGGGAAGCGCCCCTGGAAATCAATGGCGTCGAACATGTCTTCGCTCAGCCCCAACGTGATTTGCCCGGTGGTCTGTTGCACCGTTGGCTCTTCACTCCCACCAAGCCCGCCCGCATTGCTCATCATCGATTTGCCATCGAGAATCACACTTTGGCGGTCTGCCTCCGTCGCCCCCTTCAACAGGGCCACGCACCCAGCAGACATGTAATCGAGTAATCCCACATCTGTGAAATAATTGAACGACCAAACCTGAATCTCACCCCCCATCAGGGCATCGTAGAAACGATGTGATTGTGCAATCATCGTGAAGGTCTTGGCCGAAGTGCGTGCGGTAAAGTCACCGACCTGGCTGATGACGAGCAATGGTGGAAAGTAATCGGTCATAGTTGGTGCGCGCATCGTCACTGATATGTACTGAGTTGACGTAATATTTGTAGTCATCAACCGCATACTTCCCATGGGGTTAATAATATCGTCTTCGGTGAATGAAACCATAATGGATGGTTCGGGCGTCAATGATGTCCAGCTTGCTGGTTTCCACATATTTTTGATGGGATAACTGTGATATACATACGATTCTTGCACAGTAAACCCATCCCCACTCGGTTGCACCAACGAGATTCCTTCAATGCACACGGCTGGGTGGCCCGCCTCCGCACAGTCGAGTGGAAATTCTGCGATACGTGGCTGTGCTATGGCATGTGGCACGGTAAGCACGGTAAACCATATGACCATCACGCACATGAGCTGCATTAATTTACGGCGCATACTATTTCTCTGTGTTTGATGAAAGTAAATGTATGTATACAATATCAGGTTGTAAAAACTTTGTCTAGTCATTCATACATAAAGAAGTGGCTACCAGAGATTGTATCTCACCTCCATTTGGTCGCTCCCCGTGCACATGCTACACTGCACATTGGAGTCATACAGCGAAGGACCTCTGTGATGTCGCATCACCCAACGCGCATGAGTAGTCTGGCCATCATCATGGTGCTTTTTGTCTGGGAGATCGGGGTCGCAATCGCCGAACTCCCCGCCTATCTGCTCCCGGCCCCGAGTGTGATTGGGCGTCGTCTATGGCAAGAGCTTGCAACGCCCATGTTTCAGTCACATGTCGGCGCCACACTCGCAGTGGTAATCACGGGTCTCTTGCTGGCAGTGAGCAGTGGGACGCTGATTGCCTGGCTACTCTATCGCTACAGAATGCTCTATATGACTATGAATGGGCTCTTCACCCTCACACAGGCCATCCCCATCTTGGCCATTGCCCCACTGGTCTATGTGTGGATTCCCAACCCCTTTTGGGCTCGTTGCTTCGTGGCCTGGCTCATCACCGTCTTTCCCATTTATGCGGCCACTTATACCGGTCTGCAACGGATTCCCCGGGAGCTCCACGAGGTAGCTGCGTTGGCAGGTGCTACGCGCTGGCAGGCGCTCCTTACCTACGAAGCTCCACTAGCGTTGCCTGTCGTGCTCAGCGGTATGCGTGTGAGTATGGCTCTTGCCACCACCGGTGCCGTGGTGGGTGAATTTCTCGGTGGGCGGGATGGTATGGGCGCACTCATCAATATTGCACGTGGATTGTTTGACACGCCGTTACTTTTTGTGGCCATTGTCGTATTAGCGAGCATCACCATGCTACTCACCACGCTCTTTGTGTCACTCGAACGAATGGTGCTCGCTCGCTACGGTGACTAAGATGTTTCGTTGGTATAATCACTAAGTGATTCTCATTCAAATAGGAAGTATCTGTTCATGCTGCGACGTTTTGTGCTGTGGATGATTGCCGGATTGGTCATTGTTGCGTGTGGGAATGCGACGCCTACCTCTACGCCCACCGATATTGTGGTTGGCATGCCCTATATTCCCAATGTGCAGTTCGCGCATTTTTATGTGGCCGCACAAAAAGGGTATTTTGCCGAAGCCGGGCTCAATGTCACGTTCGACTACAACTTTGAAAATGACGTGGTGCAACGTATCGCAACCGCCAATCAGATTCAGTTTGCTTTGGCAAGTGCGGATTCGATTCTGCTCGCTCGTGCTCAGGGCATGCCTGTTCGTGCGGTGATGGCGACATCCCAAGAGTTCCCGGTCGCCTTTATCAGCAAACAAGCCACTCCACTCCAGAGTCCAGCCGATCTCGTCGGGGCCTCTGTGGGTATCCCTGGGCGTTTTGGCGCCAGCTACATCGGCTTGCAGGCACTCCTCTATGCGGGTGGCTTGCAAGAATCTGATGTTGACATCCAAGAAGTCGGCTTTGCACAGGTGGCCGCACTCCGTGAGGACCGTGTGGCGGTGGTAAGCGGGTATGCCAATAACGAACCGATTCAACTCGCTGCACAAGGGGTACCCGTCAATGTGCTCCGTGTCGCAGACGTGTACCCGATGGCATCCGATCATCTCATCGTGAATGAATCGCTTATCGCCGATCATCCAGAACGCGTCGCTGCGTTTGTCACTGCGCTCCAGAAGGGGATGAACGACGTCATCGCTGACCCCAAGGCGGCTCACGACATCGCCCTGACCTACATCCCAGAGGCCAAGCAAGGGGATACTGCCATTACCGTGCAGGTGCTCGAGGCCACGACCGCCATGTGGCAAGCAAACACCGACGTGGTGGGCCGCATCCAGCCAGCAGCCTGGCAAAAGAGTGCCGAGTTATTGCAGAACATTGGCGTACTGACACCACCCGTCGATCTGAGTGCTGCCTACGACCTCACCTTTATCAAATGATCGGGGATTGTACGCAATGACGGTCGCCTTTTTGTTTGATCTCGACAATACCTTGTATCCGGCCGATTCCGGCATCACCGAGGCACTTGAGCAGCGCATGAATGCCTATGTGGCCACCGTGACCGGGCTCGACAATCCTGCTGCCGCCACGTTGCGGCAGCAGTACTTTCACACCTACGGCACCACGTTGCGTGGTCTACAAATCCACCATCACGTCGATAGCGAAGCGTACCTCGAGACGGTACATCAACTTCCCATTGCAGACTGTATTCGACCCAATCCAGCCCTTGTGGATCGCTTGACACGCCTCCGTGCCCCCTTCGCCATATTCACAAATTCACCGCATGAACATGCGGTGCGTGTATTGCATCAGATTGGCTTCAATGAAATCTTTTTCCCCATCATTGACATTCGTATGATGCAATTTCAACCAAAACCACATCCAACCGCCTATCAAATTGCGTTAGATGTAATAGCGCAACCTGCTTCGTCCGTGTATCTGTTTGAAGACACCCTGCACAACCTTGCATATGCGCATGCTATCGGGATGCGGACCGTCTACATAGGCGCTTCGTCCCCGTCATCGTTGCCGACCTACGTGGATGCATCCTTTACGACGGCAGTCGATGCACTTGATGCACTGATGACGTTTTGAGATCTGGAGGCCAAAGTATGCTCCCTGAGGTTGCGACAACCCGTCCGCGTCGCACCCAGCGGCGTACTCATGACATTAAATTGTCACTCTACGACATGACGCTGCCAACCCGGCGTGCAATTCGTAAACTCTATCGCCATTTGATTGAATTGACCTACCTGCTCCGCCCATGGCTCGATACCCCGGATTACCCCACCGTGGTTGCCGAAACGCGCCTCCGGACGTTTGTTCGTACGGCGAAGTGGCCACGCATCATTGAGACCCTACTCCACCTCGCTCCGATGACACCACGCAATCATGATCGCGTGCTCCGCGTCATTCACGACATTCGTGGCGGGGCACTCACCTCGCTGACGCTGTATCTCCAAATGGCAGAGCGCGGAGATTTGCTGGCCCGTGATATTCCACAAATGGTGCTCCTTGCCAACGATCACGCCAAAATTCTCCGCTCCATGATCGTGGACCTTGATCGCATCCGCTATACCCTCGACGAACTCTTTGTGCCGCAACCGATCGACGTCATCCCTGCGACGTGGCATGCCAAACACTACCGGATCCCGTCTGGGCATACCGCATGGGTGACCGTCGAGTGCCCGCTACAGGGATACATTGCAGAATCCGTGATTGAGCTCGCGGCACTCGAGCGCGTCCTCTATAATTTGGTCAATAATGCGGTACGTCACTGCGCACAACCACACGTGGGTATCCGCATTACCCCCTCGTCCGTGTTTGCCGATATGCTGGATATCGAAGTGTGGAACACCATCGATGACGCCCAATATCAGCGTTTACGTGCGTTGTGTCCAGATGCACACTGGGACCGATTAATCCGCGAATCCCTGAGTACCACGGGAAGTGGCCTCGGCCTCGGCATCTGTGCCGACATTGTGGCTCATGTGTGCGGCATGGATGATGTGGCCCACGTCCTGGCCACTGACTCTTTTCGCGTCAGTGTTACCCCTGAAAGTTTTCACGTGCACTGCGTGTGGCCACTGGTTGATCTCGTGATGTAATGGGTGCGAGACAGGTGCCGTCAGTGCAGTAATAGATCGTTTCTGCGTGCTGAATGGCCGTTTTGTTTTGACATAATATATTGTCTGGATATACATCTGCCTGCAAAAATACCGCCTGCAAAGGTGCTTGTTGCCACATCCACTGCCAAAGTTCCCCAATTGGACCAGCTCCGACTACCTCACACGACGGGGTGAAAATGCGTTCGTAGACCCCCCAGATTTTGCCGAACCCTTGTGGCCACCGTTGCACGAGTTCCCCGTATGAGCCAATGACTTGTTCTGCAAGGGTGAGAAAGTACGGTTCTTGCGAGAAATCGGCGTAGGCACACAAAAGCTCGAGCGCTGTTGCTGTGCCGCTCGGTGTCGCGTTATCGCTCCGTTCGACAGGGCGCACAATTAATGCGTCGTGTGCCTCGCTCGTATCATAGAAGCGCTGTGTTTGGTTGTCATAAAACAGTCGTATCAACGCCTGCAACAATGTAAATCCCCAGTCTGTCCAGCGACGCTGACCAGTCAACATGCCAACCGTCAGTGCTGCTTCGGCCATATTGGCATAATCTTCCAAAAATCCAGGCACATCGCTACGTTCGCCGTTGCGCCAGATACGGTAGAGCACACCATCCACAAAGAGGGTGCTCTGAATGCCAACCAGCGCGTCGCTTGCGATCTGCAACCAGTCTGGTCGCGCAAAGGCCCGCCCTGCCCATGCCAAGCCGGTAATCGCCAAGCCGTTCCAACTTGCAATAATCTTGTCGTCACAATGTGGCCGATTGCGCTGACTGCGCACGACCGCAAAATGGGCGCGCGTTGTCGCTACCACCGCGAGCATTTCGGCGTGATCGAGTTGGTGCTGGGTGGCAAATTGCTGCGTATCAATGACCGCTTGGAGCACATAGTAGCCTTCAAAGTTGGCTGGTCCCGCAACCCGGAAAAACGCACGGAGCCACGGTGCTCGAGCGTCACAGATGGTACGCAAGTCGGCATCAGACCAGCGGTAGAAGGCCCCTTCGTGGCCGTCGCTATCGGCATCAAGTGCCGCAAAGAAGGCCCCATTGGCATGGCGCATTTCGCTGGTAAGCCATGCACAGGTCTCGGCAACGATGGCGACATAACGTGGCTGTGAGTCACAGAGGTGGGCTTCGCTGTAGGCACGTAACAGCAGTCCGTTATCGTAGAGCATTTTTTCGAAATGCGGAATCTCCCAGTGGTCATCCACACTATAGCGATGAAAACCACCACCAACCTGGTCATAGATGCCGCCTGCAGCCATAGTGTTGAGGGTGGTCGTGACCATTTGCCGGATTTCCTCGGTGTGCGTGCGCTGGTAGGTGCGGAGCAGGCCACTCAGCATCATGGCCGGTGGAAACTTTGGAGCCCCACCAAATCCACCGTGGGTGTGGTCGTATTCAGCAATCAACGCATGTACTCCGGCTTGTAGGTAGGCCACCTGTGGCGGAGTCGCAGTGGGCACCTCCATCATCACGGTGAGTTCTTGTTGCATCTGCGCTCCTGCTTCCCGCAGGCCTGCCTCACGCTCCATCCATGCAGTGTGCACCGAACGGAGGACTCTTGAGAAGCCGGGCATGCGTCCACGCTCCTCAGGTGGAAAATAGGTGCCGCCAAAGAACGGTTCGCCGTCGGGCGTCAAAAACATGGTCATCGGCCACCCACCCTGGCCCGTCATGCGTTGCAATGCGGTCATATACAGATGGTCAAGATCGGGGCGTTCTTCACGGTCAACCTTGATACACACGAATGAAGCGTTCATAATAGAGGCAATGGTGGCATCAGAGAATGACTCGCGTTCCATCACATGACACCAGTGACACGCCGAATATCCAACGCTCAAGAGGATGGGGCAGTTGCGTGTGCGTGCTTCGGCGAGACTCGCTGCGTTCCATTCCTGCCAGTCGACCGGGTTGTAGGCGTGTTGGAGCAGGTACGGACTTTTGGCGTGGATGAGGCGATTTGCAGCCCCGTGTGGTGTTGTCTGTTGCATAGTATGGGAGCACTCCATGAATTCTTCATTGCCGGGCGCACAAAACTCCGTGTTTGTGACGGCCCGTATGCGCGCGCGGCCGCTCGTGCGCACCGATGTCGGTGCCATCTACCGTCAATTCGCCGATCCTGAGATGTGCCGGTTTACGGGTGAGCCAGCTTGTACGCTCCAGGAGGCCGCAGGCATCGTGACGCACTATCAGCAACGTACCCTGCGTTTTCAGCGCTTTGCCCTGATTTCCCACCGAGACGAGCAATTTGTGGGCACCTGTGGCCACCATTTTTTTGACCAAGATGCCTCCCAAGTCGAAATCGGCTACGACATCTGGCGCACCCATTGGCACCAAGGCTATGCCCGTGAAATGCTCCCGGCATTGCTTACCTACTGCGTACAAACGCTCCAGGTGCGCACCATCTATGCCTGCATTCACCATGAAAACGTGGCCTCACAGGCAGTAGTGCGCCGGGCCGGATTCGTGCTGAGCGCCCCGTTGCGTGCTGGTATCAGTGCAAATGAAGCCTGTTGGGCGCTTGCGGTTCATTCTACGAGCACATCAGGCAAGGTAATCTGACATTGATCACCTACCTGCACACCGTAGCTGGCGAAATGGCCCTGCGGGACTTCGATGGCGAGTTGAATCGGCACCTGCGACGCATGGCTGGTTTCGTCGTAGGGCTGCATGGACACGATGTCCAAAATGCGCTGCGAATCGTCAAAGAAGACCACATCGAGCGGAATGCGCGTCTCTTTCATCCAAAACGCAACCATCGTCGGCTGTGGCCAGACAAATGCCATGCCGTAACCATCCGGGATGCTGGTGACGTGCATCAGTCCACGGGCACGCATCTCTGGGGTGTGCATCACATCGAGCTGTAGCGGGATGCCACACCCGGTCAGCAGGCCACGCGCCGTCTGATTCTGCGATTGCCCCCCACAACTCGCAAGCATACCTGCTACGCAGATGATGATCAGTACGCGGATTGCCATGAGGCATCGCGGTTGCTGGTACATTACGGGGTCTCGTAGGGATACGGATAGTCGACGCTCGGTGTGGGCGTCCCCGCCGGCGTACTCGGGCTCCCGCACGAACCGAGAAGCAGGCTCAGGCAGAGCAGGCTTGACAGAATGATGAGTGTGCCTATGTGGCGTCGTGTGCGCATGGTCGTTCCTTAGTGTTTGGTCGCTTCCTGCATCATACACCGATTGTCGATTGCTGTGACAACAATAATCCGCGGATTGTGTGATGCAGCTCGTGGGCTGCCAAGAGTGCCGTTTTTTACTTCAAAGCAACATTACATCCCTAATGTTATTTCGAAATGGGGTGCGAATCACCGTCGGTGGCGCGTAGCATGCTCATTACGCATTCACATGCCACACGCCACGTTGCATCGGCGGGGAGCACCCGTGGGGATATGAGTGCTTGAAAGCGGGTGTATTCATGCGGATGAAGCAGCTCGTCGACGGCAATCTCCAATCGCTCAGCACGTGGCGAATCATCCGTAATCACACCAGCCATCAAGGCGTGTTGCGTGGCCACAAACAGGGGGGAAGAGGGAGGGACGTCGATGGCCCACGCCACGGGCTGCCCCTGCGCAATCAATCGGTGCTGTAGGCGTGCCAAAGCCTGTGGATCGCTGGCAACAGCGGCCGGAATGCAGTGCATGGCATGTGCGAGAGCCACACATTCACCCGCCGCGAGGCCGATGTTCCATTCCACAGGGTGTAAGCGGTATGAGCCATTCGATAGGTGCGTGGTGGCAATGTTTTTGCACCCCATTAGCAGATTGTCACAGTCGGGCGGAATCAAAGCACCGAGTGGAATCTGGAAGGGACGTGTGGGGGTGAACATGCTGTTCGGATTGCCCGGTGCCGGGTGCAAGTCCATGAAGTACCAGCCCACACCCACGCTGTCTGGGTAGTGCTTGGCGCGGGCGCTCGGCTGGGTGCTCGCAAGCAAATCCTCAGCCACAATGCGGGTCAGTCCCGGAGTGCGCCGTGATTCACGGATGTAGGGGTGCATCGACAGTCCATCAGCGGTCCCCATGACCTCTGGGTAGAGGCGTAATTCCGGGTATCCGTGGCCGTGGCCGTCATCACGTGGCATTTCGGTCTGCATCCAGTACAAAAACGCCAGCGACAAGCGCTTGGCTTCGTCGAGCCGTGCGGCTATCGTCTGTGCCGGTACATCGATGATCGTGCCATGATGATAATCGTTGCTGTTCCAGTTGATCATGGCCACATCGCGCGTAGTCGATCGATCGTGTGCGCTATCCCACAGCCGGCGATAGGTCCAAAAGGGCGGGAGCCCGGTTGAGCCCGTCGTGAATACCCGAAAGGGGCGGTCTTCGCCGTGCTCGCCTTTCAGCGTCAAGGTAAACGGCTGACGGTCTCGTAGTTGTGCATAGCCCTCTGGTTTGGCAATCCGGTGGTATTCACCCGGGCAGTACTCTACGGCAAAGCAGTAGGTGAAACCTTGGATTTCACCGGGGATGGCGTGTTCGGGGGCGCGGGTTTCGCCCGTATCGTGGCGACTTTCCGCCCCTACCACATAACGGAGCTGTGCCATGGCCAGCACATCGCCCTGTTCACTCGCATCGATGAACCAGGGTGCGCTGAGGGTGAGGTGCGGCCTTTGGCCGGAATGCTGAATAGTTACCGCCATCAGCTTGCGCCCCGTGCGTTCAACATGCACCAGCTGAGAGTTGTGGTAGACACAACACAGCCCTTGATCGACATACGGTTGCATCATTTCAACAAGGACTCCAGCGGCGACACCCGGATAAAAACACACATTGCTCACCCAGGCACTCCCAGGGTTGAAGCTGGCCATGTCGGTGGGTGCAACATTATGTAATTGTGCCATCTCACGCCGGATGGATGCACGCATCTGCAGGTAGGTGGGCGAGCCACCAAACGTTTCAATGTAGCGATGTTCGTCGAGGGCACTCACCCCCTGGCTGCTCGCCTGCCCTCCCAACCAGGTTGTCGGCTCGACAATACAACAGCGCAGACCGGCCCGACACAGCTGTAGCGCTGCAGCCACTCCGCCGAGACCTCCGCCAATAATGACGACATCAGTGTGCACGTGTTGCATGCGTGTGACCTCTTGTGGGCACGATAATGACCTCATATATAATACCATGCAAGGACTGGATGGCCCGTTTGCGGGTAGCCCAAAAGGAATGTCTCATGTCGATTCCCGTCTTCTTCACCATCAATCTGCTGGGCGCAGGCCCAAGCAAAGAGACTCCGCCCGACTGGGAGTTTGCTGGGCGTACTCTCGATAGTCTTGTGAACGCACTGTTGGCTGAAGGGGTACCACCGACCATTTTTTGTAGCCCGGAGAGTATCCGCGCACATACCCCCATGCTCGAAGAGTTCATGGATCGTGGCTGTGTCCTCGGGGTATTGGTTTCACCATCGCAGTCTGCGCTCCTCGACGGCCAGGTGCCGCTGGGAAAATTGCCGCTTGCGCAGCAAGCGCAGGTCCTACATGCGGCCATTGAGCACTATCAGCGGTTCTTGGGTCAGCGTCCACTGGTGTTACGGAGCGGGTTTTCATCGGCTACGGCTGAGACCTTTGCATTATGTAAAAAGCATTTCATCACACACACGTCAATGAGCATGCCGGGAGCGCGTCTCAGTCAGCTCGGCAGCCTGTGGGATGCCACAGACACGGCCATACACGACATCAGCGGGTTGACCGAGATTCCAATCACCACCAATCCTGACGAGCGGCTTTTCAACCGCTTTCCCCTGTACTTATCGCCCGAAGTTGGTGACGCAGCCGTCTACACCCGGCTCATTGAGCGCGGCAAAGCGACGGGTCATCTGTGTGTGGTGGCCAACAATCACGCCGACTACTTTCAACCGGAGAGCGTCGTACGTGCGAACCTGTTCGCACTGCTCGATCTCATTCACGCTGACGCATCACTACGCCCGTGTACGATACCACCACCACGATCCAATGAGCGTGGAGATACTTAGTAGTGCCGCAATCCAGTAGCCGTCGTTGAGGGTCATCACCGCAAAAAGCAGGCTTGAGCTGAGCATGGAAACAATGGGAAGCCGGCTAGCCTGTGCCGGAATGCGACGAAGCCAGAAATCGGTGAGCGCGGCCAAACTATACCCCACAAGCCACCAGCCAGCAAAATTCACGGTGGGCACCCCATAGTAGGGGCCCGTATCATGCCAAACCCAGTAACCGTTGATGTGGGTGGCAACTGGCTCGATTTGAATGTCGAACAGCATGACAATCAGGCCCGTTCCCAGACAACGAATCCACCACGAAGCCTGTGGTCGGAGGGTCAGCACACTCTGCCAGGCCCCAGCAATCACCATTAGCCAGGCAAAGACGATGACCACAGGGACTGTGTCGAAAAACATGGGACCGAGCACTGTCGTGTAGTCGTAGGCCCCAAAGGGGATATCATATGTTGCGCCTACGTGCTCAACCCCCCATGCACCCACTGCGATAATCACGATTGGCCACCAGGCAGTGCGCCCCAACCACGTCAGCAACCAGAGTGCAATGCTCATACCCTGCAGCAACAACAGTACCCCGCCAAATCCCCGGGCACTAGTAGGGATCTCACCGAACAGCAGGGTAAGAATGCTTCCTGGCAAAAGTGCGAGGTAGATCAAGAAGACACAGCGCGCCCATCGTTCAGGATGATGCCAAATGTGGCGTGACCAGACGTTCCGTACATCAGAGATGCCCATATCCACCTCCTGCGGGCGTATAGAGGTGCAGGACATCGCCGTTCTGAACGGCATGTGTCCCTTTCCCGCCGATATCAACACATACGCCGTGCTGTTCGAGCAGGTTGATTCCGCATGCCCCTGGTGCACCACCCAGATGGCCTTGTGGTGCAAAGACACGTCGTTCACTGAGGACGGTCACCGTGGCTGGCACCAAAAACCGCACCGCCTTGTACAAGCCATCACCGCCGCGATGCATGCCGCCCCCGCCACTCCCTGAGCGGATGGCCAGTGTTTCAACGCGTACTGGGTAGAGGCGCTCGAAGGCTTCGACGGGGGTATTGCGTGTATTGGTCATATGTGTTTGTACTGCCGAAAGTCCAGGCGCACGTGGGCGCGCTCCCATGCCCCCTCCAAGTGTTTCATAGTACGCAAATGGGGTGCCATCAGAGCGGACACCGCCCATCGTCCAGTTGTTCATCGTCCCCGCTGATTGCGCCGGGATACGATCAGGGATGGCCTGTGCAAGCGCCTGCAAGACGGCATCGACGACCCGTTGCGATGTTTCAACGTTGCCACCGGCTACTGCGGCAGGCGGCAACGGGTTGAGGAGTGACCCATGCGGGATATGCCAATGCAGGGGGCGATAGAGCCCTGCACTGGCCGGCATATCGTCACCGGCGAGCAGACGGAGGGCATATAGCACGGCTGATTCGGTGACTGCTTGGGGGGCATTGAGTGGGCCAGCCGTTTGTAGCGCAGTGCCACTAAAATCGATGTGGATGTGGTCACTGGCGACGGTCAGGGTTACGACGATGTCAATTGGGGCGTCGGTTTGACCATCGTTGTCGAGATATTCGCGGCCCACGTATGTACCTGGGGGGATACTGGCAATCAATGCGCGCATTTGCCGCTCGCCATAGTCGATGAGCGCTTGGCAATGATCATCCCAAGTATGTTGCTGATAGCGGGCAATGTATTCTTGGATACGCGCCTCCGCAATGCGGTGGCACGCAAGTTGCGCGGCGAGATCGCCGCGTCGTTCATCACTGGTCCGCGAATTCCGCGTGATGAGATCAATGAGCGCATGATTGAACACCCCACCTGCAACGAGACGCACGGGTGGGATAATGATGCCCTCTTGATAGATCGAGGTACTCATGGGCATCGAGCCCGGCGTAATACCACCCACATCGGCGTGATGAGCTCGGGTCGCACTGTAGGCGACGAGTTCATTGCCGACATACACTGGTGCCACACTCGTGAAATCCGGGAGGTGGGTACCACCAGCAAAGGGGTCATTGAGCAACACCACATCGCCAGGGAGCAATGGTGCGCACTGGTCAATGGCGGCCGCGACAGAGCGTGGCATGGCGCCCAGGTGCACGGGGATATGAGCCGCCTGCGCAACCATGTGGCCGTGGCGGTCGAAGATAGCACACGAATAATCACGACGTTCTTGGATGTTGGCAGATAGAGCACTGCGTTCGAGTGCAGCTCCCATTTCTTCGGCAATCGCCGTACAACGATGGCGAAAAATCTCTAGGTGAACTGCGTCCATATGTCCCTACTAGGCAAAAAACCACTTCTCTGCTATGATTATAGAGGAAAGTAGATACAGCCTGTGTGTATGAGCCCAACAGTGAGTGTTGGTTCCCGCACGTGACGGTAATGGAATCCGTTGTCGGCGGACGGGAGCGGCCTGCACAGTGTCTGTTTAGTGAAAGGCCTCTGTATGAGTACGAACGTACAAGCGTCCCCCGTCAAGGTGGTTCGCGGATTTGCTGCAGCGCAGGCACATGCGCACCTCACGTCACACATTCCCTCTGTACATCGATGTGACTACGAATATGACACTCCTCAAGAAATCATCCATTTCGACACTGATTTGCACTTGGCCGGCGTACCATTGCGCCGTTGGGTCGTTGGTGAAATAACGCAGCCACTCGCTGTTGCGTTTTGTTTTCGTGCCACATGGAATACACCGCGACATACATTTTGGGCGCACATTCGCCTTGATCCCGCTTTGCCGGCGGAAGAACAGGTACGCATTGGTGATGAACTGATGCAGACGGTGCAGCAATGGGCTTCAGCGGCCGGCGCTCAACTCCTACGCCTAATGTCGCACCCTGATTCCCCGACACAGCAGATGCTTGACCGCCACGGCTATCGGCATATTGGCACCGAACAAAAATACGTGCTTGATGTGGCCCACGCCACGTTGCCGGCAGTGACTCCGATTGCCATCCCCGGCTATCGAGTTGCCACCTTGGCCGAGTTGATGCAGACCCACACCGATGCCATTGAACAGGCCTGTCAGCTCCATGCGGCGATTTCACTTGATGTGCCGATGCCCGATGAGCCCATCGTGACGATTACCAAGTTTCGTCGTTTGCTCGGTGAAGCCCTCGATCCACAACAATACTTACTTGCCATGGTGGACGATATGATGGTGGGTGAATCTATTCTTATGGAAAGTGACGATGACCCGGCCATCTACTGGCAGCACGCCACGGGCGTGATTCCCGCCTATCGTGGGCGCGGAATCGCCAAACACTTGAAGCTCCACGCCATTGCCACTGCCCAAGCATTTGGGGCACAACAACTGTTTACCTGGATGGAAACCTCCAACTTGCCGATTCTTCACCTCAACCAAGAACTCGGCTTTCGTGAATACGTGGCACCAGGAGCTTCCGTCTACGTCTACGAACGCGCACTGGCCGTCTAGAAATGACGCGGCCGTCGGGTGCTGAAGGGGTCGAACAACCAGCGAGTTGGCACCACAAGTGTATAGAGCGATTTGCGTGCCACTGAGCGACGGCTCGGTGGCACGAATAGTGTGCGGAGTAGTTGCTTGCCCCCAGACACGATCCAGTCTGCAATGCTGTGAACTGCAGCCCCCGTCACGAAGCCGAATGCGATACTGAGGGAAATAATCGGGTGGGCAACGACCCATTCCATGATGCGTTGTGCGAATGTTTGCGAATAGGTGGGAATCGGTATCCCAGAGCGTTGAAACACGTATTCGAGTGCAAATAACAGACCGACAATGCACCAATAAAAGTAGAGCAGGCGCAACAGTGGTGGGAGCACTAACCCGTGGCTCCAAAAATGCCGGTGGGGAATAACCCATTTGTACGGCTGCCAGAGAAAGAAAAAAAGCCCCCAGCGTTTGTGAATGCGTGAATCAACGTCGAGATCTGGCGAAAAAAGCACCCCAGAGACCAGGTGGGCCACACCAATCACGGTAGCGACCACCAATGACGATGAATCGTTGACTTCAATGCCACGAAAAAAACCGTACAAGCCAGGTGCAAGGACGAGGGCTGAGGCAATGGTTAAAAAATCGTGCGTCGGTGTATTTGGCATGGTCTGCTCAGTATGACAAGAAGAGTACCTCAAGGACACGATTACTTACGGAGTTGATAGCGCATCCCTTGATCAAGCATGGTCACGAGTTGGTCACAAAACACCACGATCTCTGCCTCACTGAGAGCCTGTGTGTGCGCCCGTTGTACGACGATGTCCACATGGCTCACGACTAGCTGAAGCACAAATTGGTAGACACGAGGGTCGATGGTGCTTTTGAGTGATCGATTGGCAATCCCGTTGAGCACCAATTCTTCAATGAAGCGGGTGTGCGTGGCCGCTCCAATCTCTTGTGCTAGCATTCGTTGCGGCCCAGTATCAATGAGCGCTCGCTGGATGAGTTGACTTTCGGCGGGGAGGGTGTGCCGTAGCTGTAGACATGCGTGCAGGTAATGCCGAAAAATGGCAAATGCATCTCCATGGGCAAGCACCGCCACGGGAATCGTGCGTTCGAGATGGTGCATCACACGATCACTCGCCCATTTGACCGTGTACAAGTAGAATTCTTCTTTGTCGGTAAAATATTGATAGACGCTCCCTTTGGCGATCCCGAGCGATTTGACAATGGCGCTGAGTGATGCCTGTGCGTAGTTGTGCGCCGCAAATTCATGGAGCGCAGCCTGTACAATTGCATCGCGCTTCTGTGCGTCGAGGTTCCACCACGTTGCCGTTGGCATGTGACTCTCCGGTCATATGACGTATGCTTCTCAGTATAGCTGAGCGCGACAACCCGTGTCAATTTCAGATGGGTATCAGGCAGCGCATACCACAAGTTATGTTATTCTGAAACAGAAGCGTCGCTCGGGAGGTGATATGACTGCGCAGTCCGTCAATCAAAACATTCGCTATCTCGTTATTGAGCTTTTTTGGGCGGCCATTGCAACTGCCGGCTATTCATTTGCGGCTGCGTTTGTGATTCGTCTCGGTGGATCAAATATCATGGTTGGGCTATTGACGTCAGCAGCTGCCGTGGTCAACATGTTGACCACGGTGCCCTTTGCAGCGCTCATGGAGCGGACGAGCCATCGCAAACCATGGATGATCGGCAGTTTGCTTGCATTTCGTCTATTGCACATTGGTCTGGTATTTGTGCCGTGGTTACCGGCGTACCAAGCTGAGGCGATTGTCATCATCCTCCTTGTGGCCAATGTGCCTGTGGCCCTCTTCAACGCTGGGTGGTTACCCATGTTCGGCGAAATCATCCCCGTACAGCGACGTGCCAAGTTGTTTTCGGCCCGTAACGTGACGCTGGGTGCGACCATGATGGTGGCCACCTACGCCTGTGGATGGCTTCTCGATCGGGGCACATTCCCTGGCAACTACCAATGGTTGTTTTTGGGGGCCTTTGTGATGAGTATGCTGAGTACCTGGTATGTCAACAAAATGGACATTCCGCCGGTTGCCATCACCGACACTGCGGCCAACACCCGGGTATCATGGGCCCAGATGCGTTCGCTCTTTCAAGCATCACGCGGCTATACCGCTATTACCATCAACACGGTCATCTTCAATTTGGCACCGTGGGCGGCGATTGCGCTCCAACCCATTTATTTCGTGCGTGAACTCGGGGCAAGTGATGAATGGCTGGGCATCTGGTTCGCCATCACCAACGGTGGGGCGATTATTGGCAATCTCTTTTGGCCCAAACTGATGGAACGCTACGGGTTCCAACGCATTATGACGATTGCTGCCATTCTGAGTAGTGCCTACTTTTTTGCTATCGGCATGTTTCCCAATCTGACGATTATTCTGGTGTTGTCAGTGCTGATTGGCATCATCAACCCGGGCATTGATGTGAGTCATTTCAACATTTTGTTGCAGGTATGTACGCCAGAGCGGCGCGCCATGGCAATGGGCGTATTTGTGACAATTATGAACGCCGGGCTATTTGTGGCGAGCATTGCTGTGGCACCGCTCATCGACTGGTTGAGTGCGGGCGTTGTTGTCATCATTCTCGGCGGTATTCGCCTCATTGGCGCCCTGCTTTTCGTCTTCAACCCCGTATTGCGGAACGAAGCATGAGAGTTTGGTACAATACGAGGTGCACATCCATTGTGTGTACTGCATTGGTGGTAATCATCAAGGGAGAGATATCATGGAATATCGACGATTAGGTCGATCTGGTCTCAAAGTAAGTGCGCTTTCGCTGGGTGCCTGGGTCACCTATGGTGGTCAGGTTGGAGAGCAGACTGCCCAAGAGTGTATGACCGCCGCCATTGAGCATGGCGTCAACTTTTTCGACAATGCGGAGGGCTATGCTGGAGGCAACGCCGAAATCGTGATGGGGAACGTCATCAAGCAGGCGGGCTGGCGACGTGAAGATTTGGTCGTGTCGACCAAGATATTTTGGGGCGGTAAAGGCCCCAACGACACCGGCTTGTCGCACAAGCATGTGATTGAGGGAATGAATAATGCGCTGAAGCGTCTGCAAATGGAGTACGTGGATTTGGTGTTTTGTCATCGCCCCGACCCCAATACTCCCATCGAGGAGACGGTACGTGCCATGGACATCGTGATTCGCCAAGGCAAAGCCTTTTATTGGGGCACTTCGGAATGGTCGGCTGACGAAATCCGGAGCGCCTACGGCATTGCCCGTGAATACGGGCTGACCCCACCCACCATGGAACAACCGCAATACAACATGTTTCATCGCAAGCGGGTCGAGCAAGAATATGCCAAGCTCTACGCCGATATTGGCCTAGGCACGACGATTTGGAGCCCACTCGCATCGGGCATGTTGACGGGCAAATATCAAGAGGGGATTCCCGACGACAGCCGGGCCATGGCCAAAGGGTATGAATGGCTACAAGAGCAAATGACCAACGCCCAGCGCCGTGAAGCGGTGACCAATTTGCTCCCAATAGCGCACGAATTGGGCTGTTCATTGGCGCAACTTGCGCTGGCGTGGTGCCTCAAAAACCCGCATGTCAGCACCGTTATTACTGGGGCCAGCCGGGTTAGCCAGGTCCACGAAAACATGAAAGCACTCGAGATTGTGGCCCAACTCGATGATGCCGTGATGCAACGCATCGAAGCCGCCTTGGCACCGGTCAAGGCCTAGTCTGAGTAAAACATTGGGACGCAGGTGGAGGTATCCACCTGCGTCCGATTTGGAAGGTACTGTTACCATGCGATCTCCATCCGGTGTGTATATTTTACACTCCCTTCCCGGCTTTGACAGCATTGTGCGTGAAGAGCTCAAATCACTCCCAGAGTCGGCAACCATTCAGAGCCACATTGTCCATGCGGGACGCAACGGCATGACCATTCTCAGTTATGCGGGTGAAGTCGAGGATCTCCTCGGTTTGCGCACTGTCGACGATGTCTTCTTTCTCGTTCACACCTTCACCGATTTGCCACCCAAGTACGCCGCACTCAAGATGATTCGCGATCGTCTACTCACATTACCTGCAGTGACCATGGCGGTGAACAACGTACGCGCGCTGTTCCCCAAGCGAGGGGGAGAAGGAAAATTACGCTACCGTGTGGTGGCACGGCAACAGGGCGAGGCTCCGTATCGCCGTGTCGATCTCCAAGAGGCAGTCGGCAAGGGCATCGGTCAACGCGAGGATTTCCGCTGGCGCCTTGCCGACGACGAAGGTCTGGAGTTCTGGGTAACCCAGCACGAAACGGCCGTCTATGTGGCACTGCGTGTCAGTGATGAAACCATGCGCCATCGTACCTACAAATTCAATCATATTGAAGCCTCACTCCGCCCCACGGCGGCTGCGGCCATGGTACTGTTGACCAAGCCCAAGCCCAACGACATCTTTCTCGACCCGATGTGTGGCGCTGGGACCACCTTGATCGAACGCGCTCTGCATTCGCGCTACGCACAAATCTACGGCGGCGATTTGAATCCAGAGGCGGTGGCACAGGCCCAAGCCAACATCGGCAACAAGTACAAACCCATCGAGATCCAGACGTGGGATGCGCGCGCTTTGCCCGTCGACGAAGCCTCCATCACCGCAGTGACCTGTAATTTGCCCTTTGGCGTACAAATCAGCACACCCGAAGAGAACCGACGCTTGTACCCCGCAGTCATGAAAGAACTCCGCCGAGTCATGAGCCTCGGCGCACGAGCCGTCCTGCTTACGAGTGACACACGTGCCATCCAACGTGGGCTCGAGCGCACCAGTGGCCTGTATCTTGACCAACAGCACACGGTGATTATTTTGGGGCGCAAATCGCATCTTTTTGTCATTCAAAAGCGCTAGACGCCCACACGACAGCGCACGCACGACCCATGTCCTCATTAGAGGACATGGGTCGTGCGTGTTTGTAATACCATGAATGCTGTCTAAGTGACCGCTTGGCGCTCAGCGGGATAGGCGTGGTGGCGTCCAGCCACGACCACCTGACGAATTCGATCGACGCCGTGCCAAATTTCGGCAAAAGACGTTGTCAACGGGCTCAAACCGAGGCGCAGATTGTCGGGCTCCCGGAAATCCGGGATGACGTTCATTTCTTTGATGAGCGCCTGATTGATTTGATAGCCCTGAGGGTGACGAATGCTAACGTGCGACCCGCGGATGTGTGCATCGCGCGGTGATCCGAGTGTGAAACCGAGCGGTGCCAAATGCACGTCAAACAGGGCAATCAAGTATTCGGTGAGCGCAATCGATTTAGCGCGAATGGGGGCCATACCGACCTGGACGAGCATCTCCACCGACGCCTCCACGGCTGACATGGCAAGCATGGGCGGCGTGCCGGCCAAAAAGCGCGCTAATCCGGGCGCTGGAGTGTAGGTCGTATCAAAGGCGAAAGGAGCCTGTTGGCCAAACCAGCCCCAAATCGGAGATTGCACATGCGCCTGGATGGCCTGATTGACGTAGATGTAGGCGGGTGCGCCAGGACCACCGTTGAGGTACTTATAACAACACCCAACGGCCATGTCGACCTCGCACGCATCAAGCTGCACCGGAATGGCCCCTGCTGAATGACTCAAGTCCCAGACTACCATGGCGCCCACCGCATGCGCGCGCTGTGTGATGGCGTGCATGTCGTAGATGAAGCCACTTTTGAACGTGACGTGCGACAGTGAGACCAATGCGGTCTCTGGAGTGATGAGCGCAAGCACGTCGTCGAGGTTGACGGTGATCTCTTGGTCACGGGAATGCACCAACTCCAACGTGTGCTTGTTGCCATATTGTGCAATGGCGGCCTGCATGATGTAGAGATCGGAAGGAAAATTGAGGGCATCAGAGACGATTCGCGTACGCCCGGGCCGAGCCTGCAGAGCAGCCATGACGGCCTTGTACAAATTGACCGAGGTTGAATCACAAGCGAGGACTTGGCCGGGTGCTGCCCCAATCAGGGCACCGATGCGATCGCCAATCCGTGCGGGAGCCTCATACCAGCCTCTGCCCCACCCACGAATCAACCCGTCTGCCCACTCCTGGTGAATGACGTTCTGGAGATGATCGGCCGTCTGCTTGGGCATGCGTCCGAGCGAATTCCCGTCGAAATACACCAGATCGGGATCACTGATGACGAATTGGTCGCGGTAATGCGCCAGCGCATCCTGCGTATCGGCGTGCGTTGCGGCGGCGAGCCCGCCCTGCACATCAGGGCTATGATAGGTCATGGTAGGCCTCTTCTAGCATGGCGACGGTTTCATCCCACCCGATACAAGCATCTGTCACCGATACCCCGTACTGTAGCGCCCCAAGGTCGGTTGAAATACTCTGCTTGCCCTCTACCAGATTACTTTCGACCATCATGCCAATCAACTGCGAGACACCGTTGCGGCGCATCTCGAGCGCTGACTGCCACACGGCACGCTGGCGACGGAAATCGGAGCCCGAATTGGCATGACTACAGTCAACCATGACCGCAGGTGAGATCTGCGCCGCTTTCATCAAATCGATGCTTTTTTTAATACTCGCATCATCGAAATTTGGCCCTTGGCGGCTCCCGCGTAAAATCACAAACCCGTCCGGATTGCCCCGTGTCTTCACCACCGCCCCGACTCCATCTTGCGTAATCCCCAAAAAACTGTGCTCGGCCGCGGCCGAAATGCAGGCGTGCACGGCCACGTCAATGCTGCCATCGGTGCCGTTTTTGAAGCCGACGGGCATTGACAATCCACTTGCTAGCGCACGGTGCATTTGTGATTCCGTGGTACGTGCGCCGATGGCCGCAAGTGCCACGATATCAGAGGTGTACTGGGCACTGATGGGGTCAAGCATTTCGGTGGCAGTGGGCAAGCCGATGTGCGTGATGTCGGCGAGCAATTTCCGCGCAATTTCGAGCCCAGCCCCCATGTCGAATGAGCCGTCGAGATGGGGATCGTTGATGAGACCGCGCCAACCAACCGTGGTTCGCGGCTTTTCGAGGTAGACGCGCATCACGATGACGAGACGGTCACGCATACGCGACGCAATTTGCGCGAGTCGCCCAGCATATTCGTGGGCGGCAGCAATATCGTGGATGGAGCATGGTCCGATGACCACGAGCAAGCGTTTGTCTTCTCCGGCAATGATGCGCCGAATGGCCTGCCGTGATTCATAGACGGCAGTCGTCATCCCAGGCGACAGCGGGAAGCGTTCTTTCAGTTGACGTGGCGTTGGCATCGCACCCATCTCACGCACACGGACATCATCGACCAAACTCACTACGACACCTCTTGTTGTACTTCAGACGGTTGTTGCGAATCTGTGGCAGGCAGCGTGATTTTGGTGGCAATTAGCACTGACACCAAGATCAATCCGGTACCTACCCCGAATATTATTTGCTCAGAGACCTGTGCCACGATGAGCACGGGTGTCAACAATGGCACAATAATACCACGGACTCCCGACACGACGTGCATCACCGCAAAGTACATCTCGAGTCGGAGCCGATTGGCAAGTGCCATGGCCGTATTGGTAAGCCCGAGCTCAAACCCACCAAACAGCAATCCTTGGCCGATGAATGCTGGAAGTAGCCACCAGAACGATTCGGCGAAGAGGAAACAGAGTGGCATCAGCGCACCACAGAGCATGCTGACTACCAGTACCGCCACTGGCCCAAAGCGATCGGTGATGCGCCCCCAGAAAAAATACCCGAGGAACCATGTCAACGATTGTACGAGACCGAGGTACCCGACCTCCGTGTAGCTGAGGCCGAGTCGATTCACCTGCACGATGGCGTAGAGCGGAGCCCCGATGAGCGTGCCACAGCCGAAGAGCGTGTTGAGCAACAAAAACCAGAGGAACGGCTTGTTGCGGAGTACCTCTGTCACAATGGCACGTGCAGGCACCGGCGGATGATCGGGATCACGAGCAGCCGGAGCATCGTCAACACGAAGCTGACCAAATGCAATCGCCGCCAAGATGCCAACCACACCAATGGCAGGGAAAATGACGATGTAGCCCCAAGCGTCTAACATCCAACCGGCGATGGGGGTCATCAGCAAAATGGTGGCCGTCATCCCCATTCGCACAACGCTCATCAGCCGCCCACGCGCATTATCGGGATAGAGACGCTCAAGGAGCCGCACATAGCCAGGTGATGGCACAAGCTCGCACACCCAAAAGATGCCGATCAAAACCAGGAGTAGGGTGACATCACCTGCCACAAACGGCACGAAAAACATCATCGAGCGCCCAAACATCCAGATACCGTTGGCAACCTTAATGATGCGAAAGCGTGCAAAAAGTGCGGCACTAATCGGGGTAAAAATGAGGCCGAGTGACTGAAATACCACGTAGATGGCCAGTTGTCCCTCAGTGGCGCCGATATTGCGCAAAACGACGGGAAAAAAACCAATGGTGGTGGCCCAAAAGAGCCCAAAGAGAACAGAGGCAATGGTTTCTACCCAGACGTTGTAGCGCACATCGGCACGCACCGGGCCGAGCAATGAACGCTCGACCCGATGCCACAACGCAAGAACTGGGGATGGTGGCCGTGATACGGTCATACGCTGGCACGCAACGCTTTCATGGCTGCCCCGAGACGGCGGATTCCTTCGACGATTTTTTCGTCGCTCTGATAACTAAAGGCCAACCGGATTTCGTGCGTCCCCTGCCCGTTGGCATAACAGCCCATGCCGGGTAAGAAGGTGACGCCATGCTCTCGGCCCTGTTGCACCAATGCGGCAGCTGGCATATCGGCAGGGAGATAGCAGTAGATGAAGAACCCACCCATGGGCACGTTGAAACGCACGTCGGCTGGGAATTCACTGCGAATCGTGGCAACCATCAAGTCGCGTTTGCGCTTGTAGGTACCATTGAGTTCATCGATGTGTGCTTCTAACTTCCCGTCGGCCGAGAATCGTTCAACGAGGCGGGTAATGAATGGACCGCTGCCGCCTTCGTACTTAAACTTGGCGAGGCGCTTGATGACAGCTTCTGGACCACAGGCCCAAGCCATACGCACGCCGGGAGCCAATATCTTCGAGAAGGTGCCCACATTGATGACCCATCCCTTGGTGTCGTAGGCGATGATGGGGGTGACTGGCTCTCCCTCGAAGCGCAAATCCCCGTATGCGTCATCTTCGACAATCAAGACACCGTACTGCTCCGCCAAGGCCACAATGCGTTGGCGATTGGCGGGTGGCATGAGTGTGCCGGTGGGGTTTTGGTAGGTGGGCGTCACATAGATGAATTTCGGTTGAATGCCACGCGCCTGTAAGTCGGCGAGCATGGTTGCAAGGGCATCAAGATCCATGCCATCGTCACGCACGGGCACCGTTTCGATGCGAGCACCGGCCGCTTGAAAGGAACGGACGGCGCCAATGAAACACGGTCCTTCAACAATGACCGTGTCACCCGGGTCCACAAGAATTTGTGGCAACAACGCCAAAATCTGGCTTGATCCGTACGAGATCAATACGTTGCCTGGGTGGGCTTGGTTCACCCCACGGCGTTGCAAGCGATTGACGACCAGTTTAATGAGGCCGGCATACGTAGGGCCGTAGTTCAACGCGCCATTCACGTCTTCGGCCAGAATTTCGGCAGTCGCTTCAACTAATTCAGTCACAGGGAAGTGAGCTGGATCAGCAAAACCATAGGCCAGACTAATCGAACCTTCCGGCTCCGGGGCCCACTCCGGGCCATCGGCAACGGTCCGCGCACGTTGCGCAAACAGTGCATCCAACGTCGGTGACTGTGTCATAGATGCTCCTTAGCAGTTGGGGGTGATCCCGCTACCATTGTACCAGATTCACTCCGTATTCATGGACGTCTGCCGTCTACGAGATGGCGCGAAGTTCACGCATGGCGGCTCCGATTCGCGCAATCCCGGTGGTAATGTTTGCCACGCTCTGGTAGCTAAATGCGAGCCGCATCTCGTGCGTTCCCTGGCCATTGGCATAGCAGGTTGTCCCCGGCAAAAACGACGCTCCGTGGCGAATGGCAACATCGATGAGTGCACGGGCTGGTAAATCGGCTGGCAAATACCCGTAGACGAAAAACCCACCTTCGACCTTGGTCGTGATCACGTCTGCAGGGAAATGGGCGTCAATGGCTGCTTGCATGACCTGATATTTGTGCGCATATGTCTGGTTCAATGTCGCAATGTGACGATCAAGCCAGCCATCAGCGCTGACTTGGGCCACGAGATGCGTCATGAATGGGCCATTTGGCCCGTCTGATTTCCACTGCCGCAAACGACGCATGACCGCATCAGGACCATACGCCCAGGCCGTGCGCACACCCGGAGCTAGGATTTTGGAAAATGTGCCAATGTGCAAAACCCACTCCGAACCTGGGTAGGTCAACAATGACGGCGCATGACTGCCGTCGAAGTGCAGATCGCCATAGGCGTCATCGTCGATGAGTAGGACTTCATAGGTGGCCGCTAATGCGACAAGGCGCCGACGCTCCGCGTCGGGCATCAGCCTGCCCGTAGGATTTTGAAAGGTGGGAATGGCGTAGATGAACTTGGGGCGAATTCCTGCACCACGCAAGCGCTTGAGGGTGGCCTCAAGAATGTCGAGATCCATGCCGTGTGTGGTGACAGGAATGGTCTCAATCTTGGCACCCGTATGTGCAAAAAACTCCACAGCGCCAAGAAAGGAGGGCCCCTCCACAATAATCGTGTCACCCACATCGACCATGATGTGAGGCACAAGAGCGAGAATGTGACCGGAACCGTGCGACAGCATCAGCTGTGACCGATTGATAGTCGCCCCCCGCCGCTCGAGGCGCGTGGCCACGAACTCGTGGAGTTGCGCCGCAGATGGCGCATAGTTGAGGATGGCATCTGGGTTGGATGCCAATATATGCTCCACCCCAGCAACAAGTGCCGCCACAGGAAAATGTGACGGGTCTGCATCGCCGTACGCCAAACTAATGGTGTGCTCCTGCTCATTGGGGAGGTCATGTAAAATCGATTCGCTCTCACCAATCTGATGCGAATCCCGCGAAAATAATTCGGCAACACTTGTTGGCACTCGTACCACTGGTACTCTCCCTGTCGTATACGATACACCACGTATTATACGAGAGATTACTGTGAACAATATGCCAGACTACTGAGCAAACTGGCATTCACATGCCCGTAGCCACTCGACAATGGCGTGAATTTGACCAACTCGGAATTGTTCAACTGCCCGCAAAAAGTGGTCGGGTGTCGTTGTGTGTTGTGATTGCTGCATGAGCCAGCGGTCACATTCAGCGATTTGTCGAACAAAAAGTTGACCCCGATGCTCTGGGTGAAAGGTCTGTACGCAGTACAATTTGGCCAAAAATTCCATGCGGATATCACGGGGGTGCGCAACTGGATCGAGACACCACGTGTCGAAAGCAGTGATGCCACGTGTAGTTATGTGCAGTAGTTTTTTGCCACGCGGCGACGTTGCCTCGCCAGACATCACGACATAGGATTCTTCTTCGAGACGCATGGTCATGGCATACAATGCACTCTGTTTGACATGCCAAACCCGCCCAATGGGGGATGCATTGACGGCACGATGCAGTGCATAGGCATGCAGTGGTTCGTGGTACAAAAATCCCAACAGTGCATGCTCATAGGTGAGCGGTTCTTTTTGACGGGGGCTCATATTGCCTCTATCATACATGCTTGAAGATGTACGTATGAGGATTGTATGTCACAAACCAATGAAAAACAACACTACACCGACGGTATCCGTCGTGCGCGCCTCATGTTGGGGGTATTTGCGGCGACCGCACTGGTGATAGGGCTTGTTGGCGCATATTTTTCCAATGATGATCCACAAATGCCGCAGAACCCGCCCTCTCATCGCATCGAATACCAGGTGAGCGGTACAAGCACGCAGGTTGATGTGCGCTATCTCAACGACATGGCGTATACCGAAACACGGAGCGGCACGCCCCCGTGGCGTTTTGGATTCCGTGCCACCCAAGGGCGGAATTTGCACGTGGTCGTCGAAAACCGCGGCGAAGGTACGATTGGTTGCGCAATCACGGCAAGCGGTAAAGACATTGTGCGGGTGCCCGAGGCAGCGGTGCCCTCCATTCAGTGTACGGCGCAAGTCCCATGAGGCAATTTCCAACTTTTTCGCCCACGTTTCGCACCGTGTTTGTGGCGTTTGGGCTGGCCTTCATCATGACGTCGTTTCTTCGTGCCGCAAATGCGGTCATTGCACCCGACTTAATGCGCGACATTGGCATGAATGCGAGCCAGCTCGGACAAATGACGAGCATGTACTACGCAACCTACGCACTCATGCAATTGCCCATGGGCGCTGCACTTGACCGTTACGGTTCGCGATTCGTCATCCCGCTGCTGATGATTCCTACCGTCATCGGCTGCTTTGTGTATGCATTCGCCACCAGCTTCACCCACATCAGCGTGGCCCGGCTCCTTATCGGTGTGGGCACAGCCGGAGCACTCATGGGGGCCGTCAAAACCTTTGGTCATTGGGTCAGTCGCGAACGACTAGCCGCAATGACGGCCAGCTTGGTAGCTATTGGCACCGTGGGTGGGATTTTGTCGACGGCGCCCATGGCCTGGTTGAACGGTATAATCGGCTGGCGGAGCATTTTTTGGGGGTGTGCCATCATCGTGGCGGCTACCGCCGTCGGGATTCGCGTGTTCACCCGTGATACCCCCGAGGGTCCGCATCCACACACCGCCACGGCAGACAATCCCTTTCACGGATTTGGCGACATCTTCCGGTCACAACTGTTCTGGTATGTGGCCCCGTTGTATTTCTCCATGTTGGGCACGCTGTTGGCCGTACAAACGCTCTGGGCAGGACCGTTTTTGTACGATGTCTATGGAGCAAGCACCACCACAACCGGTCTTTCGCTGTTGCTGATGAGTGTCGGGAGCATCTGTGGCTATCTCATCAGTGGCGCGTTGTTCGTGCGCATTGGAGTAACTCGCCTCATCCTCAGTGCCCAAGCGCTTCTCATCGTGTGCCTTGGGGCATGGACGTTTGCAGCGGGGTTTTTGCCGTTGTGGACGTTCCAAGTAATCTATATTTTGTTCGGGGCCGCAGCCGCTTTCAACGTCATCATGTTGCCACAGGTACGTGCCATGTTTCCCGATATGATGAGCGGGCGTGCCACCACGGCGCTGAATGTCTTTGGGTTTGCCGGTGCATGGGTGTTACAATGGGTAATGGGGAGCGTCATTCAGTACTTTGGGCGCACTCCCGCAGGAGCCTATCAGAGCATCGGCTATCAGTGGGCGTTTAGCATCCCCCTGAGCATCGCCGTCATCGGATTACTCCTGTACCTGCCCATTCATCGCCTCGCACTACGAAAGGAATAATGCACATGCCAACCGTCATTGTGAACGGCACCACCAGTGTAGTAGCAACCGGCACGCGTCTTGTCAACGCCATCGAAGACAGTGGGGTGCGCATCGGGCACCGCTGTGGTGGTAAAGCCCGTTGCACCACCTGTCGGGTACAGTTTCAATCGGGTGAACCTCAGACCATGACCAGTGCCGAGCACGCCAAATTGGTGGATCGTGAACAATTGGGGACCTACCGGCTCGCCTGCCAGATTCTCGTGACCCACGACATGGAACTCCACGCCGAAGTCACCCTCGAGACGATGCCCGACTGGAGCGACACCGGCCCACGTTGTGCCGATCAGGTCGAACCAGAACACGAATTCCCACCCAAACCATAATCGGCCATGTGCACGGTGGTAGGGGATGGTGTACGCCTTACCCTGCCACCAGCCTCCAAATCTGGTATCCAAGATAGGTCAGCGAAAGCAGACTTACGACTCCTACAATACCCCAGACCAACCACTGATAGGCACCATGGTTCCGATATGCTCCCATTAACTCTTGATTGCTCACGAGCAGGGCGATTGCCACTAGCTCGATGGGCAAAAGTAGCCCGTTGAGCACATACACCCCTACCAGCACGTCAATGAGTGGCAACCCGGGGATGAGAGCAATAATCGATCCCACGGCGAGAAGCACGGTAAACACTCCCATGAAAACGGGGGCCTCTGACCAACTGCGTGAGACACCACGCTCAAATCCGAGAGACTCACTGAGCATGTAGGTGGTCGCCAGCGGCAAAATCCCGGCGGCGAGTAACGATGCACCAAGGAGCCCGATCCCGAAGAGCCAAGTGGCGTTTGTGCCCGCCAACGGTGCTAATGCGCGCGCTGCGTCTGCCGCCGTTGCAATGGAGATGCCTTGGGGATACAAGGTGGCGCCGGTGGCGATGATGATACACCCCGCCACGATTCCTGCTAACGCAGTCCCAATCATGACATCAACGCGCGTATACGAATACTCGCTCATCGACACCCCCTTTTCGACCACCGACGACTGGACGTACAGTTGCATGTAGGGCGAAATGGTGGTGCCGACAAGTGCCACAATCAACATGATGTAGTTGCTATCGTTGAATAAGCGTGGCACGAATCCTTGTATGAGTGCGTCAGGATCTGGTTTCACCAGGAATGCGGAAGCGACATAGGCAATGAACACGGCACTGAGCATCAACAAAATACGCTCAACACGTGCATATGAACCGCGGGTAATGAGAATCCAAATGAACACGGCAGCCAACGGCACTGCCACATAGCGACTCACCCCGAAGAGCTCGGCAGCCGCTGCAATGCCCACGAATTCCGATACGATGATGCCCAAATTGGCCACAAAGAGGGTGAACATGATGAGCGCCGTGGCTCGAATGGGGAAATTCTCGCGCACGAGGTCGGCAAACCCTTTGCCTGTGACCGCACCAAGACGTGCAGACATCTCCTGCACAATGGCAACCGCGATAGTGATGATAAACATGACCCACAAAAGCGAATACCCGTATTGTGCTCCGGCAGAAGCGTAGGTGGCGATGCCACCGGCATCGTTCCCGGCACTTGCCGCCAACAGACCTGGGCCAATGGCGGCAAGGTAGGGCCACCAGCGTTTCCAAAGCGATTTCATCGGTGTTGTCCTTTATGTGCCCAGGTGCCTAGCCGAAATTGCGTGAGCCACGTCGTTGCCAGATGTCAGGGAGCAATACGGCAAGCGCATCATCGACCGAAATCGCCCCGACGAGCCAGCCCGCATCATCGATGACCGGCACCGCCGTCAAGTTATACTCACCAAGGAGGCGTGCGGCATGCACGGCTGGCTCATCGGGATGCACCGTTGGCACACTGGTCACGAGCTCCGACATCGGCAATGTGGCATCGGCCAACAACAGTTGATCTACGCGCACCAATCCCATCAACATCAACCCAGGTTCGTCTTGGTGCTCATCGGGGTGCTCCACGACGAACAATTCGGTCAGTTGGTCGGGGAGCTCACTCCGCGCCTTCAGGCCAGCAATCACGGTAGCCACTGTATCATCAGGAAAGGCGGTCACGACGTCGGTCATCATCAGACGCCCCACTGAATCTCCATCGTACGCGAGTAATTCTTTGACATCCTCAGCTTCTTCTGGCTCCATGCGGGCCAGTAGTTGAGCGGCAAGTGTGTCGTCGAGATCTTCGAGCAGGTCGGCTGCGGCACTCGGAGTCATCTCCTCAAGAATGTCGGCAGCTCGCTCTTGATCCATTGTTTCAAGGAGGTCAGCTGAACGCTCATCAGAGACCTCTTCGAGGGTTTCTGCGGCTGTTTCGTCATCGAGCGCTGCCACAATTTCGGCACTTTCACGAAACGACAATGCATCCACAATACGCGCCAAATCAACCGCCGACATTTCTTGCAAACGCGTATACGAGACCTTCAGTTGTACCGGTGCCGCACTTGCCAAGTACTGCGCATCCGCCCAACTAATCACCTGTCGACCCACAAAGTGCTGCCCGTAACGCCGTGGCAGAATGCGGCGCACCAAGGCCTGCGGACTAACATCGACACCAACAACCCGGTAGACCCCGTCAAACACACTCATCTGCACGTCGTTGACCCGGACAATGCGTCGACCATTGATGTCGATAATCTGATGATCGATGACATCCTTGTTGAGGAGCACTTCGCCATCTCGGCGCACAAACATGTCAAGGCTTATGCGTGTCGTGTCGATTTCAATGGCCTGATAACTCAGGGAGCGTAGTTGCTGAGCGGAGATGAAGATGCGTCGGCGTCGGTCGCGCACAACAAACCCACCTATTGGCGGGTAGTGATGCTCATTGATGTACACCACGATGTCGTGCAATACCCCTATTTCGTCACCATTACTGGCGATGACCGGGATTCCCATCAGTTGTGATACAAAAATCATGTGGCACTCCTGACACAAAAACACCACCCCCGTGTGCACTGCACGCAAGGGTGGTGGTACAGGCAGATGTGATGACGATGAAATTATGTGATTGTCGCACGCTCATCCATATCGCTAGTATACTGATAGGGACGAACTTCTGTCAAAATATCATCAGAGTGAGGTTGGCCATGCGTGAATTCATCCCGACCGAGTATTTCCGCACCATTGGGAGTCATCCCGCCCAACTACAAATCTCAAACGGCGAAACGGTACGCATTCATTGTGTTGATGCCCACGGTATTGCCGGCAACAACCAACAGGTTCATCCGGCCGGCAATCCGATGAGTGGACCAATTGCCATCGCTGGGCTCAACCCTGGAGATGTGCTTGCAGTCACTTTCGTTGACATTCAACCGCTACGCACCCATGGCTGGAGCTATCCCACCTTGGCAGGCAATGTCGTCGATCCAGAATATGTGGCCGCACTGCCATTTGCCCCTGGGAGTCCGTTGCCCAAAGAATACTGGGACCTTGATGCCAACAGTGGCATGCTCACCAGCCGTGGTACACACGGCATGCCCGTGCACATCCCCGTTGCGCCTATGATCGGGTGTTTTGGTGTGGCACCAGCACGCGGTGAGGCGATTTCTACGGCCACATCGGGGCCGTTTGGTGGCAACATGGATTATCGTCATTTCACGACTGGGTGCACCGTCTATTTGCCCGTGTTTGTGCCAGAGGCGCTGTTTCACATCGGCGATGGTCACCTCGCACAAGGCTGTGGCGAAATCGGTGGGACGGGAGTAGAATCTGCGGTCGCCGTAGATGTCCACTTCGCCAAAGCGCCTATGACGTCGATCCGTTGGATTCGCGCCGAAGATGCACACTACCTGTATGCTGTCGGCAATGCACGACCACTTGATCAAGCCCTCCAACACGCAACCAGCGAAATGCATCGCATGCTCATCGAGTGTGGCGCTGATGCCACCACAGCTGCCGTCTTGATGAGCCAGGCCATCGAATACGATATCGGCAATGTGTTTGATCCGGCCTACACCGTAGCCGCCAAAATAGCGAAGTCACACGTCCAACGACATGGTTTGCGCACTTCATTTCAGATGTAATTGTTATGTCAATTACACATCTTCTCTGTGGCACCATGTACAGCCATCATACTGGATATATCCGTGATGGTGCACTTGCAATTCAGCACGGACGCATCGTGGCGGTTGGTCCACGCCATCACATCGAAGCGCTCGCAGGTGCAACCACGCACGTGACCCGCTACGCTCCTGAGGCACTGATTCTACCTGGCTTTTGTGATAGTCACCAGCACTTTCTCAGCTACATCCGGGGGAAGGTGGAGCGTATATCGCTGTGGGACGCCACTTCGTTGCAGGAAGTGGCCCAGCGCATCCGCCGAGCCGCTTCACAACACCCAGTGGGCACCTGGCTGATTGCCGATGGGCATGACCAAGGGCGCTACGTGGAGCAACGCCATCCCACACTGGCCGAACTCGACCAGATGGCACCCGCACATCCGCTCATCGTACACCGAGCCTGTCACCACATCGCCTTGGTCAATTCGCACGCCATGATGCGCGCCAACCTCACGGCAGAGACAACCGATCCGGTGGGTGGGCGCATTGGTCGTGATGCGCAGGGTGCGCTTACGGGCATCCTCGAAGAGAACGCCCGGACATTGGTGCTTTCACACGTCACACTGCCGCCCATTGAGTGGCACCGCCATATCCCGCAGGCCGTCAATGACTATCACCGGCGGGGGATCACGGCCATCGGTGAAGCGGCCATTGGGCACATTGATGGACTCAACGACCTTGCCGTGATGGAAGCAGCCTATCAACGTGGAGAGATGACGCTCCGTACCAGCTATTTTGGATACGGTGACGTCGCACGAGCCTGGCTCAACGGCGAAGCGCGCATCGCGCCAGATGCCTGGCGCAACGCTCCCATGGTGAAGTACTTCATCGATGGCACACTCGGTGGCGAAAGTGCGTGGCTGAGTCAAGCATATCGGCATACACCGCACAACTGCGGCTACCCGCTCATCAGCGCGCCAGAGCTCACTCATCACATCGAAACAGGGCACCGGGCTGGGTATCAAGTGGCAGTACACGCCATTGGCGACGCAGCGGTGGATCTCGTGGCCAACACGTATGCCGACGTGCTATCGCGCTTCCCACGCACCGATCATCGCCACCGCATCGAACACGTCGAGGTTGTACGCCCCGAAACAATACGCTTGATGGCACAACACGGCATTATTGCTGCCGTACAACCATTGTTTACCTGGTACGAAGAAAGTGATGTGGCGCAGGTGCCCGATGCACTACTCCCGTATGCACATGCATGGCGTCAGTTGGCAAATGCTGGAGTGTCCCTTGCATTTGGCAGTGATAACCCGGTGGTGCCCGATTTTGCCCCCCTCTCCGGCATCGCCGCAGCCGTCAACTGCACCAACCACCGCGGTCAACCCGTGAATCCCGGCCAACAGCTGTCGTGGCAGGCTGCGGTCGATGCGTTCACTCGTCAGGCAGCTTTTTCACTGCGCCGTGAGCACGAGTTCGGAGATTTTGTACCGGGTCACTGGGCTGATGTCGTGGTGATTGATGGGAATCTTCACGATCCAGCCGCAATCCACCACCGCACCATCCTTGCCACGTGGGTGGCAGGCACGCCCGTCTATGAGGCTTCATGAGGGGGAAACGCCGTGAACAACGGCAGGGAGCTTCCTGTTTGGGGCACAACGCGCACTTGGGCGGCATACACCGCTTCGATGGTGTCCTGTGTGAGTACCGCCGTGGGCACGCCTTGTTTGACAATCTGGCCCTCGTGTAACAGCACGAGATAGTCGGCCATGGCACCGGCCAAGTTGATGTCGTGCATTGTCGCAAAAACAGTCACTCCACAACGGGTAAGCTCGCGCGCACTGTGCATGATGGCCTGTTGGTGGTGCAAATCAAGATGAGCGGTGGCTTCATCCAGCAACAGCACCTGTGGTTGTTGTGCGAGCGCACGTGCAAAGGCGACTCTTTGCTGCTCACCACCGGAGAGCTCGTCTGCCAAGCGCTCAGCAAATGAGCGAACTCCTGCTTGCTCCATGGCATAGTCAATAATCTCTTCGTCGTGGCGGGTCAGCCGTTGGTGCCAACTCCGCACGTGGTAGCGAGCCATGGTGACAATTTCACGCACGGTGAAGCCAACTGGCATGCGTACCGCCTGGGGGACCACGGCAACTACACCGGCGCGCTGTGCCACACTGCTCCGCTCCATGGCGACACCATTGAGGAGCACCCTTCCGGTGACAACGGGTTGCGTGCCAGCCAGCACTCGGATGAGTGTACTTTTACCGGCACCGTTGGGTCCCAGACATGCTACAAATGCATGGGTGGGAATATGAAGCGTTATGTCTTGTAAAATCACTCGGTGTGCGATGTGCACCGAGGCTTGTTCGACCACGAGGGGCCAGGCCGGTGCCGACGTCATTATATACTCCGTTTGCTCGTCAGAAGCTGCCACAAAAAGAACGGAGCTCCAATTCCTGCCGTAATAATCCCGAGTGGGAGCTCTTGTGGCGCAACCACGGTGCGCGCCAGCATATCGGCAGCCAACAAAAAGACGCTACCGTAGACGGCTGCCAACGGAATGAGGCGCCGATGATCTCCCCCTACCCACAAGCGAAGCGAATGCGGCACAATGATGCCCACAAAACCAATCAGACCGTGGAACGCCACCGCTGTTGCCGTCATCACGGTCGCTCCTCCAATCGTCAACCAACGCACACGGCGCACATTGATGCCGAGGAATTGTGCTTCTTCTTCGCTGAACAACAGGGTATTGAGATCACGGGATACAATGGTGAGGAGCACCATGCCTACCACCACACTCGTTGCCACCACCCAGACCGCATCCCAACCAACGGTGGCAAAACTCCCCAACAAAAACGCCAGCAACTGGTTTGTCTGACGGCCGAGTCGGATCATCAAAAAGGTGGTCACCGCACTCGCCAACGTCCCGAGCGCCACACCGGCAAGGACCAAATCGTTGTTGCTATAGGCGCTCCGCCGTGCGGCAATCCCAAACACCCCAGCAACCACCAGCAATGCTCCCACAAAAGCACCAACGGGCATCGCCAAACTCCCAAGCAGCACCACACCGCCCAACGCCACCGTGGCAATGGCACCAAGACCCGCACCGGCCGCTACCCCGACGATGTACGGATCGGCCAACGGGTTCCGAAACAGCCCCTGATATGCGGCACCCGTGGCACTCAGTGCGGCACCCGTCAGCGCGACGAGGAGTACACGTGGCAAGCGTATGGTGAGCACAATGGTGACAGTCGCCGGTGAAAACTGGCTCTGAGGCAGTCCAATGAGATGATTCCAGGTGATGGTCACGATGTCCAAAAACGGCACGGCAACACTGCCGATACTGACTGCCATCATGAACGTACACAACAACAGTACGCTGGCAACCAACACGGACACCACGGAAAGATGCCGATACGCTGACAAGATGTGACGTCCGTGTTGGTGCATGGGAAGCTCCTAGCGTGGGTGCAAGGCGGCGACAACTTCCGCCAAACCGGCGACAATACGCGGTCCTGGTCGGCTCACCAGGCTGTCGTTGATGGGGTAGACTCGCTGGTTGGTGACCGCTGCAAGTGCTTGCCATCCCTCACGACTCGCTACCATCTCGGGAGTCACACCATAGATGGAGTCAGCCAACAAGATGACATCAGGGTCAGCTGCCACGATTTGCTCAACGCTCACTTGTGGGTACGGATTATCAGCAGAAGCAAAGATATTCACACCGCCAGCCGCTGTCAGCAAATCGTTCACAAAGTTGTTGGGACCTATCGTATACGGCTTGGCAGGATCGGTAGCATCAAGCTCCCAAAACACCGTCGGACGCTCCGGATACATTGCCACTTCAGCGACCAGTGCATCCCAGTCACGTTGCATCTGCTCCACCACGCTTGTTGCCTCAGCTTCAGCCCCAATCACGCTGCCCACGAGTGTGATATCGCTGAGAATGGAAGCAAAGGTGGTGTCAACAGAACCAACCACAATCACGGGAATCCCGAGCGCCGTCACTTGCGCTACCACATCTGGCGCAGTGATTCCCGCTGCAAAGACCACGTCTGGTTGCAATGCGGTAATTTGCTCGTAGTTGACGGTCATGTCGTAGTTGGTGATTTTGGGCAAATCAACGATCTCAGGTGGGTAGTCACTATACACGTCCACTGCCAAGAGTTGTACATTTCCCTGGGCATTGAGGGCAGTGACGATTTCAGTGGTGCTTGGTGCGAGCGAAATGACCGCATCAATGGTCACAGGAATTTCCACGTTGCGACCAGCACTATCGGTAATCGAGCGCACTGATGGCGCCGGCGTTGAGGTTGGCGCTGGAAGCGTGGCTGTCGGTGCCTCAGGGGTGCTTGTGGAAGCCTCAGGGGTGCTTGTAGGAGCCTCATTACTCTGCGGCGCGGCAGCCCCACACGCAGTCACAGTGAAAAGGATGAAGCTGAGTAATAATCGTCGTAGCATGCAGATTATTCCTTTCGAAAATAAAAAATCACACAAAAAACAACAACAAACCCTCGCAAATGCGAGGGCACAAAGCATAGACGATACACTACGTGTGTACGTACGCCATGGCACCTCCTTGGCTCGAAGAGGTCAAATCCATTGTGTAGTAGTAAGGCAGGTTTCCTGGCTTGTATCGTGAGATACTTACAGTTGCGGCACAGCGACGGACTTACACCGTCTTCCACCTTTACGCCCTAGCATCCGGGCTAGCGGGTCACCTTACAGCTATTTACTTGGCAGCTTGCGCTGACGCCCTGAGTATACGGTATGATGATGGCGATGTCAATGAACCGTTGTGAGGAGTGTGCCATGTACCCCGCATATGTCCATTCTGTCTTCCCAACGCCGAGTCACCAGTGGCCTGTCATTGGTCAGCGCAAAAACGAATGTAGTTTTACGGCAATGACCAATGCGCTTAATTGTCTTTCAAATGATTATGTCTACCAAGTACATGATTTCATTCGTGAGGTGGGGCCACTGTTTCAGGCCCAGTGGGGCGGCACGCTCCCACCACTCAAAGCGTGGCAACTGCGTCGACGCGGGTATGGGAGTCACTACGGCAACTTGCGGTTCACGGACTGCGAATACGTGCTTCGTCGTCTCATCGACCTGCACATCCCCGTTATCATCGACATCTACACGGGCATGCAGGTCGGCATGCGGCGCATCTACGGGCAACACGCCGTCGTACTCGTCGGGTATAGTGACGCCTACTGCGACGCCACAGGTGTTGAGCGGGTTGAGTACTACCTGCTTGACAGCGAGTGGCCACATCTCGGTGCCTTTGACATACGCGCCAACGACATTGACCGTGATGGTGACGGCATCGTTGAGGAATACCCAGGCAACCGCACATTGACACGACAAGATTTTTTGCGCATCTACACGACCCGTTGCTACGCTCCCATATTTCGGAGCCAGATGGCGCATCAAGCGTGGTATCAGGCCACCTTCCGAGCGCATCGGCCTTCGCTGTGGGAACGTACAGTGAGCGGCAGCAACGATCGACTGCATGCGACAATCACCCAAAGGATGGATGACCACACGCACTGATTCGCAGTATACTGCAGGAGATGAAACAACGACGGTGGTCAGCAAGGAGCAATAATGGCCCTCTTTCGACGCATGCTTGCCCAACTACGGCCCTACTGGATATTGATGATCGGCGCCTGGCTGAGTTTGTTCCTCAGCAACGGAGCCAACTTACTCAGTCCCTACATCCTCAAGCAGATATTGGACGATGGTATTGGGCAGCGCAACATGACGGCAGTCTGGTCGGGCACAATTGCCCTGGTCATACTTGCAGTGGTGCGCGGGGTATTCGGATTCACGCAGAGTTTTTGGTCCGAAAAGCTGTCGCAGTCGTACGCATTTGATATGCGCAACGCTTTGTTCGAAAAAATACAGACCTTGAGTTTCGCCTATCATGATCGCGCTCAAGCCGGACAACTCATGACTCGCTTAACGAGCGATGTGGAGCAGGTGCGCGGCTTCATCGCTGGCGGTTTGCTACAGTTCATCAGTGCGCTCATTATGATCATTGGCACGCTGGTAGCACTGTTCAGCATGAATTGGCAACTCACGATCGTGGCCATTCTTTTCATACCACCGACCATGGTCATCTTGGGATATTTCATGCGGGTGGTACGCCCCATGTTTGCGACCATCCAAGAGCGGCTTGGGCTACTCAACGCCGTACTCCAAGAAAACATCAGCGGAGCGCGTTTGGTCAAGGTGTTCGGGCGCGAGCACTATGAGCTTGCGCGCTTCGAAGAGCGCAATGCCAGCCTACTCGAGATGAATCTCAAATCGGTGGTAGCCATGTCGAGCTCATTCCCGCTGGTCTTCCTTATCAACAATTTAGGCACACTTGCCATTATTTGGGCGGGCGGTGTACAGGTCATGGGTGGCAATTTGAGCCTCGGTGAACTGATTGCCTTCAACACCTACCTGACCCTCCTCTACCAGCCACTCTTCATGATTGGCATGATTGCGGCGCAAATCAGTCGGGCCAGCGTCAGCAACGAACGAATCTACGAGCTTGTCGACACCAAGCAAGACATCGAAGACCGCGCTGATGCCACCACGTTGCCGCCCATCAAAGGGGAGGTCCGTTTTCAAGGGGTTTCATTGCGCTATGCGGGTTCGGCAAGCAAAGTGCTCGATCACGTAGATTTTTATGCCCCACCAGGGACCACGGTGGCCATCCTCGGTACCACTGGCAGTGGCAAAAGTTCACTCATCAATTTAATCCCGCGGTTCTACGATGTCAGTGATGGCACGATTTCGATTGACGGTATCGACGTACGCACCGTCAAAATCGATTCATTGCGCAGTCAGATTGGCATCGTACTGCAAGACACGACCTTGTTCAGCGGCACCATCCGCGACAACATTGCCTACGGGCGCCCAGATGCCAGTGATGCAGATGTAATCGCCGCCGCAGTGAAGGCCCAAGCCGACGCCTTTATTGGCGAATTACCGCAAGGGTACGCCACCATCGTCGGCGAACGCGGCGTCGGGCTCTCGGGTGGGCAACGCCAACGTATCGCCATCGCACGGGCATTACTGCTCGACCCGCGCATTTTGATTCTCGATGACAGCACATCAGCGGTCGATGCCGAGACCGAGCACAAAATCCAACAAGCGCTCGATGAATTGATGTACAACCGCACAACCTTTGTGATTGCACAACGCATCAGCACCGTGCGCAACGCGGACGTCATTTTGTTGCTTGACAACGGCAAAATTGTTGGTCAAGGCACGCACGATCAACTCCTCCGGGACAATCCCATTTACGGCGAAATCATCGATTCACAATTCGGTCATCAACTCGCTGAGCAGATGCTCTGATGATGACGCACTCAGTGATGCACTGAGAGGAGAAATAGACACATGTGGCGTGGCATACAAGGCATGGCCGAACTCCCTGAGGGCAAAGCCAGTAATTCATGGCTCATCATGCGGCGTTTGGCCGGATATTTGGCACCGCATTGGAGTGCGGTCGGCATCATCGTGGCACTTGCACTTCTCAATGCGGTGACCCAAGCCCTTGCACCAATTTTGATTGGCAAGAGCATCGATGACGTCATCGCGGTAGGCAAGGCAGACTCACTCTGGTACTACATGGTCGGGCTACTCGCCTGTTATCTCGTGGGGGCTCTCACCGGACGCCTCCAGTTTTTGATGATGGGGCAAATCGGTCAACATACGATTGCGCAGATGCGGAGCGAGTTATTCGCCCATCTGCAACGACTTTCGATGCGTTTTTTTGATCGCAACCCTGCAGGTGACTTGATGTCGCGCATTGTCAACGATATCGACGTCATCACGCAGCTCATGGGCCAAGGTCTCAACATCATGATCGGCAATTTGTTTGCCCTCATCGGCATCATCGTGGCCATGTTTGTGCTCGACGTACGCCTCTCCATCGCGAGTCTCATTCTCATTCCTGTGCTCTTTTTGATGACACAGCTCTTTGCGAGTGCAGCGCGCCGGGCGTTCCGCAAGACGCGTGAGTCCATCGGCGATGTCTCATCTGACATCCAAGAAGAAATCGCTGGGGTCAAGGTCGCCCAGGCCTTCACCCGCACTGAAGTCAATAAATCACGTTTTTCGCAGCGCAATGCGGCCAATCGTGATGCCAACGTGAGTGCCACGGCAATCACTTCCGCATTTGGGCCATTGGTGGATGTCATCGCCGCACTCGGGGTGGCCATTGTGGCCGGCTACGGAAGCTACCTCGTCATCAATCAAGAGGTCTCTGCCGGCCTGGTAGTTTCATTTTTGGCGTACGTACAGTTTTTCTTTCGCCCCATCCAAGTGATTTCACAGTTTTACACGACCGCACAATCGGCATTTGCCGCAGCGGAACGCACCTTTCAACTCATCGACATGCCCGAAGAGATGCCGAGCCGCGCCGATCAAGTGCAACCGGTGGCGCTCACCGGGCATGTTCGCTTCGAGGACGTCTGGTTTCGGTATGGGGCACGCGTTGGTCAGTCCGGCGACGGCGATTGGGTGCTCCAAGCGCTCAATCTTGATATTCGCCCAGGTGAAATGATTGCCGTGGTCGGGCCAACTGGTTCCGGCAAAACGACCCTTGTCTCACTGCTGCCTCGGCTCTACGACGTCACCCAGGGGCGGATTTGCATCGACGGGGTCGACATCCGTGATTACGAACACACCGCCTTGCGCCATCAGATGAGCATGGTCTTACAAGAGACTTTCTTGATTTCGGCGACGGTTCGAGAAAACATCCGTTATGGAAACTTGGGAGCAAGCGATGAAGCCGTTGCAGACGCAGCACACCTCGCCAACGCCCATGACTTCATTCAATCATTGCCCAATGGCTACGACACGGTCCTTGGTGCGCAGGGTGTATCTCTGAGCCAAGGGCAACGTCAGCTCATCGGCATTGCACGTGCCATCTTGGCAGAGCCACGCATCCTGATTCTCGATGAAGCAACAAGTAGCGTCGATACGCGCACCGAAGCACTCATCCAGCAAGCCATAGAACGCCTCCTGCACGGGCGCACCAGCTTTGTGATTGCGCACCGCCTCTCGACGGTACGTGGCGCTGACCGTATCGTGGTACTCGATCATGGCCGCATTGTAGAAATCGGGTCGCATGCCGAACTGATTGCACAAAACGGTATGTATGCGGAGCTCCATCAGCGCCAATTTGCGGCCATTACCCGCGAAGAACCAGCATAGATCTCCACCCCGACTACGTCCTGCGTTTGTAGCCCTGTGTTGCCTCCTATGGCGCCACAGGGCTATCTGCTGGGTTGGTCAATGGCCGCACACAGCGACGCACCAGCGATGAAATGGCGGCTACTGGGCCGGTGCGTACCGTGGTTGGGGGCAACGACTGCAAGAACTGTTCACCATAGCGCTTGGTCACAAGACGCTTGTCCAAAACCACCACCACGCCACAATCATCTTGGGCACGTACGAGACGCCCGAACCCCTGTTTAAACTTTAGAATGGACTGTGGAATCGAAAATTCGCGAAATGCATCGCTGAATTGCTCGGCCCGGGCTGCGTAGATGGGGTCAGTGGGCACCGCAAAGGGGAGCTTGGTAATCACCAGGGCCGACAGGGCATCACCAGCAACATCGACACCCTCCCAGAAACTAGCCGTGCCAAACAGCACGCTCCGTGGCTCACTTTTGAAGCGCTCAAGGATGACTTTGTTGGAGCCGTCGATGCCCTGACCGATGAGGTTGATGTCGTGTTCATTGAAGCGCTCAAGTAGGGCGTGGTACGTGTTGCGTAGCGCCGATGTGGCCGTAAACAACACCAGGGTGCGCCCTGCCGCGGCAATCCCAGTGGCCAAGATGGCGGCTTCCATGGTGGTTTGGTAGTCGGAATCTTTGATGTCGGGCATGTCTTGTGGGATGTACACGACCGCTTGCCGCTCGTAGTCGTACGGCGAATCGAGGAGGAGTTCGTTGGCCTCGGGGATGCCAAGCCGATTACGCATGTAGTCGTACCCGCCATTGACCGACAACGTGGCCGAGGTCAATACCACGCTCGCCTTCTTGTCAAACAACCGCTCCCGCAACAGCGTGGCGACTTCGAGCGGATTCAGTGCGATGGTGAGAATGTTGCGGTTTCGCTGGTAGTTCATCCACGTAATCGCATTTTCATCACTTCCCGTCATGAAAATCGCCATATTCTGCACAAATTCCGTGGCAAAACGCCAGAGTTTGGTGGTCTGTGCTTGGAGCATGTCGTAGTCGGGCAGATTGCTGTCAGCAAGGTTCAACACCACACTATTGAGCTCATCAAGGCCGCGTTGCACGCCACGCATAATCGTATCTACGTTTTCGCTGGCTGGAATGAGCCGTTGCCACGATTGAGCGGCGCGGATAGCCGGGGTTACACGCAGGCGTGCATCGTAGCCGGTCTCGCTGCTTTCACGCGTCACGAGCACGGTCAGGGCGTCAAAGAGCTCACTCGTCGCCATTCTTCCCCGTTCAATGGTCGGAGCGACCTTTTGTACGATACGGGTGAACAAAGTACTGACCTCGACACCGGCGTCACTTCCCTTCAAAAAGCCGGGCAGACGCGACAATAGCCCTTCTGCTTGATTAGGGCCACCCTCATGCATCAGAGCATCAAAGAAGTCGCTGACTTTTTGTTGGGTCACCGACCAGCCGAATTGATCGGTGGCCACATCTTCGAGGTTGTGCGCTTCGTCGATGACGAGATGCTCGTAGGTGGGCAACACGGGGCGATCGGCCACCATGTCGGCGAGGAGCAGGGCATGGTTCACCACCACGAGATGCGCGGCTTCTGCACGGCGCCGAGCATGGAAAAACCAGCACTGGTCGAAGTACTCGCACCCAGGCCCGTTGCACAGGTCAAACGAGGCATGCAAGCGGTCCCACACGACCATCTCTTTGTCAAACAGTGGGATTTCACTGCGATCGCCGCTGTTGGTATTGTGTGACCACATGGTCACTTTTAGGAGTGGACGCACTTCTTCTTCGCTGACTGCCACCGCACGTTTAGCCTCTTCGAGGCGCCGGATGCAAAGGTAGTTACTGCGCCCCTTCAAGATAGCCGAGCGGAGCTCGACATCAGGGAGCTGTGTATTCCCCTGTGCACGTTCGGCATCAAAGATGCGTGTGAGTGCTGGAATGTCTTTGAAAAAGAGCTGATCTTGCAGATTAATGGTATGAGTGGCGAGGACCACACGTTGGCCGCGCTCGAGGGCATGAAGCGCGGCAGGAACTAAGTAGGCGAGGCCTTTTCCCGTGCCAGTGCCCGCTTCAACCACGGTGTGTTGGCCACGATTGAGCGACTCCGCCACCGCCTGTGACATGGTCACTTGCGGCGCACGTTGCTCATAACCATTAAAAAGCCGCCCCAACACGCCTTGTGTGGAGAATATTTTGGCAATCGTGCTCGCGGCCACTGCCTGCGACGAATTGGTAGGCTCAAGGATTTCATAATCGTCGAGCGACCGCACCGCACGCGCCGTTATTTTGCGTTGCAGGCTCGTCCCCGCGATGTGGCGCAATGCACTCTCAAAGATGGGGCGCAACGGCCACTTTGCCACGGTCGAAGTCAGGCGAAGCACCTCTTCGACTTGGACAAGCTCGTGTGCACAGAGCAATTCATAGAGTCGACAAAACAGCGCATGCGCCATGCGTGTATCGTACAACGCTCGATGGGCATCACCAGTATGGCGCATGGGGGCCTGATATTTCGCCACCAAATCGGCCAACTTGAAGCTACCTGCCGCCGGCACGACGAGGGTGGCCAAATCAAACGTGTCGATTTTCGCCTGTGGCAACGACAATCCGGCACCAGCCAACATGCGCACATCAAAATCAATGGAGTGGCCGATGACGGGACTCGTCCCGATAAATTCGCGCAATTCACTGCGTATGTCCGCAAATGCAGGGGCATTTGCCACCATTTCAGTGGTGATGTGGGTGAGCCGTGAAATTTTGTAGGGGATATCGATGGTCGGTTTGATGAGCCGTTCGAAGACTTCGATTTCGCTGTCTCCACGAAACCGCACTGCGGCTACTTCAATGATCTCGTCTTCAAATTCGTTGAGCCCGGTTGCTTCAACATCAATTGCAACCAACGTGTCGGTGTACATACGAGGCAGTCCTTTTTCTTTGCTTGGTCTGCCTATTATACAAGGTTCACGAGCAATCTGAGTACAAGGTTTGACAGCGTCCACACTTCGTCGTATCATACACGGCATATGAATACGTGCATCCAGATGACGACAACCAAGACTACGACGACCCGCACCATGACCGGTGTGGGAGATAGCTCTTGGCGAGGTGGTTGTACGTAGGTGACAGAGAAGTCGCCCCCCTCCCAAAACGGGAGGGGGGTTTTTGTATGAGGAGCGCACCATGTTGCTCGAACGCTACCGCGAGTATTTACCGGTCACCGATGCCACTCCACGCCTATCACTGAGCGAAGGGAACACGCCGTTACTCGCCTTGCCACGCCTTGCAGCCATGATCGGTGTCAAAGAGCTCTATGCCAAATTAGAGAGTATGAACCCGACCGGATCCTTCAAGGATCGTGGTATGGTGATGGCCGTGGCGAAAGCCATTGAAGCCGGCTCTAAATCGGTCATCTGCGCATCAACCGGCAACACCTCCGCAAGTGCGGCTGCGTATGCGGCTCGCGCTGGCATCGAGGCCGTGGTGGTCGTGCCCTCGGGCAAAATCGCCCTCGGAAAATTGGCACAGGCGCTGATGTATGGTGCTCGTCTGCTCGTCATCGAAGGCAACTTCGATGATGCACTGCGGATTGTGCGTGAAATCTCAGAGCAACACCCGCTCACCCTCGTGAACTCCGTGAATCCGTTCCGCATCGACGGTCAAGCCACCGCCGCCTATGAAATTTGCGATGTGTTGGGGCGAGCACCAGACGGGTTATGTCTCCCAGTTGGCAATGCGGGCAACATCACCGCCTACTGGGCTGGGTTTCAACGCTATCACCGTGCTGGCAAAATCACACAGCTCCCACGCATGCTCGGATTTGAAGCCGAAGGTTCAGCCGCCATCGTCCGCGGTGCCCCAATTGCCTACCCAGAGACGATTGCCACTGCCATTCGCATCGGGAATCCAGCAAGTTGGTGCTATGCGCTTGACGCCCGCGATCAATCAGAGGGTATCATCGACAGCGTGACCGACGCAGAAATTCTCGCCGCATGGCGCGACCTCGCCCACGCTGAAGGTGTTTTCATTGAGCCGGCATCGGCGGCCGGTGTGGCCGGCCTGCGCAAACTCGTGCAACAGGGACAAGTGGACTGCAACGGCACATACGTGGCAGTACTCACCGGGCATGGCCTCAAAGACCCCAATACAGCGGTCGAACAATTTGCCGCCCCAGAGCCCGTACCTGCTGATATGCGTGCAATCACCAAATGGCTTGGATTGTAAGCGAAAAAGGAAGAATAGTATGAGCGTACTCGCTATGAAGTTTGGTGGCACGTCAGTCGGAAGCAGTGCCGCAATTGGACAGTTGAGCACCATTGTGAATGCTCAGTATCAAGAGTGGGATCATGTGGTCGTGGTGGTGTCTGCGATGAGTGGAGTCACCGACATGCTCATCACCGGCGCTACCGCTGCTGCACGCGGTGATCGTACGAGTGCCAAATCAACCGCAGATGCACTGCGGTCGCGACATCTCCAGACACTGAGCGAGCTTGCCGGTACAAATGCTGATACAGCTCTTGTAGGCAGTGAAATCGAAACCCTCATCGGAGAATTCGAACTCCTTGCGCAATCGGTGCGGGTCCTAGGCGAAGCCTCACCACGCGCCATCGATGCCATTTCAAGCCTCGGTGAACGCATGAGTGTGCGCCTTGTCGCCGCCGCGTTACGAGCCAGCGGACGCCCAGCAGTGGCCATTGATGCCAGCGATGTCGTGCTCACGAGTGCTGAATTCGGCAATGCGGCACCGCTCTACCCACAGACGCGCGAACGCATCCAGGCGCGCATTTTTCCACTCTTTGCCCAGGGGATTACCCCGGTAATTACCGGCTTCATTGGTGCCACCGAGCAGGGTGCAGTCACAACACTCGGGCGCGGCGGGAGTGACTACAGTGGCGCCATCTTCGGTGAAGCACTCGACGCCGATATGGTGGATATCTACACCGACGTAGACGGCGTGATGACCACCGATCCACGCTTGGTCAGCAATGCACAAGTATTACCCAACCTGTCGTATGCCGAAATGGGTGAACTGGCCTACTTTGGTGCGAAAGTGCTCCACCCCAAGACGATTCGCCCTGTCATCGAGCGTGGTATCCCCATCCGTATCCGCAATACGTTCAATCCAAGCCACACAGGGACGTTGGTCACCCGACAATCGGCACCGAGTGAACGCGCAATCAGGGCCGTGACCGTCATCCGCAACATGAACCTGATTACGGTAGAAGGCCGGGGTATGATTGGGGTTCAGGGAATTGCCGCGCGCACGTTCGGGGCGGTATCGGATGCCGGTGCCAATGTGCTGATGATCTCACAGGCCTCGAGTGAGCAGAGTATCTGCTTTGTTATTCCCAGCAGCAGTAGTACGGCAGTGGTTACGACGCTCGAACAAAGCCTGCGCCACGAAATCGACCGTGGTGACATCGACCGCATCAAATCACGCACCGACGTAGTCATTGTCACGGTGGTGGGGGTTGGCATCCACGAACGCCCAGGCGTGGCGGCCAAAGTCTTTGCGGCAGTCGCCGCGGCAAACGTCAACATCCTTGTCATCGCTCAAGGATCGTCAGAGTGCTCGATTAGCATCGTCGTGGCAGCCAGCGACGGTGACCAGGCAGTGAAAGCACTGCACGTACTTGCCTTGGAGTAACGACGATGGTGCAGATTCAGCGTATTTTGCCGGGGCAAGGCCAGCAACTCCGGCAGCTACGCCTACACAGCGTGGCCGATGCCGACCATGCCTTTGCCATGAGCACCCCACAACTCCAACAAACCACGCACGACCAGTGGGAGCAGATGTGCGCCCATTACAGCCATGGCCGTGATACGATAGTGGTAGCACAATCGCCAGCAGGGGCACTCGTCGGCATGGCCGCCATGCGTATTGACCCCTCGCACAAACTTCAGCACACCGGTCAAGTCTGGGGCGTGTTTGTGGCGCCGGAATGGCGCGGGCAAGCGCTAGGCACACGCCTCATGGAGCACATTATCAATCATGGAGCTACTCTTGGCCTGTACTGCCTGAAACTAAGTGTCACACAGGCACAAGTCGCTGCGATACACCTCTACACACGGCTTGGATTTACACCGTATGCGTGTGAGCCAGCGTTGTTGTACGTGGCAGGTCGCTATGTCGATGCCATACACATGTACTATTTGTACTAACACCAGAAAGAGGATTCGAGGATGAAGCGCATACCCATTGCCATACTAGGCGCAACCGGAGCCGTCGGGCAACGCATGATTCAACTCCTGCAGAATCATCCGTGGTTTGAAATTGCCGTGCTGACCGGTTCCGATCGTACGGTGGGTCGACCCTATGGCGAACTCGTAAACTGGATACTCGACGACAACCCGCCAAGCCACGTGGCAAACCTAATCGTACAGCCCAGCGACCAGGTGACCGCTGATGTGGCAATTGCACTCTCGGCACTGCCGACAGCTGCTGCCACCACATATGAGCCACTGTGGGCAGCGGAGACGGCAGTCTGCTCAAATGCCTCGTCATACCGCATGACCCCAGATGTACCGCTCATCATCCCCGAGGTAAACCCCGAACACGTGCATCTCATCGACGCACAACGCCGCCAGCGTGGCTGGCGTGGCGCACTCGTCACCAACCCAAACTGTTCGGTTATCGGCATTGCCATGGCATTGAAGCCACTTGCCGATACGGTGGGACTCCACCATGTACATGCCGCCACCCTGCAGGCGGTATCGGGCGCTGGCTACCCGGGCGTCGCCTCGATGGACATCATCGACAACATTATTCCCAATATCGCCAATGGTGGTGAGGAAGAAAAAATCGAGAGCGAACCGCGTAAAATCATGGCCAAACTCCAGCACGACACGCTTCATGCCGCCGAATTTACCCTCAGTGCCCAAGTAACCCGCGTCCCCGTAATTGATGGCCACACGGCGCTCCTCTCCATCAAAACGGCACGCCCACTCGGCATCGACGACGTGACACGCATCTATCAAAGTTATCAGCCACCCCAGCAGGTCCGCGACCTGCCTTCGGCACCAGATCAGGCACTCATTGTGCATACACAGGCCGATCGCCCACAACCGCGTCGCGACCGCAATGCGGGCAACGGCATGAGTGTTTCGATTGGGCGTATTCGCTCCTGTCCCATCAACGATGTCCGCATGGTGGTTTTGTCACACAACACGATTCGTGGGGCTGCAGGCGGTGCCATCTTGAACGCCGAGCTGTTGGTTGCCACTGGCTACACACGGTAGTCATCTGCCAGAAAGGGAAGCCGATGCATATTTATGGGGTGCACACCATTGCCGACGTGCTTGGCGACAATGTGGCCTTTCGCAACATCCGCCCGGTCGATCGTCGGCTTCCAAGCCTTGCAGAACTTGCGCCCAACACGCAACCACGCAAAGGCGATGAAGCATATGCCAATATTGCCATTGCCATCTTGAATGCGGCCCAGCAACTGCGCCAAGCTCCCGCTATTGAGCAGTTTTTGTTGCTCGGCGATACGCGCCAAAGCGATGGTGGCACCTACACCGCTATCGCCCAACAATCGGGGTGGCGTGGAGCCGCGTTTATCTGTGACGAAAAGCGCACCGCAGATCCGCAATTTGGTCTTTCACCAGAACGGGGCATCTACACCGCCAATCGTTGGCGCAGTGTCGAACAATTCAGCAGTCAATTTACCATTGATGCGCGCACTGCCATCATCATCGATCTTGACAAAACATTCATCGGTGCGCGTGGGCGTAATCACCAGATGATCGATGAGGCTCGCCTCACCGCCCTCCAAAAAGCAGTCATTGATGTCCTCGGCCGTAATTACGACGAAGCACTCTTCAACGACACGTATCATCGCTTCAACCAGCCTCGTTTTCATCGCTTTACCGGTGATAATCAGGATTTTTTAGCATTTATCTGTGTGATGGCCGGAGGAAGCATCGTCACCCCTGAAGCGCTTCAGGCCATGCTAGAACAGGGATTGATGCGCGATTTTGACCATTTCGTGGATTTGTGTGGCGCTCGGATTGAGTCATTCCAATCACCGCTCCTCCCTTTTCATACCAACTTTGCCACCCTCTACAACGCCGGCGATATGACGCCGTTCAAAACATTCCGCTATCTCGAATACACCGAAACAGCAGCCCGCTTCGGGTGTGCCCCGACAGGACTCGATGCGCTTGATCTGCTCACCCGCGAAATCGTTATCACCGGTGAAGTCTGGCACGTAGCACAACAGTGGCAACAACAAGGTGCCCTGCTCTTTGGGCTCTCTGATAAACCCGATGAAGCCGCCTGCGGCGATGGCACACATCCGGCCATTCATCGCTTGCCCACCCACGTTGTAGGAAGTTAATTGTTATGTCTAGTAATGATTCATCTCTTGCCGACATCTTGGCCACCAGCAAGACGATTGCCGTCGTCGGCCTTTCGAGTAAACCAGACCGCGCCAGCTATCAGGTGGCCGCCTACCTGCAACAACAGGGCTACCGCATCATCCCCGTCAATCCGCGGGAGACCATGGTCCTCGGTGAAACGGCCTACGCAACACTTGCCGATGTGCCCGTGGCAATCGACATCGTCGACGTATTTCGCGTATCAAGTGAAGTCCCCGGTGTGGTTGCGGAGGCCATCGCATGCGGGGCCAAGGTCCTATGGCTCCAGCTCGATATTCATCACGCCGAAGCCGAACAACAGGCGCGTGATGCCGGGCTAACCGTCATCACAGACGCCTGTCTGAAAGTGGTCCATCAACACTACGCACGTCGCTAAGTCACCATTCTCTGCACGCCCCTAGCGCACGCCTCAAGTGTGCGTTGGGGGTACTATGCATCTTCAAAAACGATCATTTGATGGCCATGAATCACTGGCACCGTCACGACAAAACGCCCGTCGCGTTCGTGCATCGCTAGCACATCACCACTCGGTTGTGCCACCACACGGCCGCAGTGCCAATCCGCTCGCAACGAAATTGTTACCTCATAGAGCGGAATCACATCTTCGATGACGTCGAATTGTCGACCACGACGCTCCGGAATGTAATGGAGCAGATGGACAACGGTACGCCCGGTCTGCCGCATCACCGATGTGGTAATCGTCGATGGGCCGTCATGGCGCAAAAGCGGCTGTGGGAGAAGTCGCAGGATGGCATCACCGAGGAGCACTTTGACCCAACGCGGTGCGGTGTCTTGATACTGGGCAAAAATCGGATGTGCGAAATAGATGTGGCGACCTGCTTGCGTCACGGCCGCACTGCCAACCACACCGTTGGATGGCGTATGCCGGTGAGAAATAAAATGCCGCCATGAACGCTCGAAGTACGGGGTGTGTGTCCACGCGAGCACCGTCGTACCCTGCCGTGCCACGACGTGGCTTCCCCGCAAGTACATGGCGTGCTCGGTGCGTGGGAGCGTGGCACCGAGTTGATCGGTGGGGACAATGAAATCAGGCGACATGGCAATATCGCCGTGGTAATCCACCCCAAGTCCGGCCACCGTGTGCACACCCGAACGATGCGAGGCAATGACCGCCCCCCCGTGTGCCACATATGTGGCAATACGCTCCGCAAATGCCGGCGAAATCTCGGCCTGATCAGGCAAAATGAGCAATTTGTACGCCGAGATGTCCGCGTATTCATCCACGATGTCAAATTGCATGGCTAGCTCTTCGAGCATACGAACGACCCCAAAGGTGGCCGCCGGGATGGCGTCAGCCGACGGGGCGTCGTGCAAGCTCTCGAGCGACAACACGGCGATATCGACCACGGCAGTCGCCGGCATGCACCACGGCTCCCGTCGTTCTACCTCGCGATACACCTGCCCGATTAAGTCATACACATCTGGATCAATGGCACCGTTGGGGTGAAGTTGGTCGCCGACACTACAGGCAGTGCCATGTGCGAGCATGCGGAAGATTTCAAACTCAAGTGCTGCCTGATTTTTGAAGGAATGAAAATCACCCCACGAGGTGTGGAACTTCCCAGTCATGCCGAGTACCGGCATGCCGAGTGTACGGGCATAGCGCACAGCAATCGGGAAGTGCAAATAGCCCCAACCACCACTCGGGAGTGTCTCAATTTCCCAATGCGTATACGCATCCGCCCACTGGCGGTCATACGGCCCGACATGCCCAGCATTGTAGAAAATCGTCGCATCGGGCACCAATTCGCGGACAAGCGCCGACATATCTGCCTTGAACGCAGCATTGGTGTGGGCGCCCCAGCGTTGCCGATCGGCAGCCTGCGACGGATCCAGGCCAGCTGCCAACATGCCCTGACGGCACGTGTAGCATGCACAGGGAATGGGTTTCACAATATCGAAGAAAAACCCATCAACCTGGCCCACATGCTCCACCAGGTCACGCACACTCTCCATCAAAAAATCACGATATCCCGTTCCTACACACAAAAAGCGATAAAAACCAGCCTGAAAAAGCGATTGCCCGTGCCGACCGGTCACCAGTGGGTTGCCCATCTCATCAATGGCCACCCATTCTGGGTGATGGAGCACACTGTAATAATCCCACTGAACCGTTATGTAAATTGGCGCTTTCACATGTGCGCGGCGGCAGGCTTGGAGCTGGGCGCGCAACAAATCCCCCTGCAGGTGGGGGTGCACACGTTCTGGGAAGCGTTGGCTGGGATAGTACAACATGCCGTGGTGACAGCGCGCAAAAATCGTCATTGAATCAACACGAGCAGCAGCGAGCGTTTCAGCAAAGTGTTCTGCATCAAAATCAGCTCCGATACCAGTGATTAATTCACTCGTATGGAAGTCCAAATGCACCTGGCGCATTCTTAGTGACATGACCACCTCGTCATCTAGTATGTACTTTTGCGGACTCTGCACTTCCATAGTACAACAAAAAAGACCACCCCTTGCAGGGTGGTCACGATCGTCATTGCATTCTCTATTTACGTTGCATCTGCCACAAAAACATCCCACCGATAACGATGAGCAACAACGGCAATACCAGTCGCGTTGCATAGAGATTGTTGTGCGCCCCAAGCATGAGCATGGCCGTCAACAAGGCAAACGCAGATACGATGAGCATCCAATTCTCTTGCGCTTGAAAATACCAACGCACCACTACAAACGCGACGACCGCCGCCAGCGAAAGCATCATGGGCAAGATGACACCACTTGTCGTGACAACAAACGGCAAGCCGACGCCTACCATGAAGAAGAGAATGGCGACCATACTCAGCCACTTACGGTGTTGCACAAACGCAAACGTGAGGGCTACTACACTTACACCAACAACAAACAACCAACGCGGTGCTAGCTGCTCAACTACGAGGTTAAAAATGACCGAAACATCGAGCAAATTTAACAGACCGATGACAATCAGCAGTACACCATAGACCCAATTTCGTGCACCCGATGTGGGCTTGCGCAACGGAATTGTTGGCATCCCCTCGGATGAAAATAATACGTCCGATTGACCTTGCGTGTCTCTATCGTTCACCATACGTCCCCCCTTCCTGCTACTATACTTCACAGGAAGCAATTCTGCAAATCTCCCTTGCGTGAATCACACTACTCATATTGACGCACAAGCGCAGGGACCACATGCAACGCCGCATCACAATCGGCGGCAGTGACGTAGCCATGTACCGACAAACGTATGCGCTGTAAATCATGGTCGCCCCAAATGAGCACATTATTGGCGCGGGCGGCTACGACGATTTCTGCGGCATGTGCAGTGGCCACACAGATGTTGCCGGCTCGTTGCCGCGCAGGTGTGGGAGTCAGCACTGTACATCCTGCGGCCACAAATGCATCGATTATTTGGCCACCGTACCGCAACGCATGGGCTTCGAGCGTCACAGCCGCCACACGACTCAGGTACTCAAGCGCATTGAGCAGTAGGTAGACGTCAAGGAAATTCGGGTTGCCGACCTCCGCACGGGCGGCATCCGCATGCAACTGGTAGGTTGCTGGCGTGGCACCAGGGAGCGCCGATCGCCACCCTGGCGGTGGCCCGAATTCAGGCACCAAGCGTCGATTCCACATCAAAATACCGAGATGCGTCCCCAACAGCCACTTGTATGCACTACAGACCAAAAAATCGATGTGCGATGCATCCACTGGCACAATGCCCAAGGAGTGGGTGGCGTCGACCAACACTTTGGCACCGACCGCGTGTGCGGCGGCTGCGAGTGCCTGAATATCAATGCGCCGCCCAGTGCGTGTGCTCACATGACTCACATAGACCAACTTCGTCTTTGGTGTCAGTTGGGCACAGATATTGGCCAATTCGACATCAGCATCGGGATGATAGGCCGGCATGGTGACCGTCACCGCGAAGCGTTCTAGCCATGTAAATGCGTAGCGCCCACTCGGATATTCATCGTCAACCACGACGACTTCATCGCCAGGTTGCCAATCTAGTGCACATACGACCTGCACAATCCCTGCCGAGCTACTCCCAAGGAGCGAAATATCGTGGGCAGTTACGTTGAGCATATCAGCCAACCGTTCACACACACGCTGGCGCTTGGCAAAAAAACGCTCGCGCCCCGGCATCCCTAGCGCTTTGTCGTGCATGAACTCTGCCGCCACTGCAAGGTGTGACTTGAGCATGGGCGTCTCGCCACCCGCAGCTAGGTGATGGACTCCGTCCAAGCCAATAAAATCATGTTTGGCAAACAACATGCGCCCCTCCTTCGTCGTACCCTACTCGGCATGCTCCGCTTCCGCACGCATCGCCAACACCAACGCCCCTAGCATTCCAGATCGATTCCCCAGGACTGGCGGTACGATGTAGGTGTCAATCTGCTGGGTAATAGCATCTACATTGATGTACCCGTTGAGTTTTTGCAACGTGAGGGTGCGAATCTTCGGGAAGAGGTGGCTTTGCTCCATCACGCCACCACCAAGGATGATACGCTGAGGCGACACAAACAAAATGGTGTTGACCATCGCTTGTGCCAGATAATCGGCCTCCAAATCCCACGCTTCGTGCTCGGGTGGTAGTTCAACCGCTTTTTTGCCCCAGCGCTTCTCGAGCGCTGGGCCGGCCGCCATCCCTTCAAGGCAGGTTGCATGGAACGAACAATTCCCAACGAACGTGTCACGTGGGTGCCGTGCCACCACTTGATGCCCAGCTTCGGGATGTGCCAGACACGCGATTGGTGCCCCACGAGTAATCACGCCTGCACCGATACCGGTGCCAATCGTGTAGTAGACGATGTGCTCAAGCCCACGTCCTGCTCCCCACATGAGTTCACCGAGGCCAGCCGTTGTCACGTCGAGGTCAAATCCGACCGGAATCTGCAAGGCAGCCTGGATTGGGGCAACCACAGGAGCATTGCTCCAGCCTGGTTTGGTGGTCGGTGCCACTGAGCCGTAATCGGGGCGCGCACGGTCAAGGACAATCGGGCCAAACGAGCCAATTCCGACTGCGGCGAGTGGTTGTTCTTGATGGTGGCGCTGCAAAAAAGCAATGATTTGCGGAATATTTTCGGTGGGAGTGGTCGTCGGAAAGCGGATTTCGTCACTCACCTGATCGGGTCCTGACACAATGGCACAGACCATCTTGGTACCACCGGTCTCTACTACCCCGTATCGTTTCATTGCGCTCCCCTTTACGCTACGTACGTTGCGCATACGTGGCACCGCAACCGCAGGGTACGCTCATGGCGTCCGCTGAGTCCGATGACACATTCATATTGCTCCTGTGGGTTGATTGTAACAAAAAAAACGTATCCACCACCACACAAGACCAGACCTCGCCTATGGCTACGAGGTCTGGCCAGCAGGTCACCACCTACGCGTGTGGCACCGTGGAATGACTCAAGGCACCTGTGCGAATCAGCGTACTATAGGGGCCACGTGCCACCACACGCCCCTCATGGAGTACAAGGATTTCATCGGCCATTTGCATGACGTGTGGGCGATGCGTGACCACCACACAGGCGACATCGGCACGAATCTCGGCGAAACGCTTCCAGAGTTGTGTTTCGGTCTCGATGTCGAGCGCACTCGACACATCGTCGATGCACCACAACTGTGGCCGATCATAGAGCATCCGCGCAAAGGCGGCGCGCTGGATTTGCCCACCCGAGAGGCGCACGCCACGGGCGCCCACCAATGTGTGCACCCCTTGTTCAAACTGGGCCACATCGTATTCGAAGACAGCACCGTACAGCGCTTCGTTGATGGCCGGATCGGAGATGTCACGCCCCTGGACGATGTTTTCTTGGAGCGAATCCGAAAACAAACGGGGGACTTGGCTGGTATAGGCGACGGCCGGCGGAGCAAACTGATCACGTGGCATGACAATGTCGACGCCATTCCAACGCACTTCACCAGTCGTATTCGGCAACATACCCATCAAACCACGGAGCAGTGTGGTTTTGCCAGCTCCAACCACTCCCGTTATGACAACCAATTGACCTGGTCGTATATCAAACGTGACATGGTCGACCCCCAACCCACCATCACTCCACGTCACCGTCAAATCACGCACTTGCAGTTCGTGCAACGCGGGTAATTGTGCTGTGGCAGGTGGCGTGCGTTCCGCAAACAACTGTGCCATTGGTTGCGCATGGGCGATGTTTTCGAGGCGTTGAATGGAGACGCGCATCTGTTGCTGACGCCCCAAAAAAATGCCTAATTCGCCAAGCAATTCACCGATGATCCCAAGGCTGTAGACAAAAAACGCCACATCACCAGCTTGGAAATCTCCATTTGCCGCCTGCTGATGCACCATCAACATCATGATTGCCGTACCAATGGTCGAGGCGTTGCGAAACATGGCATCGAGCAAGCCATCAAACAACACTTCACGCAATGTCGCTTGCTCACGCGCTTTGTTGAGCTGAGCAAAATGAGCCAACACGTGCCGCTCGGCACCTGCGACTTGCACCGCTTGGACGGCACCGTAGGTTTCACCGATAAAGCCGACCACGCGCCCGGCAGCCCGTCGTCGCTCTTGACGATAGTGGTAGATACGGTCGTAGGCAAAACGTGCACCCGCCACGATGAACACCAACGGGAGCGCGATAACCAATGTGGCTTGTGGCGCCGTCTGATACATCATGACGAAGGCAATGGCCGAAAACGCCCCGAGCGCAATGATGTCGTTGAGTTGAAAAATAACATGCGGCATTTCAGTGATGTCATCACGAAAGCGTGAGACAACTTCCCCAGGCGATCCTTTCAAGGCGCGTACCGCCGGCATCTGCAAGATACGACGTAATAGGGCGCGCCGCAGAGTGTTTTCAGTGGGGATGCGGGCCTTGGCATGTGCATAACTCACCAAAAAAAACATCACCATGCGCACCAAGGTGATACCGATCAAACCAGCAAGAATGAGCCAGGGCACACCTAGGAGCGTGCCATCTTGCAGACCGTTGAGCACGTTGCGGGTGATAATTCCAGGGAGCAATTCTATGAGGAGCACTCCCACAATGATGAGCAGATTGGCGACATACCACCAGCCACCTTTACGCATCATCATGCCAATAACAGACGTCGGTGATGTTGTCATGCCAATTCCTCCGTTGCTCCATGGCGCAACAAGGTGGCATAGCGCGATGTGTCATCGGCGCGAAGCGCCTGCTCGCTTCCGAATTCCACCAAGTTGCCACCCGCCAAGATAGCAATATAGTCGCACCGGCGCACCGTTTGGAGCCGATGGGCGATGATAATCGTCGTCTTCCCAGCCAACACAGTATCAAGGGCACGCTCCACGAGTTTTTCGGTCTCGGGGTCTATGCGTGCCGATGCTTCATCGAGGATGATGACCTGTGGCTGTTTGAGGTAGACGCGCGCCAATGCGATGAGTTGAGCCTCCCCGGCCGACAGCGTATTGGTCGAGGTAAGCAACGTGTCCAATCCATCGGGCTGACGCTGTAGCCAGCGTTCAAGCCCCAGCATCTGCAGGGCCGCTTGGAGCTGATCATCACTGATGGCCGGATTGAAAAAAGTCAGGTTATCGCGAATGGTGGCATAAAAAAGTTGCACGTCTTGGGTGACGAGTCCCACCCGCTGCCGTAACGAATCGAGACGAAATTCCGGCAACGGCACACCATCAATGGTGATTTGCCCACCACTCACATCATAGAGGCGAAACAAGAGACGAATCAAGGTGCTTTTGCCACTCCCAGTGCGACCCAAGAGGCCGACGGTCTGACCGGCTGGTAGCTGAAACGACACGTCGCGTAGCACCGGCTCCATGTCGCCGTCACCGTCGTTGTAGGCAAACGTCACCTGCTCAAAGCCAACCGCGGGCACCTGCATGGGTACCTCACGGGCACCATCACGCAACTGTGACGGAATCGTTTGCAATTCGGCAACGCGCACAATTCCCGCTGCTGCTTGCTGGAGTTGGTCGATTTCACTGGCAATGTTGCGAATAGGCCACACGATCATTTCACCGTACAAAATCGTCATCAAAATCAGACCGAGACCCACATCTCCACGCACGTATAACCACGATCCAAACCCAAGAATTGCCACCGTAAGCAACGCCGCCAGCGCAAGTGGCACAATCCAGGTAGTGGCACCGTACACGCGGCCACGGATGTCGAAATGGTTCTTGCGTTCCATCAGCGCCGTCAAACGCCGCAGGACGTTGTCACTCGCTCCCAGCCCACGAATGTCTTCGATGCCAGCAAGACGCTCTTCGAGGAAACCAAACAACTGTGCAGCGGCCTCACGAGCACCTTCCCAATAGGGCACCGCCACTTCACGCAGTGCATACATCATCCATGCCGCGAGCAGAGCAAAGACCAATAGGAGCAAGCCAAGCCGCCAATCCATCCACATCAGCACGCCCACCGTGGAGACGAGTAGCAACACACTGCCACCAATTTGCAGCACCATTTGTGAGAAAAAGCGGTTGAGACTCGACACATCACCATCGATGCGTTCAATCATCACCCCTGGGGTCTGCTTCTTGTGGTAGGTCATGTCGAGCCCAAGTGTGTGCTTGGCCAAATCGAAACGCAAGGCATTGGCTGCTCGCCAGCCGGTCATTTCACCATAATAGGTGGTAGCAAGACGTGCGCCTTGCCGGAGCAAGGCAGTGATGAGGTAAAGAATGCCCAACCACTGGAGCGCCTCACTCGACGCCCCAGCCAAGGCAGCTTCAACGAACTGCCCAAGCACGTTCGGTCCATACAACAAAAACGCATTATCGGCCAAAATTAATACGATGAGCAAGACGACTTGACCACGTTGTGGCCAGAAGTAGCGGTACAACAACGCTTGATACTGGGCGAATTCCACCCGCGCTGACATAGGATTCCTTCCTACTGCAATCCCAAGAGTCTCATGCATCACACAAAAACGCCGCACTCTGAAGCACATGCGGCAAAAACAAAGGCCGCAGGCGTGTGCCTGCGGCTCAGATTCATGCGAGAATCGCAATCAATGCACGCGGCAACACCAACAGGACAAAATTCCAACGAACTTCGACATGATGTGCCTCTTTCGCTTGCACGTACAGCGATTACGGCTAAAGCATACCACATGGTCACTCGGGCTGTCAATTATGCCAAGTACGCCGCCAAGACCCGCGCGGCTCGGGCAAACGCCGGCTCTTCGGCCATCTGCAACGCAAGCTGTCGGGCGGCAAATCGGTATTCTGGCTGTAAAATAATCGGCTGCAATGCTGCCGTCAGACGCGCACTCGTCAACTTCCGGCGTGGCAACACACTCGCAGTCAGCTGTGCATCAAGCGCTCGTTGTGCCCAAAAAAACTGATCCACGCCACGTGGTACGATCACCGACGGCACTCCCTGGGCCGTCACCGAGTGCAACGTACCCATACCGCCGTGATGCAGCACCGCCGTGGCGCCCGCATATAGCAACCGAAAATCGAACGCCTCGCTCGACACAAACACTCGGTCATCAGAGCGGTAACGAGATTTCAGGTGTGGTGGTATGTGCACAAACAAGCGCATGCCAACAGCGGCTGTAGCCGCAATAACCGCATCATAAAGGGCTGGAGCCTCATTGTGAGCCGGTGTCCCAAACGTGGCAACAACATACGGCAATCCGACCGCCACAAACCGACGCACCGGCGCCGGCAACGGTGCACGCTCGGTAAATTCCCAGTGCCCGGTAATGGTATGCGTCCCTGCCATGTTTGACCAGGATGGCACGAGATGCCGTGAAAAAGCGAACAGCGCTGGTTGCCGTTGGATGTGCATGAGCCCACCCTCGCGCTGACCAACCGCAGCCTGCCACTGTTGCCACATCACGCGTTGCAAGAGCTGGTGACTCTGCTCGTTGGCTTGCCGCATCAATCGCGCCGGCCACAACGGCGAGGCAAAATCTGGTGTCGGTGCAACTGGTTGCAAAAGACCCCACACGACTGGCACCGCATTGCGCTCAGCAATTGTAGCAGCCCATTGTGATGCCACACCGGCAACAACGACTGCTGATTGACGAATGATGTCCGTACCAGCCTCAATGAGCGGACGTAGCAACGGTCGCATGGCACGCTGATAGCGTTGCGTGGCCACCCAACCTCGGATTACGCCATACTCTGTGGTCAATGCAGCGGCATATTGCGGATCGAGCAATAAATCCGTAGGATCAGGCGGCAAACTATGCCATGGGATGCGATAACTCGAGACCCAACTACTCCACCGCGGACTAGTGGCGACCACCACCGGCACACCTTGACGGTGCAGATACTGGGCAAGGGCCACATAGGGCTGGATATCGCCACGTGTTCCGCCAGCCACAAATAGAATCGGTTTAGGCATCTTTTTTCAATACCATCCACGTATAGTGCACGGCACCACTCTGTAATGCATGCTGTAAGGCCATGCTACCAACCATCGAAGTTACCAACGGGTGCGTAGCCCAGTGTGTATAGGTGGTGGCCACTTTGGTTGCGAGTGCTGCCGGCAAAAGCCGCAACGTCAAGCCAGGGGTCAAATTGCGCACTTCGCACAGGTGGAAACCAGCCATCTGTGCCAAGCTCCGATGTTGCGCCACGGTCAACAAGGCATGTGCTCGCCAACCATCGCGAAACGCCGGTACCCATGGTTTTTCGGCGGCCCCTTCTGCCAACATGTCGTCGCAGATGCACAACAGTCCACCAGGGCGGAGACAGCGCATCGCCTCGGCATAAAACTGCCACGGGCTTTCACTATGGAGCAATGATTCAATGGCCCAAGCAACATCAAAACACTCCGTTGCAAAAGGCAATTGATGGTACGAGGCTTGGAGCACCGGTCGATGTAGACTCTGTGCAATGGAGGCTTGGTGTTGGCTGATCGTCACCCCGTGGAACGACGTCAATGAAGGCGCAAGCACTGCCATACGCGCCAACGAGGCCCCCACGCCACATCCGAGATCAAGCGCAGCACGAGCATCTGGCGCATATCTGGTCATTGCCCGCTGTATCAACGCATGCACGGTATCGGTGGGGTGCACATCTGGTACATCCGCAAGTCGAAGTACACGATGAATAGCACCACTAGTACGGGTGGCACCAAACTGCAAAAACCAAGCGGTTGTTGTATCATAGTAGTGTTTAACGTCGCTCGACTCCACGGTGTAGTCTGCTTTCTGCACTTCAGAATTCATAGCACCCAATAAGGATTGTACATGCAATCACCGTTTGCACAATGGCTACGTGCAGTTGGCTTGCCACAATGGCTTGTGGCTCCGCGGAGCGGCGACGACCGCAACGTCACGCGAGGAATGCTCGATGGACTCGGTGTTGGCGTGGTCGAAGGGGTGCGGGTCTTTATCCCTGTGCTATTTACCCGTCTTGGTGCCGACCCACTCTATGTCGGTCTCCTTTCATCGATGCCCGCGGTGGCCGGATTGCTGTTGGCGGTTCCCATCGGGATGCTTATCAGTCGTTCCAACAATGTCATCCCGTGGTACGCATGGAGTCGACTACTCCTTTTTCTCTCGTACCCGATTATCGCCATCATCCCGCTCTTTTTTGATGCGACCACTGCCATTTTCCTGATGCTCGCCGTAGCCGGCTTGGCCACCTTGCCACAAACCAGCTTAACACTGGTGTTTAATGTGACCATGGGATCAATTATCGATGCAAGTCGACGCTACTTTTTGATGAGTCTGCGGTGGTCGATTTTGGGTGTCTGCAACGGCATTGCGGTCTACGTGGCTGGCCGTTATTTGGCCGCATATCCCGACATCACCAGTTATGCCATTGTTGTCGGCGTGGCAACCATTTTTACCGGCTTCGCCTTTTGGCCGGCGAGTCGCTATGAGGTCCCCAGCGAACGCCGTGACTCCACACCAGCACCGGCTTCGCTCCGCGTCGCATTAGCAAATATTGCCTACTATTTACGCAATTTCCCCGAATTTCGCCTGTTTGTCATCTGCCAAGCGGTCTTCCAAGCTGGCATCATCATGTCAGTGCCGCTCTTTCCTTTGCATTGGGTGCGTGTCCTTCATGCCGACGACAACGCCATCGGCACCGTGTCGATGCTCCAAAGTGTCACATTGTTGATTGGCTATCAGGTCGGTTCATTTCTGGCCACACGCTTCAATGCGCGCGTACGCATCTTGCAGGTCTGCGCCATTGCACTTAGCTGCTACCCATTGATTACCGCTCTGGTCTCTAGCATGACCCCACTCTACTTTTTTGCCATCATCTGGGGAGTGGCCACCGCTGGTTTCGAACTCGTGCTCATCGACATCCTGCTCGACAGTTGCCCGCCTGGTGAGATTACCGCCGTCATGCCCGCGTATCAAATGGTCATGTTCATTGTCTCATTGCTGGCTCCCATCATCGGCACCGCCATCGCACGGAGTGCCGGGAGCACCGTGGCACTCATCGTTGCCGCTGCACTCCATGCAGTCGGTGCGTTGCTCTTCATTGGCTTCAAAATCGGCCATCGTTCCCCGGCGACAACTCCATAGCTCGTTGCCCCCGTTGCACACATGCGCACGTCTCACCTGTATCGTATGCGGGGAGGGAGTCGTCACACCCTGCCTATTTGACAAATGGGCAGATGCTCCGTATAAATAGCAATGATTTGTACATACAAAGTATTTGCACGGAGGGCTATGCAACAACGTGACTCACAGACACTGATACACACCACTTCGCAGTTCGTCAATGCCATCTCGGATCAGTCATTTCGCGAAATGCTCGCCTATCTGCACCGTTCTGGCATTTCTTTGCCGCGGTACAGTGTCCTGCGCATCCTCGAGCGACAACCAGGGATGACCACATCGGCGCTCTCCGATGAGTTGCACCTCACGTTGGGGAGCACCAGCCAACTCATCGACCGCCTCGAACTCGACCAGCTCATCGTGCGCCAAGACGACCCGCACGACAAGCGCATTCGCCGGATTTACTTGCAAGAACAGGGGCTGCAGATTCTTCATCAGGTCCAGCAAATTTCAACGACAATTATTATGTCAACAATCAATCAAGCACCACTTGCGTTGCAACACGAATTCGCCAGCGTGCTTGAGAAACTTCTTCCCTACACACAAAGGATCACTCGTGACTAGTGCATCAACCGTCGGCCATGAATATGCCGAAGACTTGCCCATGCGTACCAAAATCCTGATCATGGTAAGTGTAATGCTCGGGCTTTTCCTCTCGGCACTCGACCAGACCATCGTATCGACGGCCATGCCGGCGATTATTCGCGATCTCCAGGGGCTCGACTATGTCGCATGGACATCGACCGCCTATCTACTTGCTAGCACTGCCATGGTGCCCATTTATGGCAAACTCTCCGATCTATATGGACGACGCATCATTCTGCTCGTCGGCATTAGTATCTTCTTGGGTGGTTCTATTTTGTGTGGATTGTCGCAAGATATCTTCCAGCTCATCGGCTTCCGCGTCGTCCAAGGAATCGGCTCAGCAGCCCTCACATCGACGGCCTTTGCGATTCCAGCTGACCTTTTTTCTCCGGCCGAACGTCCACGCTACATGGGTATCTTTGGTGCCGTCTTTGGCGTCTCTAGCATCATTGGACCCTTTCTCGGAGGTTTTTTGACCGACGCAGTAAATTGGCGTTGGGTGTTTTATGTCAATCTTCCCATTGGAATAATCGCCCTCTTTTTCATCATTCGAGTCATGCCCTCGATGAGCCGAGGCATCAAAGCTGCCATCGATTACGCCGGCAGTGTCACACTGGTGCTCGGCATCGTCCCCCTATTGTTGGCACTCACCCTCGACAAATCGCTCCATCCATGGGATTCTGCGCTCATCGTAGGACTATTTGTCATGGCAATCATCTTCATCGGCATCTTTTTGTGGGTGGAGCTTCGTGCCGAATCGCCCATCATCAATTTGGCGCTCTTCAAGGATCAGATTTTCAGCGTCACGATGTTTTCATCGTTCCTAAACGGGGCTGCATTTTTTGGCGCATTCCTCTTTTTATCACTCTTTTTGGTCAATGTCCTAGGGGTCAGTGCCACAGAAGCTGGCAGTGCGCAGATTCCGCTGATGTTGAGCTTCGTGGTAAGTAGCATCATCGCCTCTCAGTTGGTGGCACGTACGGGGCGCTACAAGCCGATTATATTGTTCGGATTTGCCCTGATGCTGGTCGGGTTTTATTTCATGACACAGCTGAGCATGGAGATGCAGAGTCGCGACATCGTCTGGCGCATGATAATCCTCGGCATGGGGATGGGGCCGGTCGTACCGCTCCTCAATTTGGCCATGCAGAACGCCATGAGTCACCGTCACATGGGCACGGCCGTCGCCAACCGCCAGTTTTTCCAGCAACTCGGGCAAGCGGTAGGAGCTGCCGTCTTTGGGGTCATCTTGACGACCACCCTGACGCATCAGATTCAAACCGAATTGAGTACCGTGGTCACCCAGCTCCCACCCGCACTACAGTCACAATTCGACGTCACCACCTTACGGAACTCGTTGTCGGGCAGTGCAGACGACCAAGACAGCACTCGTTTCGAGCAACAAATCACTGCACGTGTTAATGCGCAGTTTGACGATCTCGAAGGGCAACTCACCGCCATTGCCAATGGTGACGAGGCAGCGAAAAGCACATTTCTTGCTGACAGCGACACAAGTGACGAACTCAAACAACTCGTCACAGCTGGGCAACTCAACGCCCAGAGTTTACCGCTCATCATTCAAGGAATTGAGCAGACAAGAGCGACAACGCTGGCACAAGCTAGCGCCATCGGTGCGGACATCCAACAGTCGCTGAAGCGGGCTTTTACCACCAGTATCGTCAACATTTACTTCAACGCCATCTGGCTTGTCATCATTTCACTCGTTACAGTCATCTTTTTGCTCCCAGAATTGCCCCTACGAACAAGCAACCGCGACGAACCAATCGTCAGCATGGAGTAGCACGTTTCGGCATCACCCCACTGGCAAGTGCACACACGGGTCAGTGGGGCATGCGGTACAATGACACGCGAATGGATTGTTTTGTACAGCGATGAGAGTGCCTATGCGCAACTGGCAACACATCCGGGTAACAAGTAGCGCGCCGGTGCGTATTTGTGATCTAGGTGGGTGGAGTGATACGTGGTTTGCCGAGCACGGCACCATTTGGAGTATTGCAGTTACACCGCGGGTGGAAGTCGAAATCGACGCGCGCCGCGGACCTAGCGTGACCCCACTGGTGCGCCTGCATGCGGTCAACTTCGCCACATGGTTGACGTTGCCCGACGATGCCCAGCAACACCCACTCTTAGCCGCCGCCGTTGCCGAAATCCCCCCACCGCCAGCATGTGCTACGACCATCACGCTCCACGCCGACATGCCGCCGGGTGGATCTACCGGCACCTCGGCTGCGGTGTCCGTGGCACTCCTTGCCGCCCTACAAGGCTTACAGGGCACAATTGGCACAGCCGCAGAGCTTGCACGGATGGCACATCGCCTTGAGACCGATCGCCTCCACATGCAAAGTGGCATACAAGACCAAATTGCCGCCGCATACGGTGGGATCAATCACATCGAAATGACGCACTATCCGCATGCCACCGTCCACGCATTACCACTTGATGATGAGACACTTCACACCCTCGAATCACGCCTGTTGCTCTTTTATTTGGGCAAACCACACCAGTCGTCGGCCATCCACGAGCACGTCATTCAACGGTTGCACGCTCACAACACGGTGCAACAATCACTGGAACCGTTGCGGTTGGCTGCTCGCCAAGCGAGTGACGCTGTGCGCTCTCACGATTGGCACCTGCTTGGTCGCCTCATGCAGGCCAACACGGAGGCGCAACGAGCGCTCCACCCGATGCTGGTGAGCCCGGTGGCCGATGATATTATCCGCATCGCCCAACGCCATGGCGTGTTGGGGTGGAAAGTCAACGGCGCTGGCGGCGACGGCGGGTCGTTGACACTGCTCTGCAACGACTCGTCAGTGGCGCGTCGCCAGCTCATCACCGATGTCGTGGCAACCCTGCACGAAGTCCGCCACATTCCCATCCACATCAGTCGCACTGGTGTGAACTGCCACACGGAGATACTCGCCTAGCCCGAGAAAGGGAGCGTTTGCATGTCAATCATTCACCTCACCCCGGCCATGTTTCAGTCCGTACCACATCTGCTAGTGCACACCACGTCATTCCAAGTCACCACGTTCACCTTTGCGAGTGGGGTGGCCGGCCTAAAAATGAGCAACAGCCGAGGAGAAATCGTGCTCCTGCCCTACCAAGGGCAACAAATCTGGTCGGCCACGTTCGACGGCAAAGAGCTGGGGATGCGCTCCATGTTCGATGAGCCACAAGCAACCAGTGCCTACTTGCACACGTACGGCGGATTTTTTATCCACTGCGGTGCCACGCGCATGGGGGTACCTGGCCCACACGACACACATCCCTTGCACGGCGAGCTTCCCAATGCCCGTTATCAAAAGGCCTGGCTCGAACTCGGCACGGATGAGCACGGTGAGTATGTGGCCCTGTCGGGTTCGTTCCGATATACCGTGGCATTTAGCGACAACTACGTGGCACAGCCCGAAGTGCGCATGTATGCCGATCAGAGCTTGCTCCGCGTACAACTTGTCGTCGAAAACCTCAAACAGACGCCAATGGACCTGATGTACTTGGCACACATCAATTTTCGCCCTGTGGATCATGCGAGTCTGCATACCACTGCACCGACCACTCCGCAGGCAATTCGAGTACGCCGCAGTATTCCGTCGCACATATCACCGGCCCCCGGGTATGTCGACTTCATTGAATCGCTGGCACAACACCCGGAGCAGGCGACCACCCTCACACCCGGGCTTGGCTTCGACCCCGAGGTTGTATTTACGATTGATGCCCAAGCCGACCGCCACGGATGGGCTCATAGCGCCCAACTCTGTCCGGATGGGAGCGCCTGGTACGTGGCCCACCGCCCCGAACAACTCCCGTTTCTCATTCGCTGGATTTCACGGACGCCCGATCAAGACTGCCTTGGATTTGCCATGCCAGCCACGGCTGAGCCCGAGGGCTACACGGCAGAAAAAGCCAAAGGCAATCTGCGTCAGATAGCCGCCAAATCACAATGGCGCTGTGATTTTGTGATTGGCCTCCTCGACGCTCAACAAAGCCCAAGCACCCTGGCACAGATTCGCGCTCTGCAATAAAACGCAGCACCCCGCCGTTGCTTGTGAGCAACGGCGGGGTGCGTCAACACGCTATCAGGAATGCGAACGCATGCGTTCGCGCACCAATAGCACGATGCCAACCACAAGTGGAACGATACCCACCACAAGACCGACATTCACAGCCATGAGTAAGTAACTCGAGCTCTGCGCGGCGTACTGCTCCACCCCCGCTGCCAAGCGCTGATGATCGGCCATATCGACCGCTTGGAAGACGGCCAACCGAAACACCAGTGGCAGTAACGTCAAGGGAATTCCTACAAAAATCAACAACCGCGCCAACATACGACGTCCTTACTTCCTACTTTCCGGCCAATATATCCTCGATGAGCGCAACTTCACCTGCTGTCAGCGGGGCTGCGTCGAGAGTGGCCACACATTCTTTGATTTGTGCAACCGAGCTCGCCCCAATCAGAGCCGAAGTGATACGCGCATCACGCAATACCCACGCCAAAGCGAGCTGCGCCGTATTTTGCCCACGCTGACGTGCCAACGCCTGCAATTTGCGCACAATGGCCAGACGTTCAGGAGTCACGCGGTCAGCCTTGAGGAAGCCGTGTGGCTTGGCCACCCGTGAATCTGCCGGAATACCATCGAGATACCGGTCGGTCAACATGCCCTGTGCCAACGGTGAAAACGGAATACATCCCACACCCTCAGTACCAAGCACATCCAGCAAACCGGTTTCTTCGATCCAACGATCAAACATGTTGTATGACGGCTGGTGGATGACGCAGGGCGTGCCGAGTTGCTTCAAAATGGCAATCGCCTCTTTGGCCTGAGCTGGGCGATAATTCGAGATACCCACGTACAAGGCTCGGCCACTGCGTACAATGTAGTCGAGTGCTTGCATGGTCTCTTCGAGTGGGGTGTCTGGGTCGGGACGATGATGATAAAAAATATCTACGTAGTCAAGACCCATGCGCTTCAAGCTCTGATCGCAGCTTGACACCAGATACTTCCGTGATCCCCATTCCCCGTACGGACCAGGCCACATGTAGTAGCCGGCTTTCGACGAAACGATGATTTCATCACGGTACGGTTTCAGATCGTGTTGCAAAATCTGCCCAAACGTCTCTTCGGCAGATCCTGGCGGTGGACCGTAGTTGTTGGCCAAATCGAAGTGCGTGATGCCCATATCAAAGGCGGCAAGCACCATTTCGCGAGATGTTTCGTAGCGATCGACACCACCAAAGTTATGCCACAAACCGAGTGAAAACGCGGGCAACTTCAATCCGCTCTTGCCAGTTCGGTTATAGCGCATGCTGGCATACCGGTCCCCATGTGCGTTGTACGGCATTGTAACTCTCCAATATCAGCATGAAACCACTAGTATCATACCATTTATAATGACATCCATGACACAACCATTCCCTTCGTTCACTGCACACACGATTGCCGCCATTGGCACCATTATCGGCAACATGCTCCAACAACGCACAGAGGCGTTTCACATCATCTACAAAGAAAAGAAGCGCATCCCGGATCCAGCCACCCTCGTCACCACGTTGCTGTATGGCACAGCCGACCCACATGTGCATGCGGTGGCACACTATCACGTGCACACGGCAGTGTATGCCACCCAAACCGTCCTCACCATTGAAATCGCATATCATGAAAATGCGATGATGCTCAGTTCTGTCTATCAAGAAACACAACAACTTGTGGCCAAAATCATCACGCCAACCATGCATCTCCACCATAAAGTCATGGTCATTCATGATTGGATTACGCACCATGTGACATATGACCACACGCTCCAGCGGCGCACAGCGTACGATGCATTGCACCACAACACCACGGTCTGTAGTGGATACGCCAGTTTGTTTTGGCATGTGTGTCATGCCGCCGGCATTCCGTGCCGGATCGTGACCGGCATTGGCAAATTCGAAGCACATGCCTGGAACATGGTACAACTCGATACACATTGGTACCATGTGGACAGTACGTGGAGCACCGTTGCTGACGAGCAGACACCGTTTCACGTCTATCGTTTTTATCTACTCACCGACAAGGAGATCCAACGTACCCACACGGTGACCGTACTCCCGGGTCAAAAGGCATTTCCCGTGGCACAAAAGCAATACCGCGAGCACTTGCAACAACTCGGGCATCGTACGCCACGGTTGCGTGGTGTGGTCCAACGCATTCAACAAAAAACTGGACTCGCCTATCTCGAACCAGAACACACGGTTTTCGGCGTGGCACAGCTCAGTAAACGTCTGCTTCAGGCGCTCCAAAAACGTCACACACGCGTCCTCTTTGGATACCGAGAGGCTACACATTCGGCACACCACGATATGCGTGAGGTGTTGGATGATATCCGGCGCACCACCCAGACCCAGGGTGTATCCATAAAGGTGCTGGTGTACCCCATGCCGCACGGCTTTGGTGATGATGGGGTGTTGGTGGATGTGCACGTCGAATACCACAGACCGCCCGATGGGGCGTAATCGTGCCGACCTGCCACACCAACCACACCAGTATTCTGGTGCGAGGATGTTCACCCACACAAGCATCAGACCCCGCATGATGCTGGGGGCTCAACATCACGTACATCAGAGGAAATGTCCCGCCATGCCGCACTCTCGAGCGCATGTGCAGGAGGCGCTGATACGACACGAGCCTCTGCCAGAGCACGCAGAGACACCCCGTGGGATATGGTACTATACAACTAAATCTCCAAGCGAGGGAGCTGAATCATGACAGACTCTGCTACGTATGCCCAAGCACTCACAAGCAATGGATTCATCCTTGAGGCAGGACCTGATCGACTTGGGCGTTTGACCCCCAGCGACCCGACCCGCCCCATTGCAGAACTCCGCGAACAATATGCCGCACAAGGGTACCTATGGTTGAAGGGTCTGCTCGATCGCAAGACGATTTTTGCCTTCCGCAAGCGCTTTTTTCGTGCTTTTGCAGAGACCGGGTTGCTGATGCCGGGTACTGACCCTGCAGAGGGTATCTACAGTGGTGGCGGTGAAGACCACCGCGCCATCGCCAAATTAATGCACGAAATCGTGCGTTGGTCGGCCTACGAAGCGTTTTGTCTGCAACCAGAAATCTGGGAGTTCTACGAGACGCTCTTCGATGGCGCACCCTATCTGCACAAACGCAAAATTGTCCGCTACACCAAACCACACGAAGCCAGTGCCACCGGAGCCCACTACGACCTCACGTATCTCCGCGCTGGCACCGACCAAGTCGCTACGAGCTGGATTCCCATTGGTGACATCCCCGTACACATGGGGGGATTGGTTTATCTCGAGGGCTCTCACACGTGGGGCAAACGCATGGAGGCCGAGTTCCGCGAACAAAACGAGGGGCTCAGCCGTGAAGAGCAAATCAACGCCTACAACAAAAATATGTCGGCGACCGGGTGGCTCACCAAAGATTTACCCAACTTAGCCAATCGCCTCGATGCACGGTGGCTCATCGCCGACTATGAGGCAGGCGACATGATGGTGCACAGCGCATATATGATTCATGCAGCCACAACCAATGAAGATACCAACGGCACTATGCGCCTTTCCACGGACATCCGCTACCAACGCGTCCGTGATGAAATCGATGTCCGCTGGAACAATCACTGGTCAATGGAAGACATGCTATGAACGCTGCTGAATACCCCATATTGGAGTTCGACCCCAATCCACGCGCACTCATCAATGCCGACGAACACCATGCACCGCTGGGTATTCCCACGGTGCTCGTCTTCTGCTTTTTTCATGATGTCATTGCCAAGCTCGTCGCCGACGGGATCGCCACACAAGTGCATGCGCTTCGCTCCGAACTCGGGTCTCATCCCATCTACACCATTCCAATCGGTGATCGTCTGGTCTGCCTCATGCACCCCGGTGTCGGCGCTCCGTTGGCTGCGGCCCTACTCGAGGAGGCCATCGGGCACGGCATCCGCACTGTCATTGCAGTGGGTGGCGCTGGCTCCCTGCATGCCGAATTAACCATTGGGCATGTCGTGGTGCCAACCAAGGCCCTGCGCGACGAAGGGGTCTCCTACCACTACGTGGCACCGAGTCGCTGGATTGACGGGCAAACCACGGTCATCAACCACATTTGTGCGTTTTTAGACAGCATCAAACTCCCCTACGTGACCGGTCCTGTCTGGACAACCGACGCTTTCTATCGCGAAACTCGTGCCAAAGTCGCGCATCGGCGTGATGAGGGATGCTTGCTCGTAGAAATGGAGCATGCCTCGCTCCTGGCGGTCTGCCAATTGCGTGGCATCCGTTTCGGGCAAATTTTGTACAGTGGCGACGATTTAAGTGGCAGTGAGTGGGATGGCCGCAGTTGGCACAGTCACGCATCACTACGCGAGCAACTCACCTTCGTAGCCGCACAAATCGCAGCAACACTGGAGTAACGCAGGACACGGCTCATCGCCACACACAACCACGTCGGTCACAGGTTGACTGGCGTGGTGTGTGTATCGTCATTCATGAACTCTAATACTCCTCAAATAGCCAATCTCAGCGCAACTGATATACTACAGTTAGATTGTCAGCATCCTCAATCCACACTGATAATCGAGAGGTGAATCCAATGAGATTAGAACGTTTAACCGAAAAAGCTCAAGAAGCTTTCCATGAAGCACAAAGCATCATGAGTAGCATGCATCACACCCAGCTCGACGTAGAGCACATCTTTTTGGCGTTGCTCCGGCAGCGTGACGGTCTCGCCGGCAAAGCGATGCAGAAGCTCGGCGTCGACACCGAAGTCATCGCCCAACGGGTCGAAATGGAGCTCGAGAAGTCACCCAAAGTGTATGGGCAGAACATCTACGGCAACCAAGTATATATCACCCCACGCACACAGCGCCTTGTCCGCAAGGCGGAAGAAGAAGCACAACGCCTCAATGACCAATTCACTGGCATCGAGCACATGCTCGTGGCAATCCTCAACGAGCGTGACGGCGCTTCACAACGCATTCTCGGAAGCTTTGGTGTCACCCAAGAGCGCCTCTACCAGGCATTACTCGAGATCCGCGGCAACCAACGCGCTGACACTCCCAATGCTGAGAGTAAGTATGAAGTACTGTCGAAATACAGCGTCAATTTGACGCAACTCGCCAAAGACGGCAAGTTGGATCCGGTGGTCGGGCGTGACGAAGAAATCATGCGCATCATCCGCATTCTCAGCCGACGCACCAAAAACAACCCGGTCTTGGTCGGTGAGCCAGGTGTCGGCAAAACCGCCATCGCCGAAGGGCTCGCCCAGCAAATCATCAATCGTGATGTCCCCGATCCACTCCTCGACAAGCAGGTGATTGCGCTCGACCTCGGGGCCATGGTGGCCGGCTCAAAATTCCGTGGCGAATTCGAAGAGCGCCTGAAAGCGGTCATCGACGAAGTCAAGGGGAGCGAGGGCAAAATCATCCTCTTCATCGACGAGCTCCATACCGTCGTTGGCGCAGGTGCCGCCCAAGGCTCCATCGATGCCTCAAACATGCTCAAACCAGCCCTCGCACGTGGCGAATTTCAGGTAGTGGGTGCGACCACCCTCGATGAATACCGCAAGCACATCGAAGCTGACCCAGCCCTCGAACGGCGCTTTAGCCCGGTGTTTATCAAAGAACCAAGTGCCGAAGTCACCATCGAAATGCTCCGCGGCTTGCGCCACCGCTACGAAGAGCACCACAAACTGACCATCAGCGATGAAGCCATCGAAGCGGCAGTGCGCCTCTCGAATCGCTTCATCATGGATCGCTTTTTGCCTGACAAAGCCATCGATTTACTCGACGAAGCTGCCGCAAAACTACGGATTGCGAATTTTTCAATGCCCAAGGAGTTACGTCAACTTGAGCAACGCCTCAATGAGCTCCGGAACGCGGAGGAAGAGGCCAGCCAAAGCCGAGACTACGAGCGGGCCGTGGTCATTCGTGCTGATTTTTTGAAACTCGAGCAAGAGTTTGCCCAACGGCGCGACGCATGGCGCATCAGTAGCAATGTCAACGAAGTCGTCGACGCCGAAGACATCGCACAAATCGTCTCTTCGTGGACAGGCATTCCAGTCAGTCGTATGCTTGAGCAGGAGCGTGCCAAGCTCGTCCACATGGAAGAGCGTTTGCAAGCACGCGTCATCGGCCAACGTGCCGCCATCGAGGCGGTCTCGGACGCCATCCGGCGGGCCCGGAGTGGGCTTGCAGATCCACGGCGGCCCATTGGGAGCTTCATCTTCGTGGGACCAACTGGAGTCGGCAAAACCGAGCTGGCCAAAGCGTTGGCAGAGTTCATGTTTGATTCCGAAGAGGCCATGACTCGCGTGGATATGTCGGAGTTCCAAGAGCGGCACACCGTGTCTCGCCTCATTGGTGCTCCTCCCGGATACGTCGGCTACGACGATGCCGGGCAGCTGACCGAGAAGATCCGTCGTCGCCCGTATCAGGTCGTCTTGTTCGATGAAATCGAAAAAGCGCACCCTGATGTCTTCAACACGCTGTTGCAACTCCTCGATGACGGTCGACTCACCGATGGACAAGGGCGCACGGTCGATTTCAGCAACACGATTATCATCATGACCTCCAATATCGGCACTGAGCATGTCAAACAGAGCGGCATTGGTCTGGTCAAATCACACAACGACGATGAGGCAAGCAAGACCAATCAGCGGGTCATGACTGCCATGCGTGAATTCTTCCGCCCCGAATTCCTCAATCGCATCGACGACATCATCGTCTTCCAGCCGCTGACCCAGGTCGAGCTCCACGCAATCGTCGACATTTTGCTGGCCGATGTGCAGAAACGGCTCAACGAACAGGCAATTACGCTGACGCTGACGCCTGCGAGCAAAGACTGGTTGACCAAAGAGGGCTATAGCTCGGTCTACGGCGCCCGGCCACTCCGACGTACCATTCAGCGCCACATCGAAACTCCGCTGTCGCGCGAGCTTCTCAAAGGACAAATCGGCAACGGCGATATGGTGGTCGCCGAAGTCAATGAGGCCGGAAACGGCTTGCACTTCACCAAGGCCGAACGCCTTGAGGTGGTCCAACCGGCAGCCACTCATCCCAGCGAGAGTTAGGCACATACGGCGCAATGACCCACGAAGGCGGCACTCGTGCGAGTGCCGCCTTCGTGTATTGAAACATCAATGAGATTTACAGTACCAATGCAACGGCCCGATCAATGTGCGACTCGCGATGCAACTGCGCTACGACTTCTTCGGGGACATCATCGTCGAGCGTCAACACCATCAATGATTGTTCACGTGGCGCCAAACGACCGACCTGCATGCTCGAAATATTCACATCGGCTGCACCAAGGAGCGTACCGACACGCCCAATCATACCAGGGCGATCACGGTGAAACGTGAGCAACAGCGACCCAGCCGGCTCAAACGTCACCCAATACCCATCAACATCTACGATGTACGGTTTATCACGCAATACGGTGCCACTAAAGACGTGTGCACCTGTTGCAGTCAGGGCACGCAACTCCAACATACCAGCGTAGTTTTCAACCTCGGGGATGCTTAATTCGCTATAGCGCACCCCACGTTCCTTGGCGATAATTGGCGCATTTACCGCAGTAATGCGCTGTTCGCTGACATGCGAAAGCAGCCCTTGGAGTAACGCGGTGCGAATGGGCGCCGTCGTTGTCCCTGCTAACTCTCCGGCATAGACGAACTCATAGCGCAAAATGGGCTCAGCCACAATCCGGATGCACATCTTGCCGAGGCTCTGGGCAAGCCGCGCATACGGAGTCAACAATCCGGCTTCTTCGGGCGCAATATACGGCGCATTTACGGCGTAACGCGGCGAACGGCCCATCAGCGCATCCAGCACCCCTTCGGCTACATCGACACCGGTCATGGTCTGTGCCTCGACCGTTGATGCCCCGAGATGCGGAATCGTGATGATGCGTGGATCACCCAACAACGGTGAATGCACGGGTGGTTCTTGTTCGTATGCATCAATGGCTGCCCCAGCAATCCGACCTGCAGCAATCGCCTCAGCAAGCGCGGATTCATCGATGACCCCACCACGAGCAGCGTTGATGATATAGGCGCCCGGCTTCATCAGGCTCAAACGCTGGGCATTAATCAGGTGGCGTGTCGAATCAACCAGGGGCACGTGCAACGATACCACATCGCTCTGGCGCAACACGTCGTCGATTGAGGCCAGTGACACGCCAAGTTGTTGAGCTCGCTCCACCGATACCACCGGATCATAGGCGACGACATCCATCTCAAGCGCACGTGCCCGACGTGCGACTTCAGCACCAATCCGCCCAAAACCGATGAGGCCGAGTGTTTTGCCACGCACTTCACGCCCCATGAACTTAGCACGACTCCAACCTCCTGCGGCCACGTGTTGGTGAGCCTGTGGGATGTGTCGTGCCAACGACAAAATCAAACCAATCGCCAGTTCTGCCACCGCTACGCTGTTGGAAGCCGGAGCATTCACCACTACAATTCCTTGGAGTGTGGCCGCCTCCACATCGATGTTATCGACACCTGTGCCAGCACGCCCTACCACTTTGAGGCGCACACCTGCACGGAGTACATCTGCATCCACTTTGGTGCCACTTCTGACCACCAATGCGTCATATTCACCAATTGTCGCCAACAAATCACTGCGCGAAATATTCGGCTTGACGTCCACCGCACCGCCCTGTTGTAGGTGCACCAATCCTTCATCTGCAATCGGTTCTGCCACCAGAATGCGATACATTGGGTTACCCCTTTTCAAAACAAAAAGCGGCACCCGCGGTGCCGCCTCCTTGCGATCTGTACGTATTGTATCACCAACACTCGAGGATAGACAGAGGGTTTATGTTGATGTCGTTTTGGTAGACCTCGTAGTGGAGATGCGGTCCACTCGAATACCCAGTGGTGCCCACCCAGCCAATTATCATGCCTGGCTCCACGCGCTGGCCCGAGACGATATTGAGCTCATTGAGGTGCGCATATGCGGTGGCCCAGCCATTCACTTCGTCGGTAATTTTCACATAATTCCCCGCCAGCCAGTTGTTGGGCACCACCCGCGCAATTCCACTGTGCAGGGCGACAATCGGGGCCCCAAGGGTGGCACTCGGGTCAGCGTAACCGTCGCCATTACCGTCAACGGCCAAGTCCACAGCCCCCCAAATCGCAGCCGGTGCGTGCGTCCCCACCGCATATCCTTGTGTCATGACCACCGCACCCACATCTGGTTTTACCGGACATCCAAACGGAGCTCCGGGCAGGCCACGTTTCGATGCGATGGCAGCGAGTGGTTCTACGTTGGGAAGTGCGACCATTGCGACATCGGCGTTGGCATCACTTCTATCCGTCACAATCATCGCTTGCTGCGCTGAATTCGGCGTCAGTGCCATCTGAAGCAGACGCTGCCGCAGTTGCGCACTCGCACCAATGGGTGATTGCTCGATCTGGGGCACTACCCGCGATTCGATCATCGTGCGCGTCGCGGGCATGCTCATCACCATCATGGTGCCACCCAACACGACCGCTCCAGCAGCCAACAAAAATATCAGGCCGACCCCCATAATCCACAAAAACGGCGTCGAAACGCGCGCTACGCTACGCCCAAGCAGTTGTTTGGTCGCCACATTGTAAAGGGCACTAAGCTGTGCAAGCTGTTGCGCATCAAGCGTTTGCATACCGTGTTCGGCAGCCGCAATATGACGCACCGGGATACCCGTTTTACTGGCAACTTCCACCATCGAGTATCCATGTTGTTGACGCAGTTGTTGCAGTGTCGTGTTCATACGTACCTCGGCTCAACTGTAGCATGCCCTTTTTACTATCACAAGTAGCACAGATTACAAAAAGGTTGCTCAGGGTTGGAAGCCACCCGGCTCGGCGCATTGCGGCAATCGCTCATTCATGGATTCGACTCCTTGGCTCACCGACATATCGCCAAGCAACACAAAGGGCAAAATGGACTCATAGACGTCCCAGCGGCATATGGTCAATGCGTCGTAACGCTGTGGTCGCACATCCATGATAAAACTCTGCAAGACCGGCCAAATCGCATCATCGCGGAGTAAACCGGCCGCATCTCCATTCACCGGCAACCAACGTAATTGTTTGACCATGTCGGCCTGAGCGCTCTGCGACTGCAACTGCCCGAGGAGACGGTCCAAATCAACCGCTTTGTCGGCACGCATCCATGCTGATTTGATGCCGTAAACCACATCGACGGGTGCAAGCAACCGTGCCCCACTTGCCGTGTAGAGTGGTGGAGCTGCCACCGCTATCGGCAGGGTGTCGGAATATGTCTCGTAGCGACGTATTGCAACATCGGTATCAAGTGTATACGGCACTCGGTACCAGATGAAGTCGGTGGTGGCCTCCACGTAGGTGGTTGCGTCACGTGGACCCAGTGTGCGGAGTTCAGCCAGCGACTGTAGCGCGATGGTGGCTAATTCCGGATCAAGCAACGACGCACTACTCGTCAGTGTTTGTGTTGCACCGATGCTATCCAGCATGGTTGCAAACCAGCGCCCCTCAGGCCATGAAAACGCCATGCGATAGCGCGTGCGTCCGAGTTGACGCGCCCCGATGCCCATCATCTCAGCCGTCGAAGCAGGGGCACTTGCCAGCAATTCTGTGTTCACAATCGAGACCAGGTAGTTCCGCGCTGCCAACGGCACCACACCCAGGGAGGCATGTGTCTGCAATGCTTCATCAAAGAGGGGCGCATGGGGCACCGTCAATGGCGGTGCTGGCGTTTGTGCGATGGCGTTCAAGGCTTGAAGTTGTGTCAAGTCGTATTCATGGCCAATCCACGCATCGACAGTTTCATCACGCAATCCTGCTTGAACCAACGCATAGACTCCATCCGGTGAACGCACACTGACCAGCACTTCAATGCCCAACATGGCTGCATTGCGTTCGACAATCTGCACCAACGGCGTAGCATCCATGGCATCAGCATTGATAATTTGCAAATGGAGCGGGCGTTGCACGGGTGTCGGCTCGGGCGTCGCTGTGACCACCGTGGTTGCACTCGGAGCAACGGTTGCACTTGCGAGTGACGGCGTCGCCGTCGCAGGCAGGGTTGGAGTAGCCGGCGACGCCAACGGCGCAGCACAGGCTACCACGGTCACACACATCACACTTAGCACGAGTCGTTGCCATATTCCCATGTCTACAATCCTGTCCTATCGACCACATGCCCGGTCTGCAACGACTGCGCCAAACCAGCCGGCGGCACAATTCCCACTGCATCACACGCCAAATACAACGCACCAAGGACGGGAGGATGCGGTAAAATCACGAGTCGCGCATGGGCGGCTTCTTGGGTGACGAGCTGTGTGAAGCGTTGATAAAAGCGCGGAGTTGCTCCGGTCGCCACACCACCCGCCATCACCACATCAACATCCAAAGTGTGCATCTCTAGCGCCTGTATGATGGCCAACGTGTTGTCAGCAAGCACGCATGCAGCATCATCAAGGATTTCGACTGCCGCCGTATCTCCCTGTGCTGCCAAACGCACGACGGTGGGGGCAAACGATGCCAATGAGAGCTCATATTCATCACGGGTATACGCTTCGACCAAGGCTTCAAACGAGGCAAAACCGGCCCACTCACACAACGCCTCAGTCAAACGCGTGGCCGGGCGGCGACCAAAGTGTGCCGCCGATATTTTGTGAAGGGCATCTTCGCCGAGTTGGGTTGCTCCATCAAAGCCGCCCCAGCGCCGACCCAACCCAAAATTCCGGAACCGCTTGCCACTCGGGGCAATCCCCGCAACCGTACTCCCAGTGCCTGCAATCACCCCAATTCCATATGCATGACGGGATCCCGCTCGGAGTGGCAAGTACGCGTCGTTGTCCATAAACAACGGGATATTGGGCAACAACGGCGCAATAATACTACGCAAGCGATGCTCATCACTCGGCCAATCAAGACCCGCCACCCCCCAGGCACTCGCTCGCATATCAGCCACCGAAATGCCCGCTGAAGCGGTCATTTCGGCGACGATAGTCGCGTAGAGTTGTGCCGCCGCAGCCAGCCCGATGCTCTCCCAGTTGCCCGTCCCATAGATGCGCCGTGCCAGTATCTGCCCGTCCGCATCACAGATGACTGCATCGGTTTTGGTGCCACCAACATCCACACCGAGATACATGGGCGTCACCTTTCAGCTAATACCCTTCATCGAAATTCACAATATTGTGGAGCTTTTGACCGTGCATATACCGCTCCAAATTATGGATAAACATATCCATCATTCGTCCACGCGTCTTGGGGGAAGAATACGAAATATGCGGTGTAATCCATACGTTGGGAGCATCCCACAACGGATGATCGACCGGCAGTGGCTCTTCGGGTGCGACATCCAGGGCCGCCCCGGCGATGCGCTGTGCTTGGAGTGCATCAATGAGGTCATTCGTATGAATAACTTGCCCGCGCGCCACATTAATCAGGTACGCATGCGACTGCATTTTACTGAACGCTTCCGCATTCACCATCTCCTGGGTGCGCGTCGTCAATGGCGTCGCAATGACAATCACATCCGCAGTCGGGAGCAGACTCATCCAGGCATCGTCGGAGACCACTTCATCCACGTATTTGGTCGGTTGGGGGCGACGGCGACTCCCAATCACGCGCATCCCAAACGCTTTAGCGCGTTTGGCCGTTTCTTGACCAATACTACCAAGCCCAATAATGGCCATGGTTTTTCCATCCAGTTCGTCGAGTTTGGTACGCTCGACTTCTTCCCAGTCTGCACGGGGGTAATTCATGAGCATACGCGCTTTTTTGGCGTGGCTCAACAAAAACATCATCACGAACTCGGCAATCGGTATGGCGTGTGCTCCGGCCGCATTGGTCAAAATCACACCACGCTCACGCATCAAATCAAGGTCGAGATGATCAATTCCGGCACTCGGCGTGTAGACCCACTTGACGTTGGGCGCTTGAAGCATTGTATTGCGGAATCCTTCAATGGATGTCCACCAGCGCATAAAGATGGTTGCATCACTCGCGTCACCTTGTGGCACCCCATCGTCGTCCGTGATGATGATGTGCATATCTGGGTACAACGACAGAATTCGTTGCTCAATGAGTGGCGCGACTTTGTGTGGAATGAGAATTTTCATACAACTCCTCGTTGAATGGTGTCACCGGGATTCGGCGAATATACGTGTACGGTGGTTAGTCCGCGCGCAGATAATTCGGCGACGAGGTGCTGTGGTGTCCCCGTCAGCTGTGGAAAGGTGGCATAGTGGACGGGCAACACTGCTGTCACTTGCAGGAGTTTGGCCGCATAGGCAGCTTCATACGGCCCCATGGTAAAGCGATCTCCAATTGGCAAAATGGCGAGGTCGGGGGCGTAGAGCTCCGCCCATATGGCCATATCAGCCATGACTGCTGTGTCACCAGCTGCATATATCGTTATGTCATCTTGCACACGAAGCACATAACCGACCGCATTGCCCAACTGTCGTTGACCGGCCGCTGTTGGCCATGCACTGCTATGTTGAGCGGCGACCATGGTCAGGTGGACATCGGCGTGCGTCACAGTACCTCCCTTGTTGAAGCCGACAATTCGACTCGTCGGGACATCCTGCCACTCCAGCCATTCAACCGCGTCATACTGGCAATAAACGGTCGCACCGGTGTCGGCATACAAACGGGCCACATCGGCACAATGATCGCTATGACCATGCGTCAACACAATCATGTCTACGCCACGGCGACGGACCTCGGCATGCCATTCCGGCGGGCAAGCCGGGTTGGTATCAACCCACGCATCAATGAGCACGCGGGTTCCAGCTGGTGTCACCACATATACAGTGGCATGGCCAAGCCACGTCAGTTGCATCGTCTACTCTCCTCATGTATGGTGACAGATTATTCTGCCACTGGATGCGCCAAGGCTGGGCGGAACTGGCGCTGGTCGATGGTGCTCTCAAGGGCAGCCGCCATGCGGAGCAGGTTGATATCATCGCGGAAACGCCCCACAAGCTGAAGCCCCACCGGTAACCCCTGGGCGCTGATACCGCATGGCAAAGACAACGCAGGATGGGTGGTCACCGTAATTAGATAACACGACTGCATCCAATCAATATAACTCTGCATGGGCACACCATTGATGCTTGTCACGTACGGTTGCTCTACCGCAAACGGCAACACCTGCGTCACCGGACCCACCACCATGTCGTACCGTTGCATGAATTGGCGCATCATCTGAAAGACCTGCATCTGCAGGCGTTGAGCATGGGCAATCTGGGGGCCGGTAAGCGCAAGTCCAGCTTCGATGTTCCAGATAATCGTGTCTTTGAGCAATGATCGATGCTCGTCAAGGAGTGGACCAAGGCCGGTGGCAAATCCGAGAGCGCGGAGCGTCTGGAACGCCTCATGGGCACCACGAAAATCGGGCGTGTCTTCGACGACCTCAGCCCCCAAATCGCGTAGCCGGTCACGTTGCCCAGCAAGAACGTGTGCCACCGCCGGCTCAATGGGCAAACCGCCCCAATCGGAGGCAAAGGCCACCCGTTTGCCCTTCAGTGAAATAGGTGTGATGTTCATGAGCGCCGCCGTATCGATCGGTGTCGTCAGTGTAGCCTCTGGGCAATACCCAGCAATGGCCGCCAACAACAGGGCCATGTCGCCCACATTGCGGGCCATGGCACCATCAACAGACAAGGGCGACCACGAATCACGGGACGGCACCACCCCCGGCGACGCTCTAAAGCCGACCACGCCACAAAAAGCCGCGGGATTCCGCAACGAGCCACCCATGTCACTGCCATCGGCGATTGGCACCATGCCACACGCAAGGGCCGCCGCTGCTCCACCACTACTGCCACCGCTGGTGCGGGTGAGATCGTATGGATTGCGTGTCGCCCCAAACACCGGGTTGAAGGTCTGCGATCCCGCCCCAAACTCTGGCACGTTGCTTTTGCCAATCGTAATCGCACCTGCAGCCTTGATTCGTGACACAAGCAATGAATCTTCGGTGGCGATGCGGTCTGCAAAAATTGGCGAACCTTCGGTAAACCGTAAATGTTTCGCAGCGGTGAGGTCTTTGTGCACGACCGGTAACCCGGCCAAACAACCAAGATCGACTCCACGGGCACGGAGGGCATCACAGTGATGCGCATGGGCACGTGCCCCCTCGGCATCAAGCGTGATGATAGCATTTACTTGTGGATTCATCTTGGCGATCTGGGCTACATGTGCATCAAGCAACTCAACGGCGCTCACTTGGCCACGTTGCAAGGCGCGGCGTTGTTCATGGGCAGTCATATACACAAGATTGTTGGGCATTTACACATCTCCCAAAAAGCGTTCGGCCGCCAAGAATTCAGCCCGGGTAGCCTGCTGGATCTCCTCATCACACAAGTAATCGATGGCCGTCATTGCCATCGCAATCGCCCCATCGACGATTGCCTGGTGACCTTTGGGGGTAATAGTGGCGTCCGCCACGGCCGTTGAGTGCCAGCTCGCGTCGGTACCACAGATCTCGAGATAGGCACAGATTGCAGGCACATGGTGACTGACGTTGCCCAAATCGGTCGATCCTGCGCCTACGCGTGGCGTCGGTTGGCTCACGTTGCGCCCCACCTGGTGCAGATTCGCGGCAAATGCGGCACCAAGGCTCTGGTTGGGGATCATGTTGAGGTAGGCGGGCATGTACTCGTGCCATTCAAGGCGACACCCAGTCGCAAGTGCACCGGCCTCAGCACACGCAATAATGCGCCGAAACAAATCATTGGCGTACTCGATATCTGCCGCACGAATGCGGAAGCGCGCCGCCGTGTAGTTCGGAATCACGTTGGGGGCCGTGCCACCATGCGTAATCACCCCATGGATGCGCGCATCAGGACGTACCTGTTGGCGCAACAAACCGACACTGCTAAACAGGGTAATCAGCGCATCAAGGGCGTTCACCCCGTCGTGAGGGTTGGCAGCAGCATGCGCCGAACGTCCATGATACGACAGCTCAAGTCCCTTGGCGACCAACGACGAACCATAGTCCATGCGGTCTTCGGTGAGCGGATGAATCATGATTGCCGCATCCACGTTGGCGAACTGCCCATCACGAATCATATGAATTTTGCCTCCAGCATTCGGCACGGCCGATTCCTCGGCAGGTGTGCCCATCAACACGACTTGACCGGGCAGACGATGACCGACTTTGGCGAGCCCCATGGCAGCTCCCAAAGCCGCCGTGGCAATGATGTTGTGGCCACATCCATGGCCAACCTCGGGCAAGGCATCGTATTCAGCGATAATCGCCATACGCGGCCCTGGGTTGCCACCGGGCAATGTGGCCACAAAGGCCGTAGGCATACCGGCAACACCCTTGGTAACGCTAGCACCGTATTCTGCAATGACATCACTTATCCGTTGCGACGCCTGGTGCTCTTGGAGACCCAATTCAGGGTTTTGATACATCCAATCACTGAGCTCAGTCAACGTGGCCAACGATTGTTCGATTTCTTGGCGAACAACCGCCTTCAATTCGTTGCGATTAACGCTCATGGTCATGCCCTTTCGCTGCTCCATAATAGGGAAAAAGTTGCGACACACGTGGAATTGCCCACTCGCCGAGCATAATGGCTTCGGCAGTATCGTGACGGAGTGATTTCGCGCGCTGATCAGCGTGTTGGTTGATGTGGTGCCGCGCCTGTTTTTGGGCGTGTTGTTTGGCCACTACACCACTTCGTTGCTGGCGTGGCAAGAGCATGTCGCTCCGCCAACGCTCTGCAGGTACGTTGGTGGCCGCAATACCCAAGTGCGCAGCTGCCTTGAGCCATGGATCAGCAATATTGCCACCTCCCTCTACTACCATCAATACCACACCGGTAGTGGCAGCGAGAATTGCAGGGGCACCGCGGCGTAAACGCGGGAACGAACCAAAGTTTTGCGAGCGGTACCACAATAAGCGTCCATCGGTCAATGCAAAGGCCGCTAGCCCACAGGTAAGCCCAGCATCAATGGCAAGTATGAGGTCCTCGGAAGTGTTCATAACCAACTATCTGGGGTAATTCATTGCGCATATCTTGCAGTTCTATGGTATACTATAGCAGATGTGTCGTCGCCTGGTTGACCGTGCCACGCACATTTCGATACGCTTGTACGACGAAGTGGGTCATCCCCACTTTTCTTATTCTTTGGAGCGTGATGAGGTTACCATGAAAACCGAATTTAATGCAGCCATCACAGCCATTGCCGCTGAACGTGGTATTCCGCGTGAGCGGATCGTAGAACAGGTTGAAAAAGCACTCGTCGCCGCATATCGCAAATGGTTGGGTGACAGACCACCCGAAATGAAGGTGGAAGTCAAAATCGATGATGTCAAAGGTGAGCCACACGTCTACTCCGAGCTCCTTGTCGTTGAAGAAGTCGACGATGCGCGCTTTGAAATCAGCATCGCAGAAGCTCGCAAAATCGACCCAAACATTGCCGAGGGCGAAAGTGTCTTCGTTGAGACGACCCCCAAAGAGTTTGGTCGCATTGCCGCCCAAACTGCCAAGCAGATTATCCTGCAGGGAATTCGTGATGTCGAAAAAGACAACGTCTATAGCGAATTTGCAGAACGCAAAGGCGAACTCATCGTGGGTACGGTACGCCGTGTCGTCAACCGCACTGTCATCATCGATCTCGGCAAAGCCGAAGCCGTACTCCCAGCCGATCAACAGGTTGAATCCGACAATTACCGCATTGGGAGCCGCTTGCAAGTACTTTTGAAAGAAATCGCCCGTGACGAACGTAGCACACGGTTGATTGTCTCCCGCAAAGACAACGACCTTGTCCGGCGCATTTTCGAAATGGAAGTGCCCGAGATCCTCAACGGGACAGTGGAGATCAAAAGCATCGCCCGCGATCCTGGCATTCGCACCAAAATTGCCGTACTAGCGCGTGTCGAAGGGCTCGACCCGGTTGGCGCTTGTGTTGGTCAACGCGGCATGCGCATCCAGAACATCGTCAACGAGTTGAACGGCGAGAAAATCGACGTCGTCCAGTGGTCTTCGGACGTCAAAGAATTCATCGCCAATGCACTATCACCCGCTCAAGTCGTGGAAGTGCAGATTCGTGAACCCGAGAAGGCAGTGGTCATTGTTCCCGACAAACAACTGTCGTTGGCCATTGGCAAGGCGGGGCAGAATGTGCGGTTGGCAGCTCGATTGACCAAATGGTCGATTGACATCAAAAGTGCCACCACACTCCTTGACGAACTTCGTGACTTCAACGATATTCGCCAGCAAGTAGAGGCCGAAAGCATGGCGCAAGACGTCGCACGTCAAAAGGCCAAAGTAGAAGAGTGCCACGTCGATCAAGACGGAATGGTCATCCACCAAAACGTGGCATACGGACCGCTGGGCAACGAATTTGTTGACTCAATCGTACAAATCCGTGCCACACCAAGTGTGCTCTACATCTACAACACCAGTGATAAACTCATAGCGTCGTATACCGTACGCGATCAAGATGACCACGATGATGGCATTGACTATGAGTTAGAGGATGCACAATGACCTCACCTCGCCCCAAACATGTACCACAACGAACATGCGTGGTATGCCGGAGCACCAGTGCCAAACGAGCGCTGACTCGCTTGGTACGCACGGCTGAAGGGCGAGTGGTTGTTGATCATACGGGGAAGCAAAACGGCCGTGGCGCATACGTGTGCCACCAAGCCAATTGTTGGCACGCAATCACCGAACGCACCGTACTGGTGTCGGCGTTGCGATTGACCACACTCACAGAAGAGGATCGGGCAACGTTAAAGTCCTTTGCACGGACACTTGAAATTTCAGATTTTGCCGACACCGTGTCAAGGCAACGAACCTGATGGAGGATGCGCATGACGCAATATTGGAACCGGACTCTCACACTCCAAAAATGGGCACCGAACGATACCCAAGACGGAGACCCAAACGAAAAACCAGTTCGCCCACCCGCGAATACCCCACAAGCTCGCCCACAAGGTGACCGCCCACAAGGTGACCGCCCACAAGGTGACCGCCCACAAGGTGACCGCCCACAAG
>JBBAWX010000012.1:86080-96416 GCA_040396955.1 Roseiflexaceae bacterium
GTGACCGCCCGCCACGTGCCCAGGGTGATCGCCCCTCTGGCGACCGCCCGCCACGTCCTGCCGGTGACCGCCCCTATGGTGACCGTCCACCGCGTCCTGCCGGTGACCGCCCGTATGGCGACCGCCCGCCACGTCCTCCTGGTGACCGCCCCTATGGCGACCGTCCGCCGCGTGCTCAGGGCGACCGCCCACAAGGCGACCGTCCGCCACGTCCTGCTGGCGACCGCCCCTATGGCGACCGCCCGCCACGTCCTCCTGGTGATCGCCCCTATGGCGACCGTCCGCCGCGTCCTCCTGGTGATCGCCCACAAGGTGACCGCCCATTCGGCGACCGTCCACCGCGCGCACAAGGTGACCGCCCCTATGGCGACCGTCCGCCCCGTCCTGCCGGTGATCGCCCATTCGGCGACCGCCCACCGCGTCCTGCTGGTGATCGCCCATTCGGCGACCGCCCACCGCGTCCTGCCGGTGATCGCCCATTCGGCGACCGCCCACCGCGTCCTGCCGGTGATCGCCCATTCGGCGACCGCCCGCCCCGCAGTGGCCCTGGTGGCATGGGTGGTGGCCCTGGCCGTGGTTCCTTTGGCGGCGGCGGTGGTGGTGGCGGCGGCGGCAACATCGGTGGTGGTATCGGGGGTCCAGTGCCTGGTGCCCGCGGTGGCAATTCCGGACGTGGTCGCAACACGGTCGATCGCAAGAGTCAATTGCGTTCATCAGACTCTGTTGAGAGCGATGGTGCACGTGGCCGTGGGAGCAAGAACGGCAAGAGTTCAGCCATTTTGAATCGCACACCTGGTGGCCGCCAGCAGGTTGCACGCCCTGTCGTACGCCCCAAAGGGCCAATCCAACTGGGGCGGAGTTTGACTGTACGTGAGCTTTCTGAGGCGACCAGCATTGGCGCCTCCGAGATCCTCAAGTCCCTGTTGAAGGGCGGTGTCATGGCCAACATCAACCAGCAGATCGACTACGACACTGCTGCATTGATTTGTGCCGATTTCGGCATCGAGACGACCGAATATGTGTCGGAAACCATGGCGGGCGTCGTCGAAAACATCAAGGACGTCCTCTCAGCCGAGACTGCCGACCAACTCCAAACACGCCCACCAGTCGTAACTATCATGGGTCACGTCGACCACGGCAAAACCAAACTGCTCGACGCCATCCGACAAACTCGCGTGGCCGAAGGCGAAGCGGGTGGTATCACGCAACATGTGGGAGCCTATCAAGTCGAAGTACATGGTCGCAAAATTACGTTCTTGGATACCCCTGGTCACGAAGCCTTTACGGCAATGCGTGCCCGTGGTGCGCAAGTAACCGACATTGTGGTGCTCGTGGTAGCCGCCGATGACGGCGTCATGCCACAGACCGTTGAGGCGATTTCACACGTCAAAGCGGCCGGAGTGCCCATGATTGTGGCCATCAACAAAATCGACACCCTCGAGGCCAACCCGGACATGGTGCGCCAACAGTTGGCAAGCAACAACGTCATCGTAGAGTCGTACGGCGGTGATGTGCCCTGTGTTGAAGTTTCGGCCCGCCAACGCATCAACATCGACGGCTTGCTTGAGATGATTCTGCTGGTATCCGATTTGCAGGAATTCAAGGCCAACCCGGACACCACCGCCGTTGGTACCGTGGTCGAGGCCGAGATGGATCGGCAACGCGGCCCCATTGCCACCGTGCTCATCCAAAACGGTACCCTGCGCCTCGACGACAATGTGCTTGTCGGTCATGGCACTGGCACCGTGCGTGCGATGTTCAACGACACGGGAAAGCGTCTGCGTTTCGCCGAACCTGCCACCCCAGTGCTTATTCTCGGACTCAACGAAGTACCGCAGGCAGGCGACATTCTCCAAGTCATGGACGACATCCAGATTGCCCGTGAAGTTGCCGTGCAACGCCAACGCCAAATCCGCATTGACGCCATGTCGAACCTGCGTTCGGTTAGCCTCGATGGTCTCTTTGCCAACATCCAGCAGGGCAAAATCAAAGAGCTCAACCTCATCATCAAAGTGGACGTACAAGGATCCATTGGAGCCATCGAACATGCCCTTGGTCAACTCAACACGACCGAGGTGCAGATCAAGATTATCCACCGTGGTACGGGCACAATTACCGAAAGTGATGTCAACTTGGCGATTGCCTCACGTGCCATCATTATCGGCTTCAACGCGCGTCCTGACCCGGCAGCGCGACGAGCTGCCGAGCTCCATGGCATCGACATCCGCTTCTACAACATCATCTACAACCTTGTCGAAGAGATGAAAAAGGCGATGATCGGCATGCTCGACCCAGAGTATCGCGAAGTCATCGAAGGGTATGCGGAAGTGCGTAACACGTTCCGTCTTCCCTCACGCGAAGTCGTCGCCGGGTTGTTTGTAACCGACGGCAAAATCACGCGACAGCTCAGCGTGCGCGTACTTCGTAGTGGTGTCGTGATGCACGATGGCCGCATCAACAGCCTGCGCCGCTTCAAAGAAGATGTGCGTGAAGTCGCGTCCGGCTACGAATGTGGCATTGTGGTCGAAGGCTTCAATGAAATCCAGAACAGTGACAACATGGAGTTCTATCGCAAAGAACGCGTGGAGCGCACAGTCTAAACATGAGCAAACGTGCCCAGCAAGTGGCCGGCGAGATTCAACAAATCGTCGGCCATCTCATCCAATTTGAGCTGAAAGACCCGCGCATCACATTCTGCACTGTGGTCAGTGTCGACATGTCGCCAGATCTGCAAATGGCGCATATCCACGTCTCCGTGATGGGCGAGCAAACAGACCGCAAAGCGACGATGGCAGCACTCGAGCGTGCCAGAGGCTTTGTGCGCCGCGAGTTGGCCAAACAACTGCGTCACCTGCGTAGCGCGCCCGACATCCGCTTTCTGCTCGATGAATCGCTCGATCATAGTATTCGCATCAATGAACTCTTGCGCGACTTGAATTCACCACAGTAGAGGACGATCATGGACCGCCAGAACACGTTCACACTTGCTGCCAGTGAGTGGAAAGAACGCATACGCAACGCCCGCATCATCATGCTCGTCACCCACACCAATCCGGACGGTGATGCCATTGGTTCGTTGGTGGGTATGTTGCTTGCCATCCCGCAGCTGACCGAAGCGCGGATTATCCCGGTCATTGAGCACCCAATCTCGCAAAATATGCAGTGGTTACCCGACATCGAGCGCTGTGTGACCATCGATGCAAGCACACCATGGCCACACCCCGACCTCGTGATTTCGTTTGACTGTGCCACCTTCGAGCGCATCGGCGGCATTGATGCAGTTCACAACGACGCACTGAAGCATGCCAGTATCATCCAAATCGACCACCACGCCACCAACACGCGCTACGGGGTATGTAATCTGATCGTGCCAGAATCGTGTGCCACCTGCGAAGTCATTGCTGACTTTTTACCGTACCTCGGCGTCACAATCACTGCGGGCATTGCCACACCTCTGCTCCTTGGTATCATGACAGACACCCAGAGCTTCCAGATCTACGACACAAAGGCGGAGACACTGCATCTCGGGAGCAAGCTCATCAGCGCCGGAGCCGATCATCGTGGCATCGTCGCGCACGTCTTCCGATCGAATCGCCTCGAATCACTGAGCTTGGCGTCACGTGTTATTGCCGCGATGCATCAAGTTGGCAGTGTGGTGTGGTGTGCCGTACCACTCGCGTGGGTCAACGAACACAATGCATCTGACGACGAAAGTGACGAAGCACTTCACATGCTACAGCGTATTGCCGGGCCAGAGATTATCATGATGATCAAAGAACGCCCACAGGGTGTCAAGATCAGTCTACGATCTCGCAACGTCAAAGTATCCGATGTGGCCCAGAAATTCGGCGGAGGTGGCCACCCACATGCAGCCGGCATCAGCTTACCCGAACATGACATCGAGCGTGCGGCCGCACTGCTCGTGCCCGAATTGCAGGCATTATGCATGGATTCATCAACATAAATAAACCCCTCGGCATGACCTCCCACGATGTGGTCAATCGGGTGCGGCGCATCAGCGGCGTGCGCCGCGTTGGGCATGCAGGCACCCTCGATCCACAAGCCGACGGCGTTTTGGTGGTAGCTATCGGTCATGCGACCCGGTTGATTGAATACGTCCAAGACGACACCATCAAAGGCTACACGGCGACCGTGCAGTTCGGTACCGCCACTGACAGCGACGACGCCAGTGGGCAGGTAATACGGACCGCGCCAGTCCCTGTTGTTAGCACTGCGCAGCTACAAGCACAACTCCATGGATTCACCGGTGATATTCTGCAGGTTCCACCCAAAGTGTCGGCATTGCACCACGCCGGCCAACGCATGTACGATCTCGCACGACAAGGCATTGCGCCCGACCTCCCCGCGCGGCCTGTTACCGTCTACAGCATTGAGCTCTTGAGTTGGCACGAGGGCATCTTGCGCATCACCGTGCAGTGTGGCAAAGGCACGTATATCCGCGCACTTGCGCGTGACATTGGGGAAGCACTTGCAAGCGCCGCCCACCTCAGTGCACTTACCCGCACACAAGTTGGCCAGTTTTTCTTGCAGGAGAGTGTCGATCTCGACGCACTCACGCCTACCAACGTCTCCGCGCATATCACCAGCGTCACACACGCTGTCGCAGATTGGCCACACTACCAGCTCAACGCCGAAGAATCTACGCATATCCAACACGGGCGCCGATTTAGTGCTCGTCACCCGCTGAGCGGCAGGGTTGCGCTTTTTGACGAACGTGGCACACTCGTCGCCATCGCGCACAGTGATGCTGAGAGCGTGGTCCCCGTGAAAGTCTTTGCCTGGGAGTCATGATGCACAGATATAGCGGGCTACCGGCCCTTCCCACCACTAGCTCCGCCGTCGTCACCATTGGTGTCTTTGATGGCATGCACACTGGGCACCACTCCTTGCTGAGTCAACTTGCCGCGCATGCGCATGCCAACCAGCAACGAGCGGTGGTCGTCACCTTCGACCCACATCCTGATTCCATTGTGCGCCCGGCACAATTCCAAGGCCTGCTACAGACTCCAGCTGACCGTATCACCATGATGGCTGCCTGTGGCATTGACGCTGTGCACAGTGTGGCGTTCGACCACGACATTCAACAATGGTCGGCAGCCGACTTTATGGCAGCGGTAGCGCGGAGCACCCAGATCCGTGAATTATGGGTGGGGTGGGATTTCGCACTTGGGCGGCAACGAGAGGGGAATCATGACCGGCTACGCGCCGTTGGCCAAGCCCTAGGATACCAACTCACGGTACGACCACGCCATGACACCAGTGATGGCGCACCAAGTGCCAGCGCAATTCGGCAGGCCCTCAAAGAAGGTGCCATCATACAGGCCAACCACCTGCTAGGCCGGCGCCACAGCTACCATGGACCAGTCGTCAGCGGCGATAAACGTGGGCGTACCATTGGATTCCCCACCGCCAACATCCACATCGACCAGCGGCTGATATTACCGCGCTTTGGCGTGTACGCTTGCATTGTCACCATTGCTGGTGTGCAGTACCAGGCCGTCACCAACATCGGGGTGCGCCCCACATTCCAAGGGCGCGAGCCGCGTATCGAAGCCCATCTCATCGATGCCAACGTGGACGTGTATGACCAATTGGCCACCATCGAGTTCGTCGATTTCATTCGCCCCGAACAAAAATTCGCCGGCATCGACGCACTAATCCAACAAATTCGCAGTGACACGGAGACCGCCAAGCAACGCCTCCAAAGTCACCTTCTATGACTATACAAAACGCACGATGAGTGCTATTGTAGGAACATGTGTTGCACATGCAACCTTTTGTGAGTGCAATACGTCGTTAGTGGTGTCCGTTTTCACACGAAGTAGAGGAACACATGACCCAAGAACGCATTGACATGCCGGATCCAGTAATTAGTAGCCGCGGCAAGGGCAACAACGGTCTAGAGTACACCATTGTTGGCTCCACTATGCAAGCCGTCATCCTCGAAATCGACCCGGGTGAGTCGGTCATTAGCCAGAGTGGTGGGATGGCCTGGATGAGTGGCAACATTGAGATGCAGACCAACATGAACGGTGGACTTGGTGGCATTCTCAAGCGCGCCATAACCGGTGAATCTCTGTTCATCGCTGAGTACACGAGCCGCAACAGTCGTGGCATCATCTCGTTTGCCTCGGACTTCCCAGGCAAGATTGTGCCGGTACACTTGGCCGCCGGGCAAGACATCATCGTCCAGAAACAGGCCTATCTTTGCTCTGAAAAAGAAGTCAAGGTCGATATTTTCTTTCAGCGCAAACTGGGAGCCGGTCTGTTTGGTGGTGAAGGCTTCATCATGCAGCGCTTGAGTGGGCCCGGAGTAGCCTTTGTAGCGTTCGACGGCGAAATTGTCGAATACACCCTCCAGCCGAATCAGGTGCTTAAGGTCGACACCGGACACGTGGCCATGCTCGAATCCACCGTATCGATGGACATCGAGATGATGAAGGGCTTCAAAAACATCCTCTTTGGTGGTGAAGGGCTCTTTTTGACCACCTTGCGCGGTCCTGGCAAGATTTGGTTGCAGACCATGCCACTCATGTCGCTGGCCAAAGCACTGGTCCCCTATATGCCACAGGCAACATCGAGTAGCTCGGGGCTTGATATTACGGGCAACTTGTTCAAAGAATAGCATGCAGGATGACAAACACACGGCGGGTGGTGCGATACGCACCACCCGCCGTGTCTATGTCGCGTTATGACACCCGCAATAGTTGACGATACAGCTCAACAAAACGCGACCCCAACATGTCATAGCCAAACGAACGTGCCACTTTTTCACGGCCAAATGCCCCAAACTGCCGACGAAGCTGGACATCTTCACCGAGCAGACGAACCCGATCGGCGTATTCGGCGACCGCATTAAGATGCACCAAAAACCCACTTTGCTGATCGTCGACAACCTCGGGGAGCGCACTGATACGCGTCGTCACTACCGGGATACCACATGCCAAGGCTTCAGCAGGAGCGATGCCGAATCCCTCGAGCCGCGATGGAAAGAGCATGATGTCGGCTGAGCGATAGGCGGCCACGAGACCGTCACGATCGGGAGTCCCAATGGGAATCATGCGTGGGTGCGGGTGTTGGTCGCGCCCGGCTTGAAAACTCGCGGTGTAGTAGAGCACGTAATCGGCCGGCAAACGATCCATGATATGCGGCAAGAGATCAAACCCTTTGCGGCGCGTACGATTCCCCACAAACAGAAGTCGAATGCGCGCATCACTGGCAGGCAATGCGTCGAGGCGGCGGTGTTGCGGCGCCGGTGAAAAGACGTCGGTGTCGATGCCGTCGTAGATGAGATGCGTGTCACGGCGACCGTAGGTCTGCTCCGTCATCTGCTGAGTATAGCGCGACACACAGACCACGGCATCGGCTTTGGCGACGGACCAGCCATCGTACCGTGACTCTACTAGGCGATAAAACACCCGTTGTGCCAACGAGCTCACCGGGCGCAAGAGCGGATCGGTGGTCAGATGATGCACGGTGGTGACCAAGGGAATATCGGGGCGACGCAATGCGAACGCGACGCGCGAACGCGCCTGCACAATCGAACGTCCCTGCCACCAGTTGGCCGGCATGGCGCCCGACAACAACATGGGCAGGAAGTTGTAGCGCTCATCGAGGCGCAACAGCTCTGCCTCATTTAGACCAGCACGCTTGACCGCGCGTAGGATGTTTTGAATACCGATATCCACGCCACCACGGCCGATCGGTGAAACGTACAAAGGTGCAATACTCATGCGCGTGGCTTTTCCACCACGATGAAATAGCTGCCAGAGTGCAACGACCCAAACAACCACAGGTCGAGCTCCATCATCCACGTGATGAAGTTCAAGAGAAAGTAGAGGCCACCCTTGCGGTCGAGTTGACTGCGTAACCGGCGCCGGGCCCGAATTTCACGGTCAGTGCCATCACTGATGACCGCACTTTTTGGGCCAGACTCCCCGCGCTTGGCACGTCCGGCCCATGCTTCTCCAAGCTTCATCAGCACATGCTCAACAAAGCTGGTAAAGACGCTGTTCCAAAACACCACCTTGACTGGCTTCAACCCAGCACGCTCAAAGGCGGCCAATACCTCTGGCCAGTTGCGCAAGGCCTTGATGTGGTCGGATTTCCGCAATTTTTCACGCTCGAAATCATAGACACCAGCCTTGACAAACTGCCGGCCAATCCAACGACTCACGTTGACGAGTGGCTGCAACGAAGAAGGCTCGCTCGTATTGGACATCGCCAAAAAGCGCCCGCCCGGCTTCAAGACACGTGCTTGCTCAGCCAAGTACTCGTCGATGACATCAAGTGGGAAGTGTTCGAGGACATCAAGGGAAAAAGCCTTGTCAAAGGAGTTGTCGGCGAAGGGCAGATTGCGCGAATCGGCCTGCGTCAAATCGATGGAGTCGATGGCTGCATCCGCAAACATGGTCGCAGGATCATTGCCGACCATGGTTTTGACTAGGTGTGCATTCCACACCGCAAAACGCCCGTTGCCACAGCCGTTGTCAAGACACGTGTCGCGTTTGTTCAATTCGAGCAACCGAACGGTGGTACGATTGCGGACTCCAGCCGCTAGGACGGGTGGAGCTAAATCACGGTAATCGAGCTCTTCGGCGAGCTGTTCTTCTTCGCTGACATACTTCGACACATAGTCGTAGTTGACACCACGTGGCATCAAATCGATGTAGCCATGATGTTTCGGATACGTCACGTGACACACCCGACAAACGACCGCCTCGGGCTGATTGTCGAGTTGTGTGGATGAGCAACTCGGACATCGGAGAAGAGTAATCAGTGCTTCAGAAATCATGCGTCCTGCAACCTTCGCTGTAATCTGGCAATATCGCTTTATTCTACCACATGCAGTTTTGTGACCTCGGTACACACCTGAGCAGGCCCTCAAAACGGGCTGAGAGAACCCTGCATTTGACAGTAGCACACGGGCAACGTAGCATATATATACCGCAACAAGGAGAAATACGATGCACACACCCGTTCCTGTTTTTGATGGTCACAACGACACCCTGCTACGCCTGATTGCCGACAACCTCGAGGGTGATAATTTTTTTGAGAGCCCGCATGGGCACATTGACCTCAGCCGGGCCCGACGTGGCGGACTACAAGGCGGCTTCTTTGCGGTCTACATCCCGTCAGACCCCACCAAAGCCGTCGTCACCGATCGTGACAACCTGCCCCCCGCACTCGATTACCACTACTCGCTTGACATGGCCATGAAGATGACCGCGAAGCTTTTTGAAATTGAGCGCGAATCCCACGGTGATTTCCGCGTCGCCCGCACGGTGGGTGACATTCTCAAAGCACGCGCCGATGGTGCGATGAGCGGCATTTTGCACTTCGAGGGCGCCGAGGCCATTGACGCCAAATTGGCCAACCTCGAGGTCTTTTATCAGGCCGGGCTCCGCTCAATCGGACCAGTGTGGAGCCGCCCCACCATCTTTGCCGAGGGAGTACCGTTTCGCCACCACCATAGCCCCGATACTGGCCCCGGATTAACCGATATCGGCAAAGAGCTCATCAAGGCCTGCAACCAGCTTCGCATCATGGTCGATTTGTCACACATGAATGAAAAGGGCTTCTGGGATGTCGCCAAGGTTAGCAAAGCACCGCTCGTGGCCACACACTCCAACGTGTGGAATCTCAGTCAAACCACCCGTAACCTGACCGACAAACAACTCGACGCCATCAAGGACTCTGATGGCATGGTCGGCTTGAACTTTGCAGTCGTCTTTTTGCGTGAAGATGGCGCACACACGGCCGATACCCCGGTCGAGACCATGGTCGATCACGTCGAGTACCTCGTCAACCGCATCGGCATTGACCGTGTCGGCCTCGGCTCTGACTTTGACGGCGCCACGATCCCACAAGGCATCGCAGATGCAGCGGGATTACCCGTACTCGTTGATGCACTGCGGCAACGCGGCTTCGCAGAGAGCGACATCAACAAAATTTGTTATGACAACTGGATGCGAGTCCTCAAACTCACCTGGGGCAAGTAACACCAGTCAAACACCCCCTGCGCTACATGGCGCAGGGGGTGTTTTTGTGCTTGATGACTAGCGCTGACGCTCACGCAGTGCCTGTAGACGTGCCCCGTGCAACGGATAAAAAGATAGTGCTACCACGGCACACACAGCCCCCAAAATAGGCAAAACGAGCATGTACATGCGGAATCCCATGGCCACAGTATCTGGTTGTACGGTCAGCGTGGGGTCATACCCGTACATGCCAGTAATGATGCCAAAGCCGGTCGCTGCAATGGTCGCACTGAGGGCCACCGCGGCACCGTTGACCGCGTAAAACATGGCTTCTC
>JBBAWX010000013.1:0-41281 GCA_040396955.1 Roseiflexaceae bacterium
TGGCAGTCAATCTGTGGTTTGTTGCCACCGCAGGGTTCGTCAATCCGGACACCGGCATGCCACGTGTGCTCTGGCTCGCATTGGTAAGCCTGACGCTGGGAGCGAGTGCGTTGCATGTACGAACCCAGCACAGCGGTCGGTCATGACATCATCGCCGCCAACCACTGTTGTACCAGCTAGCTCGACTTTCTTCTAGACCGGTTGGGGGAGCCACTCATCGGCATGTGTGTGTATGGCTCGCTCATGTGGGTGATTTTTGCGCGTACATTCCTGCACTGCGTATCAATCAGTATGTACATAATATTTCAAATCTATTTGAATATTTGAAATAGATTTGAAATAATTTTTAACACAAACACGCTTTTTTATTGACATAAAAATATCTGTAGACATAGCGAGCATGTACATGTATATGGTATAAAATGAGCACCAGATGTTTGCCAAGCAAGGGGTGGTGTGATGTTGCTCCCATAACAATTGTTTATGAGATGGTCTTTTTCTTGAGAAAGGTGAGCAACCCATGACTGCTTCAGCCCAATCGGTGGTGACCACTGTGACACAGACCATACCCACACTCCTTGGCGACACGCTGGTTGGTGTCTACCTGTTTGGCTCACTTGTATGGGGGGATTTCGACGAAGACACGAGCGATATTGACATTTTGGTGGTACGTACGCGTGATGTGGATGATGACTTGTTTGCAACCCTCGACGGCTTCCATGACCAGCTCGCATTGCAATACCCATATTGGGCTGGGCGGATTGAGCTGGTCTATATCAGCCTCGATGCGCTAAACACGTTTCAAGAAAAACGCAGCCCGATTGCGGTCATCAGCCCAGGCGAGCCGTTCAACATCAAAGATGCCGGCCTGGATTGGCTGATTAACTGGTACACGATTCGCGATCAGAGTGTGGTATTGTATGGGCCTGATCCTGCGACGATTATCCCGCTGATTACCCGTGATGAGTTCACCGACGCGGTGCGCATGCAGGTCGGCGAATGGGGCGATTGGGTAGAGCATGCCCGTGAATCACGGCCATCACAGGCCTATACGATTTTGACGATGTGTCGTGCACTGTACGCCTGGCAAGAGGGCATCCAAACATCAAAGCAACAGGCTGCTGAATGGGCCATGCAGGAATTGCCCGATCAGGCGGGCATCATTGCCAATGCCCTGGAGTGGCGGCGAGATCATCGCAATAACGAAATCAACCATGCGGCCACGTATCGCTTTGCGGTGGAGATGGTGCGCGTGGTCAGTGAACAAATGGGCATTGTGCGGTTGTGAATGTGGTGTGATGGACGAAAGGAACGAGCCGATGTCGGATGAATCTACTAAACCCAAGGGCCCAGCTTCGTATTTTCCATCAATTGAGAAAAAATACGGAAAACCGATAGCATATTGGCTGGAAATTGTGGCAAACATGACCGATAAAACGCACATGCAAATGGTCAATGAGCTCAAATCGACTTACGACATGGGCCATGGCCACGCCAATGCCATTGTGGCGTATGTGCGGGCACAACAGGGGGAATAAACGAAAGAGGGGGCATCATGACCGTACAGCGGAGCATCATCTGGTTGAAGGTGGCCTGTGTAATTACGATTGTGACCGGTGTGATCTGTGCGTTGGCCAGTCATCCGGCCACAGCCGGAGTCTGGCTGTGGTTGTTTGATGTGTTGAAATGGCCACTCGATGGCGATCCGGCTTTCTTCAGCGCTGATGCACGGGCGGTGAACGCCGTGCTGGGGGGCACCATGGTCGGCTGGGGAGTGCTGATGTACCTGCTGGCTGGTACACCGCTGTTGCTGGCACACCCCCAAATCTCCCGCTTCATGCTCATCGCACTAATGGCGTGGTTTGTCGTCGATTGCATGGGCTCACTCGCTGCCGGACTCCCCGGTAATCTGGTGTTGAACCTCGGGTTCCTCGTGTTGTTTGTGCCACCGCTCCGCGCATTGTACCGGCACGCACAACGGGCCCATTGAACCGTGGCACGGATGTGGTCGTTTCAGTAGCAGGTGTGCGTTGCGCCATCGTGTGTGGGCATGGCAGGGCGAATGATTATGTTCCTTGATTCACGAAGAGATAGAGACCATCTTTGCCGGGGGCCACGATATCAAGGCGACCACGGTGGAAGATATCGGCGATCGCGAAGTGGATGCCGCACCCCTTGCCTTGCCCAATGGGGCCGTAGTCAATGATTTGTTTGACGAAGCTTTCGCCACTCCATTTGAAGTAGTAGATGCCCACATCGTCCCACTCGCCGGGGTCATTGCCGTTGTGGGCACGGTGGCGTTTACCGGTGACCAGTTCGTTATGGCCATCGCCATCAATGTCGACCCAGTGCAAATCGTGGTACTGCGCATTATCGGGGTCAATGGGGTGATGTTGCCAGGTGCCATCGGCACGCCGTTTGCTCCACCAGAGGCCGTAGCCGTGGGCATGGCCGGTGATGAGCTCGTTGTGGCCATCGCCGTCCACGTCTACGACGAGCATGGGGATGCTGGCAGTGGTGCCCCACGGTGGATTGGTGAACTCAGGATGCCAGATCCAGTCGCCATGGGCGGGGTCCGCGGGGGCTTCGAGCCAGCCGTGGCAGAGCACGATGTCCATGCGCCCATGCCCGGCGATGTCGCCGCACCCCAATCCATGTCCTTGGGTGCCTTCAGCAAAGGTATAGACGGGAATACGCTCGAACGTGCCGGTGCCACGACCAGCGGCATCGGTGCGCAATTTGTAGTAGCAGACGGTGGGGTTGGGCGGTGTATTGGGCACGATTTCGATGATGCCGTCGCCGTCAATGTCCCAGCCGCGGGTCGTCTCCACGTTGCCGGTGTTGTCCCATAAGATGTGTTCGGTCCAGGGGTGTGTGGGGTCGGCGGGATGCTCGCGCCAGCGCAGACTATTGCCCCACCAGCCGCCGGTGACGTAGTCGAGGCGACCGTCGCCGTTGATGTCGAGGAGTACAGTGGAGAAGTCGTCGTAGTACTCGCCGTACTGGGCGATATCGCCGATGAAGTGTTTGCGGCGGAAATCAGGGCCTTGATACCAGTATGCGCCGCTGATGATGTCGAGGTGGCCGTCACTGTCCACATCGCAGACCGTTGCCGATTCATAGCGTTCGTCTGATATCCACACTTTGTGCCATTTGAGAGGCATAGTCGTTGGGCTCCTTGGCGGTAATCGGTTATTTGCCGAGGTGGAGGCGGATGTAGTCGCGGGCGAGGACGATATCGGCGAGAGCCTCTGTGGCGGTGCAGACGGGTGGTTTGTGGCCGGCAACGGCATCAACAAAGTGCTGGGCTTGTTGCCACATGGCGTGTACCCAGGGCAGATGAGGTGACTCGGTGATTGGTGGTGCGCCGTTGCCCGGGTCACGCATGATTTCGACACGGCCAGGGCGGTTGAATGCGAGTGGTGCGGGTAACTCGAGCTTGACCCAGCCACGTTCGAAGCAGATGAGCGCGCTCTCTTGCCAGTCAACGGTCGTCTGGTATGGGCTCATCTCGATGCTACAGGTGACGCCACTGACGCTTTCACCGACCAAAAGGTGGCCGGAGGGTGCTGCATAGGTGGCGCGCCAATCTTCGCCGAGCAGATGGCGCATCAAATTGACCTGGTGTATGTAGTAGTTGACAAATTCCCAGTAGGCGGCATTGGTCGGGGCATCCATGTCGGCTGCGGGGGGATCTTCGGCGAGGGGCTCATCAGCGGCGGCGCTCCAGATGTTCTGGTTGAATCCGTTGGCAATCCAGTCGCCGGCGGGCATCAAAATGCGGATGTAGGTCATTTTTCCGAGTTCGCCCGTCTCGGTTAGCCGTGTGATTTCGGCTTTGGCGTGTACGGTGGCTGGATCGGAGCGTTTGTGATACCCCACCATCATCCAGGTGCGGTGGTGGTGCATGGCGGCCACAATGGCCTCACCTTGGGCAATCGAGCCTGCAATGGGTTTTTCGGTGAGAATGGGTTTGCCGTAGGCGAGGAGTTGCGGGATGAGGCTCCCATGGCGGGTAAAAGGCTGAATGACGACGAGCGCATCAATATTGGGGTGTTGACGCATCATCTGCTGATCGTCGGCATAGACATGGGGAACATTCCACTTGTGGGCCACGGCGGTGGCGTGGTCGGTGCGAATATCGGCGATGGCGACAATCTCGCAGTTGGGCACCATGGCGAAGTTGCGCAGATGGGCGGCCTGCCCCATGTTGCCCACGCCAACAAAGCCGAGTCGTACGCGTTGCGCACTCATTGCTCCTCCTTTGTAGCCATCTCGTCGACGCTGACCTGCGGATGACACGTGATTACTTTTTCATGGACGTAGTGTGGATTATAACAACTTTTGCACGCGTCAACACTGTGCGCCGTACGTTTGACCGTGAGCCCGAATCGCGGGGCATGCACTGGTGTGTCAAGCCGGAGTTGCAAAGACCATCACAGCACGTATCTACTCACAGACGCCGGCAAGGTGTCCTTGCTGGCGTCTGCGGGAGGTGATGGCGTGGTTGGCGGAGCGGTTTAGCGCTGATAGATGCGTTGTTGCTCGCTGAGCTGCGTGATCTGCACGTCTGGTTGATCGGGGAACAGTTCCACGGATAGTGTGCCATCGGCGTTGACCTGAATCGCCACACTCCCAAAAGTGGGCCCCACGCCGATGGTATAGCCAATGGGCATGGGGGCCATAGACCTGGCGGGGTCCATTTGGATGGGGGCACCGTCCGCATCGAGGCGCTGGCCGTCGGCGAGCCCGTAGACGACGACTCCATCAGCACTCGTCAGCTGATCGGGCGTGGGTTGGTCAGCTCCAATCACCAAGAATGTCTGGCGTGGGTCGCCGGCCGGATCTTGCCACCAGCCGGTCGAAAAGACCCATGCTTGGGGGGCGACTTCATGCGGGGAAATCGAGAGATGCCCGTAGGCGTAGGTATTTTTTTCTGGCACTTGACCGCCACGTACGGGCTCTGTGGCGTTGGCGTAGTCGCTAACCGCGCGGCCGCTGTACCCCATGGTGCCCTGCAGGAACCAGTTGCCACTGGCACTGCCGACCACGTCATGGTCGATTTTGCCCCAGCGTGGCTCACTGGTGCGTTGCATGATGTTGCTGTATTGCTCGGCTAGCTCAGGGGTGAAAAAGCGCGTGGGATCGGCGGTGTAGGGCTTCCATGATTCGGCATAGATGTATGACAGTGGATTGGCAAGGCCACTCAGCCAGCTATCTGCCGCCCACACGTTGAAATCGAGTGGATTATCGCGTTGTTGGCCAAATTCTTCACCGGCTTTGATGGGAATATTGGTGCTCACGTTGCCTTGGCTCTCCACAGTGGCTGCCACCTCAGCAAGTGCGCCGGTCAAGCGATTGACCACCATGTAGATGGTGTACACGCCACAGCCGTGATTGATGACCACGCGGTGTGACGTGGGACTCCCGAGTGACCCGACATCGACGATGGTGCCATCCGCAGGGGCTGTAATTGGCAGATAATCGGCATCGGTGCGGGCCTCCGCAGCGATATTGAGTGTTTTGATGCCAATATAGGCGTGGTCGATGGGGGTGACATGATCACCGATCATGGCGCCATGGGGAATCGACGCATCGAGTTGGTCGACGGGTAGGAATGAATGCGTGAATGTGACCTCACTCGGGGTGCAGGTGGCCGGAGCCTGACCGTGATTGACGAGCGTATCGAGGTCTGGATACCAATCGGGTTTGCTCCCGTCCGCATTAATGGGGAGATCACCGGGAATTGGGTAGCCCCAGATGCCGTTTTTGCAGACGTAGAGTTCGTTCATGAACACCGTGTCACCAGGAGCATCACAGGTCATGCCAACCTGTACCATGGTGTTGCCGTTGTCTGATACCTGGTTGGAGCCTGATCCACTGTCGCCGGGCTTGGCGGATTGCCACGCCAAATTTCCCGCGCTGTTGAGCATGCAGATGACCTCCACCCCATCAATGTTGGCACGTTCATCGGCGGTGTTGCAGGGGCCGTCGATGCGAGCTTGATCGCCCGACGGCGCATCGGCACGTTGCCATGCCAACATACCGGCACTGTCCACCATACAAATGGCCTCTGTGCCATCAATGGTCGTACGTTCATCGGCTTTGGTACACGTTGCATCCATGCGAGGAGTGTCATTGGACGCTGTTTGTGGGGTATCTTGCCCTGCCGGCGCACCGCATGCACTCATGAACAATCCCCAGAGCACTCCAATCACCAGTATCAGTCGACGCATACGATTCATCCTTTGATTCATGCTTATGAGCGCCGTTGTAGGCCAACAGTGCCCTGTGTGGGAGTATTATAAATATATCTGAAATTCCTTCATATTCCTACCGGTATACAGGGCGACTTGTGCTCATACATGCCACACATCATGCGTGATGCGTCGATGAGGCTTTTTTGTTGAAGAGCGCGTTGACGAGGAAATCGAGCACGAACCAGATGACAAAGAAAACACTGAGCTCGAGGATGAAACTGCCCATTTCACCGACAAATTCAATGACCCCCTCCATGACCAACAACGAAGCAACAATCATGGGCAACTGCTGAGTGAGCAAAGTGCGGATACCGACCGTCCGTACGAGTGCATACATGGACAGACTCCTTGCATTGTGATGGGACATTCACTGATGTGTAGGCATAGTATAGTTTGTGGTGTGAGCGTCGCCACTCATACGAATGGGTGATTGTTGTGTGTCTGGGTGATGGTTTGGTGCAAGGAAGTTGGAGTATAATTATCCCGTAGCGTGGTGTCTTGCACATGCATCGTTGCGTGGCATACAGAAAGGGAACCTCATGACACATCAGCAGTTTGACGGCTTGCTGAAATGGCGCTGTATTGGGCCGTTTCGTGGTGGTCGCGTGGTCGCCGTGGCCGGTGACCCCAACGATCCTGCCACCTTTTATTTTGGGGCCTGCGCCGGTGGTGTCTGGAAGACGACCGATGCGGGTCAGTACTGGGAAAACATCTCCGACGGGTTTTTCAACACGGCATCAGTCGGTGCCCTCGAAGTATCCACCGCCGACCCCAACGTCATCTGGGCGGGCATGGGCGAAAGCACCATCCGCATCGACGTTTCACATGGTGACGGCGTGTACCGCTCCACCGATGCGGGTACCACGTGGAAGCACATGGGGCTTGTTGATACCCGTCACATCGCCAAAGTGCGCATTCACCCCAGCAACCCAGATATCGTGTGGGTGGCCGCATTTGGGCATGCCTTCGGCCCCAACAGTGAGCGGGGCGTCTATAAGACCACCGACGGTGGCGAGACGTGGCGCAAAGTGTTGTACCGCAATGAGCACTCCGGTGCCATCGATTTGAGCGTCGATGTGCGCAATCCGCGCATCCTCTATGCCACCACCTGGGAGGCACAGCGCTCGTTCTGGCAGATTTCGAGCGGTGGCGCGGGTTCGGCCATTTATCGCTCCAAAGATGGTGGCGAAACCTGGGAAGACATCAGCGCCAAGCCGGGTTTGCCTAAAGGTACCCTCGGGAAAATGGGCATCGTCGCATCACCCGCCCAGAGTGGCCGTGTGTGGTGTCTCATCCAGCATGCTGAAGCCCCCGGCATGTACCGCTCCGACGACGGTGGCGAGACCTGGCAACATGTCTGCGACAACGAGTGGTTGGTCTCGCGTGCGTGGTACTACATGCATGTGACTGCCGACACCCAAGATGCAGACACCGTGTATGTCAACAATTTGGGCTTTTGGAAGTCGATCGACGGCGGCAAAACCTTCAACCCCATTGATACCCCGCACGGTGACAACCACGATTTGTGGATCGACCCCAACAACAACCGGCGCATGATCCAGGGCAACGACGGTGGTGCCAATGTGTCACTCAATGGCGCTGCCACGTGGTCGAGTGTTTACAATCAGCCGACTTCGCAGTACTACCACATCACGGTCGATAACCGCAATCCGTACCGCGTCTACGGCACCCAGCAAGACAATAGCTCGTTGGCGGTGCCCAGTCGCAACCCGAGTAGCTCGATTCCGTGGAGTGCGGTGGTGATTGCCGGTACCGGCGAAAGTGGCTATATTGCAGTCGACCCCAAAGACGACAACATCGTCTACGTGGGTGCCATCGGTTCTTCGTCGGGCGGTGGCAACTGTCTGCAACGCTTCGACGAGCGCACCAAGCAGATTCGCCTGGTCACCACGTGGCCCGAGTCGATGACTGGTGAAGGGGCCATCAAGCACAAGTATCGCTTCGCCTGGACCTACCCCATCGTGTTTTCACCCCACGATGACAACACCATCTACGCGGCGGGTAACATCGTCTTCAAGACCACCAACGAAGGCCAAAGCTGGACGCCGATTAGCCCGGATTTGACCCGCAACGACCCCGACAAGCTGCAGATTACTGGTGGCCCGATTGACCGTGACTCGGTCGGTGCCGAAGTCTACTGCACCGTCTTTTCGTTCACGGAGTCACCGCATCGGCGTGGTGAGCTGTGGAGTGGCTCCGACGACGGCCTCATCCACGTCTCCCGTGACAACGGCGCAAGCTGGAAAAACGTGACCCCCGCCGATTTGCCGGAGTGGGCCATGGTCACCTCCATCGAAGTTTCGGCGCACGATGCCGACACCATCACCTTCTCGGCGGCTCGTCATAAGCTCGACGATTACGCGCCGTACATCTACCGCTCCACCGACAGTGGTGCCACCTGGCACAAAGTGGTGGCTGGCATCGATGGTGGGCATTTTGTGCGCATCGTCCGTGAGGACCCCAAGCGCAAAAACTTGCTCTTGGCCGGCACTGAGACCCACTTGTACGCCTCCTTTGATGGTGGTCAGCAGTGGCAGCTCTTCCAGCTCAATTTGCCGGTGACTCCCATCTACGACCTCATCTTCAAAAACGACGATGTGGTGGTAGGAACGCACGGGCGCGCCATGTGGATCCTCGACGACATCAATCCGCTACGCCAGTACTCGGCTGAGGTCACCAGCAAGCAGGCGCACTTGTTTGCCCCGCGCCCCAGCGAGCGCATTTTGGCAGCCCTCTTCGAGAGTGAAGACGACGCCGGGGTACCCGGCAAGAACTACATGGCCGGGTTGGGCGACGTCTGTGCGCATACCGCCAGTGTGACCCCAGAGGGTGCCATTGAGCGGAAGTTCCTCGATTCGGGCACGAACCCGCCTCGTGGCGCCATCATCACCTACTGGTTGAAAGAAACACCGGCGGAGCCGATTCGTTTGGCCTTCTACAACGCCAAAGGCGAGCTCATCAACGAGTTCTACAGTCGCCCTGAGGGCACCAAGGTCGAGAAGTCCGACGACAAGCACGACCTGCCCCGTTGTATGGCCAAAGGCGGCTGGAATCGCTTCATCTGGGACATGCGCGTCAAGCCGCTCCCCAAGATTGTCGGGAGTGACCCCATTGCAGGTGCGCTCATGTACGGCCCCAAGGTGCCCCCCGGGCAGTACACGGTGGAGCTCACCATTGGTGGCGAAGTCATCACGCAGAGCTTGAGCATCATCCCCGATGCCTTCAGCGATGCCAGCCAAGCCGATCTCGAGGCGCAGTACCAGATGCTGATGCGCATCCACGCCAGTACCGGCGATGCGGTGAACGCCATCAATCAGGCGCGTGACCTGCGGGCTCAGCTCGACGGCTGGCAGAAGCGCCTTGCACGTAACCCGGAGACGGCCGCATTGGCGCAAGAGGCCGCCGAGCTCCGTGCGCGCATACTCGAAGCCGAAAAAGCGCTCCAGGTCCCCGATCTCAAGCCAGGTTGGCCTGGGCAGATGAATCACGGGACGAAGTTGCTTGCCAAGCTGGGCGGCATCGCAGATGCGGTTTCGGTTGGTAATTATCGCCCCACTGACCAAGCCGTCGAAGTCTTCAATGGCATGTCTGAAGACGTCAACGAAGCCGTGACCAGCGTGCGTAGCCTTGCAAGCGGTGACATCGCCGCATTTGCCAAAAAAGTGGCAGCTGCCGGGGTTGGAAGTATCGTTCTGTAGGGTGTGTCGTTGCCGAGCGCTCTGGGGTTGAGTATCAACCCCAGAGCGTTTTGTGTGCCCGTGTGTAATACCGATGGAGTGTGGCGCAGAGATGCGCATAGGGTAAATACAACGCGGCCATGCCCATCATCGTCACCCAGCGGTAGTTTTCACCAAATTCACTGAGACTCGAAATCAGGTACATGCCCAACAACAGGGCGGCATAGACCCCGTGCCACCGTAGTGTGGCGGGAATTGCGGGAAGGGTGGTGCGACGTAGACGACCCACAAGATGCCGGAGCCACCGCCAGAAGTAGCTGGCTTGTGCCAAAAAAGCCAGTGCTAGCAGGATGCGTACAAAGGCGTTGCCGATGAGCACAGGGATTGACAATGGTTGATGTGGGGGCCATAACACGTCGGCAAGCACGATGTCTAGCCAGGCATCGGCACTCCAGGCATGCCACTCTGCGTACCGTGCTTTCACGTCTGGGAAACGCATGTCGGATATGCTCGTGACATGTGGTGTCGGCATGCTCAGACTGAAGAGTACCAGTTTGGCGGCACGGACGAGTGCCCGCGCGGGGTCTTGGAGATTGTAGGCGATCATCGCCTCTGTCAACCGCTCGCTGTTGTGCGTGTGGATCTCGGTGTTCAAATTGATACCGCGATACTCCGAAATCCGCGGAGATTCGGGGTGGAGGTGTATGTCGTCGGGGCACGGCCACGCATTACACAGGTTGTAGCCGGCGTGATTGCTCCACGTTCCTTGTTTCAAGTTGAGTATGTGGTTGCCGTGCCACATGGCAATTGGTATCAGGGGGATGCACAGCAAGACAAGCCAGTGCTTGGGGATGCGCCCCCAGAGATACCCACAGACCAGTATGACCAGGATGGGGGTAAAGAGCACCATGTAGGGGCGCGTCATATCAGCAACCGCAAGTAAACTTCCTGCCGCCAACACGTGCCGCCCACGCAACTGGGGGCGCCGTAGCATGGTGACGAGGACGACGAGCGCAAAGACCAGCATGATGTCATTGTTGAACACCAAGTAGGCGATGTGGCTGGCAGCAAACATCTGGGTATAGTAGGCACTATAACAGGCGATGAAGCCCAAGCCAAGCCCGGCCATCCACCAATACAAGCGCGTGTGGTTGTGATGAAAGAGTACTAAGACGAGCACCCCGATGAGCATCATACGGAAGACAATCCACTTGTACACGCCAAACCCGAACGCTGAATGGATGAGCCATCCCTCTATCGCTAGTGAAAGCGGAGATACCGGAATGCGCATGCTCGCCACTCCGGTCAGCCACGTCTCCCAGGTGCCATAGGCCGTTGGTTCAAGCACGTTCATCCACAAAATTCCAGGGAACATGCCCGGGACCCCCGTCGTGAGGAGCGCGGCTCCGGCAATGGTCACCGTCAGTGGCAACGGCAAGGGCGTTTGCCACCCACGGATGAATTTGACCATCAGACTGGTGAGCACCCACACCGCTACTGTTATGGCCGGCTGTACTTCGCCCGGTAGCGGTGCAATGTTGCTATACCGCACCCCTGCAACCGGTGGAAACACCAGTTCGGGGAGTTGTTGCAGGCTTTGCCACGGCTGCACCCAATAGTCCATCTGTGTCAGACCGCAGTATGGCGGCGTGATGGTGCGCACACATCCATTGCTCGCATATGGGGCATACCACGCCAGCGCCCCGCCGACGAGTACCGGTAGTGCGATGAAAAGTACCGAGGTGGGTAAGCGGCGAGGGAGATCGATGTATGGAAAGAGACGTAAGAGGGCGAGGCTGATGATGCATATCCACCAGACTGTGCTGGTCTGTGGTGAGCCGGCTGTGAATTCATAGATGCTGACGAGCGTAGTCAACGCGAGTCCAAATGCACTACTCACCCCCACTGGTACGGGCGTCTGACCACCCCAACGAAACAAGAAATGGCAGAGCGCGCCGGTTATCGCCCCTTGGAGGATGACCACGAGGAGCGTCATCCACACAGAAACAGCGACTGGCGTGCTTGTGAATGCGGTCAGAGCCACACCGAGTTCGTCGTCTGCCACTGGTTCACGCACGGCACGCATCTGTGCTCTGATGTCAGCAATCGTATAGCTCAACGTGAGGTCATGGGCGGATGCGAGCGGTGCAATGAAGTGAAACACGCGCGTTGGTAGTACGGGAATAGTCACACCTGCAATCTGGCTCCGTTGTTGATCCCATGCAATGGTTGCAATCAGAGGGGCATTGGTGTAGGGGACTGCCAGTGTGCCACGGTAGATGACGTATTCAGTGCCGGGGAAGAGGTGCGCTGCTAGTGCGATGCGCATATTACTGGGGAGATGCGTGACGACTGTCGGCAACATGCGCTCGTTGACGCGCACCCAGCGAAATGTTGTCGTAAATGCCTCAACAAACGGCAAGGCAATTGTTTCTCGGTTGTCTGGGAGGACGAGTGTGTGTGGCCGCGGTTGCGCAATTCGGAATGCAACCACTCCCCACACCACCACAATACACGCCAGTAGGAGCGAGTGCACATACCGGCTCCGCCAAAACGGCGTTTGCGTCATGATGCGTATGTATTGTTGTAGTGTGTTGGTGCGGCTACGCATGCGCCCGCCCGAGCTCTACTTGGCGTTGACACCACTGATAAAGGGCATCATAGACCACAAATCCCTCACGGAGGATGCGTTCGTCATCATCGGGGTAGCGCCAGCCGAGCCCATCAAGAATGGCGCGTAGACCGGCACCCTCACTGCGTTGATGCGGGCTCTGCTTGATGTCAGCCGTGCCAACAATCTGCCCTAGAAGCACGAGGGCTGCGTTGCTGGTCAGGTTTGATTTGCGCAACAGCACTTCAAACGATGATTCAAGGCCTTCACGGGCGTAGTCGCTCCCGTCGACATGGTACAAGATGGCCCCCAAGCGCAAGGCGTCGTCGGGTGTGGCCTCATCGTGAAAAATAAACTTCGGCTCATGATCAATAAACCGTGTAATCAACCAGGCACAACCAATGCGCCCGACTTTGATGTGTGATTTGGTCAGCCATTTCATGTGTCGTTCTCCATATTTCGTCTGCTTGAGACCATTGTACATGTCACGGGTTGTCTATTTCAATGTACGGATTATAGACGACATAACACATTTCCACGGAGACATGCCCACGGGTGTCCGTATCGGGGCGTTGTGCAACGCCGTGCATACCGGCTGTTTGTATTACTGTGCCCGAGATCAGGTTAAGGAGTGTCGTGCGTGGCATTGCAGATATGGCATGCTTACTGTCGCACTGTGGCAAGTGTCTCGGTCATGATTCCAGCATTGTTGGTGCAGGACATCGCTGAAATCACGCCCACCGGCATAGAATGGCTTTTCGGCTGACCTCATGCCATTCCAGCCAATGAAAAGTGGTGGCCAAGATGATGCACGATTGCCCAGGTGTCGGTGGCAATCAGGTGATGGTTGGCGATCCCCAGTACGTCGATCGTGACAGGCTCGGCATCACCAATCATCTGCCGTCGTGTTGATCGATCGGCATCAATAATGAAGGTACGCAGAAGCAGGTGTGGCGTGATGAGGTGTACATTCGATCGTGATGAGTCGCACAGGGGGGGCTACGATTGCCGATGTATGCACGGGTACTGCCCAAATATGTGTCATAATGGCGCTAGCACGAAACAAATGGGGTAGGTGGTATGCAGGCGCTCGAAATCGATCATATAACGCTCGATTACGGAGCACGACGGGTGCTCTTTGATGTTTCATTGACGGTGACCAACGGTCAGGTATTCGTCGTGACCGGGAGCAACGGCAGTGGCAAGAGCACATTGTTGCGCGTGATTTGCGGCTTACAGCGCCAAAATGCTGGGAACGTCTGGTTTCATGTCGACGGCCAGCGGCATGACCCACTCTCCATGCGTCATTTGATTGGATGGATGGCGCCTGATCTGATGCTTTATCGCGAGTTGACCGGTCACGAGAACTTGCGTTTTTTTGCGGATGTGCGCGGTTTGACCGTCGATGATGGTGACATCGACGCACTGTTGACTGAGGTGGGGCTAACAGGGCGCGGCAGTGATTTGCTGGCCACGTACTCGTCGGGGATGACCCACCGCCTACGCTATGCCTACGCACTCCTCCATCGTCCACCCCTGCTGTTACTTGATGAGCCAAGTGTGATGCTCGACAGTAGTGGTCACGAATTGTTGGAGCGCGTGGTCGAGCGACAACGTCACCACGGGATTACCGTGATTGCGACCAATGACCCACGCGAGCAACGTTTTGCCGATGTGTTGATGCGATTAGAGGTGGGAGCATGAACCAGGTGAGTATTTGGCGGGCGACACGGGCCATTGTCCGTCGTGAAGCCCAAAGTGAGCTCCGTAATCGGCAGGCACTGAATGCCGTGGCCCTGTTTGCCGTCTGTAGCGTGGTCGCAGTAAGCCTGGGGCTTGGCCCCCTCAATCGTTCTGCCGAATTGCCCCTCATTCATGCCGCACTCCTCTGGATCATCTTGCTTTTTGCCGCATTTACTGCGTTGGCACGTGTCTTTGTCGTCGAAGAAGAACAACGCACTGCCGCTGCATTACGCTTGGCCGCGCCGCCGCATGCCGTCTATCTTGGTAAATTGCTCTTTAATGTGCTACTACTCGTAGGTCTGGCGGTCTTGGTAGCGTTGCTGACCATCGTCTTGTTGCGTATGCAGGTCAAAAATCCTGGCCTGTTTGTGGTGGTGCTGGCATCTGGTGTGTTGGCATTGGTGGCTGGGACCACCCTGGTCGCCGCCATGATCGCTCGCTCCACAGCTCGTGGTGCCCTCTTTGCCGTGTTGTCGTTGCCCATCTTAATCCCCATGTTGGTCACTGCGGTGCGTGGGACCGCCTTGGCGCTTGCCGGTAGTGGCTGGGATCGCGTGAGTTACCCGGTCATGACCTTGGTCGCCTATGCCGTCGCCATGTTGGTGACATCGCTCTTTTTGTTTGCAACTGTCTGGGAGTCATAGTGCCAAAACACTTGACATATTGTTGACAAAAATCTCGCCATATTGTGGAATAAATCACAGAGTAGGATGGTTTAATGGCGCTATATATGCTATGTATAGCACCTGTATAAAATTTGTATATCAGCATTAGAAAGCGGTTTCTCACCGTTTGCTCATATGAAATACATGGGGTATGATGCACACAATATCCGTGCGATCGGCGGGAGTGTGTATGTACCAGCGCATGGCTGACACAGGTAAAATCATCGTCGGTATTTGGATGGCTGCCATCATTTATGCGATGTTTTTGGTCATTCCACAGTACGTTGGGCTCGGTGATGCAGGGCGCATCATCATTGTGCACGTACCTACGGCTTGGGTAACGACGGCCGCATACGCCGTATCGGCGTGGTACAGCATCCAATATCTGCGCAAACGTGCCCTTGGCGATGACGCAGCTGCCGTCGCAGCCGCTGAAGTGGGCACGTTGTTTTGTATTTTCGCCACCGTGACGGGGTCTATTTTTGCCGAGGTGGTCTGGGGCACGTTTTGGAACTGGGATCCGCGCGAGACATCGATTCTGGTGTTGTTGTTGATTTATGCGGCGTATTTTGCGCTCCGCTCGTCAATCGATGATGCCGAACGACGGCGGCGTTTAGCGGCCACCTACAACTTATTTGCGGCAGTGACCATGCCGTTTTTGTTATTTGTGGCGCCACGGGTAGCCGACAGCACCTTGCACCCCAACTGTGCTTTTATCCAGGGGAGCAAGTGTGAGGGCATTGCACTCGAGCTCAACGGGGCTAAAATCGGGCAGTTGGGCGATGTGGTCGTCGAACTCAAATCGTTGGTTGCCGAGGGTGATGGTACACGCGCCACCGTAGAAGTGCGCATGCCCGGTTTGCGTGACACCGCACTGCTGAGCCCCTCCATTGATGCCGAGGGCAAGGCCGCAGATCGCCCCGAATTTCCGGGGCAGCAATTTCGCATGGTCTTGGTAGAAGCCGATGTCGCGAGTGGAGTGGTGCGGGTGAACATGCAAGCTCCCGGCACTGGGTTGCTGAGTAATCAGCGCACGTTGTGGGTCTTTTTGGCGAGCAATCTTGGGTTCCTGTTTTTGGCAATTTGGCTCTTTCGGATTCGTGCCACCGTGTTGCGCATCCAAGCAGCACTGGCCCCATGGGAGGTACGTGCATGACCGTTTTACTTGATGCGGGTGTGGCCATTTATGTGGCGATGGCTGCGGCCTTGGTAGTGTGGCTGGGAGTATTTGCATTTTTGTGGCGCGTTGATCGTGACACCCAAGAGCTAAAACGCCAGCTCGCGGCACGACCCGAACCAGTTCCACAGGTCCAGCCACAGGCACGGGTCGAGTTGCGCACGCCTACTGCGAAGGAGGAGTAAGAGTATGTCGTCTTCGACAACACCATCAACACCATCAAGGGGGATAACCCTCAAGCCGTTGCACATGATTGGGATTGCCATCATTGTGCTGTCGATTGGGCTTGGGTATATTGGGTTGAGTGCATCAATGCGGCCCTACACCACGCAAATCAGTGAAGCCACCGCATCAAACCGCGGGGTACAGTTGGCAGGCTTTTTGGGGAGCACGGGTGAGTACAACGCAGAGGGGAAATTTACCTTCTTGCTACAAGATTCGACGGGCGCGATGATTCCCGTGGTATATAGTGAGCCCAAGCCATCGAACTTTGAGCAGGCGGTCAGTATTGTGGCTATTGGTCACTACGATGTGAAAAGCGGTAATTTCATTGCTGAAGATCTATTGGTGAAGTGTCCCTCGAAGTATCAAGAGCAGATGTCCGCCGATAGTGCTGCCCAGAGCTAGAAAAGTGACGATTCATGTCAGTGTATTTTTTTGGCACACTGCTCATCGTAGCGACAGTTGCGATGGCCGCCATGGCCACCATCGGGTATTTGGTGGTGCCGTTTGGGCGCCTGCAGGGCTTGACATACGGTCGCATTGGCACTCGACTCACGCTCGTTGGGGTGGTGTCGGTCGTCGTATTGCTCAACTACCTGTTTGTGGCCCAGCGGTATGATGTTGAGTACGTCTACAACTACAGCTCCCAAGAGCTTGAGCCGTATTTTCGCGTGGCCGCAGTATGGGCAGGTCAGCCCGGTTCGTTCGTGATTTGGGCGCTCTGGGGCATCATTGCAGCACAGTTTTTGGTGCGGCGGGCACGGCATGCTGAGCCGTACGTGATGAGTGTGGTGATGATGATTCAACTCGCACTCGTAACCTTCATGCTCATCCGCAATCCGTTCATTTTGCATGTGACCGCTGATGGTATTCCACCGGTGGACGGCAAGGGGTTGAATCCCACTCTGCACAACATTTGGATGTTGATTCACCCCCCCATTTTGTTTGTTGGTTTTGCCTTGATGGCCATTCCCTACGGGTACGTAATCGCTGGCCTGTGGCGGCGTGACTACGATGGCTGGGTGCGTGATGCCCTGCCGTGGACGATTGCGTCTTGGGCGGTGCTCGGCTTGGCCCTATTGTTGGGCGGGTACTGGGCCTACGAAACCCTCGGTTGGGGTGGCTATTGGGGATGGGATCCGGTAGAAAACTCGGCCTTGGTGCCGTGGTTGACGGTGGCTGCACTCATGCACGGCATGTTGGTGCAACGTGCCCACGGTGCCATGCGCCGACTCAACATCTTGATGGCGGTTGCCACCTACGTGCTGGTCTTTTACTCCACGTTCTTGACCCGTTCGGGGGTTTTGTCATCCTTTTCGGTACACTCATTCGTCGAAGAGGGGCTGAAGTGGGTGATGACGTCGTTTTTGGCGTTTTTGTTCATACTCGGCTTTGGGGTGGTGGCATGGCGCTGGCGTGATGTGCCGTCGCAGTCACTCTCCGACAAGTTGTTGTCACGCGATAGTTTCTTTGCATTGATGATTCTCGTGATGTTGCTCATGGCGGGTATCGTGTTGCTTGGCACCTCGATGCCGGTGATTTCGTCGATTCCGGGGGTTGGTCATCAGCTCCAATCGGTGATGGGCTCCATCTTTGAGCTCGACGACGGCACGACGTACGACATGAACGCCCAGCCATTCCAAGATGGTCGCTTTGGTCTGATTGGGAGCTTTTATAGCACCACCGTGCCACCACTGGGGATGATTTTGGCGGCACTGATGGTGATTGGGCCGCTGCTCGGTTGGCGTGACTCCAATCCACGTCACCTGCTCAAGGCCATTCGTTGGCCCGGGATTGTGGCCGTCGTGGTGACGAGTATCTCGGTCATCTTGGGGGTGCGCGACATCCTCTCCGTCGTCTATGTGGCGGTGGCTGTGTTCGCCATTGGCACCAACGTGGTGATGATTATCCGTACCGTGAAGGCAGGGTGGTTGCGCATCGGTGGGTATTTGGCACATGTTGGTTTGATGTTGTTTGTGGTGGGAGCCATCGCTTCGACGTGGTATGCGACTGCCGAGACACGTGTGCTGGTGCCCGAAGGCGAAAGCATGAAGATATATGGCTACGATATCGCCTTCAACGGTTGGCGGATGGATGCCAACGGTCGGGGCTTGCTCGATATGACCGTTTCACGTGGCGGCATTGTCAGCCAGGCCACCCCGCAGCTGTACTTCAACTCACGCATGGGTGCCACCATGGCGACTCCAGCGGTACGGAGTGAGATTTTCCAAGATTTGTACATTTCGCCGGTCGAGTATCAGCCACCCTTTGACCAGAACGTGGCCGATTTGACCGAGGGGCAGACCAAAGACATCGGACCGTACACGCTGACGTTCAATGGCTTTGTGGTGCCGACGAGCCATAGCAATTCGGCCGACATCAGTGCCGATTTGACGGTGGTGTATCAGGGCAAAGAGAGTCGTATTGCTCCTGGATTGGTGATTTTGGCAGACGAGACCGATCCGGCCAAAGCGGTGCAAGAGATGCCCGTTGATCTGCCGGGTGGGCATAGCGCATCACTGGCTGCCTTCGATCCCACGCAGCAACGGGTGATTGTGCGCGTGGGAGGGTTGAACCTGCCCGTCGACCCGGCCACCGCTGTTGTCACCGTTACGGTGAAACCAGGAGTGGTGTTGGTCTGGGCGGGGATTATCATCGGTGTGCTCGGCGGCTTCATTGCGGTGGTGCGACGCTGGCGTGAATCGGGCAACAGTCTGCAACAAGCTTGGCAAGGGGCAACTGCGCGAGTCAATGGTTGGCGTAGTGGCAATCGCATGACCACCTAACGTACAGGTCACAGCGCCACGCTCGCCGTGAGTGTGGCGCTGTTGTGATGATACATCTGGAAAGAAGACGAGATACGCCATGGCTGATTTTTATACAGTACTCCAGGTGCCCCGAGATGCGGATGGCGAAGTCATTACGGCGGCCTATCAGCGCTTGCGCGTGGCGTATGACCCTGAGCGTCTTGGTGACGTGAGCGAGGAATTGCGTCAGCTCGCCGCTGAGCGCCTGTTGGCGCTGGAGCAGGCCTACGCCATTTTGTCCGACACGACACTTCGTGCCGCCTATGATGCCGGGGTATCGGGCGTCGTAGAACGAGCGTTGCCACGCCCGACACCGGCTCCCGAACCCGTGCTCGACTATCGGCCGTTGCCGGCTGCGATGGCCCAAGAACGAGCGGAAGAGTTCGAAGAAGCCCCACTCAGCAAAGGTCGTGGTGGCCTGCCGACACTCAATCAACAGGTATCGTTGGTACTTGCCATTGTCATCCCGTTGGCCATCGTGTTGGTGACCTTTATTCTTACCGACGGCGGTAATCGTGTCGCGCCGAGCAACGATACTCCGCCAGTCGTGATGACCGACCCCTTGAATCAATTCGAAGAGGCCATCGACGAAGCCCGCAAGGCCACCGAGGAAAACCCGAATAGCATTGGTGCATGGGTGGACTACGGCAACATGCTCTACAACAGCGTCCAGGTTGTCAGAGAGCAACAACCTGGAAGCCCGACCTACCAGAGTCGCGTGGCGCGTTGGCAGATGGCAGCGGTGGCCTACGAAAAAGCCCTCTCCTTTGACCCGACCAACGTGGTTGTGGCCGCCGACATGGGGGCGACACAGTGTTTTTATGGTAATGAGACCGGCGATCAAGCACTCGCCACACAAGGCCTGCAGACGATGCGTTCGATGGTTGAGCAGATCGCAGACAGCGAAAAACCGCGCGTGCTTTTGAATCTTGGGTACTGTTTGGCAGAGGCATCTCCGCCGCGCCTCGAAGAAGCCGTGGCTATTTGGCAACGCATCAAAACCCTGGTCGCTGCCGACTCGCCCTTCGTCGCGCAAGCCGATCGTCTGATTGCATTGGCTCAACGGTAGGTGTGCACATGTGGCGGCAAAGGTGGAATGAAATGACCAACAACAAGACATACTATGAGTTGCTTGAGATTCCGATTAATGCGTCGGATGCCGAGGTGATTACGGCGGCCGAAGCCATCATTGAGCGCTATCGTAGCGACATGCAGACCGACCCGAGTAGCCATGTCGCCGATCTGGCCTACGAGCGCATTGTCGAAATTGAAACAGTGCGTGATTTGTTGCTTGACCCCAAACAACGCAATCAGTACGATCGCTCGCTGGGCTTGCGTATCCGCCCACATGTAGATGTGACAAGCCCAGCTCCTGGTACGAGTAATGCGCCGGTGCGCCAAGAGCTGGTCATGGTCGTGATTGGTGCCCTCATCGGTGTCATGATTGTGGCCATTGTCTGGATGGTCAGTATGCGCATGGCGACTCCCAATAACCCGGCGGCCGCAGAGACCAATCGCCCAGCCCCAGATTTTGTGCTGGCCCGGGTAGATGGCGGTACTCTCGATTTGCGCGATTTGCGGGGCAAAGTGGTGGTCGTGAATTTTTGGGGTACGTGGTGTGCCCCCTGCATCGAAGAAACCCCCGCCATTCAGGCTGCGTATGAGCAGCTTCGAGCAAGTGGGGTGGAGGTTGTCGGCATCAACTTGCGGCACCAAGAAGAGGTCGGTGCCAAAGGTGATGAGGCGGTACGCACCTTCGTCAAAAACTTCGGTGTGACCTACCCGGTCGTGCTTGATGCCGATGGCGAGGTGGCCCGATTATACCAAATCTCTCCCATCCCAACGAGTTATTTCATTGATGCGGCGGGCAATATCAGATATGTGTATGTGGGGACCCTCACAACCGCTGATATTGTTGATTTGGTTAATCGTTTACAATGATTACGTATGATTTGTTGATTGATATAAAGTATTTGGCTAAACCAATCAAATATTTGCTTATTGTTAAAAAATTAAGTTGTATCATATAATACGAATTTGATACACTAGAAAAAACGAATGTGCGCAACGCACACGCAGTGCACTGCCGATGAGCAATGCACTGCGCAACTATGGTGATCGTATGCAAAGTGCCCGAATCTTGGTGTGTGACGAGGAGTACGGATTACGGCAGTTGTTGCGTGCCCTTTTGACCAATGCAGGGTATGTGGTTGATGAGGCCGAGAATGCACAAGCGTGTTTTGCGCAGGTAGCCTTGAGCGAATATGCGCTTGTGTTGTTAGATGTGGCCTTAATGGGTACCGACGGAGTCACGGTTGTGCAGTCGTTACGGGCACTCGGGTATATGATGCCAGTCGTGGCGTTGACTGCGATGAGCCACCCCCAGACGATTATTGCTATGCTTGATGCGGGTGCCGACGATTATGTGATTAAACCATTCGACAGTGGCGAGCTATTGGCGCGTATCCGAGCGGTATTGCGGCGGCAGGCGTTCAACAACCCGGTGATTGTGGCAGGTGGCGGAGACATCGTGGTCAATCTGCACACACAAGAGGTCTTGGTGGGGACGCGGTCGATTGCCTTGACTCCGACCGAGTATGCGTTGTTGGCAACACTCGCACGGCACGTGGGGAAGGTTGTCTCACATGCGGAGTTGCTCGCCGCAGTATGGGGCGATGAATCGTCTCACGATCACGAATACCTGAAGGTGTACATGTGGCATTTGCGCCGGAAGCTCGAACCCGATGCCGGACGGAAATCAAAATATGTTATAAATGAATGGGGAGTAGGGTATCGATTATCCAGTTGACCCAGAACAGGGGACAATGTGACCATGGAGCGTGATGCGGCGGCACTCCGAATTGTGGTGAAGTTGGGGACCAACGTGCTCACCGCTGGCAGTGAACGCCTCTATCGACCGCGGATGATTGATTTTGTGCGGCAACTTGCCGAATTGCGTCATCAATCACACGAGGTCGTTTTGGTGACTTCCGGGGCAGTTGCAGCCGGACGAGAGCGGCTTTCGTTGCAGACGCGGTCGCGCGACATCGCCCAAAAACAAATGCTTGCGGCGGTGGGACAGAGCTACATCATGCACTTGTACGAGCAGATGTTTGACATGTACGGCATTACGGTCGGGCAGACATTGCTGACCAAAGCCGATCTGAGCGATCGTCATCGGTACTTGAATGCACGGAATTCATTGTTGGCGTGCTTTGCTCACGGGGTATTGCCGATTATCAACGAAAACGACGCAGTGGCGGTCGACGAGATCAAAGTCGGTGACAACGACAATCTGTCGGCATTGGTCGCCAACCTGATTGATGCCGATTTGTTGATGATCATCACAGATATCGATGGACTCTACACGGCCGATCCGCGCACGGTGCCGCAGGCCGAACGTATCCCTGAGGTGCGTGCCATTACCCCTGAAATTTACGCACTGGCGGGGGGCAGTGGCAGTAGTCGTGGTACTGGTGGCATGTATACCAAGATACAGGCAGCCGAGTTGGCCACCAAGAGCGGCGTAGCTGTGGTGATTGCACCCGGTGCGCGCCCCAACGTGATTGTTGAGGTGGCGCGTGGAGACGCCATTGGGACGCGCTTTCCTGCCACCTTGGATCGCCTTGAGGGGCGCAAGCGTTGGATTTTGGCAGAAACAGCGCGTTCAAGCAAAATCCACACGGATGCAGGCGCGGCCCAGGCCTTGGTGCAACAAGGCAAAAGCCTGTTGTCGGCTGGGATTGTGGCCATTGAGGGGAAATTCGAGCGTGGTCAGACGGTGCGCATCTTTCATGAGGCGGTCGAAATTGCCCGTGGGTTGACGCAGTACTCGGCGGCGGATCTCGAACGAATCAAAGGCAAACGGTCGGCTGCGATTGCTGATGTGTTGGGGTACGACTACGGTGCGGCCGTGGTGCACCGCGATGATATGGTCATGATGAAGACTGGGGAGTAATGCAACAAATGACGAGTATAGCCAAATTGGACGTAGTGGCAATGGCCAAACGAGCACGAGTGGCGGCGCGTGCAGTGGCGCGTGCGACGAGTGAGACTCGCAATCGGGCTTTGCTCCGGATTGCCGACCTCCTCGACGACCCCGTGCATCAAGCAGCGGTGCTTGCCGCCAATGCGCAGGATATTGCAGCAGGCGAGGCAGCCGGGCTCCGCCCAGCCCTGCTTGACCGCATGTTGTTGAATCCACAGCGTCTTGCGAGTATTGCCCGCGACATTCGTGCGGTGGTGGCACTGCCCGACCCGATTGGTGAGCAACTCGAAGCAGGGGTGCTCCCCAATCAACTGCGCTGGCACAAGGTGCGTGTGCCGTTGGGGGTGGTTGCCGTCATTTACGAGGCACGGCCCAATGTGACCTTTGATGTGGCAACGTTGTGTTTGAAATCTGGCAATGCGGCCATTTTGCGTGGTGGTAAAGAAATCGTCTACTCGTGCCAGGCGATTGCCGTCCTGCTCCAGCAGGCGTTGGCCGATGTGAACTTGCCAGCAGATGCGTTGCAGGTCATTGATGACCCGGATCGCGGGTTGGTCGAGCAACTGCTGAAGTTAGATGCCTATATCGACGTGGTCATTCCGCGTGGTGGAGCTGCGCTCCATCGATTTTGTGTCGAACACGCCACCATGCCGGTGATTGTTGGGGGCATTGGTGTGGTGCACGCCTACATCGACGGCAGTGCCAAACAGGAACACGTGCGTGACATTGTGGTCAATGGTCGCGTGCAACGCCCGAGTGTGTGTAATTCGTTGGATGTGGTATTGATTGAACGTGCGGCAGCACCGCAATTGGTGCCACTGGTGGCCGAGGCGCTGTTGGCACATCAGGTCGAATTACGCTGTGATGCTGAAGCTCTGAGGTTGCTTGAGCAAGCGGGCCTGGCAGGTGCACAGGTCACAGCCATGGGCGCCGACGATTTTGACACCGAATACATGGCGTTGATTGCCACTCTGCATGTGGTTGCTGATGTGGATGAGGCCATCCAGCATATTGCCGAACACGGCGGGCATACCGAAGTGATTATCAGTCAAAATCAGGCCGCCATTGACACATTTGTGCAACAAGTAGATGCCACTGCGGTCATGGTCAATGCCTCCACGCGCTTCAACGATGGCGGGCAGTTGGGTCTGGGGGCTGAAATTGCCATTAGCACTCAAAAGCTCCATGTGCGCGGGCCCATGGGGCTCCGTGAATTGACCACCTACAAGTGGGTGGTGCAAGGAGATGGGCAGATCCGCACCTAGCTGGGTTGGTGCTGGAGCAGTGTATGGATGGCATTGTCATCACGGAGAAGCCAGCTACCGATTTGTAGCATTGCACACCCGGCGGCATGGTAGGCTTGTGCACTGGCGCTATCGTGGATGCCACCACAGCCGATGATGGGAATGTGGTCGTGTTGGGCGAGGTACTGGCAGAGATGCAGATGTTGGGCGATGTGAGCCGGGTGGATGAGATGGCCATTGGCCACGCGTGCTGGGGCACAGAGCGTTAATGCATCGACCTGGTGTTGTGCGCAGCTGGTGGCATACTCTGCAAATGTTAGCACATCACTGACTGGGAGTTTGACAATCAGGGGGAGTGAGATACGTTGGCGAAGGCGAGGAAGCAACGTGTCAAGATCGGTATGACGTGGAGTGATGCTGACTTCGAACCCGGCAATGCCCTCGACCTGGTCGAGTTCTTGGGCTGCAGTGACGACAGCCGCATCGTCGCCTGCCAACGACACGAAGACAGGAATCTCCCAGGTCGCCCAAACAGGTGTGCAGCGCCGGCCCACCCACTCCACTCCTGGGTCGTGCCAGGGATCGGCGTAGATAAGCCCCCCGCGGTATTCGTGGAGCATGGCTGCAGCGGCGTGGCTCGTCGTGCGGCCGCGTAGTGTAATCGAAGGGGTGACTAGGGCAGCTGGGGCAATGGCGGCAATGCGCTCTGCGTTGTGGATGCCAAAACCAAGAACGCCGGCTGCCGCCCAGTAGCGATGGGTGAGTGAGGGTGCGTGTGGGTGTTGCGGCAGGAATTCAACCATGATGTTCACTTTGCAAGGAATAAACGTATGACTACAGTATACCGTGTGTTGCTGGTGGGGGCCGGAGCGGCTGGTCAAGGGTTGCTACAAATCGTAGCAGAACACGGTGATCGTATTGCGGCACAGAGCGGTGCGATTATCCGTATCGTGGGCGTTGCCACAGCCTCACGTGGGAGCGTATATGCGGCTGATGGTGTTGATGTGGCCGCGGTGCGGACGACACCACAGTTGCACATGCTACCCCAAGCCGTCGCTGACGATGCCTTGACGATGATTCGTACCCGTGATGCCGATGTGATGGTCGAATTGACGCCGACCAATCTTCGCACTGCAGAGCCTGCCACGAGCCACATAAAAGCCGCACTCGAACGTGGCATGCATGTGATTACTGCCAACAAGGGGCCGGCAGCACTTCACCTCAAGGAACTCCGCGCAATGGCAGCTTCGCGGGGACTCTTTTTGGGCATTGAAGGCACGGTGATGGCAGGCACGCCATCGCTTCGCCTGGGTTGGGGTGGGCTCCAAGGATGTGATATCAGCATGGTGCGCGGCATTGTCAACGGCACCACCAACTACATCTTGACCCAGATGGCCCAGGGATTGGCGTATGCGGATGCGCTTGCCGATGCCCAACGCCTCGGCTATGCCGAAGCAGACCCTACCGGTGATGTTGAGGGGCATGATGCGGCCGGTAAGGCGGCGATTTTGGCCAATGTACTGATGAGCGCAGATATCCGCCCACATCAGGTGGCTACACAGGGGATTACCGGGATTAGCGTGGCCGATGTGGCGGATGCGGCAGCCCATGGCGAATGCTGGAAATTGATTGCGGAAGTGAAGCGCGAAGGTGACGGCACTGTGCACGCCAGCGTGCAACCGATGCGTCTGCCGCTCAGCCACCCCTTGGCGGGTGTGGCTGGGGCGACCAACGCGCTCACCTACCGCACCGATTTGCTCGGTGAAGTCACCATTATTGGGGCCGGTGCGGGTGGTGTCGCTACGGGGTTTGCGGTGGTTGGCGATCTGTTGGCGTTGCATCGTGGCGAACGCGAGCCCGCCGGTACACGATAATTGCGACCACGAGCGCAACTCCAGGGATGATGAGCCACGGCATGAGCAGGTGGAAACGTGCGCTGAGCGTGTAAAACAGCCCAGAGGTAATGACAAACGTAAACAGGAACGCCGTAGTGGCAAGCTCCCGGGGTGTTGGTGGTTTCAACATAGTATGCTCCGTCCGTACGTTGCGATGCCAACGTACGGACATATTATACCGTGTGTGGTAGGATGCACGGTGAGGGTCACATGTGAGTGAGGTCGGGAATGCACCAACAACCGTTTGCACCTGCAATGGTGCGTGATGCGCAATATTTTGTGGGACGTTGGGGTGAAATCCAGCAGGTCGTTGAAGCACTTGAGCGGCGGACGCCGGCGTTGGTGGTGGGACCTGCCGCAAGTGGCCGATCGTCGTTGTTGTACCATGTGGTCGCCGCCGCCCCCGTCTTGTTCGACGAGACAGAGCTAGTGGCACACTACATCGATGTGGCTGGATTTCCTGATATCGACGCCATCGAAACCACCATTGCGCAGGCCTTTCAACAACCGATCAGCCAATGGCTTCGCATGTTGCCGGGATTCACCTATCCCCCGCTGTTGGCGTTTGATAACGTGGATGTCGCTCATTTGGCCACGACGATGCCCGCATGGTGGCAACGCCTCATGCCAGCTATCCGGGCTGGGCATCTACGTTGTGTGGCGGCCACCCACACGGTTGATACGACCATCGCATGGCGAGTGGTTCCCATGCGCCCCATTGTTGGTGCCACGTTGAACGAACTCGTGGTGGCCGCACTCGGCGAAGACGGCGCACGGCTGTCACGGAGCGACCAAGAGTGGGTGATGCGGCAGAGCCAGGGGCATATGGGTCAGGTCGTTGCACTTTTGGCGCGCTGGCATCAGAGTGGGTATGCGCCGACATGGCGGGCTGGGTTGACGCATACGCCAGGAGCATCGCCGGCGTGGCCGACCGGAGAACCAACGAGCAGTGAGGCGACAACATGGGAAATGGTCGAAGCACCGGAGATGCTATCAAGCACGTCGGTGTCTCCTCAGGATGATCAGGACATGTCACGGAGTGCCGTGCGTTTTGAAGTGCCCAGCGTGTTGTGGTGGCTGGCTGGTGCTATGCTGGTAGTGCTCGTGTTGTGGTGGTGGTTGAAAGGGTGGTAAACGGATGCGTGTGTTGTGGCTGGATCCGTTCCATGCGGGCTCACATCGCTCAGTGGCGCATGGATATGCGGCACATAGTGCACACCAGGTGACCGTACTGGGGTTGCCGCCTGATGGTGGGTGGCGCTGGCGTATGCGCGGTGCCGCCTTGACGTTTGTGCGCATGATTCGCGAGCGTTGGGGGCAACAGCCGTTGCGTCGGCAGTTTGATGTCATCGTGACCACCGATATGTGCGATGTGGCCACGCTCCTCGGGTATGGACGGCAGTTGTTTGCCGGGATGCCCGTAGTTCTCTACATGCATGAAAATCAACTGACCTACCCGCTCCCTGCTCAGCGGAAACCCGATCTTACGTGGCCGTGGATAAACTACACGTCGGCACTGAGTGCGGACATGGTGCTGTTTAACTCAGATTTCCACCGTACGTCGTTTCTCGAGGCACTCCCGGCGTTGCCCCGGCGTTTTCACGATTTCCATGAAACCGCAGGTGTGGGTCAGATTGCAGCGAAAGCGCATGTGTGCTTTCCTGGCATCGATTTACGGCGCTTTGATGCGGCCATTGATGCGGCTACGCCGGCGACCGAGCACGCACCGCTCGTGGTTTGGAACAGTCGGTGGGACTATGACAAACAGCCCGTGTTGTTTTTGCAGGCCATGGAGGCCGTCATGCATGCCGGGGTGCCGGTGCGCTTGGCCATGCTCGGTGAATACGTTGACCCCCACAATGCCACGTTTGCAGAGTTTCGCCACCGTCTGGCGCCGATTACCGCACACTGGGGATTTGTGGCCGATGCCTCCGACTATCAACGCATCTTGGTACACGCCGATATTGTGGTGAGTGCGGCGGTTCAGGAATTTTTTGGGATCGCGGCCATTGAAGCTACCTACTGTGGGGCCATGCCACTTTTGCCACGTCGTCTCGCATACCCAGAATTGATGCCTGCGGATTGGCAGGCGTGGTGCCTCTACGAGCATGATGACACATTGGTGGCAGCGCTACAAGCGACCCTACAACGGCCGCGACCACTGGCCCGCGCTCAGCTGAGAGCTTGGGCGGGGCAATTTGATTGGCAATACATGGCTCCAAAGTACGATGCGCATATTGCGCATTGTGTTGCATCAAATGCCTGATTTCTGCTCGTCGAGCATACGGATAGAGCAATATGATGATATAATTACACAGATAAAAGAGTGTATCGATTAAGGAGTTGCAATGAAGCTCACCTGTTTGCAGGAAAACCTCAAACGTGGTCTGTCCATTGTGAGCCATGCAGTGGCTGGGAAGAGCACGTTGCCAGTACTGTCGAATATTTTGTTGGCCACGGATAATGGACGTTTGAAGTTGGCGGCTACCAATCTTGAGTTGGGGATTACCTGTTGGATTGGCTCAAAAGTTGATATCGAAGGGTCGGTCACGGTCCCAGCCAAATTGATGGGAGATTTGGTGGGCAACCTCCCCAACGACCGCATTGTGCTAGAGCTTGAACCATCATCACAGAGTGTCAAAGTCACCTGTGCCCGCTACGAAAACACGGTGAATGGGCTTGATGCGGACGAATTCCCGCAGTTGCCGTCGGTGAACACACAAGATCCAGTGGCCGTATTTGCCTGCGAAGTGCTGCGCGAAGCCATCGATCAAATCGCCTTTGCAGCAGCGAGCGACGACTCACGGCCAGTGTTGACCGGTGTATTGGTGCGTTTGCGTGACAATCAGGCGACCCTCGCAGCCGCTGACGGTTTCCGGCTTGCACAACGACTCATCCCCTTGGCGACGCCGGTAGCAGCGCCAGTAGAGATGATTATCCCGGCGCGCGCTTTGACCGAGCTGGCCCGCATCATTGGTGGGAGCGAGGGAAATGTGGCCATGACTATTACCGAGGGCGGGAGCCAGGTGCTCTTCCACACCGAAGATATCGACCTCGTGACGCGGGTCATTGATGGCAAGTATCCGGACATCGAACGTGTCATCCCACAGAGCTACGGCACGCGTACCTTGGTTGACACCGCCGAGTTGGCCAAGGCCGTCAAAGTGTCGTCGTTGTTTGCAAGTGCAGCGTCCAACATCGTGCGCTTGGAGATTCAAGCCGGTGGTGATATGGCGCCCGGGCGGATTGTGATTAGTGCCAATGCCGCTGAAATCGGTAACAACAGCGGTGTGGTCGATGGCATGGTGCATGGTGAGGGGAACCGCATTGCCCTGAATGTGCGATATTTGCAAGAGGCGATTAATGCGATTAAGACGGCTCAAGTCGCCATTGAGACTCAAACCGAGCAAAATCCGGCCGTTTTTCGCCCGGTCGGTGTTGATGGTTACATTCACATCGTGATGCCAATGATGGTCCGTTAGTGCCGCTACTGCCGCTACATATAGGGTAAGGAATACATGGGTATGACTGATATCAAACGCGCGTTGGCGATTGGCGCACATCCTGACGACTGCGAGTTCGGTGCTGGTGGGACGCTTGCGAAGTTGGTGCGTGATGGCTGGGAAGTTACCTACATCATCGTGACCAACGGCAATAAAGGGACCCACGACAAGATTATGAGTCCCTTTGTGCTCTCAGAAACCCGTGAAGGGGAACAGCGCCAGGCACTAGCAGTACTGGGTGGGCATCGTGTGATATATGCACGCTACAACGATGGTGAGCTTGAAAGTACGGCCGCTTTGCGACTCGAAATGTGCCTGTATGTGCGCACACTCAAGCCCCATCTCGTCTTCACACATGACCCGTGGAAGCAGTACATGTGGCACCCTGACCACCGTGCGGTGGGCTTTGCGGTGATTGATGGAGTGGTGTCAGCCCGTGACCACCTATTCGTGCCTGGGTTGCAGCAAATCGGCATCGATGTGTGGCGCCCGGAGTCGTTGTTGTTGTGGGGAGCTGAGCAACCGGATCATTTCGAAGACATCAGCGAGACGATCGACATCAAAATCGCGTCGCTCATCGAGCATCACACACAACTCGACAACGCCAAAGGCTGGCAAGATCGCGTACGTCAGCGGGCCGTCGAGCTTGGCGCCAACCATGGCTATGCGGCTGCTGAGGGCTTCAAGAAGATGATCGTCTAGCCGAGACGCACGCGCTGCCTCGCCCTCCACCGTGCATGGTGGAGGGCTTTTTGTGGGCGTCTAGAGGAGCTCAATGTCGCTGGCAATCCAGACGAGGTCGGGTCGGGTGCTCTCGATGAATTGAAAGACGGTCTCCACCTGCTGTTGGGCGTGCTCGCCTGATGCCGAAATCGCAGCAATGCCCATGGTGGTGCGTCCGTGCAGCTCTTGGTCGGCGATTTCTGCGGCCGACACGTTGTAGCGGGCGCGGATGCGCTCAAGCAGAGATTTGACGATTGTACGCTTGGCTTTGAGGCTACCCACGCCAGGCAGATACAACGAAACGGTGCCGACTGCAACAAACATAGGCTAGTTCCAACTCCATGGTGCCGGGTACTCGATACTTGGCGCATGCATCGGGTAGGTTGCGAGTTCGGCACGAAGTGCACGAATCATGCTCCGGATGCGCAATGCGGTGCTCATGCACAGCCATTCTTGTTTGCGTGATTCTGCGATGTGCATCAATTCGGCGAGTTGCCAGCTGAGTTGTACGGGGTCGCTGCTAAGTTGCGGTACGGGGGTTTGGTCGCGCCCACCGATGCGTGCCAAGGTGCGCCAAAATCGCTGATGCAGGTCGTGCATGGCGACGGTGGCCGCTTTGGCGGCCGGAGAGCTCTCACTCGGCCACGGCTCGGCGCTGGCAATTAGATAGGGCGTCCGTTGAGTGATGCCGGTCAACCGAATGCGTACATCGCCGTGACCGTAGAGCAAAAATCGACCATCACTGAAGCGCCGGTGCTCTTCGATATGCACGGTCGTGGCCACGGTGTGTGGGAGCATGTCGGGGTATTCGTCGTCAACGTTGAGATGTGCGTCGAGCCAAAGCCGCATATGCGCTTGGTCGCGGACTTCGCCGGAGTGCTGGGCGGCGGCCTCGACGAACACCACCGCCCACGGGAGCGCGTTGCTTAGACGGTGCTCGATCATGGTGCGGTAGCGCGCCTCGAAGACGTGGAGTGTCAATGGTGCCTGTGGAAACAAGACCTTTGGCAGTGGAAAGAGCGCAACGTCGTGCATAGGGTGCGTGCCTCGCTACTGCGTGCTTACCAGACGCGACAGAGCAGCCCCTTGAGGTACTCGCCCTCGGGGAAGCTCAGGAGTACCGGATGATCGGGGGCCTGGGTATGCCGCTCAATGATTTGTACGTTGCGCTGCGCATCTACTGATGCACCAAATACCACCTTTTGGAACAAATCGGCAGAGACCAGCCCAGAGCATGAATAGGTGGCCAAAATCCCACCGGGACGGAGCAAGCGCATGGCGATGAGGTTGATGTCTTTGTAGCCACGGGTGGCGCGGTCGATGTGTGCTTGGTTCTGAGCAAACTTGGGTGGGTCAAGGATGATGAGATCAAACTGACGTTCCGCCGCGCGAAAGTGGCGGAGTACCTGGAAAACATCGTTTTCGATGATGGAGAGCGGAGTAGTGCTTGCACCATTGACGCCCATGTCGTTTTGTAGTGCTTGGAGCGCCGGTGCGCTCACATCAACCGCTGTAATCGAAGCTGCGCCGCCGAGAGCAGTGGCCACGCTGAATCCGCCGTTGTAGCAAAAACAGTCCAGTACATCCGCTCCTCCTGCATAGGCTGCCACAGCCAGGCGATTCAGCGCCTGATCGAGATACCCGCCGGTTTTTTGACCACCCTCGAGATGAATGGTCTCGAGCAGACCAGTGGGGTGGCGGATGAGTAGGCTACTCGGAGGTGCTTCACCCCAAATCACGCCTTGACTCGGTGCTAACCCCTCGAGTGCACGCATGTCGGCGTCACTTCGTTCGATGATGCCCAGCGGATGGCACAAATCGACGAGGGTGCGAATAATGTCGTGACGCAGGGCATCCATGCTCCTCGTCAAAAACTGTACCGACAAGAAATCACCGTAGCGGTCGACAATCAGCCCTGGTAGGAGGTCGGATTCGCCGTGGATGATGCGCATGGCGGTGGCATCGCTATAGGCCGGCAGGCGGTGACGCAAACTGAGAGCGGCACTTATGCGTTGGCGCCAAAAAAAGCCGTCAATCTGCTCGGTGATATCCCAGGTCAGGATGCGGGCGCGAATCTGTGAGTGGGCATTCCACATGGCCCGGGCAAGCCATTGCCCATCGGAACTGTAGATTTCGATGATGCTGTCATCATCCTGGGCACTGACGCGATCTACGGCTCCCGAAAAAATCCATGGATGACGTTTGTTGATGGATCGTTCGCGGCCTGGTTTGAGTGTGATGTGTGTCATACGGTCGTGTTCATTCGATTCTATGTTGATAATGAATGCTTGAGGTGGGGCTGTATCCAATTTCGCTCATCGAAAAGACTGAGCAAGTTGTCAATGTGTGCGGCGCGCGCCTGTTCGGTGTGCGTCGGCGCATAAATCTCACTCAAAATATACACCATGTAGTCGAAGTACTGCCGGAATGCGGCGAGGTCGAGTTGGAATTGCTGGCGCCGATATGGGCCGACCACCGCTTGGTACCCACTCCAGAAGCGTTCGTCGAACTGAAACACCCACAAATCACGCTCGGGGTGCGCCAAGCCGATGTAATCCCAATCGATGAGGGTGAGGTGCTCGTCATCGTGCCCGATGACATTGCCGCCCGCATCACCGTGCGTCACCACCCACGGGTGCTGGTGCTGGACTGCCTCGGCCTGCAGGCGCATCAGGGTGCGGTAGTGCGTGGTCACGAGGTGCTGGTAGGGGCGTAGAGCGGTTGCGAGCTCGCTTTGCCACGGGGAGCTCCCACCGGAGTTGGCCTGTTGCCACAGATGTCGCCACAGGGCATCGTGGCTGAAATCAGCGATGCGCTCGAGTGGTACTTGGATGTGAGGCGTGCTCTGATGGATGTGACCAATCAAACTCCCGAATACGCCGGTGTCGTACTGCTCGGTCAGCGGCGCATCGATGAATTGACTGACACCGACAATGGTGGTGCCCCAGCAACTTATCCCCAATCCGGTGTGCGATGCGAGCGGGGCATTCACCAGTGCCGGCAGGGCCTGTGCGATGGCTCGATGCCCGGCAGCACTGGCCACCATGTGGGCCTTGAAGAGTTGATTGTGACAACACTTCACAAACCACCGATGCTGGTTGTGGTCGGTCACTACGAATGTTTCCGCCACCAGCCCACGAGCTGCCGGAGCAATGTGGGTAACGCGGAGTGGAAAATGCTGTTCGAGATGGGTGACGAGTTCGTGCATGCTTCGCCCCCTTTCCATGCGCTATACAAACAGTTGGAAGACCTGATTGCCGAACATGCGCCCCTGCTCGCTAAGCCGGAGCCCCTGATCGTCGACAACCAACAATCCGCGTTGCGTGGCGGTAGCGATGGCGTCGGCGTGGCTGTCACGTACATCAATGCCACAACGGTCGATGATGTGCGCAAAGGTAATCCCCTGATTGAGGCGAAGCCCCATCATCATCGTCTCGGCAAGCATGTCGGTCGCGGTGAGGTCGGTGGTGCTCTGCAGGGGCGAGATGCCTTGGCCGGCCGTGGCAATGTATGGCTCAACCCCCAGCTCAACCACAAATCGTCGACCGGCGAGGTGGCCGTGTGCGCCGGCACCGGCAGCGTGGAAATCAGCGTTGAGCCAGTAGGCCACGTTGTGGAGCCCGGCGTGTTGCGGAAGCCCAGTGCGTTGCAGTGGTCCACGCCCCCAGTTCGAGATCTCGTACTGGTGATAGCCGTGTTGGGCGAGCCGTTGCATGGTGTATTCGTACATCTGACCGGTGATGTCGTCGTCGGGTACGCTCCAGCGCCCACCCATGACTTGGGCGTAGAGGGGCGTGCTTTCTTCGAGGATGAGCGAGTAGATGGCGAAATGTTCCACATCCCAGCTCAGTGCTTCGTGCAACGTGGCCTGCCAATCGGCCAGTGACTGCCCGGGGAGCCCAAAGATGAAATCAAGATTGACCGAATCGAAGCCGACGCGGCGGGCATCATCGTAGCTCTGGCGCGCCTCAGCGGCGGTGTGGATGCGCCCGAGCATTTTGAGTAGGGGATCGTGCAGGCTCTGGACGCCCATGCTAATCCGGTTGACCCCCATGCGCCGGAGTTCTGCAAGGTAGTCACGCCCAAGCACAGTGCCCGGATTGCACTCGACTGTGACTTCGGCACCTGCAAAAGGAACCACGGCATTGGCGGCAGCAAGCACCTGCTCCATCATGGGCAACGGCAACATGCTGGGGGTGCCACCACCCAGGAAAACGGTCGCAGGCAAGTCGGCGCGGAAGAAGCCGCCGGTGGCACCAGGGCGTGACAGCGGCGTATAGGTCGTCGCACAGGCGGCGAGCTCGCGACACAATGCGTCCACATAGGCCTGCATGCGGTCTTCGATATTGGCATAGGTGTTGAAATCGCAGTATGCACAGCGGCGATGACAAAAGGGGATGTGAATATATAAATGTTGCGCCCCGGGGGCGTGCGTCCGCCAGTCCATGTGTTCGACTCCTGCCGGTCATATTGCCGGGTGGCGTGCTGACCGGTATACTACATGCATTGTAACAGGCTTGTTGGGGGCATGATGAGCAACTTTCGTGACGACATGTGTGTGGTGCTGTACCACCCGATGCGCCAAATCAACATTGCATCGACGGTGCGCGCCATGAAAAATACTGGATTTCACCGGCTTCGCCTCGTCAATCCACGTGAATATGTGGCTGAACATATCGAGCAGGTGGCCCACCGTAGCCAAGATGTGGTCGATGCCATTGAGGTGTACCCTGATTTGTGGTCGGCGCTCCACGATGTGACGTGGGTGGTAGGCACCACGGCGCGCCATCGCGACATGCCACAACCACCACGTGAATTGCGGGCCGCGGTGCCCGACATCGTACGCAAAGCGACCACGGGTGCGCGTGTCGCCCTTTTGTTTGGCCCCGAAGACAACGGGCTCCAACAGGCTGAGCTCGACGTCTGTCAGGAATTTATTACTATTGCTACCGATCCGAGCTATGCCTCGCTCAATTTGGCCCAGGCCGTGCTGTTGGTCTGCTACGAGCTACACATGGCCGAGCCACCGCAGCGCCCAGCACCCAAAATCACCTATCCCCCGGCACCTGTGGGGCGCATCGATGAATTTGTGCAGACACTGGAGCAGGCGCTCCGCGAAATCGATTTTTTCAAGAGCCCGAGTGCTCCCGCCAAGATGCGCTCGTTGCGGAGTTTGACCCATCGGGCCCAGCCCAATGCCCGCGAAATCATGCTGCTACAGGCGATTTGTCGTGAGGCGATCAAGTATATCGGCAAACTTCGCCCTCCGCGGTCCACCGAAGAATGAGTGGGGTGCGGTATGTGGCACAGGTGAAGGATTTCACGGGTATAATGAACACGGTTGATGATTTGTATGGAGGTGGATGGCATGTCAGCACTTGATGCCCTTGTTCAATCAGATCCAGCAGTGGCCCGCATCCTCGTCGGTGAGGCACGGCGCCAGCGTGATGGACTCGAGCTCATCGCCAGCGAAAATTATACGAGCCGCGCCGTGATGCAAGCGCAAGGGTCAGTGTTGACCAACAAATACGCCGAGGGCTACCCGGGGAATCGCTACTACGGAGGCTGTGAATGGGTCGATCAAGTCGAAAACTTGGCGCGTGATCGAGTCAAGCAGCTGTTTGGGGCGGCCTATGCCAACGTCCAGCCGCATTCGGGTACCCAAGCCAACACGGCCGTCTACTTCACGTTTTTGCAACCGGGCGACAAAGTCCTCGGCATGAATCTCGGCCATGGTGGCCACCTCACCCACGGCTCGCCGGTGAATTTTTCGGGCAAGATGTACAACTTTGTGCAGTATGGCATCAATCTCGAGACCGGCTACATTGACTACGAAAACGTGCTCGAAATGGCCGAGCGCGAGCGCCCCAAGATGATTACGGTGGGTGCGAGTGCCTATTCACGGGCCATCGATTTTTCGATTTTTCGACAAATTGCCGATAAAGTCGGCGCCTACTTGTTCGCTGATATTGCACATCCAGCCGGATTGATTGCGACGGGTCATCTGCCCAGCCCCATTCAGTATGCGCACGTGGTGACGTCGACCACCCACAAGACACTCCGTGGGCCACGTGGTGGCGTGATTTTGATGGGGCAAGACTTCGAGAATCCGTTTGGGCAAAAAGCCGCCAAGAGCGGTCGCACTCTGATGATGTCGGAAGTGCTCGACAAAATGGTCATCCCCGGTGCCCAAGGTGGTGCGTTGATGCACGTGGTGGCGGCCAAGGCGGTCGGTTTTGCCGAAAACTTGCGCCCAGAGTTTACTGAGTATGCGGGTCAGGTCATCAAAAATGCCCAGGCTCTTGCGGCCGCATTGATGGACCGGGGCTTCAAGATCGTCTCCAATGGCACTGACAACCACCTCATGATGGTCGATTTGACCAACAAACAGGTGACCGGCAAGCAGGCGGAATTGGTGCTCGACCAAGCGCATATCACCACCAACAAAAACGTCATCCCCAATGATCCTCGCTCACCGCTTGTCACGTCGGGGGTGCGTTTGGGTACCGCGGCCATGACGACACGTGGCATGCGTGAACACGACATGCCGGTGGTCGCCGAGTTGATTGCACGGGTCATCAACCACATCGACGATGAAGCCGTCGTGGCGCAGGTGCGTAACGAGGTCATTGAGTTGTGCACGCACTTCACGGTGCCTGCTGTGGGCGATTTCGCCGATATTGAGGTATAGCCAATGACACATCCACGCATTGCTATGATTGGAGCGGGTATGATGGGGGAGGCCATGATTGGTGGTCTCATCGCGAGTGGTATCCCCGCCCAGCAAATTACGGCATCAGAGCCACGGCCCGATCGGCGCGATGCCATGCACCAGCAGTACGGCATCACCATGGTGGCCAGCAATCGTGAGGCGGTCATTGGGGCCGACGTGGTAGTGTTTGCCATTAAACCCCAACTCACTGGTGTGGTCTTCCCCGAACTCCACGGGCATATCCCGGCCGGCGCGCTCGTGTTGTCGATTATGGCAGGGATTACCATTGCCGCCATCCAGACAGGGCTCCGTCATACGGCAGTGGTGCGTGCCATGCCCAATACGCCGGCCATGATTGGTGCGGGTATCTCGGGATGGACGGCGGTGCCGGAAGTGAGCCAGACCCAAAAGATGCTGGCTGACCAGGTATTGAGCTCGTTTGGCAAGGCCGTCTATGTGGATGATGAGTACTACATCAACCATGTGACGGCCGTCTCGGGCAGCGGCCCAGCCTACCTTTTCCTCATTCTTGAAGCGATGATTGATGCTGGGGTGGCCATTGGTCTGCCTCGTCCACTGGCCAAGCAACTAGCGGAGCAAAACTTGGTCGGATCGTTGCAATATGCGCTCGCAAGTGGCAAACATCCCGCCGAACTCCGCAACGATGTCACTTCGCCGGCAGGTACCACTGCGGCTGGGCTCAACGCCATGGAAAAAGCCGGCTTACGCACTGCGATCAGCGAGGGCATCCGCGCCGCGTTTGAGCGCTCAGTGGAGCTCGGCAAACCCAAGCACTCAAACTAATCGTCCTCATCTGCGCCTTGCTAATCTCGTTGGCAGGGCGCATGGATTGACATTGGAGGAATCAATGAAGATTCGTGCAATCAACGCCATTGGTCTCTATGGCGCCTCTCCCGAGGGGGGATGGAGCGAAGAAATCAAACCAGACGATTGTATTCATACCCTCATCGAAGTACACACGGATGCCGGAGTCAAGGGGGTGGGTAGCGTCTATACCAATGACGCCCTCGTCCACGGAGCCTTGCAAGTGCTCGAGCCACTCACCATCGGTGAATCGGCCATCGAACCCGAACGCGTCAGCGAAAAACTCCACCAGCACACCTTTTGGCTTGGTCGTGGTGGCTCCATCACCCATACCATTAGTGGCATCGACATCGCTCTGTGGGACATTTTGGGGCAGGTGACCGGGCAACCCGTAAGCCGGCTTCTTGGTGGTCGGTACCGTGACCGGGTACGCCCATATGCCTCGATTCTGATGGAAGAACCGGCCGTGTTGCGCGAGCACATCTTGGCACTCAAAGAGCAAGGCTTTCGAGCCTTCAAAATCGGGTGGGGTCCGTTTGGGCGCGTCAGTACTGCACTCGATGAGGCCATCGTGCGGGCTGCTCGTGAGGCCATCGGTGATGGTGCCTTGATGGTGGACGCGGGTGGCAGTGATGCCTACTGGGGCCAAGGCTACAAGTGGGCCATGCGCACCGCCGAAATGCTGTCACACTACGATGTCACTTGGTTCGAAGAAGCGCTCAAGCCTGATGCGCTCGACGATTATGTGGCGTTGCGCCGTAATGCACCAGTGCCGATTGCAGGTGGTGAAGTCCTGACACGCCGTCAGGCCTTCCAGCCATGGCTCCAGGCTGGCGCTTTCGACATCGTACAACCCGATGTCACCAAAGTCGGTGGCATCAGCGAAGAACGGCGCATTGCATGGATGGCCGAAGACAACGGCGTGCGCTTCATCCCGCACGGTTGGAACACGGCCGTTGGTTTGGCTGCCGACCTCCAACTCGCCGCCGCCTTTGCCCACACCGATATGGTGGAATACCTGACCGGTTCGCCATACATCGACACACTGGTGGCAACGCCGTGGCGCCTCGACAGCGAGGGCATGCTGGCGATTCCGAATACGCCCGGTTTGGGTCTCGAACTTGATTGGGATGCAGTGCGTTTTTATGGCCGCACCCGGAGTTCATGACATGACAGCAGTGGGTGCCTGGTATGATGCCGTCATCGTCGTTGCCGGTCAATCGTGCCCATATGCGGTGCGCCCCGGCTTGCCGAGTGGCTCCACACCGACCCCGGCTAGCCGTTTGCTTGCCGAGCACGCCGCTGGCGCTCCTAGTGACCACGTGTTGCTCCTCGATGTGACTGCCGCGTTGCCCGCCTTGACCGCACCGGCACAGTGCCAGATCACCGTCGGCTTCCATCATGCCGGTATGCAGGCCGCCGCCCAACGGGGTCTTGAAAGCGCACACCGCCAGGTTACGTGGTTGGCTCCCGGTGCCGAGGTGCCGGCGGGAAGCATGGCCGCAGTCTACATCGAAGCATGTGCCACCCACGAAGCCTGGTTGCGCCGCTTGGTCGAGGGCTATATTGCCTTGCGCCCAGGCGGTGTTTTGTGGGCAGCGGCGCCCAACGATGCCGGTGGCAAACGCTTGAGCCGCGATGTGACTGCGCTTTTTGGCAGTGCCCATGAGCGCTCCAAGGCACATCAACGCCTCGTAAGTGCCGTCAAGCCTGCCACCGACCGTGATCCGTTGCCATGGCAAGAAGTGGCAGGTATCTGGCCTCGCACCGTGTGGCCCACATTTATGGTGGCTGGGCGAGATTATGCGTCGTTGCCAGGGGTCTTTGCGCATGGGCGCCTCGATGATGGTAGTGCCGTGCTTTGCGCCCATCTGCCCAATCTTCAGGGATCACGGGTGCTTGATCTCGGCGGTGGTGTGGGTGTGTTGACCGGCACCGCATTGGCTCGTGGGGCACGTGCCGTGGACGTCATTGATGTTGATGCGATTGCAGTGGCATGCCTACAGCGCACGTTTGCCGCTGACCCCGTGCGGGTGGCATGGGGCGATGTCCTTGATGGTCTGCCATGGCGTGATGCCACCTACGATGTGGTCGTCTCCAACCCGCCCTTTCATGCCGGCAAACGCACCGATGAAAGCATGGTGCACGCCTTCGTATCCACCGCCGCGGGCCATCAGCGTCCCGGTGGGACGCTGTGGCTGGTCGCCAACGCCTTTCTGGCGTATGGCCCGCTCCTCGCTGCCCACTATGCGCAGGTCAGTCGCGTCGCCGAGACTCCGGCATTTGTGGTGTGGCAGGCGGTGCGTTGATAGCGTCCTAGGGTGTCTTCGGCATATCGACAATCAGGCTGGCTCCGGGGATGTGGATGCGTTGCGTGAGTGCTCCCGTGTCGGTGTTGAGCTCGTAGATGCCGTCATCCTGCGGATCGGTCGAGTTGTACTTGGTCAGCAAGATGCGTCCGTCAACGACCGCCATGTCGCCGATGGTGCTCCAGACTTCTGACGCATAGTACCAATACGTGTGCTCCCATGTACGTAGGTGAGTCTTATGAATCTCGACGCGACTGGGGGCGTGCTCAGAGACGATTTTTTCAGTAAAGTGGACCGTGTACAAAAAATCACCCAGAATGGCCCCATATACCGGTGATCGTTGAATCAACGGCTGCGCAATGTAACGAGACGTTTGCTGGTCAAACATGTAGATATCTGCAAATGGTTTACCATCATGCTGTAAAAACAAACTACTGTAATTCAACAAATAGACAGTCCCAGCATCGTCGGTTACTACATCAGCCGTGCTCAGAATTTCTTCGGCATGGATGGTTCTCTGTGTCACGAGAGTGGTGGCATCAAGCACAAGTACTGTCATCGGACCAGTGTCGTCCGGATGAAAGCTACTTCCCTCAATGTAAAGTTTGTCTTGAATCAAATAACTAAAGTCTACATACATACTTCCCCATTGCGTGTTAATTTCTGTTTCAGCCAGCACTGCGCCACTCGCAATATCAATACGCTGGACGCGTCCCAACACCCCATATTCTGGGCAGACGACAATCAGACTTTGTTGATATAAATGGACGTGTTTGGGCTCCAAACATGAGTGGTATGTGGTGTGCTCTTGGAGTTCACTGCCAATGTTCTTGACGATCGCTGCATCGTTGTTGATGTCGCCGGCCAGCCCAAACCAGATGGATTGCCCGTCAGAGGTG
>JBBAWX010000013.1:41381-85569 GCA_040396955.1 Roseiflexaceae bacterium
TGAGCGCAAAAAGTGGATTGAACGCACAACCGGTCAGACACGCACAGAGCCAGCAAAAAAGGATGAAGTGTTTCATGATGTGAGCTCCTCATTATGTGGGAGATTGCGCACATCGGAAGCAAGCGCTTCCGATGTGCCGTATGTGTGAATGTTTATTGATTCCAGCCATTGGCGATGCGGTAAATCTTGGTGCTGAGGCCGATTTCGTCAGGAGCTACAGCATTTTGGATTGCATAATTGCCGATGGTGTCGCCGTATTGGAGCCGGAGCCAGGCGCCGTAAAGTGGACTGTTGCTGTCGAGGTCGATACCCATCATCAAGTAAAACTTCCAGACCAACTGCGAGCAATACAACGCGCTATCGGAGTACTTATTGAACAGGTTATAGTTGTACGGTGTCTTACCGCTTTCGCCGTATTTGGCGATGAGGTTCTGAAATGCAGTGCTAATTTTGCTGGGGCTGACGTAGCCGCGGTATATACCTACGTAGGTGTTGGGAGCTTTCCATGTGTTAATTGTCTTAAACTGGACGCCACCAAGGTTGGACGATTCATACACGCTGAGGAACCCCATAGGATGATAGCCGTAGTACAAGCCAGCATGTTCATACATAAAGGCCCAGTATTTGCAGAGTGGCACGATCATCCACTGTTTGCAGCCAAAGTAGCCGGTACGGCGGAGTAAGATGTCGCCCTTCTGGAGTTTGGCATAGGTCGCCATGTTCATCTTTTTGGTAAGATATTGGTCATTGATGAGCTTTTGGAGCATCTCAATGGCATATTTCCAATCCGAGAACGATTGGTGTTGCATATCGGGGGCTTTTTGGGCTAATGCGGATTCGAACAGTGGTGTCAGCAGGTCAATCTCGGCCTGAGATTCTGAGCTAAACAGCGCCATGCCGATGCTGTTGAGGTCGTTGGTATCAATGTTGCGGCGGCGAATCAGGTTAGTAAGCATTGCTGAGGATGAGGCGCGGTTGGTGTTGCTCGAGGAAGCAGTAGCCGTGTCGGTGGGCAACGGCTCGGTGGTTGTGGGATCGGTAGTGGTCAATGTGTCATCGCTACCGTCGTTGGGGGTCTCGTCGCTCGTGGAAGCTTGGTGGGTGTTGGCAGCCACGGTTTGAGTGAGCATGTGCCCGCTGAGTGCCAAGAGCAAGGCAGTGAGAATGAACCAACGGTGCAGTGTCATGGTGATACCTCCTGTGTGCTACGAAGACATCCTGAGTATCACAGCATGCCATTACCAGCGCATTACCAGGTTGGTAATGGTGCAGGCACACAAAAAAGAGGTTGGCGCAGATGCGCCAACCTCTGATGCGGAGTATTGTGATTACAGCCCAGCTTTGACCTTGGTATCGACCAAGTTGAGCACGCGCGGGATGATGAGCTCTTGCATGCCTTTGGGGCGCACGCACCAGAAGTGGGTTTTGGTGGTATCCCAATCGGCGAGCACTTCGGCGGCGCGTGGGCTCATCGTCTCTTTGAGGTGGCGCTGGGTGAGGGCTTTGACGATGCCCTCGTCGATGTCGTTGAGGCGGCTTGCTTCGGCCATGTCGCCGTTGAAGCGCACGGGGAAGGTGCCATGCGGGTCGTAGATGTAGGCCATGCCGCCGGTCATGCCGGCGGCCACATTGCGCCCGGTCTCACCGAGGATGAGCACTACCCCGCCAGTCATGTACTCACAGGCGTGATCGCCGGTGCCTTCGACCACGGCCACGGCGCCACTATTGCGCACCGCAAAGCGTTCTCCGGCGCGACCAGCCGCATACAGCTCACCACCGGTGGCGCCGTAGAGGCAGGTGTTGCCAATGATGGCACTTTCGCTCCACTCGAAGCGGGCCGCCGAGCTCGGCTTAATGCGAATCAAGCCGCCCGACATGCCTTTGCCCACGTAGTCGTTGGCTTCGCCATCGAGCATGATGGCAATGCCCGGTGCCAAAAATGCTCCGAGGCTTTGCCCAGCACTGCCGTGGAAGTAGAGCTTGATGTGTTTGTCGGGGAGCCCTGCACCACCGTGTTGTTTGGCGATTGCGCCCGACAAGGTGGCTGTAATGGTGCGATCGGTATTGGTGATGGGGTACGAGAGTTGTACGGGTCCACCGCCGTTGAGGGCGGCACTGGCCTCTTGTACAATCGTCATATTGAGTTGATTGGTGCTCACGAGCGTGTTGGGCTCGCCCATGTAACGAATGGCATCACCGGGTCCGGCGACGAACTGGATGAGGCGTGTCAACGAGACATCGTCGCCCTCCCGAGGCAGTTGGCTGAGCAAATCGGTGCGCCCGATGATGTCGTCGAGGCTCCGGGCGCCCATTTCGGCCAAGAGTTCGCGGACTTCGTGGGCCACATGGAGCAAGAAATGAATTACCTGCTCGGGGGTGCCCGTGAACTTAGCCCGGAGCTCGGGGCGTTGTGTGGCCACCCCCACCGGGCAGTTGTTGCTGTGGCAGGTGCGTGCCATGACGCAGCCCTCGGCGACGAGCGCAGCCGTGCCGAACGAGACCTCGTCGGCGCCGAGCAGGGCCGCCAAAACCACGTCGCGGCCGGTCTTGATGCCGCCATCGATGCGTACGCGCACGCGGCCGCGGAGCCCGTTGAGCACCAGGGTCTGCTGTGATTCTGCGAGCCCAAGCTCCCAGTTCACCCCAGCATGTTTGATGGATGAAAGCGGCGCCGCTCCGGTGCCACCCGAGTGCCCGCTGATATGCACGACTTCGGCGCCGCCCTTGGCCACGCCGGCCGCAATGGTGCCTACGCCTGCTTCGGCCACCAATTTGACCGAGACGTCGGCCGCCGGGTTGGTCTGCTTGAGGTCGTAGATGAGCTGCGAGAGGTCTTCGATGCTGTAGATGTCGTGGTGCGGCGGCGGTGAAATCAACGAAATACCGGGCATGGTGTGGCGGGTGCGTGCGATTTCATCGGTCACCTTGGCTGCCGGGATCTGACCACCCTCACCGGGTTTGGCGCCCTGCGCCATCTTGATTTGCAGTTCTTTGGCCGAGGTCAAGTAGCCGGGGGTCACGCCAAAGCGCCCAGAGGCCACTTGTTTGATGGTGCTGTTGCGTTCGTTGTGGTAGCGCTCTTCACCTTCACCACCTTCGCCGCTGTTGCTGAGTCCGCCGAGGCGGTTCATGGCAATGGCGAGAGTCTCGTGGGCCTCGGCGCTGGTGGAGCCGAGCGACATGGCGGCGGTCGAGAAGCGTTTGACGATGGCCTCAATGGGCTCGACTTCGCTGATGTCGACGGGTGTTCCTAGCTGATGAATCCGCAACCAGTCGCGGATTTCGCTTTTGCGTTGGGCCACGAGTGCGCTGTAACTCTGGTAGGTGTCGTAGTCACCGCCGTTGGCCGCTTTTTGCAGGGCATGGACAATGGCCGGTGCAAACGCATGGTACTCGCCATCCTTTTTAAATTTGTAGTAGCCCGGATTGGCGAGGGCGGTGCGTGATGCCACGAGTGGCAGACGACTCGCAAATGCTACATCGTGATGTTCAAGCACCATGGCGCCGAGGCGGCGCAGGTTGTGGCCACCGAGGCGAGTAGGCACGCCTGCGAAGCAGAGATCGGTGACGTCGTTGCTCAAGCCGATGACTTCAAACGTCTGGGCACCACAGTAGCTATCGACCGTGGCGATGCCCATTTTTGACATAATCTTCAGCAGGCCTTTTTCAAGGGCATGGACGTAGTGGTGCTCGGCTTCATCGGCAAGCTCGGCCGGTGAGGCACTACTTTCTTCGGCGGCTTGTTCGCTCTGTTTACCACCCTTGACTTCGTTGCGCTCCACGGCAATGGCACGCACACTTGCGAGGGCCAGCCACGGGTTGACCGCTTCGGCACCCATGCCGATGAGGCAGGCGAGATGATGGACTTCGCGCATGTCGCCACTTTCGACCACCAAACTGACATGACGGCGGAGACCGGCATCGACGAGTGCTTTGTGAGTGGCCCCAACCATGAGCAGAGACGGGATGGGGGCCCGGCTGTCGTTGCAGGCGCGATCGCTGAGGATGATGATGCGCTTGCCTTCGAGTGCTGCTTGGCAGGCCAGCGCACTCACCTGGTTGATGGCATATTTGAGACCACTCGGCCCATGGTCGGCCTTGAAGGTGGCATCGATGGTCGCACTGGCAAACGCCTGATCGCTGTGGGTGCGGATTGTCTCAAGATGCCCATCACGGAGCACTGGACCGGCCAGACGCAGCAAATGCGCATGCTCGGGAGTCTCCTCGAGTAAGTTACCACGCCCACCAAGAAGTGTGGCCAGCGACATCACCAACTCCTCACGGAGTGGGTCAATGGGTGGATTGGTGACTTCGGCAAAGCGTTGTTTGAGGTAGCTGTAGAGCGGGCGGGATCGCTCCGCAAAAACGCTCAACGGGGTATCGTCGCCCATGGAGCCGACCGGTTCTTGGCCGTCACGGGCCATGGGGCGGAGCACCACCGACAGCTCTTCGGCGGTGTAGCCGAAGGCTTGCTGGAGTTCGCCGAGCTGAGCGGCTTGTGTCTCTTTATCGCCGTCCACGGCCGCAATAGTGCCGTAGCGGGCCGCTGAAGCAGGGGCGAGCACGTGCATCTCTTGGGTCAGCCATTCGGTGTAGGGGCGTCGTGCCGCCAATGCGCTCTTGATGGCGTGGTTTTCTTCGAAGACACCGCGCCGCAAATCAACGGCAATCATCTGGCCGGGGCCGACTTTGCCCTTGCGGACGATGCGAGATTCATCGATACTGACTGCTCCTACCTCGGAGCCAACCACGACCAAGCCGTCATCGGTCAGCAAAAAGCGGGCGGGACGCAGTCCGTTGCGATCAAGGGCGAGACCGACCGTCTGGCCGTCACAAAAGACCAAGGCCGCTGGGCCATCCCAGGGTTCGACAATGGTGGAGTGGTACTGATAAAAGGCGCGCCAGCTAGGATCCATGTCTTTGATGCGCTCCCAGGCCTCTGGCACCAACATGGCCAACGAATGGCGCACATCACGCCCGCCCATGACGAGGAGCTCGAGCACGTTGTCAAGCATCGAAGAGTCACTCCCACGCCGATCAACGATGGGACCGGTGCTCGCAACCCGCGCCCCAAGATCGGCACGCACCGGCACACTTTCGACGCCGTTCCAGCCTTGACCGCGCCAGGCTGCCTCGCGGGCCTGCATCCACATCACGTTGCCTGTCAGCGTGTTGATTTCGCCATTGTGTGACAACATGCGAAACGGCTGAGCGCGCTCCCACGTGGGGAAGGTGTTGGTGGAATAGCGCTGGTGATATACCGCCACCGCCGACGTATAGTCGGGATCGCGCAGATCATAATAAAAATCAGGCAAATGCTGGGCGGTCACCAAGCCTTTGTAGATAATGGTACGGTGCGACAGTGACGGGATGTAGAATCCAGGGACGCCGTTGCTCTCAGCAGCTGCCTCCATGTCTTTGCGGAGCAGGTACAACGTGCGCTCGTAGCGCTGGCCATCAATCACGGTTGATTGCGGCACAATGTACAACTGCTCAATTACCGGGCATGAGTCAGCGGCACGCTCGCCCAAGAAATCAGCGTTGATGGGCACGCTCCGGCGGTGTACGATGGTCAGATTGTGCTTGCGAGCGAGATGCTCGAACACCTGGTGCAACGAGGAACGCACGCTGGCATCGCGTGGCATGAACAACATGGCGACGGCGATATGGCTGGTGTCAACCTGGATGCCTTGGCCGGCCAATTCACGCTGGATCAACGGGAGAGGCAATTGTGTGAGAATCCCAGCACCATCACCACTTTTGCCGTCGGCAGCAACTGCCCCACGGTGTTGCATGTTGCCGAGCGCCGTCAGCGCCATCTGCACGACATCGTGGCTTGCGCTCCCGTTCAGACGGGCCACAAAGCCGATGCCGCAGGCATCGTGCTCAAAGCGTGGGTCGTAGAGACCTTGGGGGTGCATGTGGTGTGTGGTCATGGATTCTCCTTCTGCAGGCTGCGCTGGTGCAACAATGCCTATGACCGATGCGGTGGGCGAAAAGAGACAAAAAACCAGCTCACACACGCACGCTGGGTGTGGCTGGTGCTTCATTGCAAATGGTGTTGTGCTCTGCACTATATCGAATTGTGATAAAAATGTCAAGCAATGAATGTGAACACATCAATGGTGTGTGATGAAATGATGCCACCAAAAAGCCTCAGTGGGTCAGCGCATGCGCTGACCCACTGAGACCATGAGGAGTGGAGATATTTTCTATGCTTCGCGGTAGGCCGCTTCGCCGTGCTGTGAAGCGTCCAGACCCTCTTGCTCTTCTTGCTCGGTGACACGCAACCCGATGGTCACGTCGATGAGCTTGAGCAACCCGAAGGTGACGACTGCCGCATACGCTGCTACGACGACCACGGCGATCAATTGGGTGACTACTTGCCCAGGATTCCCGTAGAGCAAGCCATCGAATCCAGCCGCATTGACCGAGGTGGTGGCAAATACACCGGTCAGAATGGCACCAACAATGCCACCGACACCGTGTACCCCGAAGACGTCAAGCGCATCGTCAACACGCCCACGTACCACGTATTCGACGGCGTAGAAGCAGATCAACCCGGTGACTAACCCGATGATGATGGCAGCCATGGGGGTGACGAATCCGGCGGCTGGGGTGATACCAACGAGTCCGGCCACGGCCCCTGCAGAGGCGCCGATGACGCTGGGGCGCTTGTGACGGATCCAGCTTGCCGCCAACCAGGCGATGAGCCCGGCCGCAGCGGCGGTGTTGGTGGTGACCAACGCGCTGGCAGCGAGACCATTGGCGCCGAGTGAGCTTCCCGCATTAAATCCGAACCAGCCAAACCAGAGCAATCCAGTGCCGAGGAGGGTGTAGGCGGCATTGTGGGGTTGCATGGGCTCGTTGCCGTAGCCGAGACGCTTGCCGAGGACCAGCGCACACACCAAGGCTGATACACCCGACGTGATGTGGACCACGGTGCCACCAGCAAAGTCGAGGGCCCCAAGCTCACGAATCCAACCACCGACGCCCCATACCCAGTGGGCGACTGGTGAGTAGACGAGGGTTGACCAGAGTACGGCAAAGACGGCGAAGGCGACAAAGCGCTTGCGCTCAGCAAAGGCACCCGAGATGAGGGCCGGGGTGATGATGGCAAACATCATCTGGAAGGCCATAAATGCGTAGGCTGGAATTGTGGCCGCATAGTCGGGGTTCGGCTCGGCACTGACACCCTGCAAGCCAATCCAATCCAGACCACCCACAAACCCGTTGACCGATGGTGCAAACGCCAACGAATACCCCCACAGGACCCAGACCAGACTGATGAGTGCCAAGACGAAAAAGCTGTGCATGAGGGTCGACAACACGTTTTTTTGCCGTACCAGGCCGCCGTAGAAAAAGGCCAAACCTGGTGTCATGAGCATCACGAGTGCCGTGGAGACCAGTACCCATGTGGTATCTGCGCCGTTGATTGCGTCCATTGTGAACCTCCCAAAATAGCGAAACGTACGAATGCTTGCGCCTCGTATCAGTTGCTATGCCACATTGCACCGCGACGATACTCTGCAAATGTATGGATTCGACCAGGCAAACGAATGCAACGTTGCACTGCGCTTGTATGCGACCTGACCGCTGGTCCCGTATTGAAATGGCCCTATCTGGTGATGGAATGGAGGGGATTGGGGCAGGATGCAGGGTGCACCCCGCCCCAGTGTCAACTCATTTAGGCGTCGTAGTACATGGCGAACTCGTACGGGTGCGGGCGCAACGCCACTGCCACCACGTCTTTGCTGCGCTTGTAGTCGATGAACGACTCGATCAAGTCGGCCGTGAACACCCCGCCCTTGAGCAAGAACTCGTGATCTTCTTCGAGTGCGGTCAAGGCCTCGGCCAAGCTCCCTGGCGTGCTGGCAATGCCGGCCTTTTCTTCGGCTGACAACTCGTAGATGTCGGCGCTGAGCGGCGCAGGTGGCTCGATTTTGTTCTGGATGCCGTCGATACCGGCCATCATCATGGCTGCGAAGGCCAAGTATGGGTTGGCGGTCGGATCTGGGAAGCGGACTTCGACACGGCGCGCCTTGGGCGAATCCGAGTAGGTCGGGATACGGATGGCCGCTGAGCGGTTGCGCATCGAGTAGACCAAGTTGATGGGGGCCTCAAAGCCTGGTACCAAGCGGCGGTAGCTGTTGGTGGTTGGCGCACAAATTGCCAACAAGGCTGGGGCATGCTTGAGTACGCCACCGATGTACCAACGAGCCGTGTCTGACAACAACGCATATCCGTTGGCGTCGAAGAAGAGCGGCTTGCCGTCCTTCCACAAGCTCTGGTGCACGTGCATACCGCTGCCGTTGTCACCGAAGATGGGCTTGGGCATGAAGGTTGCCGAATACCCGTGCTCGGCGGCCGTGGTGCGGACCACGTACTTGTACTTCTGCAATTTATCGGCCATCGACAACAACGTGTCGAAGCGCATGTCGATTTCACACTGCCCAGCCGAAGCGACCTCGTGGTGGTGCAACTCGATGTCGATGCCGATGTTGCCCATCTTGATAATCATCTCGGAGCGGATGTCCTGCAGGGTGTCGGTGGGCGGCACGGGGAAGTAGCCTTCCTTGTGGCGCACATGATACCCCTTGTTGCCACCCTCTTTGACTGCACCGGTGTTCCAGGCGCCTTCCGGGCTGTCGATGTAGTAGTAGCCCGAGTGTGCGTTCTGGCCGAAGCGGATGTCGCTGAAGAGGAAGAACTCCGCCTCAGGACCGAAGTAGGCCGTGTCCGCAAACCCCGTGGTCTTGAGGAAATCCTCAGCCTTGCGCGCCACATAGCGTGGGTCACGTGAGTAGGGCTGGCGTGTGATGGGGTCGAAGACGTCACAAATCAGTACCAGCGTCGGGATCTTGCAGTAGGGATCAATGAAGGCCGTGCTCGGGTCGGGCAACATCAACATGTCGCTCTCGTTGATGGCCTGGAACCCTTTGACCGATGATCCGTCGAATCCAAGACCCTCGGTAATCATGTCTTCGCTCAAGCGCGAAGCCGGCAACGAGTAGTGCTGCCAACCGCCGAACAAGTCGGTGAAGCGGGTGTCGACAATCTGAATGTTCTGATCCTTGATCAGTTGCAGCACGCCTTTTGCGTCCATCGCCATAATCTTTCTCTCCTCGATTACTCCTCAGTGCCGTCTTCATCGTGACTACTTCACGACGCCATCCGCTTCGTTGCAGAACCACCCATCCGCGAAGTGGTCTTTGGTCTTGCGGTAAGTATAGAATAAACAAATTACCCTCGAAAGGGACGGTACATACGAATTATTGAGAGAGTTTTTGGATGTTTTATCTAATCGTGAATTGTACAAAATATACAAATTTACATAAAAATTAAGGAATGCGTGCTTCAAACTGATCGATGACGACCATGCCACTGCTCCCGACCCCGTTGGGTAGGTCATCGAGTACGAAGGCTTCGAGGGTGAATGGGGGGGTCACGTTTTGGCCATCGCCAAGAATCACATCCCAGCTGGGGAAGGTGGCAGGGAGCGATGTGATGACTTGGTGCCACTGTTCCGGGCCGAGCGGCGCCACAGGGAGTTGGACAATCGTGCCGCGGCTATCTTTGAGCCAGAGTTTGAGCATGGTCGTGCTGTCGTCGCCGTGAATCATCATGGTCACTGCCGTAGTAGTAACTGGCAGCGGTAAGGGGCGGCGTTGGCGAAAAACCAGGTACCGGTTGCCGAGCGCAGGGAACTGGTAATCGATGCGGAGCGCCTGACTACCGTGCCACACCAATCCGCGCTGCACACTGAGTGTGCCGTACGGTTCGTCGCCCCGCACCCAGTAGCGACGTTGGTCGTCAAACGAGCTGACGAGCACGGAATGGAGTGGGGGTGATGGAGGCGGAGTACGGTGCTGAGCCACCCGTTGAAAGGCAGCAAACGCCGGTCGTGTACTCCGAACGTCGTCGCTACCAGCACCCCAGCGGATGAGGCCATACGGATTGTGTTGCTCGTCTTTGAGCGCATACCAAAAGACGACATCAATGCCACTTTGCCACAGGATGGGGATGCCCTGAGCTAAAAAATCTGCCTGGTCGCTATCAGTGCGCGTACCGAGTGGGTCACGATCGCTGACGCCACTACTCCAGCCGACCTCGGTGACCCAGACTGGGCGTGGCCCGTAGTGCGCAAAGAGCGAGGTGAGCATGAGTTTGGCGTGTGCAAGGCCAGACTGTTGTGGGGCATCGGGATTCACATAGGGGTGGATGGCGATGATGTCGATGGAGTTCCACAGTCCGGCTTGAGCGGCCGCCATGAGGAAATCCGGATTGAAGGGATTGACACCTGCCGCCACGAGGACTGCTTCAGGGGCCACTTTGGCGATGGCATTGGCGGTGGCATTCACCAGCGCGGCGTAGGCGCGCGGGTTGGGGCTGGGTTGCCAAAAGCTCGGGTTATCGGGCTCGTTCCAGATTTGCCAGTGGGTGATGAGATGACGATACCGCGACACCGTCTCGGCCGCCCATGTCGCAAAGAAGACGGGATCAGGTGCCGCAAATGAATTGGCGTAGGGGTCGTCGTGTGGATTGGGGGTTGCCCATCCTGGTGGATGTCCGAGCACGGCAAGAATGTTGATGCCACGGTCTGACAGTTGACTAAATGCGTCGTCGTAGTACTGCCACTCGTAGGCGTCTGGAGTGCGTTGGATGCGGTACCAGTGGATGTCTTCACGCACCCAGTCGGTGCCGCTCGTAGCGACCTGTGCCACTGCCGCCGGGAACGCACTCGGCAACTGCCAGCGCGTCGCAATGTGGCTGTTGATGCCGAGTTGTTGCAAACTGGTCGGTACCGCAATCGGCGTGGGGAGGACGAACGGACAGCGGGGGAGCAGTGCACTTAGTAGGACGAAGATGGAGAGCCAGCGCCAATTCCGCCTAAGGGACGGATGCTCGTGCGTCGACTGCCACGATGTAGGGTTGGCTTTGGGCATGAATGGTGCCTGCGGCATCTATGAGGCGAATCCCCGGTACATTGAACTGACCCGCTTGGGTGAGTAGGAGGGTGTACGAATAGCGTTTACTCTGCGCATACGACATGTGCCCAATCTGTGTGATAAATGGGTGCGTGTAATTCACTGGGAAGCCATACATACCGTCGAAATGTACGATGTGTGTTTGTGCGGGCAGGACGTCGACAATGGTCAAATAGGCCAGTGGAGTCAAGGCGCTGACATCTACTGTGATTGTTATGGTATCACCAACCTGCAGTGGACGCTGGAGATTCAGCGCCGGAGTGATTGTGCGTACGATGACGGCGTCATCGCTGCTGGTGATTTGTTGGCGCGGGCGACTCATCCCGACGAGCACGGGAGCATCGCTTTCGATGACAAGGTCGGTCAAAAGTGGTTGGGCTGGCGAAACCGACAGATTGCGTTGAAAGTTTCCACTTTGGCTGAGTAATGAAGTGCGCTGTTGTCCGTCGAGTTCGGGCATGATGGTCTCCAACAGTTGCCACATGCGTGCATCGGTAATCGGGTTTTCCCAGCTGTTGACGCCCCGCCGACTCAGCAAAAATGCCTGGAGTTGTGTAGCAAACTCACGGTTACTTGGGATGTGGTTGAGTGCCATGAAGATAAACGCATTCACGCTATTGAGGTCGTGGAGATGCTGTGTCGCTGGGTCTGTCTCCCAAAATATCCCACGAGGTGACGACTGCACGCGTTGCGTGAGTTCATCGAGGAGTGTTGGCAATACATACACGGTGTCAGAAGACAGGCTCAGGATGAGAGCGGCCAGCCCTTCATTGCCCAGCTGGGAGTGCTGTTGACTCAGCGAGATGACGGCGTTGTCGGCAGACGTGCCAGTTTGGTAGAGCGTGTACACGATAATTGCGCGAATGCTCGCAGGAAGATCCGGATTGCCAAGTTGTTGTTGCAGGTAGGTCACCGCAGTAGCGGTCACCGTAGATTCGACCCCAGCCTGGGTCAATGCGTTGACCACATCGGCCGTGACAAGGGGGTCACTACTCGTCCAGCCCCAGCTCCCATCGCGAAACTGCATGCTTTGTAGTGTGCCGAGTAGTTGTCGTCGTTGTAGGGCATCGTCACTCAGCCAGTAGCGGTGTGCTAGGTGGCTAGGGTTGTGTGGGTTGTAGGGAGCTTGTGCCATGACGAGTGCCAATTCGTCGCTTGTTCGGATGAGGTCATACTGCGGTGCTTTTTGATCGCTGTTGATGCTGGTGCGCCCATGAAGCACGAACCCATCATCGTTGAAACTCGCAGGAGTATTGATGAGTTCGGGTTGCCAGTGCAACGGTGGTGCCCCGTCGGGGCGAATCAGAAGGAGCGGTTGATCTGCGGTTATCCGGAATTTCCACTGAAAATTCGCCATTCCCCGGGCATCGGCTCGGACTTGATACTGCGGGAGCGGATCCAGAATACTCATGTCTTGGAGGGTCAGTTGTACCCCCATCATTGCCTCTGGGGTGGCCACCGGGGTCGTGAATTGCACGACGACAATGTCGCCTACTGCCACATGATGGGGGGCGTCAATGGTGGTTTGTGGCGGCGGTGTCCAGGCAAGTGACAGTTGATGTGATTGCAAGCAATCATCGGCATGTACTACGGCTGTGAGGTGCAAATGCCCTTGTGGAATCGCTGTGGCGAGGCCAAGTACGATACGGCCGTTGCCGTCGCTCTTGGTATCCGGATACCACCCCACTGTGGCACCGGTATCACTGCGCAGGTGGAGTGCGACAAGGTGGTTGGGGGCCGTGGTGACCACGAGTGCGCTCGCAGTATTGCGTTCTGGCTGTATGGTCGCACGGAAAACGGCGCACGAGGTGGCCGGTAGCGGTCGTGCTTCGACCCCGAGGATGTCGTCATTACTCGCAAGTGTAATCAGCGCAGGCGTGGTGTCGGAAATGGGTTGCCAGCTCATCAGGGCCACATCGGGAGCTGGCGCCAGCCACTGTGTCTCGAGGGTGTCGGTGTATTCGGCAGTCATCATCGTATGGCGGAGCGGATCCGGGCGAACCATGAACTGCATGGCCGTGTTTTCAGGCGTCGCAGGGGTGATGTAGTGGACCGCTTTGGCGGGGGGCATCGCATTCACAAGGAGAAGTTGTTGTGTCACAAACGAGCCGTTTTGTACGCGTGCATTCCACACTCCATCGGGGAGCTGGAGATCGAGCGTGGTGCTGCCGCTTGCATCAACAGTGAGCATGCGTCGTACTAGTACTTGTTCTTGCTGATCAACGATGGTAACAATCACGGGCTCACTGATGCGTTCTGTGGAGGGCGTCGTGAACACGAGCGTGCTGGTTTGCCCGGACGCCACCCAAGGAGTCGCGGTCGTCACAACAACAGGGGGCGGGTTGATGTCGGTCAACGTGCGGATTCCCACATGTGTGGCGTCAAAAGCGCGGAGGGTGATCTGATTCGTCCACGGCAACGCAATGGCCACGCTTCCGTCGTCGTTGCTCTGGCTCACCCCCGACCCTGTCGGGCCATCCCAGTGGATGAGCGCGCGCTTGATGGGACGATTGAGGCGGTCGACTACGCGCCCACGCCACACCGTGCCGTTCATGGCGCCGTCAATCAACAGTGGCTCGGCGGGCATGTGATGAACGACGATGGGAGCAGAGATCGTACTATTCTCCAGGGTGAACCGGTAGAAGCCCGTTTCAAGCGATTGTGGAAGCAACAATGCCAAGGTAGAGACCGATTGCCCAATGGCAAATCCCGTGTTGCCTTGCGCATATATCTGCCCATTGTCGGCTTGGAGTTGGATGGTGTATTGTGCCGATTGAGTGGATTGCGCCCGAACGAGCGCCATCTGGACGACCTGCCCGGCATGAGCCGTCGGTTGCCTGACCAACAACGCTACCGGGGGTGCCATTACCGCCGGGGTAAAGGTGATGCGACGGGCATCGAGGGTGTCGCCATTGAGCAACACGACCCCATCTGGGATGGGTGGCAAGGCCCGACTCTGCCAGATCCCTTGGGTATCGGTGTCGCCTTGTGCCAGCAATTGACTTGCTTGAAAGACCTGAATGTGTTGCTCCGCCTGGGGCTCTCCATCGCGGTGTACTCCCACTGCTATGGTATGTTGCTGGGTACTCACGTATAGCACACTAGGGCGGATGCGAACGATGCGGGTATCACGGCTCCCATCTGGGCGTAGCAGTTGTAAGAGCACCAGATGATTGTTGGTCTGGGCCCGTACGTCGTCGGTGAGCTCAATTTGCCAGCGCCGCCCGTCGGTGGTGCGTGTGGTGTTGCCAGTTGCCAGCAATGGAATGTTGTAGCGTTGTGGATCAATGTCGGTGAGCATCGTACTAGGCATCGTTAGAAGCCGTACCAATGATGATGCGGGTGGGTTGTATATCGCATATAGATGCGGTATCGCAGTTTGTCCAGTCAGGCCAATGACTGAGCCGCTGCTCCCATCGTAGACACGGTCAGTGGCGCCCGGGAGGCTGAGTTGCCCACTCGTAATGTTGACGGCCACGGTCGCATATACCGGTTTGCCAAGTCGTTGCCCATCCGCACTCATCAAGTCCGGCGAAACCTGAATGGTGGTCGGAGTGTTGAGTGCCCAATCTGCACTCAAACGGATATCACGACCACTGCTTTGAATCACTGGCGGGGTCGTCGGCGCTGGATCAAAAGTAATGAAATCATTGAGCCGTTGTGTATCAATCATTCCATTGAAGACGAGGCGAAGCTCTTGGTTGGGTTGGAGCAAGGTGCCCACAGCAGGAGTTTGGGCGATTAGTTGAAACGGTGCCACCGTTGTGAACTCCGCCGTAAACGGTTGCAGGGCACTCGGTGGACCGCCGATGTGCAGGCGGTAACGGGTATCGGCTTGCCATTGGGTTTGTGGCGTGATTTCGAGGCGGGTCAGTGTTTGCCCCTGATTGGTGACCACCGTTTGAAGGGCGGTGGCGGGCCACACGTTGATGGTCGGACTTAGTTGCGCAGAGGTCAGCGATCCGGTCATCGTAATAACGAGCGGCGTACTCAGCCCAATGGATGACTGCCGTGCCGTCGGCGCAAACTCCAACACATGTGGTTGCAAGGTCGTAAACTGCCATGTAAACGATTCAAGCATCGGCGCGCCATTGATGTCGCTGATGTAATCAGGTATGGAGACGCGGTAGTTGGTGTTGGGGAGGAGTGTGGTGGTGGTGGTCAGTACCAAGGTGCGCGTGTCTGACCACCAGGCCGTGAGCTCAGCTGCTGGCTGAATGCTCACCCAGCGATTGGTCAGAGACTGATTGGTGTCCGCACTGCCGACCATTTGCCGGTTAAAACGCACTACAATTGGAGTGTCAAGCGCCACTTGATCGGATTGTGGCAGCGCACTCATGACTAACAGGGCGGCGTCGGTATGAAAGGTGCTATACCAGGGGGAGCCGAGGAGTGATTGTGACTGGCTCCGTGCCCCAGTGGCCACGCTGATGCGGTAACTCTGGTTAGCCTGCCACGGTGTGCGTGGCGTGATGGTCAGCTGTGTGCTTGTGTCATCCCAGCGGAGATCGACTGCATGTGGCGGTGTAATCGTGATACGGTCGTTGACACTTTGTTGCTCCATGCTCATGTTGAACCGGAGCTGGATCGTCTGATTGGCGGCAATATTGGCCGCCGACGCAAGCGTGATGCCAATCGGAGCGTATTGATATGGGCGTACAATGGTAACGTACAATAGTGCTGACCAGGCACCAAGTACTGTGAGCACAAGTATCCCGAGCCAGATGCGCCCGATGCGTTGCACATGACGAATCAGCATTCGTGAGACCGGTGTGGCAGGGTGTGCGGTAGGCATGCAAGCACTCGTGTGACGGTGATGGGTGCGGGCAATCACAACCCGAAATTGGTACGGAGGGTGGGATCATTCCACTCGAATTATAGCACGGCCCTAAGAAGAGAAACTGCCCCCTATGCAAACGACGTTGACCCCTGCACTGTTGCTTCACGCCTACACCCAGGGCATTTTCCCCATGGGACAGCCAGATTCGCACGACATTGAGTGGTACAGTCCCAACCCGCGTGGCATAATCCCGCTCGACGATCGCTTTCACGTGCCCAAACGCCTTGCACGTACGTGGCGTCATGGAGAATACCAGGTGACGTACGATGGCGCGTTTCCGCAAGTCATGCGTGCCTGTGCTCAGCCTCGCCCCAATCAACCGAGTACGTGGATTTCCGAAGAATTTGTGACCGTCTACACGGAACTGCACCGGTTGGGCCATGCGCACAGCGTCGAAACATGGCAAAATGGGCAGTTGGTGGGTGGTTTGTATGGGGTGAGTATTGGTGGTTTATTTGCCGGTGAGAGCATGTTTAGTGTGGCACGTGACGCCAGCAAAATCGCCCTCATCGCCTTGGTCGAGCACCTTCGTCGTGGGCGTTTTGTGCTCCTAGATACACAGTGGGTGACCGAGCATCTCGCCCAGTTTGGCGCCTATTGGATGCCGCGTCACATATACCTAAAACAGCTCCAACAAGCGCTACATGCTCCAAGCACGTGGCCACCCCCTCCCGATACTGCAACTACGGTCGTGCCCTGAGGGTAATCGGCTGCTCGATGAGCTGACCGTAGCGTTGCAGAGTCAGCGTAATCGTCTGTCCGACCTGCGTGGTGCTGAGCACGATGTCGAGATCGCCACTTGTGCGTATGGGTATGGCGTCAATGGCAACGATGATGTCGACGTCAGGCTGTAGGGCGACGTCAGCGGCTGGGCTGGTAGGTGCCACGTTGACAACCCGTACTCCGCCCCCGTCGCTTTCGGGCACGTTACGCATGCCGATGCCCAACCAGGGGTGAGCAAAAGTGCCAACCGCGATGAGATCGGGCACGATGCGCTGGATGCTCTGCACGGGGATGGCGTAGCCGACCCCTTCAAAGCTCCCACTTTCACTCTGAATGGCGGTTGTCATGCCAATCACTGCACCCGTGCGATCAAGCAAGACACCACCTGAGCTCCCCGGGTTGATGGCGGCATCGACCTGGATGATGTTGGGAATGCGGAAAAAGCCAGTGTCTGAGCGTTCACCCATCAGACTCCGCCCCACTCCACTAATCGTGCCCAGGGTCATCGTGTTGCGGAGTCCGAGCGGGTTGCCGATGGTCATCACCCATTGACCCACCATCGGCGTACGCATGCTCAGGGGCAACGGCGCAATGTCGACGGCTTCGTGGAGCGCCAACACCGCCAAATCACTGGCGCTATCGCGGCCAATAACCGTCGCTGAAATCGGCCGACTATCGCCGAGGCGCACCAAGTATTCGTTTTGCGCACTGACTACGTGGGCATTGGTGACAATATGCCCTTGGTCATCGTATAAAAAACCACTCCCCTGCGAAATCAACATGCGCTCCGCCATCGGTGCATCAGCCACCGGTGGGTGGGCAAACGTGTATTCAATGCTCGCCACTGCTGCCACACTCTGTGCATAGAGTTGCATGGTGTGTGCTTCGGCGTCGGCTACTTGACCCATGGAGGCATCGCTCAAGGTGGGTACTGGTGCGCGTGTCGGGAAAGGCGTGAGCGGCAGTCGTGCCGGATTGACCGTGGGGGCAACAGTGGTTGGCGCCACGCTGAGTGGGGTCTGAGCACGCTCCGTGAACGGTTGTGTCACGCTACAGGCAGCCAATATCACTGCCACCCACGCCCACGCCAACCATGCCTTGCTACGCATCACTTAGCCTTTCCAAATCTGTTGGAGCGCGTGATCGGCTGAGTCATAAGTAAAGGTAAACCCTTGTGATAGCAGGCGCTGCGGGATGACCGCCTGCCCACCAATCAACAGCGCCTCGGCCATTTCACCAAAAAGGGTCCGGAGTGCCACTTGTGGTACTGGCAACCACGACGGGCGGTGGAGTGCGTGCCCGAGTGCCTGGCTAAACGTAGCGTTGCTGACCGGTTGCGGAGCACATGCGTTGTAGGCACCACGTGCCTGTGGATTGTCGATAAGCCACAGGATGATGCGCACCATGTCGTCGATGTGAATCCACGACAGCATCTGACTGCCAGGGGAGACCGGCCCGCCAACAAACCACTTGAATGGCAATGCCATGAGGGGGAGTGCCCCAGCACTGCGGTCGAGTACGACGCCGGTGCGCACCACGGCGAGGCGCATGTGTAGGTCGTGCTCTGCTGGTGCTGCTGCCGCCTCCCAGTCCACGCAAAGTTGTGCCAAAAAATCCGTGCCAGCTGGGCTTTGTTCGGTTTTGGGGAGCGTGTCGATGCCGTAGTAGCCACTCCCCGACGCCGAAATCAGCGTCTGTGGACGGTGGGGGAGTTGTGCAACAGCACTGAGGAGCTGGCGCGTGGCCAACACACGGCTATCCGCCAGTATGCGCTTGTACGGCGCAGTCCAACGCTTGCCGGCAATCGAGGCTCCCACGAGATTGACAATCACGTGACAGTCACGGAGATCGCGTACGAGGTCAGCCGTCCGCTCGGGTTGCCAGCGTGCCATGCGCACCGTGGCTGGGAAGTGGGCGGGGGGGCGTGATGAACGACTAAAGGCCACCACTGTGTCGCCACGAGCGTGGAGGGCATGCACGAGTGCGCTGCCAATCAAACCGGTGGCACCGGTGACTGCAACGGTGAGCGTCATAGGGGGAGTCCTTTCTGCGCAGAGACGGGCGTGTATATCGCTACGCTGTACCCGCACACGCCGTGCCAAAATGCGCAATGGTAGATGCCTAGCTCTGTCGAGGCCATAGACCAGGCCATAGAGAGCAGAAGAACAGACCGGCACTTGTGCCGGCAATGATGCCGTTGATGAGAAGTACGGTGTAGGCTGCGGCTGGCCAGAAGTTGATTTCGAGCCACCATAGGCCGAACGGCAACAGGGCACTGATGAGGCGTGCCACCCACGGCCAGGCAAGCCATTGCGTAAGCCAGTGTCGTAGATCTGCTCGCCCGACCATCCACCAGCCCACCCACAGCCCGATGGTGGCTCCCCAACACCGCACACAGACCGCCATGGGGGCCGCAAGGAGCTCATAGCTTTTGGCAGGAGTGGGGCAGACATAGGTGGTGAGGAGGTCGCGTGCCAACCACCCGAGATCGGTCATGAACGGCACATTGCTGGCAATAAAAAGAGCGGCCACCGGTGGCCCAAAAAACAAAATGCTCAGGAATAATTGATACGGCCACACCGGCCAGGCCTGCATGGTGCGGATGGTCATCGGAAATCCTGTTGTAGGCGCTGGCGCGCATGGTGGAGCAAGATGAGTTTGCGCCACAACGGTACGTGTGCTCGCCCATGAAAGACGTCGTACCCGTTGCGGTGGATGGCATCTAGGATGCCGCGGTAAATTGTGGCCGCTGCTGCAATCGCAAGGCGACTGTCAGCGTTGAGCATACCGATGCCAGGCCACGCCTCCTCGTAGAGCGCATGGGCTCGCGCACTCTGAAAACGAATCATCGCCTTGAACCGCGGATGCACGCGCCGTTGCATGATGTCGTCATCGCTTAGACCAAAGCGTTGTAAATCTTGTTGCGGAATGTAAATGCGCCCACGCTGGGCGTCTTCACCGATGTCGCGCAAAATGTTGGTGAGCTGTAGCGCTACACCCAGCTTGACGGCACAGTCGACCGCCTCCGGGTTGTGCCCGATAATCTGCATCGAAATCAGCCCCACCACTGAGGCCACACGGTAGCAGTAGAGCCACAAATCATCGAAACTCTGGTATCGAGTGACGGTAAGATCCATGGCGATGCCGGCCAACAACTCGTCAACGAGGGTCTGCGAAATGTTGTAGCGCGTCACTGTGTCATTCCAGGCGATAAGTACCGGGTTGTTGTGTGGGGTAATCCGCTGATGTACGAGATGTACCCAATGGGCGAGGGCGTGTGGCGCACTCCCCTCGGCCGCCTGATCGACGATGTCGTCGCTGACACGACAAAACGCATACAACGCACGGATGGCCTGACGCTTGGAGGCCGGAAGAAGTGCCGTGCTGAGGAAGAAACTTTTGGAGTGATGCTTGGTGATGGCTACGCAGGCCGCATAGGCCTGTGCGAGCTCATGCTCACTGATGTCGGCAACGGGTTGCGGCCATAGGTGATCACCATGGTCGATGATGTGTTTCAGGCTGTTGAGCAACGCAGTGGCGTCGCCAGCAGGTGGGTGCACAACTGGAACGCTGTGTTGGCGTGAGAGCATAGTTCTCCAGCTTTGGTGATGGTGTAACAGGGGCAGGAATGCACACTTTCTCTTACTATATACTATCTTTGCACGAAATTTGGATGTAGGCAAGTAGCGATGAAGAGCTGTGTGTTAGTGGGTTGCGAGCAACGATGCCACCTTTTCGACCAATTCCCGTGCATCGTAGCCCAAAAAATGCCCTGGCATGCGCTCACGGAGCTCTGGATTGAGATTGAACACGCGACCACCATAGCCGAAGCGTACCTGCGGGAAGCGTTGTGTGACTTGTTCGGCCACATCGAGCATGGCCTGGGCCGCATCAATGGTCGTGGCCGACAAACAGACCATCTCTGGTTGGACCGTGGCCACGGTTTCGAGTAAATCGGCGAGTGGCACACGTGCTCCGAGGTAGATGACCTTCCACCCGCGTCGCACCAAAAACAAGCTCGCAAACAAAATCCCAATGTCGTGGAGCTCGCCTGGGGCACATCCGACTACGATTGTTTCACGCGTGGCGACCGACTCAAAAATATTAATGAGGCTCGCCAATTTGCGGCGCATAAATTCAGTGGCGAAATGCTCACTGGCCACGTTGATTTCACCACGGTGCCACCGCTCCCCTACATCTACGAGCACCGGCTGTACTAACTCAAGCAGTACCTGCTCAAATGGATGGAGCGAAAACGCCTCGCTGAGGATGCGATCTGCACTGCTCGCATCAAATCCAATCAGCGCATTGCTGAGCTCATAGACCATCTGGTCGTAGCCACGTGAGGCGTTGTTGTCGGGAAGTTGGATTTCTTCTTCTAAAGCACTGCTCAACAACATCACAGCATGGCTAATATTCATCCCCTCGGCGGTGCGATCACGCAACCAGCGGATGACCGCAATGTCACGCTCCGAATAGAGTCGGTGCCCGCCTTGGGTACGCTGTGGTCGCGGTACACCGTACCGCCGCTCCCAGGCACGGAAGGTGTCCGGTGGTACCGATGTTTCAAGGGCCACGGCCTTGGTGTTGAACACCGGCGCCGCTGAAAGCTGTGTGAGTGATGGAGGCTGAGCCATGAGCAGACAACTTTCGCTGGTACAAACAATCGATAACGGCGCAAATATAGCATGATGCACAGTAATTGTCAAAATGCCTATATATATTGCACATATTTTGCAAACATTTGATGCTGCCTACATGAGGCGGGCACTGGCACAGGCCACAATGTGCCCCATATTGGCACGAATGCACTCCCAGTGCAGACCACGATCGTTGCTCAACCACAACTCTCCAGTTGCAGTGCCAGCCCAGACCCGATCTGGGTGGTACATGGTGGGATGCAAAAGTATGGCGATGGGGGCAGATGCGACCACATTCCACGTGTCGCAGTGGTGCCAGAGCTCAGCGCCGTACTGCGCGAGGAGTGTGGGGTGCGCCCCAGCCAAGTAGGCCGCGGTCTGCAGGGGAGCCGTAGCCGTCGGTTGTGAGGTGCAATGGCTCCAGCCACCATCCAGCGCATACATGACGGCTTGGCCCGTACTACTGACCACGACCTGGTGTGGAGTGGGGGGAGGCAATGGCTGCCAACGCTGTCCGCCGTCGTTGCTCCACTGCGCACCACTTGTGTGCAGCGCCCAGTAGCACTCTGCACCACCGGTCACGGTGTGGGCTGACATCTGCATGTGCCACGTTTTTCCAGCATCATGACTCACAAAAAGTGCCTCACCATTGCCGCCTACGACCCGATCGGGCGTAGTGCGCGAGGCGATGAGCGTGGTCATGGGAGGCGCGGGCACTTCCTGCCACTGTTGTCCGCCATCGTGGCTCTGCCACAGGTGGCTGGTTGTGCTACACAGCAGCACCGTGGGATCTTCGGGGTGCGCCCAGACTGCCTGGACGTGCTCGCCACTAAAGGCGGTGCCGGCCTTGAGCCAGCGGCCAATTCCGCCCGGATTGCTCAAAATAGTACACCCGGAATGGCTCCCTACCACCAGTAATTCGGCTTTCGCCATCGGCGTGACTCCTTCATGCATTATCTCGGTCGTGGGGAAGATAGCTACCCCACACAAACTCCACAATCCCGTAGTGCTGTTGGCGGTCGATGTGCCATCCATGGGTGGCCATGGTGGTTGCGAGCTCCTGAGCTGCTGGGAAGTGGACACCGCCATGTGTGGCGAGTAACGGTTGGATTACGCGCGCTGGCCAGCGCAGGCTTGCAGTGAGCCCCATACTGCGTAGTTGTGTGCCAGGGCGACTGATGCGACTCATTTCGGCGATGACACGGTGTGTCTCTTCCATTTCGTTCCATGAGCCACCAATCAAAATCGCGTCACATCCGGCATCGGGCATCGGCAAGGCCCGCGCATCCGCACACACATACCCAATGTCAAGATGCGCAGCGTGTGCGCGTCGCTCGGCTTCGACGAGCATCGGCCAGGCCCGATCGATGCCGATGACGACGGCTTGTGGCGCCGTGCGAGCCGCTGCACGCGCATAGAGCCCGTTGGAGCAGGCCACATCGACGATGACCTGTGCCGTAGCGATGCCCGCACATATCAGGGGCAATTCGTGGTCATACCCGAATACCTGGCCACTCAAGATCGTGAGGGCATATGGTCGCCATATACGCTCATATGCCCATGCGGTAAGCTGCCATTCATTGCTCTGGGCTGCCCGGCTCTGGGCCGGTGGCAGGGTGCGGAGGTCGAGGACTCCGTGGCGTATGGCAAAACCGTGTTGCTGGGTGCATATCACCTCACCATGGCGAGCATCGCCGTGATGGTGGGTGAGTTGGCCATGACAGTGTGGGCAACGGAGTTGTGCCAAATGGTGCGCATGAATCACGCTAGTATCTCGGCACACTAGGGTCAATGCGACATGACCAGTCGTCGATACCACCATCCATGGTGGCCACATTGGTATATCCGAAGCGTGTCACAAGGGCTTCGGCAACATGGGCGCTTCGGATGCCGTGATGACACATGATAATCAGCTCGCAGTCACGGTCAAGATGCTCGGCCCAGGTGGCGGCTTGGCTCATCGGGTGCAAAATGGATCCGGCGATGTGCGCAAGCGCATACTCGTGTGCTTCACGCACGTCAATGAGTTGCATGGCGACTTGTGCCTGTTGTTGTTGCCGGACATAAAAAACGTCCACATGCCGGTAGGTCATATGCTCTGCTCTTCTCGTTTTGAAACACGTCGGGGGGAATGCACAGGTCCATGAAATTTTTGCGCAAAACCCCCCCCAGCCACAGCTGGAGGGGGCTCACAACAACAGATGATTACCGGCTTGAGCAGCTCCCACAACCACCACCGCTGTACTCGTCCTCATCGGCGCCGCCCTCTTCTTTGGAGCGGAACGAATGACCACAGCCACAGCTCGACACCGCGTTCGGGTTGTCGATTTTGAAGGCGCCTTGGAGCATGTTGTCTTGCTGGAATGAAATGGTCGCACCGGTCAAGTAACGAGCGCTGATGGGGTCAAGCATGACCTTGAGGCCGTGCACTTCCCACGCGGCATCGCCGTCGCGCATTTCGTTGTCGAAGGTCATGCCGTACTGCAGGCCCGAGCACCCACCACCGGATACGAAGACGCGCAACGAGTAATCGCTGATTTCACGCTCCTGCATCATGGCAAGCAAGCGGCTGGCCGCTGCTTCGGTAATATTGACAGTCGGTGCAGCAGGCACGAACTCACGAAGCTGAATGTTCTGGTCTAGCAACGTCATTACTGACCTCCTCATAACGGGTACAAGTACATGAGTGAATACAGGCGTACTCATTCCATAAGTATACCAGAGAAGTAAAAAGTTGCAACCAACAGTTCCATACGGCTATTCACCCCTTCACCGTTGACGATTCAGAACAAATGTTCTAATATACATACACCACAGTACCACCGCATTACTTCACAGGAGGGCCGTATGCCCACCATCATGCATGTCGATCTCGATGCCTTTTTTTGTGCAGTTGAACAACGGCGGCGCCCTGCGCTGGTCGGGCGTCCCTTCGTGGTGGCTGGGCGCTCGCACGAACGTGGCGTTGTCGCCACCGCATCGTACGCCGCCCGCGCCTACGGCATCCGGGCGGGTACTCCGACTGCCAAAGCGCTACGAGTTTGCCCCGACCTCATCATTGTCACCCCCGATTATCCGGCGTACATGGAGGCCGCACAGGCGGTGATGGCGCTATTGCAACGGGTGACGCCATTTGTCGAGCAGGCCTCCATTGATGAAGCATACGTGGATATCAGTGCGCATCAGCACGAGGCCATGGCACTCGCACGTCGGGTCCAGCAGGAGGTGGCCAACGAGCTGCAGCTGTCGATTTCGTGTGGGATTGCGAGCAACAAGCTGGTCGCCAAGGCGGCCACAGACCGTGCCAAGAGCCGCGCACGAAGTGGGGAGATGCCCCACGCCATTTATGTGGTGCCAGTGGGGCAAGAATCGGCTTTTTTGGCACCACTGCCGGTCGAGACATTGTGTGGCATTGGTCCCAAGACGACGCATCAACTCCATGAATTGGGGATTGTCACCCTTGGTGAATTGGGGTGGCAACGGTGTAGTGATGTGGAGGCGCATTTTCCAGCTCGGCAGGCGGCGCAGCTCATTCGCTGGGCGCGGGGTATTGACGAGCGCCCCATACAACAAGCACAGCCCGCCAAATCACTCTCGCACGAGACCACTTTTTTGCGTGACGTCAACGATCGCGCCCTGGTGGTGGGCACGGTGCTCACGCTGGCTCAGGCCCTTGCATACCGGCTACAGCACAAGCAACTGCGGTGTTGGGTGGTGCACTGTCGTATTCGTTGGAACATGCAACAATCCGTGGCCAAGCAGGCCCGACTGCCCCGTGCCACGCACCAAGCAGCCGAGATTTTTGTGACGGCGTGTCAGCTGTTGGATGCGCTCTGGGATGGGCAACGAAGCATGCGATTAGTGGGAGTGGGGGTAGCGCAACTCGGGAGGTACCCCGAACAACTGGGTTTTTGGGATGCCGAATTGGTCGACCAGGGGGAGCAGTGGTCGGTTGCGGCGACCACGGCCATCATTGATGCTGAAGCCTTCCAAGGGCATCCCCTTTCGACACAGCGTATTGGTCACCGTGCGACACGGCGCTGGTCACCGCATCAGGGGGAAGATCTGGGTGATTAGCCGCCGAGCGCCGACATGCCGCGCACGGTGGGCAAAATACCCTCGGGGAGGCCATGCCCCCAGGGTTTGATGGCAACTGCATGCCGGATAATTTGCTCGAGTTCGTCGTCGTCGATGCCTTGGCGCAACGCGGCCCGTACATCGACTTCGTCGTCCCGGAGTAAGCAGAGGTGTAGGCGTCCATCAGCGGTCAGGCGCATGCGGTTGCAGGTGCTACAAAACGGCTCACTGACCGAGCTGATGAAGCCGATACTGCCACGTGCATGGGCGATGCGATAGCGGTGAGCCGGGTCAGCCGCATGCATGCCAAGGTCGGTCAGTGGGCCAAATTCACCCTCGATGGCATGAATCAGGTGTTGGCTGGGGACGACGCCATCGTTGGCGACATCGGCCACTCCGGTCAATGGCATGACCTCAATGAAGCGCACATCCCAGTCATGGGTGAGGGTGAGTGCCGCCATCTCGAGCACGTCGTGGTCGTTGAGACCACGCACCACGACCATGTTGAGTTTGAGCGGGGTGAGTCCAGCCGCTTCGGCGGCCATGATGCCCTCCCAGACGGTGGCCAGCTTCGCGCCACGGGTCATCAGGGCGAAGCGATCCGCGTCGAGTGTGTCGATGCTGATGTTGACCCGGTCGAGCCCGGCTGCTTTGAGGGCATGGGCAATGGGCGCCAATTTGACGGCATTGGTGGTCATGGCGATATGCTCAATGCCCGGGGTGTCTTTGATGGCTGTTACGAGCTCAACAAGGTCGCGGCGCAGGGTCGGTTCACCGCCGGTGAGGCGGATTTTGCGGAACCCGACCCGAGCACAAGCGCGCACGGTACGGAGCAACTCGGTGGTGGTTAGAATGTCGTCCTTGGGCATGAAATCCAGCCCCTCGGCTGGCATGCAGTAGACACAGCGTAAGTTGCACCGATCGGTGAGCGAGATCCGCAGGTAGTCGATACGCCGTCCGTAGTTGTCCAACGCTGGGAGTTCGCTGTTGTAGCGTGGGCGATGCGTGGTCAGCGGATCAATGAGAGTAATCGGCTGGAGGCGGTGTTCTTCGTATTGCATACAAACCTCCGTGATGTGGTGGGCACGGCACCCTCCTCTCCTGTGAGTGTGGTGAGGGTGCCGTGGGGGTCGGTGTCGTTAGACGTGTTCGAGGACGCTCACGCGGGCTGCGAGGCGCTGAGCAATGACTTGGAAGACGTCGGCATAGGCATCTGCCTCGCTGCCGAGTACCGCAGGGGTGCCCTGGTCGCCAGCGGCGCGGATGCTCATCCCCAAGGGAATCTGCCCAAGCATGGGGACTTGCAGGCGGTCGGCGAGCTGGGTGGCAGCGCCGCTACCAAAGATATCGTAGCGGGCACCGGTGTCAGGTGCTACAAAGTAGGCCATGTTTTCGACGATGCCCAACAACGGCACGTTGACCTTGCGGAACATCTCCATGCTCTTGATGACATCGATGGCGGCCACCTGTTGCGGTGTCGTGACGGTGACGGCTCCGGTTAAGCCGACGTTTTGGAGCGACTGCGCCAGCGTGAGTGCCACATCGCCCGTGCCTGGTGGCATGTCGATGACGAGGTAGTCGAGGGGCGCCCAGTCGACCTGGTACAAGAATTGCCGCAGGAGCTGCGATACCATGGGGCCACGCCAGATGACGGGCTGGCTGTCGTCAACCAAAAACCCCACCGACATCAGCTTGATGCCGTGGGCCTGCAACGGAATCATGCGTGGCTGCCCGTCTGGGCCGGTCTCGGCTTCGGGTTGGCCAGTGACTCCCATCATCAGGGGAATGGATGGACCGTAGATGTCGGCATCGAGCAATCCGACACGCGCCCCCTCACGGGCCAGTGCCGTGGCCAGATTGACCGCAACCGTCGATTTGCCGACCCCACCTTTGCCGGCCGATACGGCGATGACATGGCTGACACCGGGGATGGCCGCCTTGTCGAGGAGCCCACCGTGGGTGCGCACCTGGGCCGTGAATTCCACGTTGATGAGGTCACGGCTGACACCGAGGATCTGCTCAATGGCGTCTTCACAGGCGGTGCGGATTTCGTACTTGAGCGGACATGCAGGAGTCGTTAACTCGACCGCAAAACTGACGCGGTCAGCACTGATGACCACGTTCTTGATCATTTTGCGTGATACCAAATCGCCGCCGAGTTCTGGCTCCTGGACTGTGCGCAGTGCCTCGAGGACCCGGGCTTCGGTGATGCTACTGGGAATGGTGGCCATGGGCGTCCTAACAATGCTTAATCAATAAGTATACTAAGAAGCATTGTACCACACCCCTTAGGTTGGCGTTGGATCACCATGGTCGTTGCTCCTGTGGAGCAGGGTTTGCACGAGCGGTTCGAGATCGCCAACCTGCACATGGTGGTGCCTGATAGGCCCCGGCCAAATGGTCAAGTTGGGGCCATCGTCACAGCGATTTTGGCACCCGCTGGCGCGCAACTCGCATCGTTGGCTCAGTCCATTCTGGGTGATGAGGTGCTGCAAACTCCGATAAATGAGGTCGCCACGGCAAAATGCACCATGGCAGACGTAGATGCGATGGGTGGATTCATTTGACATAAAAACTATCATCTCGTAAACCCTACGGTATAATAGAAGGTAGGGTAGATTGACAAAGCTCTTTGGTATGCTACCACATGTGGTTGCAAGCGGTGTGGAGGCGACCAAATAACGTCCATTGAGAAAGGAAAAGCTGCTCATGGGAATTGCTGCTGACTTTGCCTTGATCATCGTTGCCGCTCTACTTGGTGGGATTGTGGCCCAACGTCTCGGTCAGCCATTGATTATCGGTTACATTGTGGCCGGGGTGGTCATTGGGCCGTACACGGCTGGTCCCACTGTTTCGGAAATTCACGATATCGAGCTCCTCGCCGAAATCGGCGTAGCCCTGCTCCTCTTTGCGCTCGGGTTGGAGTTCAATTTCAGCAAACTGATGAAAGTCAAGTGGCTGGCCTTCATCGGCACTCCCATTCAAATTTGTCTGAGCATGGTGCTCGGATGGGGGCTCGGCACCTTACTGGGCTGGGATACCACGGCGGCCATCTGGTTGGGGGCCTTTGTTTCGTTGTCGAGTACCATGGTCATCCTCAAGACACTGGCCGCACAGGGTGAACTCGGTTCGCTTGCGAGTCGCATCATGATTAGCATGTTGGTGGTGCAAGACTTGGCCGTGGTGCCCATGATGCTCGTGTTGCCGGAGCTCAACCAATTTGGTGCGGGACTCAACAATCTGGCATGGGCTGCGCTACGAGCCGTGGTGTTCATTGTGACGATGGTTGTGGTGGGGACGCGAGTCATGCCCGTGCTGTTGCGGCGTATCAGCCTATGGGGATCGCGTGAGCTGTTTTTAATTGCGATAATGGCTATTGGGCTGGGAATTGGCTATGCCACCTACCTAGTTGGCTTGTCGTTCGCATTTGGTGCCTTTGTGGCAGGCATGGTACTGAGTGAATCAGAGTACAGCCATCAAGCACTCAGTGATATTGTGCCGTTGCGTGATATTTTTAGCATGATTTTTTTCGTTTCGGTGGGCATGCTCCTAGATCCGCTCTTTTTGTGGCATCAGGCATGGGTAATCGTCGAGCTTGCTGGGTTGGTGAGTATCGGGAAGCTGGTGATTTTTGCCGTGGTGACGCGCATATTTGGGTATCGGGGTGATATTCCGCTGACTGTGGGATTGGGATTGTTCCAGATTGGTGAGTTTGCCTTTGTGCTGGCACGGGTTGCCGTCAGCGAGGGAATGCTCAGCACCGATCAGTACAACCTGGTGTTGGCCACCGCACTGGTGACCATGATGCTGACCCCGTCACTGATGCGTCTGCGTCAACCACTCGCACACCTTCGCCAGCGTTGGTGGCCTGAGCCTGCGGCACACGTGATTGACGATGTCGGGTTTGTGCCCGCCGTGCAGGGGCACGCCATCATCATCGGCTATGGCCGGGTCGGGCAGTACACGGCACAGCTGTTGCACCGCCTTGAGTTGCCGTATGTGGTCGTAGAAAGCGATCAATACCGACTCGACGAATTGCGTCATAAACACATCCCGTGCATTTACGGTGATGCCACGAGCAGCGAGGTGTTGGTCGCGGCAGGCATTGCGCGTGCGCGCTTGGTGCTCGTGGCCGTTGGTTCTGCATTTGATGTCGAATCCATTGTGCGCACTGCGCGTAGCCTGGCACCGCAGGTGCACATTGTGGCGCGTGCCACCAAAATGGCGCAAGTAGAATTGCTCCATGAGCTGGGCATCCACGAAATTGTGCAACCAGAGTTTGAAGCTGGGCTGGAGATGATGCGTCAGACCATGTTGCATTTCGACGTGACCCCCGAAATCATTGAACGCATGAGTGACGATGTACGCGCCGCCGCCTACGCACCACTTGCTACGCAAAGCCCCGACGTGCATCTAGAACGCTCACTGGGTGCTGCCAAAGTGGCCCTGGCGCTGTCGTGGCACGCAGTAGCCGATGATTCACCGTTGGTGGCAAAAACGTTGGGAGACGGTGTCATTGGTATGGCGAGTGGCGTCCTCGTGGTGGGAATTTTGCGCAATGGGGTGCTGATGATGAACCCAACCGCCCATGAAGTGTTACAATCAGGAGACATGCTCGCTGTGTGTGGCACCTCCGACCAACGACAGGCCTTTGCCCGCCTCATCCTCCCACGCGCATCAGCATTACTGCCACTGTTGACGAGCACAAGGGAATCCACATGAACGTTCGCATCGATGAAATTCTGACGGCCGATTTGTTGGCGATCCACGAAGCACACATTCGCGACTTTTTGGCACTTGAGGGTGTGACCCCGGCTGATCCCCTCGGTGCCACCCTGTTGTCGGATCGCCTCATCAAAGAACTCCTCGAGGAATTGGCCGGGTAAGCATGATGTGTCCGCTCCGCCATCCATGTGCCGCTCCATGACATCGTGCCATGTCATGGAGCGGTGCTTTGTGTGTTACCACCCCTTGTCGCGCAAGAGCTGATTGCCGAGCAATCCGAGTAGTACCTCGTAGGGGGTGCCGGCCAATTCGGGGTGCCACTCGAAGCGGGCGCGCTCGAAGTACTGCACCACGTAGGTTTGGCCGTTGTCGGGATTGACCTCGTAGAACTCTTCACTGATGGGGTAGCCGTATTGCGCCAGACCGCCGGTGCTCTGCCAGTGCCGCTTGAAGGCGTTGCGCAGGGTGTGGCCGGTCTCCGCAAAGTAGAGTTGCCCGGGCTCGCTGGCCCCACTTTGGCGAGCAAAAGGCCCTGGTTGACGGGTGCGCGCAGATTCGGCGTAGTGCGTGCCAATCAACCCCAATAAGACCTCATACTCGGTGCCGGCAAGCTCGGGGTGGTGCTCGAAGCGGTTGCGCTCGAAGTACTGCACCAAGTAGACGTTGCCGTCGTCGTTGACCTCATAAAAGGGCTCTGAGGTGGGGAAGCCGAACTGTGCCAGACCACCGTGGTTGCGCCAGTAATCGAGGAAGGCGGGGGCGATGTCGTGGCCGGTCTCACGGGCGTAATACCCGTTGGAGTAGCCGTGGTTGACGCCACGAGTGACCGCACTGGCTGCCGAGTTGGGCAACGTGAGCGCTTCGTAGGTGCCGGAGCGCGTTTCACGGATGATGGTGAGTGGATGGTGGGTGGTGACGGCAATGAGTTTGCGGGTGCTGGCCCCATCGGCGAGGCGTTGCCAACTGAGGCCCCCGTCGGCACTGTAGTGGATGCCACCCGAATCATGGGCTACGATGTTGTTGGGGAGCATGGGGTTGACCACCACGCTGGGTGGGCTTGTCAACGTTGCGTAGTCATACGGGCTACCGTCGCGGTATGCGTCACTAGCTGGCCAGTCGCCGGGTCGCGAGAGCGTGGCCACCGTGTGCCAACTCTGGCCGTTGTTGGTTGAGATATCGACAGCGAAACCGAATGGTCCGAAGACCGTACTGTCCCCTGCGAAATCAGCGTGGCGTAGTCTCACTTGGTGATTGGCGGTTGTTGCCCCATAAAACCCCAACATGGAGAGGTCAATGTCGCTTGCATACGGGTACACTGCTAACCCAGGTTCGTATTGTTTGCGCCATTGCCCACCGTTGTCGGTGGAGATGTAGTGGGTGAAGTCGTACCCATTGGCCTCGCCGTCGGCACGCATCGACATGACGGTAGCGTCGATGTACGACCGTGGAATTTGCCATGTGTGAATATTGCCAAACACACCGTTGAAGCTACTGGCCCGGTTCTCCCACTCTTGTTGCATGCCGAATTGTAAGAAGATGTGGCATCGATCCCAGCGCTCACTGGCACTTGTAAACGGGTTGGTGGCGCGTGGTAAGTAATAATCACACACGCTGTCGAGTGAGCGCCACGCACTCGTCTGCCAACTTTGACCAGCGTTTGTGGAGGTGTACATGCGCATGCGGAAAGGGGTCGCCGATTTATCCCACGCTAGTACCCGCACTAAATTGGCATCAATCGGCGAAACAAATACGGCAGTAATGTGGGCATCGCGGATAGGGCGCGCCGCTTGCCAGTTTTGCCCGTTGTCGCGGCTCAGGTAGAGTTGTAGGCTAGAGCTTCGGCTACGAAATCCAGTGTCGGTTATCTCGATGTTTTGTGAGTAGACAGCATTGGATCCATCAGACACCACAAAATCGACTTGGTGGGCGATGCGTCGTGGTGCCTGGGTCAAGGTCATGTGGTAGTGTTCGGATGGCGTGTCTGCGGTGTAGTAGAGCACTGTCAGGTAGGCATTCCCGCCGGGTGCACACTGGACGGTCACAATTTGTGCGGTGTCACCGGTCGGCCATGGATAATTGGTGAGTTGGCGACCGGTGCGCCAGTTGTAAGCGTTGCCGGATTTTGACCAGATGACATCACCGTTGAAGGTGTCGAAACAGGCCACATTGTTGAGTTGATTTCCATCCACCTCTTGCCAGCTCAGTGGTGCCGCCAGAGCGCTGTGTGTGGGTCGCACAAAAAAGGTGCTTGCCAGTGCAATGAGGAGTCCCCAGATCAATGGTGAATGCCGCATATCCGTCTCTCCTGCGCAAAAATCGCCGATGTGTGGTGTTTTTTCATTACTGCACGTTTACCACCCTTTGTCGTGCAACAACTGATTGCCGAGCAACCCAAGCAACACTTCGTAGGGGGTGCCGATGAGCTCGGGGTGCCACTCAAAGCGGGCACGCTCGAAGTACTGCACCACGTAGGTTTGGCCGTTGTCGGGATTGACCTCGTAGAACTCTTCACTGATGGGGTAGCCGTATTGCGCCAGACCGCCGGTGCTCTGCCAGTGCCGCTTGAAGGCGTTGCGCAGGGTGTGGCCGGTCTCCGCAAAGTAGAGTTGCCCGGGCTCGCTGGCCCCACTTTGGCGAGCAAAAGGCCCTGGTTGACGGGTGCGCGCAGATTCGGCGTAGTGCGTGCCAATCAACCCCAATAAGACCTCATACTCGGTGCCGGCAAGCTCGGGGTGGTGCTCGAAGCGGTTGCGCTCGAAGTACTGCACCAAGTAGACGTTGCCGTCGTCGTTGACCTCATAAAAGGGCTCTGAGGTGGGGAAGCCGAACTGTGCCAGACCACCGTGGTTGCGCCAGTAATCGAGGAAGGCGGGGGCGATGTCGTGGCCGGTCTCACGGGCGTAATACCCGTTGGAGTAGCCGTGGTTGACGCCACGAGTGACCGCACTGGCTGCCGAGTTGGGCAACGTGAGCGCTTCGTAGGTGCCGGAGCGCGTTTCACGGATGATGGTGAGTGGATGGTGGGTGGTGACGGCAATGAGTTTGCGGGTGCTGGCCCCATCGGCGAGGCGTTGCCAACTGAGGCCACCGTCGGCGCTGTAGTGGATGCCACCCGAATCATGGGCCACGATGTTGTTGGGGAGCATGGGGTTAAACACGACGCTCGGTGCGATGACTGCAAAATCGATAGCCCGCCCATCGTGGTAGGGGTCGACCGCCGGCCAATCGCTGGGCTGTGACAACGTGGCTGTGGTACTCCACGTTTGCCCGTTGTTGGTCGAAATCTCAACATCGAAGCTAAATGCGCCGTAGATGGTGCTGTACTCGGGGCGCTGGGTGTGCGCAAGGCGCACCAAATGCCTGGCGGTGGTGGTCGCATATACGTTGAAGGCGAAATAGTTTTCGTGAGACGCATACGGCGTAAACGTGCGCGTCAGATCCAGTTGTTGGCGCCAGCTTTGCCCATTGTCGACTGACACGTAGTGCGTGAAATCGAAGCCGCCATAGACCTCACTGCCGTTTTCGTTGTGGTCGGAAACAACCGTCTGAGTGACGTGATGCCGTGGCGTCTGCCATGAAAAGATGCTGCCGAAGATGCTGAGATCGGTGGCCCAATGCGGGCGGATGTCGAAGAGTAACTCCGGATTGCACTGATCCCATAAGACGGGGTGCGTGGCATCAAATGAATCACGCAAATCGGCGTTTTTGGCGGGATCAAGCGCATCACAGACGTGGGGCAGGCTCCGCCATGCGCTACTCGACCAGCGTTGGCCGGCAGTGGTGGATGTGTGCATGCGCATGCGGTACGGGCGCGTTTTTTTGTCGAGCTCAAGCACACGCACGAGATTGGCGTCGATGGGTGAAATATACATGGCCTTGATTTGCGCCGAATTGATGGCTGCGCCATTGCTCCACGTTTGCCCGTTGTTGCTACTCCGTTGCAGAATGAACGGAGTCACGGCGAATTCAGCGTTGTAGATCATGCCCGACCCATCCCAGGCCACATAGTTGGGCATCACGTCGATGCGCGTGGGTGGTTGGGTCAAAGTGCGCTGATAGGTGCCGTCTTCACCACCGGGATAGGGGAAGTAGGTTTCGACATAGACGTTGCCCCCGGGAGCACAGAGAACCCGGTTGGTCCAGTTGGGGGCCCAGCTGGTGTCGGTGAGTTGTTGACCGGTGCGCCAGTTGTAGGCGTTGCCCTCCTTGCTCCAAAAAACCTCATCGTGGAGTGTGTCGAAACAGGCAAAATTGTCCATCCCGTTGCCATTGATCCGTTGCCAGCTCGGTGGCGCAGCCTGAGCGTGGGCACCAACTGGCAACAATGCCGCAATCAGTGCAAGCAGACATCCCACCATCCATCCCATGCGTCGCATGCCGTACTCCTTGATCTGTGATTGATCGCACATTCTTTGACGATTGCCGTGATTCCCCTGATTATGCGTGGAAATGACGTCCCGTGTATATGGATTGTTGAGTCGAAATGGCTTACAAAACCCTGAAATATACATAACAATGCTCACCGGATGCTGAAAATTATAAAGCAGTTTTTTGGAAATGTATGTCATACGTATTGTAAAGAACATACTCGCGCCCTTTTCCACATATACGGAACTCTTGATGCACATCATGCGTCATCAGAAAAGCGCATGAATTGCGCATCGTGGCTGACATATGCGAGGACACACACACCGATGACAAACCGCAGGCGATTTTTGCACCTCATGGCTCAAGGCGCGCTTTGGACGGGGATGCGCCACGTTGCGAATGCACAAGTGGTCACACCCGCGCAAGCACCTACCACCACGCAAAGCGAGACTTCACCCTATGATGTCATTGTGGTGGGGGCTGGGATGGCCGGATTGGCGGCTGCGCGCACCATTGCGGATGCTGGGTACCGCGTAGTGGTGCTTGAGGCGCGCGAGCGGGTTGGTGGTCGCGTGTGGAGTTGGTCGGGGTGGGGTTCACCCATCGAGCTCGGTGCCAACTGGATTCACACCATCAAGGGGAATCCGTTGGTGACACTGGCCAAACAGGCGGGTGTGACAACCACGCTCGATCCTGAAGAAGACGGTGAAGAATTACTCATCGACACGGTCAATCGCAAGACGATGACCGGACAAGCCCTTGAGTCGCAGTATGATCGTGCCTATCGCATCATTGATAGTGCATCGTCCATAGCCGAAAAATTAAACAAAGACGTGTCGTTGCGTGCAGCTATCAGTCAGGTGGCGGAGTACAAACGCTTGAAACCGGCCGATAAGCGTTTGTTTGAAAGCATGTTGGCACAACTTATCGACGATGAATATGCAGTAGAAGCCGAAAAATTGTCGGCTTGGTGGTACGATGCCGAAACAAGCGCCTTTCGTGGCGGTGATGTCTTTGTGAATGGTGGGTATGATGGCATCCCCAAGTGGTTGGCCCGTGGCCTCGACATTGTCTACAACACGGTGGTCAACCAGATTGCCTGGGGCAGTGGTGGCGTGAGTGTGACCGCTGGGGCGACCACGTGGCAAGCCAAATCGGTCATCGTCACATTACCGCTCGGGGTGCTGAAAGCCAATCGCGTGACTTTTAGTCCGGCGCTGCCGGCCGCCTATCAAACTGCCATCCAACAACTCGCCATGGGAGTGCTGAATCGGAGTATTTTGAAATTTGACACGGCATTTTGGGGCAACACCTATGACACATTTAGCGTGATTGGTACGGACCCCCATCAGTGGTACCAGTTCATCCCGCTGAATATCCCGCATGGCATACCGGCACTTGCTGCCTTTCATGCGGGGAGCAATGCACGGGCACTCGAACAAAAAAGTGACACCCAGTTGGCCGCTGAGATGACTGCCATTGTGCAAAAAGCGTTTGGTACGAAGCTGACGAGCACGGGTGTGGTCACCACACGTTGGGGACAAGATCCGTTCGCACTCGGGTCGTATTCGTATGTGCCGGTGGGGAGTCCATTCCGAGCCCGATCGGTGTTGGCAACCCCGGTGAGTGCCCAGTTGGCGTTTGCTGGTGAGGCCTATACCACCACCGACCCTGCGACCGTGCATGGGGCGTATATGAGTGGGATCGCTCGTGCTCAGCAATGCATCGCACAATTGAAGGTATAATTGCCACACGCATGGCAAATAGGAGTGAGAAATGATGAAGCGCCGGCAATTTTTGCGGCTGTTGCTCCAGAGCACGGTCTTGGTGGGGTGTGCCCAAGCACCACTCCCAGACGAGCCCACATTGGACGAGCCCGTATTGGACGAGCCCGTATTGGACGAGGCCCCACTGAAAGGTGGGGAGGTGGTACAACCTACCGCTGCCTCGATACCGGTTACAGAGGTGGATGTGGTCGTCATCGGAGCAGGCATTGCCGGAGTGGCAGCAGCGCGTGCTATCAGTGATGCTGGCTATCGTGTGCACATCATCGAAGCGCGCGACCGCGTGGGTGGGCGCATCTGGAGTTGGAGTGATTGGGGTGCGCCGATCGAGCTGGGTGCCAATTGGATTCACACGGCCGACGGCAACCCGATTGCCAAGCTAGCCAAAAAAGCCGGTGTGGCCACGCAATCTGACCCCGAAGAGGGCGAAGAAGTGATGATTGACCTGGTGGCAGGGGGACGTCGCCTGAGTGAAGCCGAGGTCGAGTCGTGGTACGACCGTATTGAGCAGATCTTGGATGACGTCTACGACGATGCGGGCGACGCTGATGACACGCAAAGTGTGTGGGATGCGATTGCGGCACACCCCCGGTATCAGAAGCTCGACGCTGAGCAACGCCGCTTTGTGGATGCCGTCATTGTCCAGGTCATCAACGATGAATATGCGGCTCCGGCCACAGCACTGTCGTGGAAGTACTTCAACCATGGCGAAGAAGCCTACGACGGTGACGATCTCTTTGTGGTGGGCGGGTATGATCGTATCCCAGCCATGCTTGCCGATGGGCTGCCTATTGCGTTGAACACGGTGGTTGATCGTGTGCAGTGGAGCGCAGACGGAGTCACTGTGTGGGCGGGGGCGCAGTCTTGGCAGGCGAGTGCCGTGATTGTGACCGTACCACTGGGTGTGCTCCAGGCCGGTGATGTCCAATTTGAGCCACCGCTGGGCGATGCCTACACATGGTCAATCAACGCCTTGGCCATGGGCACACTGGATCGTTGTGTATTGCAGTTTGATTCCGTGTTTTGGGATGAAGAGCTGACGACGATAAGCGTGATTGGCGAAGATTCCCAACGTTGGTACCAGTTCATCCCGCTCAACAATGCGCTCGGTATCCCGGCTTTGGCCGGTTTCAACGCTGGAGCGGCCGCTGACGATCTCGAGACATACAGTGACGAGGAGTTGATTGCCGAGATGGTGGCCGTCTTGCAAAGCGCCTTTGCTACCGAAGAATTTGCGGTGGTCGACGCTAAAATTGTGCGTTGGAAGGCCGACCCGTATGCCCGTGGCTCGTACTCGTACGTGCCCGTGGGTGGCGATTTCACGGCTCGGCAGGTGCTCAGTGAACCCTTGCACGACGTCATCTTTTTTGCGGGGGAAGCATGGACCACCACAGACCCAGCCACGGTACACGGCGCGTACCAGAGCGGTCTCGCTAGTGCTGAGGCCTGTCTAGCGTATCTGCGCGACTAATGTTGCGCGCATACACCCCTGCACTGCAACGCAGTGCAGGGGTGTGTTTTGTATGTTTTATCGTGCCAACTGGCTCACAATTTGGTCATCCCAGGCTTGTGGCAGAGCCACACGACCACCCTGTTGGGCGCTCACATAGCAGCCAAACATGACGTCTTGGTTGCGGGCAGCCATGGCGATGCGCGTGGGGAAGGTGCGCCAATCACCGCCGCCGACGAGGACCTGGTGTAGATGGGCAAACAAGGCGGCTTGGGCGACGCCATCGTCGTGTGGCCAGCCGGTGACCCCGGGGTGCATGCCCCGCGCATCCCACAGGCACCAGCCCTGATTGAGTGACACCCAGATGCGCCCGGCGGTGCCGAGGATGTCGATTTGTTGCTGGTAGTAGAGGCCGGTTTCGCCAGGGACTTCGGGAGCAGAATCGCCGGCGTTGAGCCACAGTCGCGCATCACCGAGACCAATGACGGCGCTGGTGTCGGCGGGCACGGGCGTCGTACCGAAGTACTCGACACCCGTGCAGGTGGCCTGCACCCACTGCGGCGCGGGCAAGCCGCTGACGTGGGCGGCGGTGAGCGCCAAATCGAGGATGTGCGGGCCCTGCTCGAGGATGTTGACACGCGTGCTGGCGCGGATGGCGCGAACGTCGCCGATATGCCGGTCAGCGAGGAGTTGCCAGATGTGTTGCCAATGGGGCATCCACTGATACTGCGTATTGACGGCGATGAGGCGATTATTCCCGAGCGCTGCGAGGGCGCGGCTTTCACTGGGAGTCAGGGCAATCGGTTTTTCAATGAGCACGGCAGGGGCACCGGCGGTGATGGCCTGCTGTACGATGCTGAGGCGAATCTGGGGCGGGGTGACGATGTCGACGAGGTCGGGCTGAGTGGCGGCAATGGCCTGCGCCATGTCGCTATAGCGCGCTGCAATGCCAAAGTGGTCGGCAGTGTGGGCCAGCTTGCTGGCATCGAGATCGCAGATGCCCACGATGTCGACGAGCGGCTGAGCCTGCATGGCGGCCAGGTGGGCTTGGGCGCGAGCCCCACAGCCGATTTGTAGAATACGGAGGCGACGTGACATAGACGTACCCTGACTTTCTGTCGTACACGACGATGGATGATGAGCCTTATTGTAGGTGAAATTGTGATGGGTGATGTGGCGTACGGCAAATGAAACCGGTTATGATACGGTGTAGGCACGCGCTGCCATCAGCGGGGCACACATGAGGACTATGGGCGATGCAGCATCATCCGCTTTCTGACAGTATCTACCAGCTCCAACGGCTGAGCCCCTACATCCAGATGGCCGTGGTGCCACAGCTGACGGGGTGGTGCCCGGCACAGCTAGCGACCATGACCGTCACGGATTGGCACCAGCTGCGACGCCAGTTTTGGCGCGATATGCCGGAGGCCACGCCCATGCAGGTCGTCGGCTCGTTTGTGCAACTCTACGCCCGCCCAGTGCTGTTGGGGGCGGTGGCGTGCATGCTGGCGACGGGCCGGGTGCCCGTGCTCGATGCAACGACCACGGCGGTGCGTGTGGTGTCCGGGTACCCGCAAGTGCTGGAAATCGCCCAGTCCGCCTTTTATTGCCTGCCCGATGATGCCGCCGCCACGCATCCTGATGCGCGAGTGGTGCCAGATATGGCGGCGTTGCGCCTGATGCTGCGTGCGCAGTGCGTGGCACATTTTGCCCCGCTGATTACTTGGCTGGGTCATGTAGCTGGGGCACCCGCCAAATCGCTGTGGGTGCAGGTGGCGGATGTATGTGCGGGTGTGGTGGTGCAGGTGCTCGAGCTCTATGGCGGCCTCTCCCCGGCGCAGGTCGAGCACGAAGTGGTGGCGTTGTTGGGGGATGCCACGTCGCCGTTGCATCTGCGCCGCATTGATATCATCGCCATTGCCACGGCGGTGCGTACGCCGGTGTTTTATGGGCGGGTCACCTGTTGTTTTTGGTACAAGCGGGCCGGTGGCGGGGTCTGTACGACCTGCCCCCGTCACGGGGCAGAGGTGCGCCGGCAGTTGCTGACGGCACATGTCCAGCAGATGCTGGGGTAATATCACTTTTTGTTAGAACATAGGAACAATCATGCATAGCGTGCACGAATCTGCAGTCTTCCAGGCCATCGCCAACCGACGCAGTTTTGCCTTGGGTGATGTGAGTGACCAGCCCGTGGAACGGGCTCATATCGAGCAACTCCTCGAAGCTGCCAACTGGGCGCCGAGTCATGGCAAAACTGAGCCGTGGCGCTTTGTGGTGTACACGGGTGAGTCACGTCGTCAGCTGGCTGAGGCCTTTGGCACGGCCTTTCGGCTGATGAACCCCCAACATGCGCCAGGCAGTGAGGGCGAAAAAGCCCAGGTCAAGCGTGCCTGGCAAGCGCCGGTCTGGATTGCGCTGGGCATGCAGCCGAGTGGCAAAATGCCCGAGTGGGAAGACCTGATTGCCATGGGCAGTGCCGTGCACAACATGCACCTGCTCGCTAGCGCATTGGGGCTGGCGGCCAAGTGGACCAGCGGTGCGGTGGTGATGCATGCGCATGTGGCCGAGGTGGTTGGGTTTGCACCTGAGACCAAGCTGTATGGATTTTTGTATGTGGGGCACCCGGCCATTGCGTGGCCCGAGGGGCAACGGCGCCCAATCAGCGACAAAGTGCGCTGGGCGGCAGACGAATAACAGGGGGCGGTTATGACCGAACCATCAAGCATGTACACGGACCCTAGCTACCAGGCCGACCCATATGCCTGGTATGCACGCTTGCGCCGCGAGACCCCCGTCTACCGCACGCAGTTGCCCGGTGGTGCACCCGTGTATGTGGTGACACGCCATGCGGATGTACTGGCGGCTAGCAAAGATGCGCGCTTGGTCAAAAACGTCTACAACGTGCGCCATCAAGGCTGGTGGGCGCAACGATTCTGGCGCCGTTTCGCTGATAGCAACATGCTGAAAGCGGATCCGCCCGTGCACACGCGCTTGCGCCGGTTGGCAAGTGACGCCTTTCAACCACGGCGCGTGGCCCAGCTGCGCCCCGATATCGAGTGCATTGCTGACGCCTTGATTGACCGCATGCAGACCCTGCCGCAGGTGGATTTCATCCGCGATTTTGCCTTGCCCCTGCCCATCCACGTAATTAGCCAGATGCTGGGCGTGCCTGAGTGCGACCATGACCGCTTCCACGCATGGTCCAATGCGATTATCGCGGCGGGGGTGCTCAACAGCGAGCATCTGGTGCTGACGCGTGAAATGCTGGCGCTGAATCGCTACATGCGGCGCCTGATTGCCGAGCGGCGGCGGCGCCCGGGTGATGATGTGGTCAGTCAGCTGATTGCCGCCGAAGTGAACGGGGAGCGTCTGAGTCAGACCGAGCTGGTGGTGACGACCATCTTGTTGTTGATTGCTGGCCATGAAACCACGGTCAATCTGCTGGGCAACGGCATGCTGGCGCTCTTGCAACACCCCACGCAGTGGCAACTGCTGTGCGCTGAGCCAGCGCGCATCCCGGCGGCGGTGGAGGAGTTGTTGCGCCTGGTGAACCCGGTGCAGTTGGTCAACCGCTACGCCACGGTCGATCTCGAGATTGCCGGCGTGCCCATCCCACGTGGAGCGCATGTGCAGCTGGTACTGGCCGCCGCCAATCATGATGCTGCGGTGTTTGGGCATGCAGATGCGCTCGACATTACGGCCGAGGCAGGGCGCCACCTGGCGTTTAGCCAGGGCATCCACTATTGCCTGGGGGCGCCCTTGGCACGCCTCGAGGGGGTGGTGGCGTGGGAGCGGCTCACGCAGCGCCTGCCGACGATGCAACTCATCGATCCAGCGCATATCGCCTGGAAGGATGGGATCGAGCTGCGTGGTCTGCGTGCTTTGCCGGTGCGGATTTGGGGCGATTTATAAATCGCCCGAGGGGAGAATCTTCTGGGGCGGTCCGCGAACCGCCCGTACGGGGATCTTTCCCGGAGGGGGGAATCCTTCCGCGGGATGAAATCGTTGGGGCGGTTCGCGAACCGCCCGTACGGGAATCTTTCCGCGAGATGAAATCGTTCGGGGCGCGATATATCGCGCCCCGTCGGATTATCCGCGTAAATCTTTGATGGCTACGCCGCGATCGAGGGTGGCCGAAAGGTTGGCGGCTTCGACGATGGCGGTGAGATCGAGGCCCAGCTGGTGGTTGTCGGTGTCGGCCGGGCTGGTGCCGGCTTGGATGTGGCTGACCCACTGGTTGAAGGCGGGCGGCTGATCGTCGTCGGCCGAAATGGGGATGAGTTGCCAGGCGTTCTGGGCTGCGGGGATCTTGGTGCTGCGCACGCGCAAGACGCGATTCATGCCAAAGAGCAGGCTATCGGCGTCAACAGTGCCACCCGCGGCGGTGATGCGGCGCTGGTCGATCATTTCGCCGATGCCGCACTGCTCATAGATGAGCGAGCCCTCGGTGCCGTGGATTTCGATGCTAAAGGGGGCATAGCGCATGGTAAAGCTGGTTTCGACGACGCCGACGGCGCCGTTGGCATAGCGCAGGGACAGGGCCACGTTGTCGTCGACGAGGCGGCCGGTCTTGAAGCCGTAGTTGGCCATCACGCTGTCGGGCATGCCGAGGAAGTAGCGCGTCAGGTAGACGGGGTGGCACAGGTCGGTGAGTACGCCGCCCACGGATTCTTTGGGGTCGAAAAAGCGCTCGACCAGCCAGCCGTTGGGGGCTTCGGCGGTGCGCAGAGCGCCGTTGTGCGAGTCGCGCACGCGCACGAGCGAGAGTTCGCCGAGGGCGCCGCTGTCGATGAGTTTCTTGATTTCGACGCTATAGGCGTTGTAGCGGCGGTACATGTTGACCACGAAGGTGATGCCGCTCTGGCGCACGACTTCCATGATGTGGTTGGCCTCGTGCATGGTGGCGGCGATGACTTTTTCGGTGAAAATGTGCTTGCCGGCGCGGGCAGCCCGTGTCATCACGTCGAGGTGGTCGACGGTGGGGGTGGTGACGATAACGCCACCAATGCTGGCATCGTTGAGCACATCGTCGAGGTTGGCGAAAAAGGGCACGTTGTACTGCGTGGCAGCAGCTTGGCCGCGCTCCACATCGGTGTCCCAAATGCCAGCTAGCTCGACATCGGGGTGATTGACGGCGGCATTGGCGTAATCGCGGGCATGGACATGCCAAAAACTGAGGACGACGACACGCATCATGGGAGGATCCTTTCTGCTACGGTGCAGAGATGGTTGCATCTTTTCCGATATCATCATACGTCAGAAATGACCGGGTAGTGTTGGTTGGGGTAGGCGCATGGATGATTCACGAATCGCCCATTCGCCTTGTATTAGTGTGCCGAGTCGAGTACGAGCTGGGCCACGTGCAGGGCAATGCGCGGGTCATCGGGGTAGTCGTAGTCGCGGTTGAGCAGGACAATGGCCGACAGTCGGCGCTGGGCAAAGCGCACATAATCGCCGTTGAAGCCTAGCCAGGATCCCGTATGTGCCACATAGGCCTCGCCACGCCAGTGGCCGAGCTCCAACCCGAAGCCGTAGGGCACCACACTGCCGTCGTTGAGCACTGCCGGTTGGAGGGCCTCCTGATAGGTGTGTTGCGATACCAATGTATTGGTAGAGAGGGCTGCATCGTACCGCGCCATGTCGCCAAGCGTGGCGTACACGGAACCGGACCCATAGATGCCGTCGAGATCGTCGCTCGCATAGAGCTCTGGTTTTTTGCTGGTGCCCGTATAACTGAGTGCGAGCAAATCGTGGGCCCGGCGATGTGCATTGGGGAGTGAAAAGGTGCGCGTCATGCCGAGGACATCAAAGATGCGTGTCTGTAAAAAATCAGGAAACGCTTGCCCGCTGACGCGCTCAACCACTACTGCCAACAGGTCATAGCCCACGTTGCAATAGGAGTACACCGCACCCGGTTCGGCCAGCAACGTGCGCTTGCGGCGCACCACGGTCACCATGTCGGCGTTGCTCGGTGTGTCGCTTTCGGCCAACAAGGCGTCTGTGATGCCGTTTTCATAATCGGGCAGTCCGGAGGTGTGCTGGAGCAATTGGCGGATGGTGCATGTGCCGGCAATGTTGGTCAATTCGGGGATGTAGGTGTTGATGTGGGCATCGTACGCAAGGGCGCCTTGCTCGGCGAGCATCATGATGGCGAGGGCTGTCATTTGTTTGCTGATGGAGGCCAGATGAAACGCATGATCGACGCTGAGTGGCGTTTTGTGCTTGATCTCCGCCAGCCCGTAGGCGGCCTGATGGATGATTTGACCATCATGGATGACGATAACTGCGCCACCGGGTGTGGTGGCGGTGATGAATTGCGCGAAGAACGCATCGATACGGGCGTTGATAGATGATGAAGTAGGCACGAATTCCTCCGATGTGTGGTGTGGCAGTTGGGTGCCGATGGGGCGACGATGCCCAACGCTGGAGATACTCAGGGGTGATGCCAATCCCGCATACTGTGCCACTCTTCCGTAGGACGCGGCGAGGGATACGGTCTCTTGGTGCAGTCTGGTGCGGGTGTGTCTACTATGTGGCTCTGCGAGGCATGGGTTGGTGTGATGGGCGATACGTGTCAAGTTAGGATAGCATAT